>NHKA01000014.1:0-32672 GCA_002169615.1 Cyanobacteria bacterium TMED229
TGCGTCAAAGTAAGCATAATCTTTTTTTGCTATTTGAGGAGTTAATTCGTTGAAAATTTCCTTCATCGTTTGCTGCTCGTTCTTGCTGACTTGCGCGTTAAGTATCCTTGCGATCTCTATCATCGGTTTTGACCACCCAGCGTTTTTCGCAGAATTAATTGAGCTTGAGGGGAATGTCAGGCTTCTCGTGTCGATGGATAGATGTGCGCAAAAGTCTTTTAGAATTTCATTTTTTCCTGGAAATAATTCCCTGCAATACCGCTCGACGACTACTTGGTCAGTTCCAAATTGACGTTCAAATGTTTCAGTTAGCCTGAGCCAGTTGAAGCTGGCGCTGGGAAGGTCATGCAGAAATTCTTGAATTGATTTTGTTTTGCCGTCTTTGACGGTTTGAGAGTAATATGAACTGATAAACTCTTCCTGTGGGCGAATATATAAAATGATATATGGGTTGAGGTTGGAATATTTAGACGCTACATTTAGGGCGTTAGCCATAAGGTGAGCGTCGCTGTAGCCTTTACTTGCGTTGCCGCAAAATCCCTCCCAGCTAAGGATGTATGTATTTGGTTGGTTTGCGCAAGCTCGCGATTGTTTGGTGATTAGGTGCTCTAGCGTATTGGCTAAATTTGTGGCGGCTGCCTCGTGTCCTTCGGCATGTTCGCGAAGCGCGCGCCGTGCATCACGTGGGAAGGTAAGCAATCCAATTCCCTGGTCAGCTAGTGNTGTTCGGTTGGTTTTGAGAAACGCCTCGATGGAGGTGGTGCCTGTTTTATGGGTGCCAATGTGAATCCATAGTGTCGGTTTCATTGCGTTGATCAATGATTTAGAAGCGCTGGATGATTGCTTCAGCGAAACCGCTGCAGCTGACGGGATCAACCGGTGGTTCCATCAGGCGTGCCAAGTCGTAAGTGACCTGCTGATCTTCGATAGCAGCACTCAGTCCTTTGGTGATCAGTTCGGCCGCCTCCTGCCATCCCATAAATTCCAGCATCATCACGCCGCTGAGAATCACCGACCCGGGATTGATTCGATCCAATCCGGCATGCTTTGGAGCCGTGCCATGGGTGGCTTCGAAAATGGCCGCCTTGTCACCAATGTTGGCACCTGGAGCCATGCCAAGGCCTCCCACCACGGCGGCAGCGGCATCGGAGATGTAATCGCCGTTGAGGTTCAGCGTCGCCAGCACGGAATATTCCTGGGGACGGGTCTGAATCTGCTGAAAGATGCTGTCGGCGATGCGGTCATCCACCAACACCATGCTTTTCCATTTCCCGTAACCGTGGCTTTCGCCGATGCTGCTGAGAACAGCGCGCACCTCTGAATCAACCGCCTCCTTCTTTTCCGGCGTGAGGCTGTCGTAACCGGGTTCGATCAGCCGGGCATTGTCCTGAATGCTCAGGGAATGGTTTCTGGCGAGGTTGTCGAGGATCCAGCTTTCCCGCTCCGTCACGCAGACGTCCCGGAATTCACTGGTGGCCAGCTCATACCCCCAGTCACGGAAGGCACCCTCCGTGTACTTCATGATGTTTCCCTTGTGCACCAAGGTGACGTGGCGCTTGCTCCCCTCCAGGCGAAGCGCGTGTTGGATCGCCCTGCGGATGTGGCGTTGGCTGCCCTCTTTGCTCACCGGTTTGATGCCTAAACCCGACCCTTCGCGGATGGTTTTGTTGCCCAGGCCTGGGCTTGCTGGGATCACCGTTTCATTCAGATAACGCAGCAGGTCTTGCCCCACGCTGTCGCCAGCGGCCCATTCAATTCCGATGTAGATGTCTTCGGTGTTTTCCCGATAAACCACCACATCAAGGTCCTGGGGACGCTTGTGGGGACTCGGGGTGCCGGCGTAGTAGCGGCAGGGACGCACGCAGGAGTACAAGTCAAAGATCTGCCTCAGGGCCACATTTAGTGATCGGATGCCGCCTCCGATCGGTGTCGTGAGAGGACCCTTGATCGCGACGCCATACTCCTCAATCGCCGTCAGCGTGTCCTGCGGCAGATATTGGTAAGTGCCGTACAGGTCACAGGCCTCATCGCCTGCGTAGACCTTGAACCACTCAATTTTTTTGTTGCCGTCGTAAGCCTTGGCCACCGCTGCATCGAGCACTTTCTGTGTTGCCGGCCAGATGTCCACACCGGTTCCATCGCCTCGGATGAAGGGGATGATCGGGTTGTCTGACACCACGGGTTGACCGTTCTCGAAGCGGATCGGGGTGCCTTCGGTTGGAGCAGTGAGCTTCTCGAACTGGGCCATGGCGGTCGATCGGGCGTCAGTTCCTGGAGCCTATGACTGGAGATGCAGCCTTACGGTTGCGGTGACGTAGAGGATTGCATGGCCGGCGATGCGCTTTGGGTGGTTGCGGCCTGCTTCAACGAGGAGTCCGTGATCCTCCAATTCATCGAGCGGGTTCTCGATTTGCCGGAGGTGGATCGTCTGCTGCTTGTTGATGATGGATCCAGCGATCGAACGGTTGCTCAGATCCGCGGCTGGCAGCGGGCCCATCCCGGTTCGTCGGTGACGCTGCTCGAACTCACCAGGAACTTCGGCAAGGAAGCAGCGATGTTGGCTGGGTTGGACCACGCCAACGGTCACTGCTCCGCCGCAGTCCTGATCGATTCCGATCTTCAGCATCCACCTGAGCGCATCCCAGAGATGGTGACCGCCTGGCGGGACGGAGCGGAGGTGGTCACCGCCGTTCGTGATGACCGGGATGAGGAGTCGCGCATGAAAGTGGCCACGGCCTCCTGGTTTTATCGGGTGTTCAACCGGCTCGTTGATTCGATTCAGTTGCATGAGGGCGCTGGTGATTTCCGCCTCTTGAGTGCTCCTGTGGTGGCGGCAATCACCCAGATGCGAGAAGCCACGCGTTTTTCGAAGGGTCTGATGCCTTGGACGGGATACCGCAGCACGGAGATCAGTTATCAACGGGTGGCCCGAACGGGCGGGACCACCTCCTGGAGTTCACTCAAGCTCTGGCGTTATGCCTTGGATGGCATTTTTTCCTTCAGCGTGAAGCCATTGAAGGTATGGGGCTTGATCGGCATTGTGATTTCACTGGTTAGTTTCATCTATGCGTCATTGATTGTGTTTCGCACCTTGGTTGAAGGGGTTGATCTTCCTGGTTATGCCTCGCTGATTGTGGCGATTCTGTTTCTCGGCGGCATTCAGCTGATTGGCATTGGGGTGCTTGGTGAATACATCGGTCGTATTTACATCGATGTCAAACAACGGCCCCACTATTTTGTGCGCGCTGTTCATCAAAGCGGTTCCGATTCATAGCGTTTCGAGAGCTCTCCATTCCTTCTGGCGATCGCTGGACGCGAAGAACACCGCTGATTGCTGGAAACCATGCCGGTTGAGTGCATCGGTTCCGACGGGACCTGCCGGGTGGGCGAGCAACAGGCTGCGCGTTTCGATGCGTCCTTCGCCACAGGTGCTCAGCTCCCGGTGAATTGCCCTCAAGGGCTCTCCCACCATCCGTCCGGTGAAGAACACGCCGCCGAACCGGCTGTTGGTTCGGATGCCTGTCTTCCGCAATCGGGGCTTCGCCCACTGGCTGAGAGCCTGCAGCACCAGCCACTTGAGCAGCCCGCCCGCCTCGATCGCCTCTCGCCAGCAGCGCAGCGGAAGACCGGTCGGCAGCGGTTCGCAGGTGGTGCGGATCCAGGTGATTCGGTGCTTGGGGGCCAGGATCAGCAGTCGTTGCAGCACCAGGGGCACGAGATGGATGTGCTGGTGACCATCCAGATGAATCTCCGCCAGACCTGTCAGCTCTCGAAAGCGTTGGATCTGATGCTCGATGCTTTGGTCCAGTTGGTTGACCAAACGTCGGCGCTGCCACGGCAGCAGGGAGGCCACCAGCAGCGTTCCGAATCCTGCAGGTAGATCAGGAGATCCGGGGATGCCGGGCCCCTCCGTCAGGCATAGATGCAGACAGAGCGGCAGGGAGGGATCCAGGGCGCGCCAGCCCTCAGCGGCCGCCGCCGCTGAGGGGCCATCCACGAGCAAGCTGGCTCCGTTGAGCTGGCGGCTTCGGGCCAGAGACAAGATGGTGGAATCGACGCCTGGCGCAAGGCCCAGATCATCCGCGTGAATCAGGGGTGGGGTGCCGGCTGTTGAGCGGCGGCGAGCACTGAAGCGCGCCGCCCTGCTCCAGATCAGCACATTCAGCACCGTTGGCGTGAACACCAGGATCACGGTGCGCAANGTCGCCGGTGCCCAGCTCTCCAGCAGCAACGGCAGCAGTGCACTGATGCAGAGGTTGACCGCGTATTGCAGCACCAGCCAGCGGCGCGCAAAACTTCTGCCACCGGTCTCCTCCCGGAAGGTCACCAGGGCGTGGCCGGCGTATCCCGCGATCGATGCGGTCAGAAAGGCCAGGGGGTTCGCCAGCTCCAGAGGCAGCACCGTGCCGAGAGCGAGCAGGGTTCCCGCGTGCACGGCCGCTGCTGCGATCCCCACACATCCGTAGCGGCTGACGCGTTGCAGCAGGTGCGGTCGGGTCATGGCCGCGGCGCCAGGTTCACCTGGGNCAGAAGCGCTTCGATCAGCTGCCAGGCCCGTTTGTCGTAGGCCTGAACGAAGTCGCTGAAGGTCTGCGCGGCCGATTCATCGGCACCGTCGGAGATCACACGCAGAACCAGCCAGGGCACACCNTCCTGTTCAGCGACCTGGGCCATGGAGGCACCTTCCATCTCGACNGCTTTCAGGCCTGGCAAGGCGCTCCGCAGTTCATCCAGCCNGCTCGCTTCTCCGATGAACTGATCGCCCGTGCCGATCAGGCCTTGATCCAGCTTGCCGAAGCCGGTCAGGTGGCCGCGTGCCTGAGCTTGTTCCAGCGCAGCAGCGGCCCAGNTCAACCAGTGCGGNTGTGGAATCAGCCTGTCCCGTTGCAGTGCCGGCAACGAGAAGCGTGGACAGAGGGGCCTGGCATCCATGTCGTGCTGAACCACGGCACTGGCCAGCAGGACATCCCATTGCTGGAGTTCTGCATCAGCGGCTCCGGCAACACCCGTGAACAGCAGCAGATCGATGGGAGCTTCGGATGNCGCTGAAGCCAGCAGCCTGGTGGCGGCTCTGGCAGCACTCACCTTGCCCCAGCCGCTCCAGGCGAGGCTGATCAGCACCGGATCCCCTTTGGCTGTGCTCCATTGGCCTTGGCTCACGGTGAGATCGCCGTACCGTGATTGCTCCAGGTTCTGAAGATGCTCAAGGTCGGACCCGATCTCCTCGGGCATGGCCCCGAGCAATCCGATGTGCAGCGGGCGTGTCATGGGATTACGGGCCTGGCGCAACCGTAACGGCGATCGGTGGCAGGTTCCTGCAGGATTGGATCGGTTGGTTCAGGGGTGTGAACGCAGGGGAATCGGTTCGAAGTGTTGAGCAGGCTCAGATGCTGGCCTCTGCGATCACCTTGGTTCGTCGTCACTACCCCGCAGCGACGGCCAACCTGAAACCATGGCGAGACGATGCACTGACCCGTGAATGGAGCGAGCCGGAAACGCTGGATCTGGCGTTTCACTTTCCGGGGTGGAGTCCACGGTTGCAGTGCAGAAGTCTGCTNATGCAGCTGCGCCTGAGTGCTGGTGCGGCCGAGGATCAGCGTCGTCTGCTCGGGGTGCTCATGCGTGGCATGACCTACGACGGAGAGCGATGGCGGCTGGCCACGGTCGGTGAATGGCAGCCAGCGGGTCCGCATCTTCCCCAGCCGGAGCAGATCNAGCGTCTGCGGCAGATCTGCCGTGAACTGTTCGAATTGTTTGACGGCTGTTCCTCATCCGATGCCGTGGCGTAACCCTTCGCAACGCTCATGGGCGTCTAACTGAGGACTCCTTATAGGGTTTTGAAATTGGTCGTCCGAACAGCACCCATGTCCGTCGCTCTGGCAGTTCAGCTCCGTGAGGGAACCAAGAAGTCCCACACCATGGCGGAAAACACCGGCTTCGTTAGTTGCTTCCTCAAAGGCGTCGTCGACAAAGCCAGTTACCGCAAGCTTGTGGCTGATCTGTACTTCGTCTACACGGCGATGGAAGAGGAGATTGCCAAGCTGAAAGATCACCCTGTGGTGGGACCGGTGGGGATGCGTGAACTGAACCGTCGCGACTCTCTCGAACAGGACCTGGCGTATTACTTCGGTGCGGGTTGGCGTGAACAGATCCAACCTTCACCATCGGCAGCGGTCTATGTGGAGAGGATTCATGCCATTGCGAAAGAATCTCCTGAGCTTTTGGTGGGCCATCACTACACCCGTTATCTCGGTGATCTCTCCGGAGGACAGATTCTGAAAAACATTGCTCAAAAAGCGATGAATATGGATGGAGACGATGGTCTTCGTTTCTACGTTTTCGATGACATCGATGATGAGAAAGCGTTCAAAACAACCTATCGGTCCACGATGGATGAGCTGCCGATTGATCAGGCCACGGCCGATCGCATCGTTGAGGAAGCCAACCATGCTTTTCACCTGAACATGAACATGTTCAAGGAGCTGGAGGGCAATCTGGTGGCCGCCATCGGCAAGGTGCTGTTCGGCTTCCTCACGCGCCGTCAGCGTGCCGGCAGCACGGAGGCGGCTGCCGCCTGACCCTGTGCCAACAACGCTCGTTCGCTTTCTGGTTCCAGGAACCAGCGGCAAGTTCCGTTGCGGTGGGCTGAGCGTTGAATTGCAGACCGCCCGGATCCTGTCCGNGTTGTGCCCGACGGAAATCGTCACCTACCGCGAACAGCGCAACGATTGCCCGTTTCTTGACGATCTGCTCCAGCGTGGTCCGGTCGGGGACCACGTGCTCTGGATCGTGAGCTGGGGGTTCGATGTGCCGCGCTTGCTGAACCGTNTGCGCGGTCAACGGGTGGCCTATCACGCTCACAGCAGCGGCTATGGCTTTGATCTGCCCCCTGGCGTGCCCGTGTTGGCGGTCAGTCGCAACACCTTGGGTTACTGGGGAGACCGGGCACCCCGGAATCCGCTGTTCCTCGTGCCCAATGCGCTGGAACCCCAATGGCTGGAACGGGGTGATCGGGGCGACGCCAGCGGCCGGCATCGCCCCATCGATGTGTTGGTTCAGGCGCGCAAAAGCAGTGACTATGTCCTTGGTGATCTTGTGCCAGCCCTGCGCAGCCGCGGACTCACCGTTGAGGTTCAGAGCGGTTGGGTGGATGACCTCGTCGATCTGTTCAACNGCGCTTCGGTGTACCTCTACGACTCAGCCGAGTACTGGCGTGGTCGGGGCGTCACCGAGGGATTCGGGTTGCCGCCGCTTGAAGCCATGGCCTGCGGCTGTGTTGTGTTCACCAGCTTNAACCACGCCTTGGCTGATCACTGTGATCCGGGGCGATCGGCGCATCAGATCGGTTGCGGAAGCCTGAGCCATGATCTTCAGCGGATTCAGGCTGCTGTGGCTGAACCGCTGCATTGGAGGCCTCCGGCATCAGAACTTGGCCTTCTGTTGAACAGCAGCAGTGAAAGCAGGCTTCAGGAGCGTTGGCGGGAGGTTCTGGAGGATCTCGATCAGCTGCAACGCCAGTGGTCCAGAGGAGACGTGCTGAGCAGTCCACCCACCTGGAGGTTGCGGGCGCGGCAGATCCTTCAGCGGGCAAGGCGAGTGGTCGATCGGTTGCCCGGCTGGCCGAAGCGTGTCTGAATCCTCAGAGCTGGCGGCTTAACTCAATCATTGGCCTTTATTGCACTCAGTTTCACTTCGAGCGAAGAGAACAAATCGTCCTATGCCCCTGCAGAGTCAGACCTGGAAAGAACTGAGCACTCTGCTTCGCGAGTTATCTCCGAAACGCCGAAAGTTCCTCGGTTTTGTACTCATTGCTTCCCTCTTTCAGGGCATTATTGATATTTTGCTGGTCGGCTTGTTGTCGCGACTTGTCGGCCTCCTTGCCGGAGCAAAGCTGGATGATCAAATTCCTGGAATTCGATTTTTTGGTGGTGGGTTACTGGATCAAGCCGGATGGATTGTTCTTCTTTTGATTGCTTCCTTTTGGTTTGCATCGGCTGTTCGCTTTGGTGTCGCTCTTCTGGAAGCTTTGCTTACCGCTGATATCTGGTCTGATTTGGTGCAGAAGGTGTACAACAATCTTTTGCTGCAGAATTACGAATTCTTTACACAGAAACGCACTGCAGTTCTGAGCGAGCGCTTTAACAGAATTCTCACTCGCGTTACGTCGACCGTGATCTCGCCGGTGATTGCGATCGCTGGAAATATTCTGAGTGTTTCGGCTTTGTTGATCGGTGTCGCCATCGCCTTGGGCGGAAAGGCCATTTCGATCTTTCTGTTTCTACTGATTGCATACCTCATTGCTTCTTTGATTATCACGCCGTATCTGAGGTTGTTTCTTCGGCAGAAAATGCGTTACACGCGCAGAATTCGCCTGACGTTCGGCGAATCACTTCGCTCCATTCGTGATATTCAATTGTATTCCTCGCATCACTTCTTCGTTAATCGGTTCATGCGTGATGGGACGATTGCCAAGCGCAATGATCGTCTGGCCAATATTCTTCCCAATGTTCCGAAGTTTCTGATTGAGCCCGCTGGCATCACCGTGTTGTTTGCAGTGGGATTGGCACCAGCGCTGCTCAGCGGCGATGGCGATCAGCTCAGAGGAGCCATGCCCCAGCTGGCGACTGTTTTGTTGGTCCTGCTGAGGATTTCAGGTCCCTTGCAGTCCATGTTCCGAAGCCTCAACCGACTCCGCGGTGGGCTTCCGGAGGTGAAAGACGCCCTTGAGCTGCTCTGCATGCGTCCAGGACGCCTGGCGCTCTCAAATCCGGCGGTGCCCTCTCCCGATGGTGTGATGCCCCGACGGTTAATTGAACTGCGGGATGTCACCTATTCCTACGGACTCTCCAATTCACCAGTGCTCCGCACAATCGATCTCTCGATCCCGGTTGGTTCTCGCATTGCACTTGTCGGCAAGACCGGCAGCGGCAAAACAACCCTGGCTCATTTGCTGCTTGGGTTGTACAAGCCTGAGTCCGGCGAGTTACTGCTGGACGGTCTACCGGTGTCTGACGAGGAAATGCCGGCTTGGCAGGCCAACTGTGCCTTTGTTCCCCAGCAAATTCGTTTGCTTGATTCCAGCGTCCGCGAAAACGTCGCCTTCTGTGAAGATCCTGATCAGATCGATGATGACAAAGTCTGGGCTGCCTTGAAGGCGGCCCAGTTCGCTGATTTCGTCGCCGACATGCCCTACGGCCTTTTCACCATGTGTGGCGAGAACGGGATGAAACTCTCCGGTGGACAACGTCAGCGTTTGTCCCTTGCGCGTGCGTTTTACCGCAACGCCAAATTTCTTGTTTTGGATGAAGCCACCAGTGCTCTCGATAACAAGACGGAACACGATGTGATGCAGGCGCTTGAGCTGGTGGGCCGACGTTGCACGATGGTTGTGATCGCCCACCGCCTATCCACAGTGAAAAAGTGCGATCGGATTTATGAGATTGCGGACGGCGGCATCCAAGCTTCAGGTGATTTCAAAACGTTGAGCGCGATGTCATCCAGTTTCCGTGAGATGGCGATGCTGGATGAAAGCTGACGCTGATGGCTGATGTGATCCTTTTGTCCACAGCGGACTGGGATCATCCGCTGTGGACCAACAAACAGCACCTGGCGGTGTCGCTGGCCAAAGCCGGTCATCGGGTGCTCTATATCGATTCCCTGGGTGTGCGTGGCGCCCGTGCCGGCACGGCGGATCGGCGTCGGATTCTGCGTCGGTTGCGCCGGGGTCTTCGCCCGCTTCGTCAGGTGCAGGCAGGCATCTGGGTTCTGTCGCCGCTTGTGCTGCCGGGACGCACCCAGGGTGTTGCGGGTCGGCTGAACCGTTGGAGCCTCAACCTGGCCCTCTTTTGGGCGGATTTGTGCCTTGATCTGCGCGTGCCATTGCTGTGGACGTTCAGCCCGAACACGCGCCTTTATCTCAAGCTCGGTCGTTTCCACGCCACGGTTTATCACTGCGTTGACCGCATTCAGGCCCAACCGGGCATGCCGGCGCAGGCTCTTGAGGGGGCGGAACAGGATCTCTGTGGTGCTGTGAACGCTGTGTTCACAACGGCGCCGGAGCTGCAACGCAGCCTGGCTCCTCTCAATGCGGGCACCCATCTGTTCGGGAACGTCGCCGATGCGGAGCATTTCGGCTCAGCCCTTGGCGCAGGTCATGCCCGACCCTCCGATTGGCCGGATGGTCAGGGTCCATGCCTGATTTTCATCGGCGCGATCGATGCCTACAAGCTCGATCTGGTCATGCTGACCGCCCTGATCGCTGCAACACCCCAGTGGCGTTATGTGCTGATCGGCC
Source organism: Cyanobacteria bacterium TMED229 (assembly GCA_002169615.1). Taxonomy (GTDB): domain Bacteria; phylum Cyanobacteriota; class Cyanobacteriia; order PCC-6307; family Cyanobiaceae; genus Parasynechococcus. The sequence continues at coordinate 10,295 of NHKA01000014.1, forward strand.
CGGTGGGGGAAACGGACCCCAGCACGGATGTGGCGGATCTGGCTGCATTGCCCAACGCCCATCTGCTCGGTGCCCGGCCATATCAAGCGCTCCCGGCTTACCTGGCCTGGGCTGATGTCGCCTTGCTGCCGTTGCAGCTGAACGACTACACCCGCCACATGTATCCGATGAAATTCTTCGAATACCTGGCGGCTGGCTGCCCTGTGGTGGCCACGGCGATCCCTTCGCTGTTGGATCAGGCCGATGTNNCTTCTCTTTGTCGGCCGGAGGTTGAGGACTTCCAAGCGGCGATCGGCGCCGTGCTGGAGGGCGAGGGGCCCCCGCGGGAGCGACGTCTGGCACGCGCTGCTGAGTTCACCTACGACCGGCGCACGGCAGCCATGTTGCAGACGCTGGGCCGCCATGGATTGCTGCCACCGGATCCGCCACCGCCGCAAGCGATGCCGTACCACCGGATCCGCCGTCAGCTGCGGGTTGGCTGGTGTCTGGCGCAACTGGCTCTGTTGCCCTTGCGTGCTCTGGAGCGCCTGGGTGCTTCCAAGCTCAGCCTTTCCATCATTGATGCCCTGCTCCAGCGCTGGCCCGATGCCATCCCCATGCTGTCAGCACGGACCCGCCTGGCTCTTGATGATGGTGCCAACGCTGACGCTTGCCGTCTGATCGAGCGGATCTGGCAGTTGGATGGCGAGGCGGAGCTGCTGCATCAGCTGCTGTTCCGTCGGGGATCGCGGCCCGGGGGGCGCGGCGACCAACTGGCCTTGTTCGATGTCCTCGCCGCCAGCACGATCCTGCCGCTGCACTACAGCGGCTACTGCCGGGTGGTGCGCACGTACCGCGCCATCGATCAGAAGGATGCGGTGATGCTGCGCCGCTGCTGTGATGCGCTCACCGACACCATCAGCGGCCTGGAGGCTGATCCGGACACGTTCCATTGCCTCAAGCCGAATCGTGAGAACCGGGTCAAATTGCTGATCTCCTCCCACCTCACCCGTTTGCGCGCCCTGATGGCGTTAAAGGACCATGACGGGCTGGATCTCGCTGCTGTTGAGCTGGAAGCCAGTTCCCGCCGGTATGACCCCTTCGCGATCGATCGGACCACAGCCACCCGCATGACCCGCAACATCATGCGATGCCTGGCCATCGCCGCTGTCATGGCTTGGCATCGCAAGGACCGTGCGCGTTTCGATGGCGTTGTCCTTGAGGTGCAGCGGCTGCAGCAGGCCAGCCATGCCGATCGCTTCGATCCGATTGCTCAGCGCACCCAAGAAGATCACCGCAGCTTTGCCGATCAGATGCTGGCGCTGTTGCAGCCCTGCCGATGGTCGGAGGATGGTTCCAACCCACGGCCTGCCGCTGAGGCCTTCGTCGACCCTGTGCTGCTGGTGTATTTCCCGGTGTTGCGTCCGGATCGTGCAGAAAAAGCGTGGCGTTTTCTGACCCCTCTGAATGAGCAGGCCGCGGCATGACAGGGCCGCAAGCCGCGATCGCGTTCAGCATCGATTCGCTCAAGCTCGGCGGTGCGGAGCGCACCTTGCTGCGCTGGGCGGCGTGGTGTCGGGATGCAGGCTGGCGCGTGGTGGTGATCACCCGCCACGGCCCCGAGCGGGATGCCTACCCGCTGCCCACGGGAGTGATTCGCCGCCAGGAGCCACGCTTATCCAACGCGCTCGAACGGTTGGGATGGTGGGCGTTCCCAGCCCGTGTGCTGGCCTTGCGGTCGGTGCTTCGGGGGGAGTCTGTCGCCGTGGCGGTGGGGGTGACGGTGCTGCCGGCTGTGAAATTGTTGCTGGCCTGCCGTGGTTTGCCGGTCCGGTGCGTTGTCTCGGAGCGCAACTACCCGCCGGCCAAACCGCCAGCCCTGCCTTGGCGCTGGCTGCGAAGACTCAGTTATCCCTGGGCCGATCTGCATCTGGTGCAAACCCGCCTCACCGGGGATTGGCTGCGCCGCCATTGCGGCGCCAACCGTCAGCTCTTGATGCCCAATCCAGTGATCCACCCGCTTCCGGATCGCGACCCTGTGCTGCTGCCCGATGAGCTGTTGCCGCACGATGCGCCGGTGCTCCTGGCGGCAGGCACCAAGGCCCATCAGAAGGGGTTCGACCTGTTGATGCCGGTGTTTTCCGTTCTTGCCCGGCGTTGGCCCCGCTTGCACCTGGTGCTGCTCGGCCTCAGTGATCAGCCTTATCACGGTCGTAACCAGCAGCAGTGGCTTCGGGATCGGCTGGGTGAGCATCCCGAGTTCAGCCAGCGGCTGCTGCTGCCGGGGCCTGTCGGCAACATGGGCGCTTGGTATGCCCGAGCGACCGTGTTTGTGCTGCCCTCTCGATACGAGGGGTTTCCCAATGTGCTCCTGGAAGCGATGGCGGCGGGTTGTGCCTGCGTTGCCCGTGATTGCCGCACGGGGCCATCGGATCTGATCCGGGATGGAGACAACGGCGTGTTGATNCCGTCTGAGGCCGGCACGGACGCCTGGGTCTCAGCCCTGGACCGCTTGCTGGCGGATCCCCAGCGCCGCCGCTCCCTTGGGCAGGCGGCAACAACTGTTCAGGACCGCTTTGGGGAGACGCGCCTGCGCCGTGATTTTCTGGATGCCCTGGACCGGTTGCACCATGGCTGATCACTTGGTGGCTGATCACGCGGGAGATGATCACCCGGTGGATGACCTCTGGGTGGTGCTGCCCCATCTCGGAGCAGGTGGTGCCCAGAAAGTCGGCCTGCTGGCAGCGGACCACTTCGCCAGGCAGGGGTTGCGGGTGCGGGTTCTGTCCCTGCGGCCGGAGCATCCGGTGAAACACCGGTTGCCGCAGAACGTCTCCATGCTGGACATGGAGCATTACCCCGGCGAAAAGCTGGTGCATCCCTGGTTGCGGGATGTCTGGGACCGCTCGTTGGTGGCCCGCGCCCGCCGTTTCAGCGTTGCCCAGTGGATCAAACTGCGGCGGTTGGTCATTCGTGTGGTGACGGCCATCGTGCTGCGCGCGATCCAGCTGGCACTGCCGTGGCTCGATTCGCACTTGCATCCAGGCAGCACCGATTGGCCCAGTCGCCTGCTGAGCCGCTGCATGGCCAGCGTTGGTGGATTGCGCTACTGCCGTCTGCGGGACCTGCTGGTGGAGCACCGTCCGCGGCGGGTGCTGGCTCTGTTGACCAAAACCAACATTCTTTGCTGTGCAGCCGCCTGGGATCTGCCGATCCACGTGGTTGTGTCAGAGCGCAATGATCCGCGGCTGCAATCCATGGATCGCCTCTGGCGTCGGCTTCGCACCATCTACTACCGCCGCGCCGACGTGGTGACGGCCAACACCGAAGGTGTGCTCGAGGCCCTCAGGGGAATGGGCACCTGGCAGCGGCTGGAATTGTTGCCCAATCCACTGCCGGCCGATGTGCTGAAACGGGACCCTTCCGAGCCTTCCTTGCAGCACAAGGAGATTCTGGCCGTGGCACGTCTGGTCCCGCAAAAAGGGCTTGATCTGCTGATCCGGGGCTTCGCCGCTCTGCCAGCAACCGTGCGTGATGGGTGGCGGTTGACGCTGGTTGGAGATGGTCCTGAACGGGAGACGCTTGAACAGTTGGTGACGCGTGAGGGACTCGGAGATTCCGTCGTGTTTGAGGGGTTCCGGTCGGATCCGTTCACGTTTATGGATCGGGCTTCAATCTTTGCGCTGCCATCACGGTTTGAAGGGATGCCGAATGCGCTGCTCGAGGCGATGGCGGCAGGGTTGCCTTCTGTGGTGAGCGATGCGTCTCCGGGACCCTTGGAAATGGTCAGCGATGGTGAGCACGGTCTGGTGGTTCCCACGGAAAACCATCGTGCGTTTGCTGAGGCACTGCAGCGGTTGATGGGCGATCCAGACTTGAGGGTTCGATGTGGTGAGGCCGCTCGAACCAAACTGCGCAATCTGGACTGGCCTGTGGTGGAGCCGCATTGGCGCTCGGTGCTGGCGTTACCAGCGGCTTGATGGGCTCCGTTCAGCCAAGAGGCCGCCTGCTGGTGTTCGCGCCGACCCGACGGGCTGCGAGCGAAACATTCATCCGAGCCAATCTTGAGGGACTGCCGTTCGAAACCACGGCGTACTTCGGTGATGAGCTTCCGCTGGATCAACCGCTGCGGTTGGTGTATGGCTGGGCGATCCTGCTGAGCAAGGTGTTGACGCGACTGCGCCTGCTGCGTGTTGCTGGAGTGCCTGCCGCACTGGTGGCTTCAGGTTTGATCAGACTCCAGCGCCCGGATGTGGTGCTCGCTGAATTCGGTTTTGAGGCCGTCCGCGTGATGGAGGCCTGCCGTTGGACGGGCGTTCCTCTTGTGGTGCATTTCAGAGGCTCCGATGCCTCAGCAAGGGACCGAATCGGCCTGCTCGAGCAGCGCTACCGACGTCTGCTGAGCATTGCGGATGGTGTGATCGTCAAATCGGAAGCGATGGCCAGGCGGCTGATGCAGCTCGGCGCCGAACGCGAGCGGATCCTGATCAGTCCCTCTGGAGCGAACGAGAATCTGTTCCATGGCAGTACCCCCGCCGCCGCGGCTCCTGTGCTGCTGGCGGTTGGTCGCTTCGTGGCGAAGAAAGGACCTCTGTACACATTGAGGGCTTTTCAGCTCTGCCTTCAACGTTCGAATGTCTCATCCGCAGCCCAGCTGTGGATGGTCGGGGATGGCCCGTTGCTGGCCAACGCTCAGCGTTTTGTGGCGCAAAACGCTATGCAGGACAAGGTTGTGTTTGCCGGTGTTTGTTCCCAGGAGCTGGTGGCCGAGAGGATGCGGCAAGTGCGAGCCTTCGTGCAGCATTCGCTTGTGGCTCCCGACGGCGACAGTGAGGGCAGTCCGGTGGCTGTGATGGAAGCGCAGCTCAGCGGCTTGCCTGTTATCGCTACCCGCCATGCCGGCATCCCTGACGTGGTGCTGGATGGGCAAACCGGTCTGTTGGTGGAGGAAGGGGATGTGGAGGCGATGGCAGAGGCGATGCAGACCCTGCTCGAGGATTCGCAAAAGGCCCAACGCTTTGGGCAAGAGGGGCGTCGCCGGGTGCTGAACAATTTCACTGTCGAGCACCACCTGCGCGGGGTCACCGAGCTGCTTTTGCGGGTGCATTCAGCCGCTCTGCTGTCGCGATGAGCCGTCTTCCGACCCTGCTCCTGATCCGTGGTCTCGGGCACAGCGGCACCACCATTCTCGATCTGGCGCTTGGTGCCCACCCTCAGGTGACCGGTCTTGGCGAAGCGGCCAGGATTCTCGAGACCCCGAAACCCGGAGAGGAGAGGCGAGGACCTGCCGTGCTCCGTGGTTCACAGCGTGGAGAGCGACGCTGCACCTGCGGGGCTTCGGCGATGGAGTGCCCGATCTGGGGCCCAACTCTGACGTGGCTGACCGCCCATGAAGAGCAGACTCTCCAGGAAAAGATGCAACGTCTTCTCAAGTTGGCTGCTGTCCATGGAACAAGGGATTTGGCGCAGCCGCCTTCAGTGATTGTTGATTCCTTTCAGGATGACCTCATGCTTCCAACGCTGATGCCACCCGAGGTCGATGTGCGGGTGATTCACCTTGTTCGTGATGTGCGGTCTTGGCTGTATTCGCGCATGACGTCATCCAGACAGAGCCACAGGGTGTTGCCTGATCTGCGATCACTGGCGCGTTGGTGGTACGTGAACCGAAAGTTTGATCGGGTGCTGCAACGGTGTGGCAGGCCGGTGTTGCGACTTGGCTATGAAGAGCTTGCCCTGAATCCAGCACGGTCGTTGCAGTTGGTTTGTGACTGGTTGGGTGTTGCCTTTTCTCCTGAAATGTTGAATCCTGCCCAGAGCAGTACAAGTCATATTGTGAGTGGCAATCGCATGCGTTTTGACCAGGAGAAAACCCGTAGTTTTCAATACGACGGAGCATGGCTTACGTCCGGCGACGCCATCCTGCGCTTGGCCATGTTGATCCCCCCCGTCAACCGATTGAATCAGCAGTTGGTGTATTCGAATCAAATTCTTGTGCGTTGATGCCTGTCAACCGCACCATCGGCTCGCTGTCGGCCAATGTGTCTCAAGGTCGAGTTGTGGGTAGTTGGTGATCAATGTTTGGAAGGTCGTCCGTTGGCTTGCACCAATCAGTTCAAGGATGTCAGGCGGGATTGCCGTTGTTGAGCGGCTCTGGTTAACTCTTTCGCCCCAGTTAGGTGGCGTATAGGCGATATTGAGATGTTGACATAGCCGCGAGAATACTGGTTCGGTGAAAAGTCTTTCGTAGAGATCAATAAAGACATTTTGCTTGTCAATTGCGTGATTCAGGACGTTCAGTGTGCTGAGATAATCACTGCGATGGCTTTGTCGATGAACTAGTTTGTTTGCTGCGCTCCGCAGTTGTTCGACCTCTTTGTCAGGCTCAAGATTACCGCTTTTCCGAAGTTTCATCCGATGTTGTGACAGGATCCGTTCCACCGGGTCTCGCATCAAGAAGACAATACGTGTGGTAATGCCGCGCCGTTCAAATTCAGAGTTGATCCATTGAAGTGTTTGTGCATGAAGGCATGCATAGGACGGTGTGATGTCGCCGGTGAGACGAATGTCGCGCCTCTTCAAGAGGCTGGCAAAGTAATCAAAATAACGCCTCGGATTTGCAATCATGCGACGCCGACGCCAGGTTCTCCACTTCAAAGGAGAGATCACTCCTGGACGGAAGCGTTTGAATTCATCCAAGGTGAGGGCATCAAAGACGTGATATTCCTTGAGGAATCCGAAGTTAGTATCTGATCGTTTGTTCAGTTGATCGTGCAGCCATGAAGTGCCAGCTTTCTGTGCTCCAACGCCAAGGCAAAACACTTTCTCATGCTTGATTTGATCTTCCATTATTTAAAACGTCGATAGATTTTTCCATTGCTTAAGTCAGGATCATATTCGTAAATTAATTGGTAAGAGCTGAGGTCGATGCTATGTTTCTCCAATTGTTTGCCGGTGTCAATATTGAGTAGGAAGTCCCCTGGTTTTGGTATGTAATTTTGTCCAGCGTCGATACCGTCAAAAATGATATGGGCGTGAGTGTCTGGATCGAGGTAAATCAGGCGATCGTATTTCAATCGTCTGAGATGGTCACGATTGCGGAACCAAGACTTGGAATAAATCAGATTGACTTCGTCTCCGTTCTGCTTGGCCAGCTTGCTGATGCGATCGATTTCATCGTAAGTTGACCTCCAGCTCTCCTGACTGACTTGCATTTTGCTGATGCGATGGTGAAAATCAACACGGGCCAAATGTTCTGATCCGATGAACGCAAGGCTGGCAACACATCCAGATAAAGCAACATGTTTGGCTGCTTGTTGATTGCGCCCGCGCCAGGATGTTGTGGCCCAATTCCAGAGCACAACCAGATCGATCGTGGCGATGAATTGAACTGGCAGAGCCATGTAATTGCCAGCTCGAAACCCAACCAATCCATACAAAGCCAAAGCGTACGCAAGCGCTGCTGTATTGAATGCATCAAGTAGTGAAAAAGACACTCGTTTGAAGATGATGCAGATGTAACGCACTGCTGATACAACCATCAGAATCAGAATTCGTGCATCTGGTTCAAACCGCACAAACCGCAATTCTGAGTCATAAGCGGTATTGCCGTGGTATAAGCTTGGAATGTAACTTAGATAGAGAAAAGTGATTACCAGGATGACTGTCAGACTGCATATGGCGATTTCAAGCTGATACGCTTTGATCCATTGATCGAATTTTTGAAGGGACAGTTTTGGTCGTTCAGTCAACAATCCTACTGATCCTGCAAAAATGACCGTAGTGGCTGGGACCACAAAAAGAATGAAGCCTGTATCTTTGAAGAAAAGGCCAAGCAATCCGCAGAGGTAGATTGAATAGAGATCGGATTTGCGATGTTCTTGCCANTACCGCACATAATAAAAAGCGTAGAAAGCAAAAAGGAGCACGACAAGCCTTTCGCTATAGATAAACTGAAAAAAGGTGAAACCTGTTGCTGGCAAAAAGAGGAAAAGAAGTCCAAAGATCAGCCGTGTTTCTCGACGTTGATTGGAGCTGCTGAGTGCATCAGCTATTTTCGCGCCGAGGATGACAATGGTAAAAAGTTCAACGGCATTCACCAACATCCATATCTTCACATAAGGCGTCAGCCAGCTGAGGAGATGGAGATCTTGGTGCGATAATGGAAAAAATCGAAAATCATATCGAAACATGGTCTCTTTGATGAAAGACCAACGTAAACTGAAGTTGTCAAGAAGATGATTGGCAAAAATATCCTTGTACCACCCAATNATTTCTTTGTAGAACCAACTCGCTTGCTGCAGCATTAAAACGGTATAAAAGCTGAAAAGGCTGCAAGCCAGAGGATAGGTTTTAAATTGTTGTACCAATTTGCTGGGCAAATTGGCTTCCTGCTGATCGTTCTTGTCTTTTTTTGCTTGTTGGTTTGCTTGCCAAAGCAGGCTTAAAGAAGCGGCAACCAGCAAGACGAAAAAAATGATGTGGACGACCGTGTTGTATTGCTTTAACAGGGTGCGTCCTGCCGCTGTTTCGACGGGTGGTAATAGTGTTGCACTTGGTATCACCCAGACGACGACAATCAGTGCAATGCCCAACAGGAGCACAGTGAGTCCCGTTGCTGCTGAGAGAGTGCGATCTCGCACTGACAATCTCATCATGGCCGCGTTAGTGAATTGCCAGTTCAGGCAGTGATTTCACAAGCTCATCAACAGCCTTGACCTGTTGCAGGAACGCCTCGAGATGGTCGAGTGGCAGTGCGCTTGGACCATCACATCGCGCCTTGTTTGGGTCTGGGTGGGATTCAAGAAACAATCCTGCCAATCCCAGGGCCATGCCGGAGCGTGCAAGATCCACAACCTGGGATCGTCGACCTCCTGAGGCTGCCCCTCCGGGATCACGACACTGCAGGGCATGGGTCACATCAAAAATGAGCGGCAGGCCGTCGCAGCTCTGCTTCATCACGCCAAAGCCGAGCATGTCCACCACGAGATTGTCGTAGCCAAAATTGCTGCCACGTTCGCAGATCAACAATTGCTCGTTGCCACATTCGCGGAATTTTTCAACCACGTTGCCCATCTGGGTCGGGCTGAGGAATTGCGGTTTCTTGATATTGATGACCGAGCCTGTTTTGGCCATCGCGCTGACAAGATCAGTTTGGCGTGCCAGAAAGGCTGGAAGCTGAATGATGTCTGCTATTTCTGCTGCTTTGACGGCTTCCTCCGGACTGTGGACGTCTGTGATGACCGGAATGGAATGGGTTTCCTTGACAGCTTTGAGGATGGCAAGGCCTTCTGTTAATCCTGGTCCTCGAAAGGAGTGAATGGACGAGCGATTGGCCTTGTCATAGGAGGCTTTGAAAACAAGTGGTATGTCGAGTTTCTTGCAGACATTCTTGTAATGCTTGGCAACATCAAGAGTGAATTCTTTGGTCTCCAGAACGTTGATGCCACCCATCAAGACGAATGGACGATTGTTAGAGAAACTAATGTCCCCGAGCCTGACAGTTTTTTGCATTAATTTTGAGTTCATCTGCTAATGCCTGACTTTACCTTGCAAGGTCGTCAAATGTCACTACGTTTGTCGATCATGTCTGCGAGCATGGCAAACATTGCGATATTGATACAGATGAATGCAAAGAGGATGGTTTTATCTGTTAAGTCTTGGAGAACAAAGATGTCAAATAAAACGCTTGTGCTGAATAGAGTTGCGAAGAACAGGAAGAGTGGCATCAGCAATCGCATTGGAGCGAANTACATTCCAGTTCTTGCAATTAATTGCACAAATCTAAGGGTATCTTTGATTGGTTTGATATGGCTTTTGCCGATTCGCTTGGAGTAGCTGATCGGTGTAAAGAGAACATTTTGTCTGTTTCTCAGAAAGCAGATTGTGATGGTGGTTGTAAAGCTGAAGCCATCAGGAAGCACTTTTAGATAACGGCTTGCGATTTCACGGCGAAACACTCTCAGGCCCGAATTCATGTCCGGTACGTTGCTTCCACAGAGGTAGGACACCCATGGGACAAGAATCATTTTTGGGATCGAACGAATCTTCGAGTAGTCCACNTCTTGNCCAACCCGTGCTCCCACNACCATGTCGTGGTCTTGCGCNTGCTGCANCAGATCGGGGATGCGTTCGTTGGGATAGGTTCCGTCTGCATCGGTGATGCAGATCAAGTCGGCGCGAGAGCGTTGGATCCCTGTTTTCAGTGCTGCGCCATATCCAAGATTTCGACTGTGGTGGACGACCCTTAATGGAAGTTCTTGGAGTTCATTGGACAAACGATCGAGGGTCTCTTTTGATCCATCTGTTGACCCATCGTTCACCACGATGACTTCCAGTGCTGAAACGGTCATTGGTTTTATGGACGAGAAAATTTCACGTATTGTTCCCTCAATGGCNCCTGACTCGTTGAAGCAAGGAATGATAATGCTACAGCTGTTCAACCTGGCCTCGATCATTTGATTTCATGATAAGGTACTCCAAATAAACCTCTATCATTGCTGGNAATAATTTAATGTCAAATCAGTGGTTGTTTTGCTTTTTGGAGNAAATATTTAGTCGCTGATCCCATGCTGTCATTTTTTAAGCGCTTGTCTCCATGGATTCTTTTGGCTGGTTTGGTCTATTTGTTGATACTTGATTTTGGAGAGATCGACGGACGTCTTCTTAGTGGTGGTTCTGATTCCAGTCAAAACCTGCACTCTGCCTTGAACCTTTTGCATCATGGCACGTATAGCGAAGCCTCGCTGGGCGAGAATGTGTTGCCAGGCTATCGACGCGAACCTGCTCCTAATTTTTTGCTCGGGCTTTATCTTGGATTTGTAGCTAATTTATTTTCTGGTTTTAATTACTTGGATTTNCCGGCNGATTCCACATTGATCATGATGAGTAAANGGATCAATCTTGGCTATGCAGCAGCTCTCTTGTTGTCTATTTGGTTCTTGCTTCGTCTTTTGGTGAGGCCTGCGTTGTTCGCAGACGGCTTGTCATTGATACTTTTTGGTCTTGTCAATCATTTCTTCATTGTAGAACAACTCAATAATCTTAATACAGAGCTNNCTGCCGCGCTNTGTTTCNTTTGGCTCTCGCTTGCTTTGGTCCTTTCCGANCAATCNTCGCGTTGGACTTGGGTTGGTGTGAGTGGTCTTTGTTTTGGATTGTTGATTCTGACAAAGGCCAGTGGCGCTTATATCGGTCTACTTGCGATTCCAGTTTTTGTTTTTTATATAGCCCAAAAGTCTCGTCAATTCTTTAAAGTTTTTGCCCTATTTTCGCTGGGATTTATTTGCGTTGTCTTGCCATGGATAGCCCGAAATTATCACGAATTTGATCGTCCTGTCGTGGCTCAGGGTGCCGGCGACATTCTCCTAATACGTTCTTCATTCAATACAATGAATCCACGAGAGTTCAGCCGAGCATTTTATGCTTATGCTCCGAGAACCATACGCAAAGATTTGCTAGGTCCAGCGATGGAGTTGTCGGATGAAGATTTTGCTTGTGGTCAAAATCTTGATCGCTTCAATCGTAAGCTTGCCTGTGATAAAAAGGCCTTAAAAGAACAACGTTACGACGATGTTCGCTCTTTTTATCAAATCGGCAAGCGCGCTTTACCTCTGTCCCTGGGTTTAGAACGTGAGCAGAAGCAGCCTGAAGCGATCATTAGGATTTTGGCATCCCCGATGCAACATGTTCTCGTTTCATTGCCGATGGCATGGAGAGGCTTATGGTCCTTTGGTGACAAGATATCGGTTGTGGCTATTGTTTTAAATGTATTGTCATATTTGGCCTTGTTTGTTGCGCCAATTGTTGGAGTCGTGCAGAAACGTCCGATTTGGATTTATTTATCATTGATGCCAGTTGGATATTTTTTATTTTATGCAGCCTTCAGTCACTTTTTGCCGCGTTATTCAGAGCCTTTGATTCCTTTGGCGATGATTTGCTTTTTGTTGATGACCACTGATTGCCTTGCGAGGCTGTTCCCGCGCTCTAACATCAGACTAACGTTCTAGGTTGTTGTTTTTTTTTGGGTGAAAGCTTATGTTGATGTGTAGCTAGATCGGTTNAGCAATCTCAAGGAGCTGTAGCTGTCTTTAATTACGTCGATACAGATTGCCATACTTGATGTTTTCGTCTGCGCTATAGACCTTTTCATAAGCATCTAGATCGTGGACCAATTCTCGCAAGTTGCCGCGATCGATATTGATCAGGTAATCGCCTGTTTGGGGCATGTACTCTTCTCCTTTGCCTTTGCCATCAAGAACAATGTAACTGCTCTTGATTGGGTCCAGGAAAATCAACCGATTGAATGGGAGTCTGTCCAGATGACGTCTCCGCGTAAACCACGAGTCTGTAAAGATGAGATTGACCTCTTCTCCATTGCTTCTTGCGCTTTTAAGGCGTCGTCGTGTGGCGTTGTATGCGCTTTCCCAGATCACTTGTTTTCGACTGACCCGATGGACTGCCGAAGAAAAGTTGTCTTTTTGCAAGTGGTCCACTCCAATCAGGATGGCACAAGCGCTCGTGCCAATGAGTGCCATNGATGTATCGTTCATCCTGGCTGACAGATAGGGGCTCAGCCAAGCACTCCAAACGTAGAGGGCATCCAAAACAACAACCAATTGAACGGGCAGGGCCAGATAGCTTCCATCCTGGAATCCAGTGAATCCATAGACAGCAAGGCTGTANAGGATTGCACTTAGATTTAAACCATCAAGTAAATTTCCCTGGTGCCGTGCACGAAAGATTGTCCAGCATCGGATGCTTGTGAAGAGCAACAGGCCTGNATAACGAATGCCGGCTTCGAATGTTTTTTCATGTGGTCGGAGTGCATCCTGGCCCTCGTAGAGGCTCGGGATCAAACTCAAAACGACATACCAGAGGATAAAGATCACGCCCAGCCCGCAAAGCCATAGTTCCAGTTTGTAGTCGCCGTAAAATTTGGGCCAGGTCAGCTTGTTGCATGCGGGCTTGTTTTCCATGCGTCCTGTCAGTCCAAGGGCAAGGGTGATTGCGGCTGGAATGATGAACATCACTGGAGCGATGTCTTTAAAAAACAGGCCCAGGGTGGCGAGGAGCAGTGTTGTTAAAAATGCTGACCGGTGTTTTGTTCTTTGATAGGCCAAGTAGCTTGTTGCGTAGCCGATCAGAAGCAACGTCAGAACGCGTTCTGAGTAGATCAGCTGGAAAAAAGCCGTTGCCGTTGACGGTTGAAACAGCATCAACACTGTGGTCATCAGCAGCAATGCCGGTGGCGATCGGTGCGTGAGTTTGCTGATGAATTGACAGCTCAATGCCACGATGGCAATCAACTCAGCGACGCTGACCATCGCCCACACCTTCACGTAGGGAGTGAACCAACTCAGCAGATGCAGATCCTGATGGGCGAGAGGGAAAAAACGGAAATCATTGCGTCGCATTGTTTCCTTGACGAAGTAATGACGCAAGGAAAAGTTGTTGAGTAAGTTGTCATCCAGCACGCTGTCGTACCACCCCACAATCTCGATGTAAAACCACGTCATTAGGTGCACCATGGCGAGGCCGTAGGCCGCCATCAGCACGATGGCCAGCGGTTGGCGACGACAGAGCGCCAACGCACTGCGGATCCAGCCTTCTGGTTGCGAATTGTCTGTGGATTCGGTGTTGTTCTGTTCCTGGAGTCGGTCCGCCCTGATCTGAATCAAGGTCCAAACGCCGAGGCCGATGAGGACGATGAAAAAGAGCCCATGGGTGATCAGGTTGTATTGATCCAGCAGGGCCTGTCCCGCGCGGGACTGTGACGCAGGAAGCCAGGCGTGGATGTTCAACGGCCTGCAGGACGTTCAGCTGGATGGACATACCACGGCAGCGAAGTGGCGCAGCCCTTTTAACGTTCCAGGCATGAGCTTTCTGGCCGGCCTCAATGACGCCCAGCGCAGGGCGGTGGATCACCATGAAGGCCCTCTCCTCGTGGTGGCTGGTGCCGGCAGTGGCAAAACCCGTGCGCTGACCCATCGCATTGCCCATCTGATCGGTGCCCACGGGGTCGACCCGGCACAGGTGCTGGCGGTGACCTTCACCAACAAGGCCGCCCGGGAAATGAAGGAGCGCTTGGAATTGCTTCTGGCTCAGCGCCTGGCGCAGAGTCAGTTCGGACAGCCTTGGAGCACCCTGCCGCCTGTGGAGCAGCGGCAACTGCGCTCCCGGATCTATCGCGAGGTGACCAAGGAGCTCTGGATCGGCACCTTCCATGCCCTATTCGCCCGCATGCTGCGGTTCGATATCGACAAGTTCCAGGATTCGGAGGGGCTCACCTGGACCCGCCAGTTCTCCATTTATGACGAGGCGGATGCCCAGAGCCTGGTGAAAGAGATCGTCACCCAGGAACTGCAGCTGGATCCCAAGCGCTTTGAACCCAAGAAGGTGCGCTGGGCGATCAGTAACGCCAAGAACCAGGGCTGGCAGCCTGATCAGCTGGAGGCCAATGCGGAGGGTCAGCGCGGCAAGCTCACCGCTGAAACGTACCGCCGCTACCGACGGGCACTTGCGGCCAACAACGCTCTGGATTTTGACGATCTGTTGCTCCTGCCCGTGCANTTGCTCCAACAGAACGAGCAGGTGCGCNGCTACTGGCATCGCCGCTTTCGCCACGTGTTGGTGGACGAATACCAGGACACCAACCGCACGCAGTACGAGCTGATCAAGCTGCTCGTGACCGATGGTCGCGAGCCCCAGAGTGTTGACGACTGGAGTGGTCGCTCTGTGTTTGTGGTGGGCGATGCCGATCAGAGCATCTACAGCTTTCGAGCGGCCGATTTCACGATCCTGATGGGTTTTCAGGACGATTTCGGCGATCGGGCGCCGGATGATGCCACCCGAACGATGGTGAAGCTGGAGGAGAACTACCGCTCCACCGCGACGATCCTGGCGGCCGCTAATGCGCTGATCGCCAACAACAGCGAGCGCATTGACAAGGTGCTGCGTCCCACCCGAGGCGAGGGTGAACTGATCACGCTGACCCGCTGTGACGACGAGATCGCTGAAGCCGAGGCGGTGGTGCACCGGCTGCGCATGATGGAGGCCGCCAATCCCGAGCTGAGCTGGCGGGACATGGCAGTGCTCTACCGCACCAATGCCCAGTCNCGGGCGATTGAGGAATCACTGGTCCGTTGGGGCATTCCCTACATCGTGGTTGGTGGTCTGCGCTTCTACGACCGGCGCGAGATCAAGGACTTGCTCGCCTACCTCCGCTTGCTGGTGAATCCGGCGGACACGGTCAGCTTGCTGCGGGTGATCAACGTGCCCAAGCGGGGNATCGGCAAAACCACGATTCAGCGCCTCACCGATGCGGCCAATCAACTGGGCATTCCGCTTTGGGATGTGGTGAGTGATGCGGAGGCGGTGCGCTCCCTGGGAGGGCGTTCGGCCAAAGGGCTGCTGCAGTTCTGTGAGCTCCTCAATGATCTGCGCTCNCGTGTGCACGACGCTGCACCATCGGAGCTGATTCAGCAGGTGATGGAGAAAAGCGGCTACGTCAGCGAACTGATCACCGAGGGGACCGATGAAGCGGAGGAGCGGCGNCGCAACCTGCAGGAGCTTGTCAATGCTGCNTTGCAATATCAGGAGGAAACCGACGACGGTGATCTGGAAGGGTTNCTGGCCACGGCNGCGCTCTCCAGCGATGCGGACAGCAAGGACACCGCGGCGGATCGGGTCACGTTGATGACCCTGCACAGCAGCAAGGGGCTGGAATTCCCAGTGGTCTGTCTGGTGGGGCTGGAACAGGGGCTGTTCCCCAGTTATCGCTCCCTGGATGATCCGGCGTCTTTGGAGGAGGAACGGCGCCTCTGCTATGTCGGCATCACCCGGGCCAAGGAACGGCTGTTCTTGTCCCATGCCAGTGAGCGGCGCCTCTGGGGGGGAATGCGCGAAGCAGCTGTCCCGTCGGTGTTTCTCTCCGAGTTGCCCGAAGCCCTGGTGCANGGNGATCTGCCCCAGAGCGGAGGGGCTGCGCTGCGGCGGGAACGGCGCCTGGAGCGGCTCACCCGCGTGGACCGTGACAAGCCCGGGTCACCGCCTGCGAATGCGGTGCGGCGCCGGCAGGCTGGTCCGGCCCCGGGGCGCAGCTGGAGCGTTGGCGACAAGGTGACCCACAGCAGTTTTGGACTNGGCGAGATCACCCACACCTTCGGCAGTGGTGAGAAGGTGTCCATCGCCGTGAAGTTCGCCGGGATGGGGCCGAAGATCCTCGATCCACGCCTGGCACCGATCCAACCTGTCTCCGAGTCGTCGCCCTGAGATNGGGNTCCGCCCTTGGCCCATGGTTCAGCCCATCCGGAGCTCCGTTTAACCTCCTGCCCAGCCTCTGCNGGTCTGTGCCGCCCCCAAGCCAGGTGATTCCGATCTTCATCGGTTATGACCCGCGCGAACGGGCTGCAACCAATGTGTTGATTGACAGCCTCTATCAGCACAGCTCCGTGCCNCTGGCGATCACACCGTTGGTGACGCCGCAGCTTGAGGCGCAGGGATTGTTCCGCCGTGAGCGGGATCCGAAGCAGAGCACCGCCTTCTCCTTCACCCGTTTTCTCGTNCCTCACCTGATGGGGTATCGCGGCTGGGCGGTGTTCATGGATTGCGACATGCTCTGCCGNNAGGACATCAANCTGCTCTGGGATCAGTGCGACGACAGCTACGGCGTGATGTGTGTGCAGCACGAGCACGTGCCGGGTGAAACGGTGAAATTTCTCGGTGAGGTGCAGAGCGCTTACCCCAAGAAGAACTGGAGTTCGCTGATGCTGCTCAACTGCAGCCGCTGCACCAAGCTCACGCCGGATTATGTGAACCGCGCCAGCGGCCTGGAGCTGCATCGCTTCCATTGGCTGGAGGGCGACCATGAGATCGGCGCCATTCAAGGGGGCTGGAACCATCTTGTGGATGTGCAGGCGGCTCCGGATCCGCTCGATGCGTCCCCGATGCTCCANTGGACCCTGGGTGGCCCCTGGTTCCGTGAGCAGCGCACCATGGGGGGCCCGCTGGCGGCTGAGTGGTTCAGTGCCCGGGATGACGCGATGAAACTCTGGGATTGATGGCGAAACAGCGTTGTGGGGTGGAACGGTGTGTCGTGGCTGTGCCCGCCCGTCTTCAGTCGTCTCGGCTGCCCGACAAAGTGCTGGCCGACATCGGCGGTAAGCCGATGATTCAACGCGTTCTCGAGCGTTGTCGTGAGGCCTCGGCGGTGGAGGCGGTGGTGCTCTGCACCGACAGCGACAAGCTGCAGGGAATGGCGGAGGGTTGGGGGTTCCCGGTGTTGATGACATCGGAGGCCTGCAGCTCCGGCAGTGAACGCATCGCCTCTGTGGCCAGCGATCTGATGGCCCTCGCTTGGCGGGAGGGCCTGGCGGTGGCGGAGCGGACCGCCGTGATCAATGTTCAGGGCGATCAACCCTTCATCGATCCCGCTGTGATCGATGCGATGGCAGNGGAGTTCCAGCGGCTGGATCCCGTTCCCGCTGTGGTCACACCGGTGTACGCCCTGAGCGCAGACACGGTGCACAACCCCAATGTGGTGAAGACGCTGCTGGCCCATGACGGACGGGCGCTTTACTTCTCCCGTTCCGCCATTCCGCATGTGCGTGATGTGGATCCCAGTGACTGGCATTGCCACACCACCTATTGGGGTCATGTGGGCATGTATGGCTTTCGCGGCGATGTGCTGGCGGCTTGGGATGAGCTGCCCGCTTCACCCCTGGAGGATCTGGAGCGGCTGGAGCAGCTGCGGCTGATTGAGGCGGGTCACACCATTGCCACCTTCCCCGTGCAGGGCACCTCCCTGTCGGTGGACACCGCCGAGCAACTGGAGCAGGCACGGGCCATGGTTGCCGACGACTGATCTAGTCGTTGCGATCCCGCCAGCCGGATCGACTCAGCTGTTGCCAGCCACCGCGAGCGCTCAGGATCCGCTCCGCCAATTCGCGCACGGCACCATGGCCTCCCTGATGGCGCAGGACGGCATCGGAACCGCGCCGCATCGGTCGGCAGCCATCCGACGGTGCCAGAAGCAGCCCAACCACCGGACGCACGGCCAGATCGTTGAGGTCATCCCCGAGGAAGGCCGTTTCTGTGGTGGAGATCCCCAGGGTCCGCTGCAGCTCCATCAAGGCAGCTGGTTTGTCTTTGATCTGGACCAGGCAGTGCTGAATGCCCAGCTGCCTCGCTCTCACCTCGGTGGCACCTCCCTGTCCACCGCTGAGAAAAGCGATCTCGAGCCCGGCTTGCTGCAGCAGGCGGATGCCGAGGCCATCGCGCACATCGAAACGCTTGAGCAGCGTTCCGTTGGCATCGAACCAGAGTCCGCCGTCGGTCAACACACCGTCGACATCGAGCACCAGCAGACGAATGCGGCGCAACCTGGCCTGCAACAGCAGCCAGCGCAGAGCCTTCATGCCAGCCCTGCCTGGATGAGGTCATGCAGGCGCAGCAGTCCCATCATCCGGGCATCGCTGTTGACCACCGGCAGCACCGAAATCGGTTTGCGGCGGTTGCGTTCCATCCGCTCCAGTGCATTCACGACCAGCACATCCCCCTCAACGGTGATCGGATCGGCTGTCATCAGATCCGTTGCCGTGAGATCGGTCCATCGATCCGCACTGTGATCCTGCAGGGCCCGCCGCAGATCGCCGTCGGTGAGGATGCCCAGCAGGGATCCGGGGGAGTTGGGGTCCTCCACCCAGCCGCTGCCGATCCCGTCCCGGGTGAGGCCACCGATCACGTCCGGCAAGGATGTGTGGGGATGCAGCGGGTGCAGTTTGCTGGCGGGCACCATTAAATCGGCTGCCGTGAGGGTGAGTTGTTTCCCCAGGGATCCAGCCGGATGGTTCAGAGCAAAGTCCGCCGGTGAAATGCCGCGTCGCTCCATCCATACGGCGGCCAGGGCATCGCCGATGGCCATCGCCACGGCCGTGCTGGCCGTGGGCGCCAGGTTCAAGGGGCAGACCTCCCGGTCGACGCCCGCCTCCAGCACCACATCGCTGCCGCGGGCCAGGGAGGAGTCGGCCCGGCCGACGATCGCGATCCGTCCCGTGCCGCGGCGTTTGAGGTGGGGGAGCACCTCCAGCAACTCGGCTGTTTCGCCACTGTTGGAAAGCAGCAGGCAGACGTCTTCCGAGGCCACAACGCCCAGATCACCGTGCAGGGCATCGAGNGGATTGAGGAACAGGGCCATCAGGCCGATGGACGAAAACGTCGCTGCGATCTTGCGGGCCACGATGCCGCTCTTGCCGACACCGGTGATCACGAGCTTCGCTTTGCGGTCCGCGCAGCGTTCCAGCAGGGCCAGGGCGGCCTCGACCTGGTCACCGCTGAGTCGTTCAGCGGCGCTGGCAATGGCTGAGGCCTCCTCCTGCAGGCAGCGGGTGAGAGCGGACAACGGCCGAATCCGGGATGATCTGAGCATTGTCGTGCACACCTCGTCATGGACCTGCCGGGTGTGCCATCCGCTCTGCTGGAGGAGTTGCGCTCAGCAGCACTGGAGGAGCGCATCCAGGCTCTGGCTCTGGTGGGTGGAGCCGTGCGCGATGCTCTCCTGCATCAACGCCATGGGCGGGCCTGGCCTGGCCTCGCNGANCTGGACCTGGTGGTGGAGGGTGACGCGGCCGTGCTGGCATCCGCCTTGCTGCGACGGGCTGGACCACAGCGGATCAGCCACTGCATCGAACACGACCGTTTCGGCACCGTGTCGCTTCGTCTCGACGGAGAACCCCTGGATCTGGCCACGGCAAGGGCGGAGGCCTATCCAGAGCCCGGCATGAACCCTGTCGTGACGCCNGGNTCCCTGCAGGCGGATCTGGTGCGGCGGGATTTCACGNTCAACGCCATGGCTCTGGATCTGCTCTCCGGTCACCTGGTGGATCCCCATGGCGGCCAGGCCGATCTGGATGCCCGGGCNCTGGTGTTTCTCCATGACGGCAGCGTTGCCGACGATCCCACCCGGGTGATTCGTGCCGCCCGTTATGCGGCCCGTCTGGATTTCGATCTCAGTCCTGCAGCCCGTCACCAGGTCACAACCACANTGGCGGCCTGGCCGTGGTCATGGCGGCCGGGTGATTCCGCGGAGAAGGCTCCACCGGCGCTGTCAACACGGCTGCGCATGGAGCTGGATCGTCTGTTCCTGAACGAGCCCTGGGCCAGAGCGCTGGNTCATCTCGAGGCGTGGCAGGCCATGCCGTTGCTCGATCCAGCCCTTCAACAGGATCCGTTGCGGAAACGGCGTCTACGCCGGGCGANATCGCTCGGGCTGCCGCTGCTTCCTGCGCTGNTGGCAGCAGCGACNGANCCGGCGGCCAGTGCCCGTCGGCTGCAGATCCCCGGCCAGCAGCTGCTCTGGTTGGAGCAGCTGGCGGAGCTGCGCCACTGGCTGCAGCAGAACAANAGTCCAGCCCNCGAGGCACAACCATCGGTCTGGACGGCAGCCATCGAAGCCCAGGGTTGGCGACCGGAAGCGGTGGCCCTCGCCGTCTGCGCCGGCGTGCCCAGCTGGAGGCCCTTGCTGCGCTGGTGGGGACGCTGGCGTCACACTGCAGCACCGCTGCAGGCCAGGGACCTGATCGCTGCCGGTTGGCGTCCAGGACCCGGCCTGGGTGCTGAGCTGCAACGCCTGCGCTTCCAGCNTCTNGATCAGAGCCGATGAGCTCGCCCCGATCACGCTGGCCCTGGATCACCATCGGGCTGGCCCTCGTTTTTGCTGGGCGGACGCTGTGGCTGATCGATGCCACCGCGCTCTGGAGCGATGAGCTGTACAGCGTCGGCAAGAGCTTTCAGCCCAGCGTTTCGGAGCTGNTGGCNATGNTGCGGCAGGACACCCACCCACCGTTGTATTACCTCCTGCTCTGGTGTTGGGGCCAGTGGATCGGCGCAACGCCGGTGACCCTGCGCCTGCTCTCCTGGATCGCNTATNTCGCCGGTGGTGCCGTGATGGTGGCCCAGGCGATGGCCCTCGCTCCCGGTCGGCGGGTGTGGCCTCTGGCGGTCCTGATGGCGTTCTGCAGTCCTTATCCGGTGCGTTTCGCGATTGAAGGAAAGAGCTATGCGCTGCTGGTGCTGCTGGTGGCGCTCGCCTGGTGGTGGCGACGGGCCGAACGCTGGCCTGGGTATGGCGGGGCGGTGGCGCTGGCCTGCCTGACCCACTTCTATGGACTGTTTCTGTTCCTGGCGGCCGCCTGCTGGGATGGCTGGCAGCAGCGTTGGCGCGCTGCGGCCACGGCCACCTTGGCCACGCTTCCGGCCTGGCTGTGGATGGGCTACGCCGCGGATTATCTGTTCAGTGAGCGTTCCGGCAGCTGGATCGGACCCCCGGATTTCGCTCTTCTCGAGGACACCCTGGCGCGGGCCCTCGGCCTCTGGCCGCTCCCCAAGCTGGCGTTGCTTCTGATCACTGTTCTGCTGCTGCGCCGCTGGGGAGGTGTGCGGCCCGTCGCCTGGTGGGACAACGGTCTGCTGGATCGCAGTGGTGTGATTCCGTCCGTCCTGATGGTGATCGGTGTGGTGGTGGTGTCGTTNATCAAGCCGTTGGCCTTCAGCCGTTATTTCGTGGTGTTGTTGCCGGCCGTTCTGCCCTGGCTTGCGGTTCAGGTGGCGGCATTGCAGCCCAACCGCTTTGGGCGCCTGCTGATGGCCGCTGTTCTGGCTGCGTTCCTGTTGAGCTGGTGGGGGCCGGGGTTTGCTGAATTGGACCCAGCGGCGGGGGGCATGCGTGAACAGGATCAGTTCCGCCAGATCAGCCAGCGCACCGATGGACTGGAGGAGCGGTATGCCGTCCGTCCGCGCCTCCTGGATCTGAGCGATCGGATGGAGCTGGCCATGGGGCGCATCAACCCACCGGTGCGGCCCTGGGGCGATCACCGCGCCCTTGCCACCCGTTTGGAGACACCACCGCTGCCCTCTGATCTCTGGCTGGCCGGCAGTGGACCACCCCAGGTTCTGCAGCAGCGGCTGCGGCCNCTGCTGCAGCGCGCTGAACAGGCTGGGTACCGCTGTGAGGACCGCTCCAGGGACCTCACCCATGCAACGGTGCTGCAATGCCGATCTGGGTCCATGGCCCCAGAGCCGTGAGGCTCTCCGCTGCCGNTTGGCTGCAGGCCACCAGCAGGGGTCCGCAGGTCTGGGGATCCACCAGCANCTCCAGCAGGGCGGAATCCTGGCGCCCCTTGAGGGTCACCTGGNTGTCGAGAAGCCGCCAGGCGGAGCGGTTGGAGGGCGCGAGNCTGCTGGCATAACCCGCTGCAAGCAGCCTCAGGGCTCCATCGAAGGCCTTGATCCTGTCGCCTTCCAGAGTTACCTGCAGCGCGGGGTTGCTGCACTGGAGCATCTCCTCGAGGTGGCCCAGCAGTCCGAAGCCGGTGATGTCGGTGCAGGCGTGGATGGCGTCCTGCCA
>NHKA01000015.1:0-93650 GCA_002169615.1 Cyanobacteria bacterium TMED229
CAGGGCTGCCAAATACTCGCTTCCGCCTGCAACCACAGCTCACGATGGGGCTCCGGAACACCAAGACGCAGCTGCTCAATCACCCCGCTATCCGCCATCGCCGGCCCTGCAAGCACCAGCAGCATGGCGACAACCAANGCGACAACGCGGCTCATGGCTGGCCCAAGAGGGCAACGGCCTGACAGCTGATGCCCTCCTCGCGTCCCTCCGGACCAAGCCGTTCATTGGTGGTGGCCTTCACGCCAACGGCATCGGCCTCGATCCCGATGCANCGGGCGATGTTGCTGCGCATCNCCTCGATGTGCGGCTTGAGCTTGGGTCGCTCCGCAATCACCACGGCGTCCACATTGACCACCTGCCAACCTCGTTCGCGCACCAGCGCAACCACCTGCTCCAGCAGCAGCAGGCTGTCCGCCCCCTTCCACTGGGGATCCGTCGGTGGGAAGTACTTGCCGATGTCCCCCAGGGACAACGCCCCCAGCAAGGCATCCATCACCGCATGCACCAGCACATCAGCATCGCTGTGGCCATCCAGACCCAGCCCTTCGGGGTGCTCAAGGGTGACGCCACCGAGGATCAGCGGCCGACCGACCACCAACCGATGGATGTCGTAGCCGTTGCCGATCCGGATCTGCATGGCCTGATCACTCACGTCGTCAGCCATTCTCCAGCGCGCATAGAGATCCGGGCGTCGTGCCCTGGTGCGCTCTTCCCTCTGGTGCTGGCGCCAGGCCTCAATCGCACCGTGATCTCCGCTGCGAAGCACATCAGGAACCCTCAATCCACGGAACTCCGCCGGACGGGTGTAGTGGGGATGCTCGAGCAACCCGATGCTGTGACTCTCCTCCACCAGAGAAGCCGCCGTCCCCACGGTGCCGGGTAACAACCTCACCACTCCATTGATCACGGTCATCGCTGGCAGCTCTCCGCCGGTGAGCACGAAATCCCCGGCAGACACCTCTTCATCTGCCAAAGCCCGGATGCGCTCATCGAACCCCTCGTAATGGCCGCAGAGCAGCAGCAACTGGTCATGCTCTGTCGCCCAACGCTGCAGATCGGCCTGCTGAAAAGGCCGTCCCTGGGGTGTCATCAGCAGCGCCCGCGATCGACGGCTGCGGGGAATGGACTCCACCGCGGCATAAACCGGTTCGGGCTTGAGCACCATGCCGGCCCCGCCGCCGTAGGGCTCATCGTCAACCTTGCGGTAGCGATCGTTGGCGTGATCCCTGGGATTGTGCAGATGAAGCTCCGCGATGCCTGCGGCAAAGGCGCGGCCGATCACCCCCAACTCGAACAATGACGCAAACACCTGTGGGGCCAGGCTGACCACATCGAGGCGATAGGGCGCCATCACACCTCAGGCGGCGGGTTTTGATACCCGACGGATATCCGTGGAGAAACTTCCCTGCAACGGCTTGCCCTGCCCATCCAACGCCGTGGTGCTGCGCAAGCGCAGGTTGGCCCGTGTGAACCAGATCCGCTCTTGAACAGCCATCCCATCCGAGCGCACCAGGTTCATCTCCATGCTGCCGTCCGGCCAGAAACGCCAATGCCCCGCAGGCACGTCATTGATCGCCAGCTCACCATCACGTCCAAACACCAATGTTGTGGCCGAGCCTCCCGGAGCAATCACCTGGAGCTGTCCAAGACCACCATCCTGTTCGGTCTGAAAGTGCACAACCAGCTCGCCTCGCTCACTGCTGTGCCAATCGTCATCGCCACCAGCGGAGAGCTCAAAGCTGCTGCGCAGGCTCATCCATTCACCGGCACAGAGAGAGAGAAACGCCGACGGCTCGGTCGGGGGGAAAGGTTGATCGCTCATCGAAGCATCCTGTCAGCCGACTTCACCAGGTGATCGGCAGGAATGGGTAAGGGCGGTTCCACCCATACAGCGCCAGACGCTCACGGCCCGGCAGGGCTGCACCACGCCGATGGAACCCGAACACATCCGCCAACACCAGGGTATTGCTGGGACACGTGATCGAGACCGGCTGGGGCAGACCCAAAGCAACAAGGCCGTCCTCCTTGATCCGAAAGGAGCCGGACACATCAGGCTGACGCTGATGCCGAATCGCAGCATCTGCCGTGGCCTGCTCCCAGCGCATCCGCGATCGATCGAGGCGATGACTTCCGGGCACGTACTCGAACGGCCCATGCTCCCGATCCACAGGCCTCAGGAAATACCAGAACTTCAAAGCGCGAAAGAAGGTATCGCGATGCAGATCCTTCTGAAGATCCGGGACACGGGAGTCCTCCCCATGCACGGTGAGGTACACATCCAGCTTGCGCGAATCCATCGGCAGACCGATCACCTGCCTGGAGCAGGCTTGCAGGCGTTGATCACCACTGAAGGCCGCCACCGATGGCATCGTGAGCGGATCAATGTGCAGAAATCGGTTCAGGGTTCCGCCGTCGTAACGATCAAAGCCGCCGAGGAAGGGCTGTTTGGGCTGAAAGCCTGACTGGTCATTGCGGGGAGGAGGAGAGCGATGAGCCGCATCGGACACGGCCCGCTCCACCTCCTCCCTCAAAACGGCGAACCGTTCAGCCGGCAGAAAGTTCTCGATCACCGTGTAACCGTTCCGCTCAAGCTCCTCCAGGTGGGTCGGCTTCAGCCAACGCCGCCACCGACAGAACAGCTCAGCCGTCTGAATGCGGCGTTGATGAAGCGACCAGCGACGGTTCAGCGTCGGATGTCCCACCCAGGGATCCCGAAAACTCTTGGTACGCGTCAGCAGCGAAAGCATGGCGCGAGATTAGATGGTGTTCAACGCTCTCCCGTGTAACCAAGCTCCGCAAGCCGTGCNGGCTTGCTGCGCCAGTCCGGCACCACTTTCACGAACAGCTCCAGGTAGACGGGCCCATCGATCAACGTCTGCATCTGCAGACGAGCTCCCTGTCCAATCGTTTTGAGCATGGCCCCACCCTTGCCGATCAAAATTCCCTTCTGNCTTTTGCGTTCCACCAGCACGGTGGCCAACACTCCGGTGCGCCCGACACCTTTGCCCTTGGAGGGAATCTCTTCGATCCGATCAATGGTCACCGCCACGCTGTGGGGGACTTCCTCACGGGTGTGCAGCAGCACTTGCTCACGGATCAGTTCACCCAGCAACACGCGTTCCGGCTGGTCGCAAACCATCTCCGGCGGGTAGAGCT
Source organism: Cyanobacteria bacterium TMED229 (assembly GCA_002169615.1). GTDB lineage: Bacteria > Cyanobacteriota > Cyanobacteriia > PCC-6307 > Cyanobiaceae > Parasynechococcus. The sequence goes on from NHKA01000015.1 coordinate 3,157, forward strand.
GGGGGCCAGGTGGCAACTGCGCTGCGATTGCTGCNGTNAGATCCGAACAACCATCGCCGTTCAGAGCNCTGCAATGGTGAACGGGCCATGCCGTGTCCTCCAGCAGCACCTCATAGGCCTTGCTNGCCACATCTTTCTGATCCNGCTTGACCTGATCCCACTTGTTCAGCACGACCCTCACCGGCAGCGACTGCTGACGCAGCAGATTGACGATGAAGGCATCGCCACGGCCAGGGCGTTCACAGCCCTCAAGCAGCAGCACCACNAGGTCCACCTCACCGATCGCACTGCGGGCGCTCTGCACCAGACGCTCCCCCAACAGGTGATGGGGCTTGTGGATGCCAGGGGTGTCCACAAGGACCATCTGCGCCACCTCGGTGGTGAGGATGGCGCGCAGACGGTTTCGCGTGGTTTGAGCCACAGGCGAGGTGATGGCCACCTTCTCCCCCACCAGCTGGTTCACCAGGGTGGACTTGCCCACATTGGGGCGTCCGATCAGAGCGACAAAACCGGAGCGGTAATTCTCCGCGGAAGTAGTCGACATAAACGCATCCATGACTTGAGTCTGCAACCCCGACAGCGGCATCGGCAGTGGCGACGGCAGTAGCGACGGCATGGTGCTGCAACATCCCCATAGGCTTCAGACAGGAGTACTCGCGCGTCATGCCAAGCGACGAACCCAACTTTCAACAAGCGATGGAAATCTCAGCCGTCTGGCTGCAGCAATGGGAGAACGAGGAGATCAGTGATGAAGTCCTGGCCGACCGCGTCGGCGAGATGGTGGCCAGCCGTGATGGCGCCAGAGGTTTTTTTGTGGTGAGCCTCGCCGGTGATAGCGCCCTGATGGATCGGCTTCCTGATCCACTGGTGGGCCAGCTCAGAACAGCTGGAGAGACCGTTGTGGATCTAAGTGTGCGGAACCTGGCCATGAGCACGGCGATGGCGCTGCACCATCAACGAAATGGTGACAACGCACAACAGGCCGGATCCGAACGGGTGAACGCTCGGTGCACCGAGCTGCTGCGGCTGCTGGATCCGGAGCAAGTCAAACAACGGCTGGAGCAGTTGCTCGAAGGCTGCGATAACCGTGGGGATGATGCTCCTTTTCTGAAGCGTTGGGGATACGACGACGACCAGAAACGTGCCATCCGTGAGAGTGCACTCGCCGTTGCTGAAGATTGAGAGGCCATTCATTTTTTCAGGCGTCTCACATCAAGGGAGAACTGATCGGTCTGGAACAAGAGGCTNTTCAAACCAACACCAGCCAACACAAAAAAAGCCCCGGTTCAACNGGGGCTTTGGCATCGTTACNAGGAGGAAGAANCGCCTTTCAGCGCGTCAATCGCGGCGACCGCCTCCCTGAAGAGCAATGATCAAACGAAGGATGAAGATGAACAGGTTGATGTAAGTCAGATACATCCCCAAAGCGCCAGCAAGGTATTGCTCGTCNTCGTAAACACGGGGCATCGTGTAAAAGTCGACGAAAGCAGCACCGACGAACAACACGGTTCCGAACCCAGCGATCATCAGCTCAAACGCACCTCCGGTGAACACCTGAGGTGCAAAGAAGCCGCCAATCAGCTGGATCACCATGGCAATGATGAGCCCGATCAAGCCGAGTCCGACGGCACCAGAAAGAGCCTGTCCAACGCTGTCGCTCATGCGGCGACCGACGATCGATGCCACGACAAATGTCAGACCTGTGGCCAGAACTGCCGTTCCCACGGCGCCAACGCCCGCTGCAACAAGGGCATAAGAGACCAGACCACTGAGCGTGAAGCCAGTNATCAGGCTGTAAATCGCCAGCAGAGGGAGAGCGGTGGCGTTGTTTCCATTCATCGCCACATTGCGGGCGACGAAGAACAAAATGAAGTTTCCGATGAACGCCGCCCAGAACAAGGGCATGAACAACGGACTCGCTGACGCCAGAAGCGTCAAGCCACCGAGAACACCAACAGCGGTGAGCACCATGCCGCCACCGACATAGGGCAACGCCTTGTTGACAACGTTGGGACCAACCAAAGCGCTCGATTGCGCTTCGCGGATGGCCTCTCTGAAATTGCTGCTGGCTGGCATGACGACCAGGTGACGATTGACTTGATTCATCCTGCCAGCGCTGACAAGACAGGTGTGTGTGGATCTCCCTATCGACGCTGAGGCTTGGCTGGCTTGCGTTCGTCCCGTCGGGCATAGGCCTCAACCACGCGCTGAACCAGCGGATGACGAACAACATCCGCCGACGTCAATCGGCACACGGCAACTCCTTCCACACCATCGAGCACATCTGAGGCCTCCACAAGCCCGCTGAGCTGACCGGCAGGNAGATCAACCTGCGTGATGTCTCCGGTCACCACCATGCGCGAACGCTCCCCAAGTCGGGTCAGNACCATGCGCATCTGCGCTGGCGTGGTGTTTTGCGCTTCATCGAGGATCACGAAGGCATCGCCGAGCGTNCGGCCGCGCATGTAAGCCAGTGGTGCCACTTCAATCACACCCTTCTCCAACAGAACCGTTGTCTTTTCAGGCCCTAGAAGCGAATGCAGAGCGTCGTACAAGGGNCGAAGGTANGGATCGACCTTCTGCTGCAGATCTCCCGGCAGAAAACCGAGCCGTTCGCCGGCCTCAACTGCCGGTCGAGTGAGCACAAGGCGCTCCACTTTCCGCTCGCTCAACATGCGGACTGCCAAAACAGTCGCGAGAAAGGTTTTACCGGTTCCAGCGGGGCCGAGAGCAAACGTCAGGTCGTGACGCTCCATGGCGTCGACATATTTTTTCTGCCGCAGGGTGCGGGGTCTCAACAAACTTCCAGCCTGGCTACGCGCCAGAACCTGCTCCCCCATCGCGGCATGGTCGGCGCCCCGTCCCGAATCAATGGCAGCAAGAGCCGATTGCAGATCCACCGACGACACAGCCTGCCCCTCCGCCCAGATCGGCCGGACAAGTTCGATGACAGCCGCGGCCCGCTCAAGCTGCGCTGGCCGCCCGCTGATCACCAATTGAAGGCCGCGCAGAACCAGCGATGCGCCTGTTAAAGCCTCGAGACGATGCAGCGTTGATTCCGCCTCCCCTGCCAAAGCGAGGGCGGCATTGGAGTCAGGAAGATCAAAGGTGAAACGGCTGCGCTGGCCGTTCTCAGACACCGGGGTCTCAGCCCTCGGTGGGTTGGGCCTCAGCTTCTGTGGCTTCAGCCTTCGCAGCTTCGGCCTCGGCGGCTGCGGCAGCCTTGGCCTCTGCAGCCTCCTTGGCGGCCTGTTTCACAGCAGCTTCACGATCGGCAGCCTGCTTGGCCTTCCCAACAGTTTCTGCAGGTCGAACGCTCTTTTCGAGAAGCCCGCCGCGTTCGAGCAGGGTGCGCACCATATCGGTCGGCTGGGCGCCCTGACCCAGACGCNCCCTNATGGCNTCGGTATCCAGACGGGTTTCCTTGGTCCTTGGGTTGTAAAAGCCAAGCTCCTGGAGCGGACGACCATCCCGACGGGAGGTGCTGTTGCAGGCCACGAGGCGGAAGCTCGCTTCCCGCTTCTTGCCGAACCGCTTCAGGCGGAGCTTGATCATCGTGGCCGAGGAGTAAGGAGTGGTTTTGATTCGGACAGCCCGTCAAAAGCTGCCAAACAACCACCATAACGCTCCGCCGTCAAAGCTCTCCAAACCCCTTCTTTTTCTTGGCCGGTCGCTGGCGTTTCGGCGCACCCCCACGACCGCCAGCCCCACGACCGCCTCCACCAGCCGGCATCGCNCCGNNNCCCCCCATTCCTGGCATTCCGCCCATCCCAGGCATCCCACCGGGGCCGCCCATNCCAGGAAAACCTCCCATGCCAGGGAAACCGCCCATGCCTGGCATCCCCCCCATGCCCGGCATCCCGCCCCGGCTCATCTGTTGCATGAAACCACGCATCTTCTGAAAGTCCGCCAGCACCTTGTCGACATCAGCGGANTGATGACCACTGCCGGCAGCAATGCGACGCCGTCGCGATGGTTGGCTGGCCAGCAGATCAGGATTTTCCCGTTCCTTCGGCGTCATCGAGCCNATCATCGCCTCGATGCGCTTCAGCTGCTGTTCCCCCTGCTTGAGCATGCCGTCGTCGATCTTGTTCATGCCCGGGATCATCTTCATCAAGCCACCNAGCGACCCCATGCGCTTGATCAGGCGCATCTGCTGCACGAAGTCCGAGAAGTCAAACGTTGCTTCCTGCAGCTTCTTCTGCATCTTCTCGACGTCAGCGAGCTCAACCTCCTTCTGGGCCTTTTCCACCAACGTCAACACGTCGCCCATGCCGAGGATGCGGCTGGCCATCCGCTCGGGATGGAAAGGCTGCAGAGCCTCCACTTTCTCGCCGGTGCCGATGAATTTGATCGGCTGACCACTCACCTTGCGGATCGAGAGCGCTGCTCCACCGCGCGAATCACCATCGAGCTTGGTCAGCACCGCACCGGTGATGCCCACCTGGTCATGAAAGGCGCGGGTGAGCTCGGCTGCCTCCTGGCCGATCATGGAATCCACCACCAGCAGCACCTCATCCGGCTGCACCGCGGTGCGGATCCGCACCATCTCCGCCATCATCTCGGTGTCGATCTGAAGCCGACCGGCGGTGTCCACTAGCAGGGTGTCGAATCCCTCCTCCTTCGCCTTGGCCAGACCAGCCGCTGCGATGTCCTCAGGTTTCGCCTCTTTGCCGAGACTGAACACCTCAACATCGATCTGAGAGCCGAGAGTCTTCAGCTGCTCGATGGCCGCCGGTCGGTAGACATCGGCTCCCACCATCAGGGCCCGGCGGCCCTGATCCTTGAGGTGCAGACCCAGCTTGGCGGTGGCCGTTGTTTTACCGGCACCCTGCAGACCGGCCATCAGCACCACGGTTGGATCCTGATCGGACTTGGCGAGTGGAGCGTTGTCACCCCCCATCACCTCCACCAGCTGCTCGTGCACCACCTGGATGAACTTCTGATCCGGACTGACGCCCCTCACCACCTCGGCACCGACAGCTTTCTCGCGAACCTCAGCGACGAAATCCTTCACCACAGAGAGGCTCACATCCGCCTCAAGCAAGGCGCGACGGACGTCTTTGAGGGCGCCCTCCACATTGACTTCAGTGATCTTGTCCTGGCCTCTTAACCCCTTAACCGCATCCTCAAAGCGGGCTGACAGCTCATCGAACATCGGGAGGTCTGCGGAGAAACACGTGGGTTGATCGTAAAAACAGAGTGCCCTGGCCCCTCAGGATCCGGGGATGTATGCGTGCAGCTTCCACTGATCACCATCGCGGCCAAAGATGTATCGGACGCTGAATGTGCCCGGCGCTGTCTGCTCAACAGTGGCTCCAGAACGATCAAGAGTCTTGTCTGCATAAGCGATCTGAGCCTTGACCTCAATCCGCTGGGGAGTTCGGCTCACGAGTTCAAGTGCCGTCACCGAAGCGCCAATGGTTTTGGTGACGCCTCGCGCTTGATCTGCCGTTCGCTCTTCAAGAACGCGATCAACCAAATGTCGTCGTGCCACCTGGTCCAGGTCGTTGGTTGGGGATGGTTCTCCCGACAGCACGGAACCCTTTCGATCCAGCCACCCCTGAATCAGAGCCTGCAGATCCAAATCCGTGGGGAGATCCTTCACAAGAGGCTGGAAGGGCTTCTGCGGCGCGGATTCTGCTTTCAACGTTGCCGATGGACTATCGATCGGCTCGGTGGTTTGCTCAGCCGGCGGCACGGAGATCTCTGGCGATGAGCTGACCGTTGCCGGTTCACGAAAACGCTGGAGAAGATTGACCACACCAGCCAGAACTGCCAGGACAGCCAAANCCGAGGCCGCCGCGATCAAAAAGGATTTTGGAATCGCGAGATGAGGNCCCTGGTCAGGGTCTTCATCCTCAGGAATCTCAGCAGACCCATCGTCCAACGACGCTTGATTGATCACGCCGNTCGCCGAATCAGAGCTCCAGGCTTCATCCCAGGCATCGATGGCAGCAGGGGGGACGGCCTGCTGGCGTGCTTGCTGACGATCGAGTCGGTCCACATAAGCCTGAACATCCCGATCGGCAAACCAGGCATCCAGATCAACATCGGTGGCCTCGACATCCCGGTACCCAGGCAGAACATCCCTCTGGAGCCAAGCGCGGCAGTACTCACACTGGGCAGCCAACTGATCGCCGGGATGCTGATCCAGCCAGGTCCTCAGATCCGGATCGCGAACCGCAAGGAAGTGATCGGCAGCAGCGGCAACATTGCCGAGCAGAAGATCCAGGCATCCCAGCAGAGGCATGGGATCAAGATCAGGCGTTGCCAAACCCCGAAGCTGTTCTCTGGCCTGTTCGAGCAATTCCGGTTTTCGCCGGCAGAACCCTGCAGCGGTGAGAGCGAAGACCGCCAGACATCCCGCCTCAGCCGATCCCTGATCGCGCCAGCTCGTGAACAGATCCACCTGTTCCTGAACCGTTAGGAAGCGACGGATCTGCTTAAAGAACGGTTCAAAATCGGCCTGGCTCAGGCCAGCAACACTTGGTTCAGTGGGCTCATCCGCCTCCAATCCTCCGCGTTCCCGGACGAGCTGATCGAGCAGCCTCAGCCCTTGCTGATGGGACTCAGCATCGCCGAGATCCCTGCTGAGCAGATCAAGGATGCGATAAGGACGCAGGGCATCAAGGTCCTGCTCAAGGATGCGCTGGTGATCCGGCAGCTTGCCCATGCGCTGCTGGAGCTCGATGCCATCCCGCAGCAGTTGGGCCGCTGCTTCGTAACGCCTTTGATCCTGCTCTTCGGCGGCCGCATCACGGCAGGCGAGGGCGGCCAGCAAGGTGAGATCGGCCTCTCTGCCGCTGCCGAGCGCTGGAGCCTGAGGAGGTTGCAGGCCCTGGCGTGCCAATTGGAAGGCTTCGAGCGCCGCTTGTGCCTCCCAGAGCAGAATCAAACCAGCCACCTCGCTGCTGGCGGCGAGATCAAGACCAACGGTGTCGTTGGGATGGGTCTGACTGAGATTGAACAGGGCGGCTTCGTAATCCGCTCGCCGCTCCGGATCCGTGAGCAGATCAGCAGAACGGCGCAGCAGTTCATCCCTCTGGATCAACACCTCATGGGTGAATCCCTGATCAGGAGGGTTGTCACATCTGTTCTGAAGCTTCCGTAAAACAGTGTCCGCCTCGGCAGAAGGACTGACGCCCAGCAGTCGGAAGTGATCGATGGGCAGGTCCACCAGGTTCCGTCTTTGAGGTCGGACTTTAGTCAGTGTCAGGGGTTTTGCCCATTCTGAGTGCTCTGACCCTTACAGTCGGCGTCCCAGCAGGTTGGTCATGGGTCACGACCTTGCGGTTGAGTCCGCACCATTCACCCCGACGGCCGGCGGGGCCCACGCCGAGCGCTTGTCCACACTCGTCACATCAACCAGGGCGACGGTCGACAGGGAGACAGGCCTGGAGCTGTTCCGAGACATGACGCTCGGACGCCGTTTTGAAGACAAATGCGCCGAGATGTACTACCGGGGCAAGATGTTNGGGTTTGTGCATCTCTACAACGGNCAGGAAGCGGTGAGCACGGGNGTGATCGGNGCCATGAAACGNCAGCACGACTGGTTTTGCAGCACCTACAGAGACCATGTGCACGCCCTGAGNGCGGGGGTTCCNGCCAGGGAAGTGATGAGTGAGCTGTTTGGCAAGGAAACAGGTTGCAGCAAGGGTCGCGGTGGATCGATGCACCTCTTTTCCAAGGAGCATCACCTTCTCGGTGGTTTCGCNTTCATCGCTGAGGGAATTCCTGTGGCGCTGGGTGCTGCCTTCACAAGCCGCTACCGTCGCGACGCTCTCGGTGATTCCTCNAGCAACGCTGTCACTGCAGCATTTTTCGGAGACGGCACCTGCAACAACGGTCAATTCTTTGAATGCTTGAACATGGCGCAGCTTTGGAAGCTGCCGATCATTTTTGTCGTNGAGAACAACAAATGGGCCATTGGGATGGCTCACGACCGAGCGACGAGCGATCCAGAGATCTGGCGCAAGGCNAGCAGCTTTGGAATGGCTGGTGAAGAGGTGGACGGGATGGACATGCTCGCCGTCCGTGCTGCGACGGAACGCGCTCTTGAGCGAGCACGTGCCGGTGAAGGTCCGACGCTGCTGGAATGCCTGACCTATCGCTTCCGAGGCCATTCGCTCGCGGATCCGGATGAACTGCGTTCAGAGGATGAGAAGCAGTTCTGGGCTCAAAGGGATCCCTTGAAACAATTCGAACGGGATCTCACGGACGCAGGCTTGGCAACTGGTGAAGAACTCCGGGCGATCGAGAAGGAGATTGATGCCATCGTCGGAGATTGTGTTGAGTTCGCCCTCTCGGCGCCTGAACCGGCTGCCGAGGAATTGACGCGGTACATCTGGGCCGAGGATTGATTCCTCAGCCCAACCCGGATCAAATCCCGCTCGGAAGTCTGCGGGTGAGATTCCGCAGTTTCCTCAAGGCCTTCAGCTCAACCTGACGAACGCGCTCCCTGGACACCTCCATGAGCCGACCGATTTCAGCGAGCGTGTGGCGTTCGTTGCCCTCGAGACCGAAGCGCAGACGCAGAACATGCTGCTCTTGTTCGCTCAGATGACTGAGCCAGCGACCGAGCTGTTCGTGATGAATGCGCTGCTCAACGATATCGAGAGGCTCTTCGAGAGAGGAATCTGCAATCAGATCTCCGAGGAAACTGCGACCTTCTTCGCCGTTCACTGGGGCGTCGAGACTGCTGGTTGTCAAGGCCTGACGCAGCAGCGAATCGAGTTCATCAAGCGGAATGTCCATCGCTTCGGCGATCTCGATGCGACTCGGCATCGCACCGAGCTTATGGGCGAGATCAAGGCTCACCTTGCGAATGGTGGTAAGGCGTTCACTGAGGTGAACGGGCAACCGGATCGTCCTCGATTGGCAGGCGATCGCGCGGGTCATGCTCTGACGGATCCACCAGAAGGCATAGGTGGAGAATTTGTAGCCCCGTGTGGGGTCAAATTTCTCAACAGCCCGTTCCAAACCGAGGGAACCTTCCTGGATCAGGTCGAGAAGCTCAAGCCCCTTGCCCTGGTATTTCTTCGCAACACTCACGACCAGACGCAGATTCGCCTTCATCATCCGTTCCTTGGCCCGTCGGCCGATGCGGATCATTCGACGCTGATGAGAGGTGAGCTCTCCTTCTTCGAACGTCTTTGATCCATCTTCGGTGAGCTGCATCATGGCCTGCACCTGATTGCCAAGCTCGATCTCCTCAGCGGGAGTGAGCAAAGGAATTCTTCCGATGGTGGCCAAATACCAGCTGACGGGGTCGCTGCTGCGACGACGCTGGCTATCGAGAGGCTTCGGCGCTGCAGAGACCATCAATCGCCCANTTCAGTGGCATGACTTTCTTACGTTCAGCAAGAAAACCGAGGTGATTTCAACAACCTTTCAGATTCGAGACAGCAAATCGAAACAATCATAGGATTTGCTCACATTTAATAATTCCGTTCGATCTGTACCTTGTGCAGGAACAGTTCAAAGATTTGAGCAATGAAATTTCCGTTCAAATCTTGATCACACGGCTCATTTTTTTCATTTGAGCAAACACGAGCTTTTCAAGACATTCACCCAGTTCAGAGGGGCGTCCGGAGGAGCTGATGGAAACGGACTGGGCGTGCAGAAGCGCTGCTGCTGCAAGCATCGCGGGCCTTGGCTTGTGTCCGGAGGCTCGCCACATCGCGCCATGACCTGCCGCAAAACCAGCCAAGAGGTCTCCAAATCCGGTTCTGGCCACCAGGGGGGAGGTTCCATCCATAAGAAGGGCGCGCTCTTGCGCATCGCCGATGACGCTGTGGGCACCTTTCAGGAGCACCGTGGCGCCGCTGGATCGAGCCGCCAACATCACATCCCGGAGTGGATCCCCACCACCGATGTCACCGAACAACCGTTGAAATTCAGCCCGATGGGGCGTCAGCCAGGTTGGACCTGAACGCTCACGCAACCATTGACTGCCCTGGCCCGTCGCGGCGAGCGCGTTGATGCCGTCGGCATCCAACACAAGCAATCCAGCAAAGCAGCGGAGAGAGGTTGACCATTGCGACCAAACGGAGGGATCCCTGCCGAGTCCAGGCCCGAACAGCACCGCATCGAGGCGTTCCAAAGCAGGAGGCGAGGAGTCCGATCGGCAGACCACTTCAGGCATTGATTGCCATAAGCCCTCGGCCACGGCACCAGGAATCACAGCCTGCACGCTTCCACAACCGGAGGCGAGGGCCCCTTGCAGCGCAAGCGCTGCGGCACCGCGATAAGCGTCGCTGCCCGCCACGATCAACACCCGTCCGCGCGCATATTTCGACGACGTGCGTGCCAATGGAGGGAACGGAAGGGAATCCAGATCCGCCGCACCGAAACGCAACGGTAAATCCAACGGAAGAGCCTGAATCTGGTGNTCCGCAAGCCCCAGATCGATGCGTTCAACCTCGCCCACAAAGGGCAGTGCGGAATCAAAACAGACACCGCGTTTCCTCAAACCAACGCACAAGGTCAGTCCCGCGGTCGCTGCCTTGCCCTGAATGGGGAGGCCACTGTCGGAGCACAGTCCGGACGGCAGATCAAGACTGACCAGATGGTTGGGCTGATGCACCTGGCGGCGATCGAAGAGATCCGCCAGCAAAGGGGGAAGGGGCCGGGTCTGCCCTAGCCCAAAAACGGCGTCGATCCAAAGACAACTCTCCCGGGGATCTGGAGGATCCGACACCGAATCGAGGCCAAGCCAACGCGCATGTTGAAGATGTGATGCGGTCAGCTCGCGTCGGACCGGCAGCGGTATCCAAAGCCGAACGTGGATCCCACAGGCGTGAAGGGATCGAGCCACCACAAGGCCATCACCTCCATTGTGTCCAGGTCCGACCAGCACAAGAACCCCTTCCCGCAGCAGATCTGGCCTGGTGAGCAACCGCTCCGTCATGGCCAGCCCCACCTTTTCCATCAGAGCCGCTTGNGGGAGGCCACTCCTGAACAGGGCCTGCTCCAGCGCCAGCATCTGGGCTGCATCCACCAGAAGGTGGTCTGCATCATGAGGGGGCCAGCGCACGTGATGGACCACGGGACCTCACTATGGAAAGGTCCATCGAAACCGCCCATGACACCAGGCATGACCGGGACGACTGCCGGCTCAGCGGCCCTCGAACGGCTGCGTGACTGGCCAGGAGAGCACCGCATCGCCGTGGGACTGTCCGGTGGTGTGGACAGTTCCCTCACGGCAGCGCTTCTCCTGGAAGCCGGATGGCAGGTGGAAGGCCTNACCCTCTGGTTGATGAGCGGGAAAGGGGCATGCTGTGCGGAAGGGCTCGTGGATGCAGCCGGACTCTGTGAAGAGCTGGGCATCCCCCATCACGTGGTGGACAGCCGCGCAACGTTCCANCAAGAGATCGTGCANAGGNTGGTGGATGGCTATGGAAACGGCATCACCCCCCTGCCGTGCTCCCAATGCAACCGATCCGTGAAATTCGGACCGATGCTCGACTGGGCCTTACAAAACCGCGGCATCCAACGCATCGCCACGGGGCACTACGCCAGGGTTCGGCACGCNGATCGAAACGAACGGCATCAGTTGCTGCGCGGACGTGACAGCCATAAAGATCAGAGTTATTTCCTTTACGACCTCTCCCAGGACGTTCTTGGGCGAATCGTGTTTCCCCTTGGAGAACTCACCAAACCAGACACACGCCTTGAAGCCAAACGCCTTGGCCTACGCACAGCGGCAAAACCCGAAAGCCAGGATCTCTGTTTGGCCGATCACCACGGCTCCATGCGGGCTTTCCTGGATGCCTACCTGCCGCCGCGACTCGGTGAGATCGTCCTGTCCGACGGCACGGTTGTTGGTCAACACGATGGAATCGAACATTTCACAATCGGCCAGCGACGCGGGCTGGGAGTGGCCTGGAGTGAACCCCTTCATGTCATCCGGCTGGATGCAGCNCTGAATCGGGTGGTGGTCGCCCCCCGAGCGCAAGCCGGTCGACAGGAATGCTGCGTCGGCGCCATCAATTGGGTGTCGATCGAGCCACCTCAGAAGGAGATTTCAGTTGAAGTGCAGGTGCGATACCGAAGCGGCCCTGTCACAGCGCGACTCGCGCCATGCCCAGCCTTGGATGCTGACAGNGATCTTCAGCGTCCCCATCGCTGCATGCTCAGATTTGACGATGAACAGTTCTCCATCACTCCAGGCCAGGCGGCGGTGTTCTACGCAGGAGACACCGTGCTCGGTGGTGGCTTGATTCAACGGGACATGGGGAACGATTGATTCAACAGGGAGCAGTGCTTGATGACGGCACAAACAAAATCATGATCAATTTCGAAGACNTCACCCCATTGAAAAGTTTCATCGATCAGCATGCCATTACTACGACCATCTTCAATCAAAAAAGACGATTNAAAGAGCCAATCAACCGCAAAGACAAAAGGCTATTTTTCTTAACGTGGCAACATTTTATCGGCGAATTAGCCTATATTCAGCACACGAAAGGAAGGAAAACATGCATGCGGATATCCCGACAGCGACAGAAATCCTGAGCGACTTCTTCGGTTTCCCATCACTGCAGTGACCCAAAACATCTGCTCAGACAAGTAGAAAAAGATTTGGTGTNTNGCCAAGACATGAAGACAACAAGGGGCATGTCGATTTAAAAAGATGGAGAGGGCATTGAAAATCCTGTGTCTTGAGCATCCCTTAGATTTCCCAGGCTCAAATTTCATGGCAGCACAGTTCTGTCGGTGCAGGGAGGTAACGCACGCATGCAGATTCTCGTGATGGGCGGAACTCGCTTTGTGGGCAAGCCGCTGGTGGCTCGGCTGAAGCAGCAGGGACACANCCTCACTNTGNTCACACGCGGCAAGAACCCTGTCCCTGACGATNTTGAGCACCTCCGTGGCGACCGCAGCAGTGTTGANGGGCTGACAGCCCTTCAGGGACGAAGCTTTGACGTCATCGTTGACAGCTCCGGCCGCAAACTCGACGACAGTCGACGCGTGGTGGAGTGCACCGGGGCACCGAATCATCGTTTCGTCTACGTCAGCTCGGCCGGCGTTTATGCCGGGTCGGAACGATGGCCCCTCGATGAAGACTGCCCCACCGACCCCGCCAGCCGCCATGCAGGCAAGGCGGATACCGAANAGTGGCTCCGCGCGCAGGGCATTCCCTTCACAAGTTTCCGGCCGACCTACATCTATGGGCCTGGCAACTACAACCCCATCGAGCGATGGTTTTTTGATCGAATCATGCACAACCGTCCGGTACCTCTCCCAGGGGATGGCAGCACGATCACTCAACTGGGGCATGTGGAAGATTTGGCTGAAGCCATGGCTCGCTGCCTCGATGTGGAGGCTTCGACCAATCGGATCTACAACTGCACCGGCAAGCAGGGAGTCACCTTCAAAGGGCTGATCAAGGAAGCGGCAAAGGCCTGTGGAAAGGATCCCGATTCAGTCGAGATGCGCAGTTTTGATCCCACCGATCTTGATCCCAAAGCACGCAAGGCGTTCCCCTTGCGTTTGAACCACTTCCTCACTGACATCACGCGAGTGGAGCGGGAGCTGGCATGGACCCCCCACTTCGATCTATGCGCAGGACTATCCGACAGTTACGAAAAGGATTATCAAATCAATCCAAGCGTCGACCCCGATTTCAGCGCTGATGCAACGTTGATTGGGGATTGAGATAAGCAGCAGCAGAACTCAACGCCAGACCAAGCGAAGGCCAGAACAGCCACCATCCGATGCTTACAACGGCGTCGTGGCACCACCATGTCGAAGGCCAGAGCATCATGAGGAAGGCAAGAAACTGAAGGATTGTCTTTGCCTTTCCTGCTTTGGAAGCTGGAGCGCCATCACTGACATGAGCACGCCAACCCGAGACCAACAGCTCNCGCGCCAACAACAACCAAACAGACCAAAGNGGGAGTGCAGCGGTTGACGCAAGCCAGACCAACGGCGCTGCAATCAGCAGCTTGTCTGCCAAGGGATCAAGGCGTGCCCCCCAACTGCTTCCACCNCCTGCTCGACGTGCCAACCAACCNTCTGCAGCATCCGTGAGTCCTGCCAAAAGCAACAGCCACCACGCCAGGACGGCCCAGTCCAATTGCAGAGCGAGCACCAAGGGACCTCCCGCCATGGCGCGAATGACGGTGAGACCGTTGGCGAGCCGTCGCCCAAGTGGTTGCTGAAGAGACACGGAATGAACACGTTCAGATCCAGTTGAGCAGCAGCCTGTTCCTGGATTGTTCTTTGTTATCAACGATTCTTATACGCATGATCACCACAACAATTCGGATGAGATAGCGAAAGAAGGGATGAGGAGAGAAGAAAGGAGCCATCGCAATGTGCAGCCAGGCCGTCCCAAACAAGACNACCATGATTCGCATCCACACGATTCTCAACTTCGTGATGCCTGCATTCGTCNTGAGCTTCNCCCTGAAGACAAACAATGAGCCACTGTTTAAGGAGTCAACCCATTGNAGGCCCCTCATCGCCATCAATCGATGCCATTCTTAACTTAACAATCTGTCGCCACTGTCTGTCGCCACTGTCTGTCGATACTGAAGGACATTGGCGGCACTGGACGTGATCGCGAATCAATTGATTGAAAAGCAACAAATTCACCCATCCTTTGTTGCTCTTGCTACAGGTCCGACTTGGACGTTGGATGACATCGCCGGAGGGATGANTATGCTTTGAAAAAGAAGTAATGCCATGTCGGAGATGCCCCAGCGCCGCGAAGACCTCTGGAACAGCCAACTCAATCAACTGATCGAGATTGAGACGTGGGACTGGTGGAAGGCAACGTTGTACAGCTTGCGTGAACAGGGCGGTTACGCCGAAGCGGAAGCGTTGTTCCACGAATTCAAAATCTGCTCCTGAACCAGGGCGTGCCTTAGCCACCAGGCCAGTCGCAACGCAGAATGCTGGCAGATGATTCAACCCCATGGTCCTCCAGCTGACGGTGGCCGATGTGATGACCCAGCCGGTTCTCAGTGTGATGCCTGAAACGGCCCTTCAGGATGCCGTCCAGTTGATCAGTGATCACCACGTCAGTGGCCTACCGGTTGTGGACGCTGACGGTGCCCTGATCGGCGAACTCACCGAGCAGGATCTGATGGTGCGCGAAAGCGGAGTTGATGCTGGTCCGTACGTGATGCTGCTTGACAGCATTATTTATCTCCGCAATCCACTCAACTGGGACAAGCAAGTTCACCAGGTGTTGGGAACAACTGTTGCCGATCTCATGCGAAAGGATTCTNATAGCTGCCCNTCCTCACTCCCNCTACCGAAAGCTGCTTCGATGCTTCACGACAGAAGCACCCAGAGATTGTTTGTTCTTGATGAAGCCAACAAGCCCGTCGGTGTTCTCACAAGAGGTGACATTGTCAGGGCGCTGGCTTCACACAAAGACAGCTGATCAGCTGTCTTTACGGACAGAAATAGCAATCGGTTTAATTGCTCTGAATTCCACGTANTCTCCCACTTTAAGTGTCTTGATAGGGTCTCCTTCGATTTCGCGCCGAACATCAAGATTGTGCACGCCTCCAAAGGGTCCGCGCAGGCTCAGCTCATGATCAACCTGGGAAATCTTCACAACCTCAGCTGTTCCAGTCGCCATAGCAATTTTGGCGCCCTTGCGCACGGGTCCGAAATCCTCAGACAGGATGAGGTCTTCACGTTGAAAGCTCAAACGTTTGATTGGGCTCTCTCTNAGATCGACAACCAGGCCGTCCAAGAGATCCACGGTCACNNTGTCGCCGCGACGGATCCCAGAGGTTGAGAGATCAATTCCACTGGTGATCAACATCGTGTGTCCGTAGGGACTGCTCAGCTGCAGGACCTTNTCTTCCGGCATGACCCGCAGCACCTTTCCCTGCAGCTGGGTGATCTCAAACGACTTCAAAAGTTCGGACTTCAGGCTGGCGTCAGTGTTCAGAACNCGAGCAACGATCGGCTGGGGCTCGGTCGTGCCGAGGATTCCTTCCGGATCAACAACACGTTCCACATCAACAGCAACGGGCTGTATGAGACGAAAATCGACGAAATCGCCTGTTTTCAGNTGAGGGAACAGGTCATCTGTCGTGTCGCCAATCACGTCGAGATTGTGAATGCCTCCCAGTGGTCCCATCAGACTGATGCTTCGGTCCTTTTGGGAGAGCTTGATCACACGGGCCGTCCCGGAAGCAAGAGCCACACGCATGCCCTGCTTGAGTGGCCCCATATCAGAAGGAATGATGATGTCCTCTCTGTTGAAGCTCAGCTCGCTGTCCTGACTGCGCTCGAGGTCAACAACAAGGCCATCAAGCACCGATACAT
Organism: Cyanobacteria bacterium TMED229; assembly: GCA_002169615.1. Lineage (GTDB taxonomy): Bacteria > Cyanobacteriota > Cyanobacteriia > PCC-6307 > Cyanobiaceae > Parasynechococcus. Next base: position 19,456 of record NHKA01000015.1, read on the forward strand.
CGACGCCGTCTCCTGGCTGAATACCGAGGGGAGCCATATCGATTCCAACCGTGATGATCTCCCGGTGGCCTTCCGGGTCGACGATTTCAAGAACCTTCTGATCAGGAAGCACCGTTTTGACCGTCCCTCGCAGATGGGTCACTTCAAATGACTGCAACTGATCGGGCGTGAACCCAGCGCGCACAGGTGCAAGACCAGCAACCAGTGAAAGGGCTGTGGCACCACTGGCCAGCAGCGCGCGACGGATTCCGGTGAAAGGCGGCATCAATCGAAGTCAACCGTTTCGTTGGGGTGACGCTAGCCCCTTTCGGATAGGTCAAAATGCTCTTGGTTGCCTGTTTGGGAAATCCATGTCTCTTCGTCCAATCCAACTGGCAGTTCTTTGTGGTGGCTTGGCCATCGGGGCCGTTGCTGGGGCTCCTGCTCACGCGGAGACCTCAATTCAAATCAGCCTCAAGAGCCGTTATCTGACCCTTTTGGATGGCGGGAAGGTCATTGGCAAGTATCCAATTGCCATTGGAGCACCAGAGTCACCAACCCCTGCTGGCAGCTACGCGATCACCAAAATGGATCCTGCGCCCACGTATCACAAGAAGGGCAAGGTGATTGCGCCGGGACCAAAGAATCCTGTCGGCGTCCGCTACATGGCGTATGTCCAGATCGGAACCGGTGAGTACGCCATCCACGGAACAGCGTGGCCAAGCTGGGTGAAACTGCGCTCAGCAGTGAGTCTCGGCTGCATTCGCATGCTGAATAACGACGTGATCCAGGTTTTCAATCGTGTCAACGTCGGAACTCCAGTCGTCGTGACCAACAACTGAACCCATCCACAATCGATCAATGCTTCGCTCCCTGCTGATCGCCACCGCAACTGTTCTTCTTCCTGGTGTCGCCTCCGCCAATCCAACCCAGGAAACAAAGGAGAATGCCTTTCTCGATCTGGTGGATGGAGAAGGCAACGTCCTTGTGCAAGGCCAAGGTGTAGATGGCGTCAACGCAAAGGCAAAAGCCCAAGGCCTCCAATTTCCTGCGCTGGGCTACTGGTCACCAGAAGGTCACTGTTTTGTGAAGCCTGCACAGGGTGATTGCAACGGCGTGTTTAAGCGCTNNACGCATCGTCCCTGTTGATGCCAGGCCAANCAGCCCCTCACTCAAGGGGGAACAGAGCATCATTCCCCCCTTGAACTGGGATAAAAATTTTCAAAATGGGTGTCGCTTCATGGTGATCTGGAGCGTCCATGAGGTNTGCCAAGCCATTGTCCCCTCTCCAGAGAGCTTGATGCAGACCACTTGAGCGAGCCTCATCTGGCCTGAATGGATCCGGATGGATCCTGAAAAGCAGATCGGAGAGCAAGCGTGACAGAACACAACACACTCGAACACGATCCAAAGCACTGGGCCCAAAAGTGGTGCTCNTCCACAAGCAAAACGACACCCCCCTGAAGGCAGCAAAACCCAGTATTACCAATGGTTTTTATCGAAAAAATTGCGCTTAATTTCTGCGTAGATCCATAAGTACGAGAGTGATTGCGACAGAGCAGCTAGGGCCACAAAGAGGTTGGCAACCGAGCGTTTCGCGGAAGATCTTGACGGAAAATGATTGACAGGCTGACATCTCGTCTCCTATTAATTGATTAAGCGATTGCATCAAACCAATGCTGACTGGTACCGACCTCCTCACAAAGGTGAAGGATCTTGGTGAAGTTTCAAAGTCCGACCTTGTACGGGCATGCGGTTACGTGTCCTCCAAAAAAGACGGTGGGGATCGTCTGAACTTCACAGCTTTCTATGAAGCACTGCTGGAGGCGAAGGGTGTCAACCTTTCTGCTGGTGGGGGAGCCATTGGCCGAGGTGGGCGAAAGCTCAGCTACACCGCAACCGTGCAGGGCAATGGAAACCTTTTGATCGGTAAGGCTTACACCAATCTTCTTGACCTGACCCCTGGGGACGAATTCGAGATCAAACTCGGCAAGAAAGCAATTCGCCTGATCCCTGTTGGAGCTGAAGACGAAGCCGATGATGTGGCGGCAGAATGAGCTGAGGACACGCAGAAATCCGTTGAATCCCTCCATCTCGCTCACCGGCCAGGGGATTTAATGCATCAAGGATTGATCAAGCTTTAGCAGGTCTTTGCCGCATCAGCTGGCGGGACCTGCTTGCTGATCAATCAGCAATGTTGACCATCAATTTTTTGCGGTCTGACCCAGTGGGGTATCAACCCTCGGGACTTGTGAAACCTTCATTGATTCCTTGCTCGATTGAAGGCAGCGGTCGAACCGGTAGTGGATCAAGCGGAGGCAAGGGAGGTAATTCCGGTGGTGGTGGAGCACCAATCAACTCATCTTCAATCACGTCCCTCTCTTCTTCTGAGGTGGGTGGACTGATCTCAAGCTCTGTCTCGGTGGGAGGGGCAATCGCTTCCTCGAGTAACTCCGGCGGTGGAAGATCTGGAGGGAGTGGCTTTGAACGTAGGGAGTTGCCTCCATCAAGTTGGTCCCCCAGGCCGGAATCGAAACGTTCTTCATTTGCTGATCCTGGATCACCCCGAAGCACCAACGGGTCTGCCGTGATTGGAGGCTCCCGTAGTGGNGAACGATCCTGCTTCTGCGGTGATTGATCCGGCTGGTTGTTCCGCTGACGTGGCGAAGGCGAGGGTGCCCAGATCATCCGTGCCAAGGGCTCCACCCCCTGTTCCATCACCCGGTTCAACCCCGCAAGGGCTCGATCAGCAAGATGACTGCCAAAAAGTTGAACACAGGCGATCGGGCCGTTGCAATCGTCGTCAACACCGATTTTTGGCGTTAAACCTGCAATCAAGTTGCCCCTGAGGGGGAACTGGCGGGCACTCATCCGAAGCATGTATGGGACGTGGACGAAGCTTGTGGCTCCACCACTGATCCAGTTGGCATCCTCCTCAGTGAAACCTTTGACCCCTGGAATGATGAAGCGGCTCTTGGACGCATGATCCGGCATGTAGGCCGCCAGGTAAGACCGCCTTCTTGCCAGCTCCTTGGACTGTTCAAGCGTTAAGCCATCACGGCTCATCAGAACCTCCAGGCGCCCGTCGTCCCGCAGGCCCATCACCATCCGGATTCTTGGCAGGTAGTACCGGATGCGTTGGCCCATGCTTTTGCTGTAGGCGCCCTTGTACGTCTCCGGTGGCTCTTCCAGATCGTTGTAAAGGCTGTGAAGACCGCCGATGAACGTGTCGTAAGTCCGACTGCGCTCCTCAGTGAGTTCCCCGTATCCGAAATCAACGCTGCCGTCGTGACGGATTCCGATGAAAGCCCGCTGACGGGATGCTGTGCGGTTACGACCTCGCCAGACCCTCGCTCCGAATTTCAGGTCTCCAAGGGGAACCGTGATCTCCTGGCCGGCGTTGTCGATATGCCGCTCATACATCGGACCTGACACATAGGCCAGCGCGGCAAGATCCTCAAAAGCGTCCTGCTCTCGATCCCAACCCTCCAGGAGATCAAATCGAACCTCACGGGGATCGAGGTTNAGGGCATACACCTCATCATCAGGGANATAACGAAACGGCTTGTCGTCCTGTTGACGCTGTCCAGCTGATGTTGTCGCTGGCTCATCCTCAGAACGATCAGGGGTGCTGGGAGCNAGCGCAACAAGGCCAGCAAACACGATCACTGGAGCAGCCAAAACCAGCCAGCGTTTTCGAAAACGCGGGCGACNCCGACGCGGAGGATCCGGGGGATTGGAGGAACGGTGTTTCACGCCGACCATCGCCCGTTTGGTTGGAGAGGGGGATTGAACCAAGGAACGATGGCTTCGTCAGCCACCAGCCATTGGCGATAACGGTGACCGCAGTCATGGCCTCCCGTCAACTCCCCAAAGGCTGGAATGACAAGACGAGGACCTTCCTGGTCATAAGCAAAGCAGGGGAGACGGAGCTGATCGGCAGCCCCCCGCACCCGACTCATTGGATGCAGATGACCACAAACGTTGAGCAAATCCGGCTGGGGAGGGGCTTCTGGAGCGTGGCTCAACCAGAGTTGCCCAAGCCGTTGGGAAGGCTGTNGGCTCAGCCCTTCGAACCTGGTGTGACGATCATGATTGCCCCCGATCAGCTGCAGCAGAGCGCCAGTGAGCTCAGGCAGGACCCGCAACACCTCACGCAACCTGGGCGTGACGCCCTCTCGGGCATGAATCAGATCGCCCAACACAAACAGCTGCTTAGGCCGCAATCGGTGGCATAGATCAAGCAAGGGATTGATGGTTCCACAATCAGCATCGCTTGGCAGTGGAATGCCATGGGCTTGAAACGCTTCTGCTTTGCCGAGATGCAAATCGGCCACAAGCAAAACACGGCCTTCTGGCCGCCAGAGGGCACGCTGGGGAAGAAACTGCAAGCGTTCCCTCTGCCAAGACCAGGGCTGGCCAGCCATCAAATGAACGACGCACCATTGCGTAACGCTGGCTGCATCGGAATGGCAGGTCTGTCCATCAGCATTCCTCTTGTCACGAAAAACTATTTTGGCGCGCTTCAAGCGTCCGAACCAGCTCCCCATGGACACCCTGAACTGGCTGGAGCATCGTTTGAAGTCACTTGAGCGTCAGGGTCAAGATGAAGAGGCCTTCGCCTTGAGGATGGAAATGGCCGAGTGGCTACTCGGCTCCCCGGATGCCAATCTGATTGCTCCTTTGTTGCCATGAACCGTCGATGACGCTTGCCCTGCTGATTGCTCTAGCGGGATCGCTGGTGGCGATGACCTGGATCGTTCGACGTTTGGAGAAGCGCTGATGGACGGACAAAAGGATTGAACTTCAAATGATCCACTTCATCGGCACCTGAACCGTCTTCAGATGCCAAAGCCAGAAATCAGACGGTGTGCCTTGGATGAATTCGATACAACACGGCCTAAAAACCGTGTCACCCTTGGTGCAGTTTCNGTCTCTAAATGGTTCGGCGCTGTCATATCAGGGCTTGCTTGGCAGCAACAGTTCTCTTCCTCAGTTCAACTGCCGCACCGGCTTTAGCAAAGCAATTGAAAGTGGGTGTCGCCGGAGCTCCTCCGTTCGTGATACGAGATGGCACCGACTGGAGCGGAATCAGTCTTGATGTTTGGCGTTCGATTGCTGCCGAAAACAATCTCACTTACAAGCTCATACAGCAACAGACCCCTGATCTCGGCATCAAAGCAGTTGAGTCTGAAGATATCGATGTGCTGATCGGACCCATCAGCATCACATCCACACGACTTGCAATCCCTGATGTAAATTTCACACAGCCTTATTTTTTCGCCAAGGCTGGAGTCATTCTCCCCGCCAAACCTCCAACAATTTTCAGTCGGTTTCGAGTGTTCTTTGGCAGGGCGGTCATCTCGTCTGTCTTCGTGTTGATTGGCGTGTTGTTGGTTGTCGGCATTCTGGTCTGGCTGGCTGAACGACGACGCAACACGGATAATTTTCCGGAAGCCTTGATCCCGGGCATCGGCAACGGTATGTGGTTTGCTCTGGTGACTCTGACAACTGTTGGTTATGGAGACAAGGCTCCCGTGACAAGAACAGGTCGAACGATCACGGCAATATGGATGGTTATTTCTCTGATNGCNGTGTCATCGCTGACNGCGAGCCTCGCATCAGCCTTCACATTGTTCCTCTCAGGCACAGCTGAAAGTCCAATCACCAGCCCAATTGAACTGATTAACAGGAAAGTAGCCGTCATTAAAGGTACGAGTGCCGTCGAACTTGCTCAACTCGGAGGAATGCAACCAGTGCCGACATCAAGTCTTGAATCAGCGGTTGAAATGCTTCTGGACGAGTCGGTATCAGCGGTGATTTTTGATCGCCCTGCTTTGCGCTACTACCTCAAAAGCAATCTCGATCAAGCCAAAGGTTTACGCCTCGCTCCTTTCACTCTCGCAGAGGAAACCTACGGATTTGCTTTCAAGACAGGAAGCGAACTCAATACACCATTGGATGTCTCCATTCTCAAAATGCAGAGTTCAGGATTGGTTGAAACCCTCACGAACAAAGCCCTTAATTAATCATGGAATGACGGCGTAAACCATCCTCGATCAGAAACGAGGCGAGATTGCCACAGCTTCGTCCCTGATCCAGCGCCCGCTTCTTCAGATCATCCATCACACCCCTGGGCAAGGTGACGTTGATCCGCTCGGAACTCGCAGCATCAGCCACCTCTCCAGTGGTGGGTACAGGCGTGGGGTCATTCAGATGTTGCTGCAGCTCCCGCAACAGCTCCCTCAANATCGGCACGNAATCAGCACGAAACAGTGCAAATATCCATACCACATCACCCTTTCTTCATGNCCGGAGCTGATTTCAGATGTCTCCGCGTAATCTGACGTCGCTTTCTTGANTGNCATGCGTTCACTGCCGCTGAAGCTCGCTCCAGGCAGTGATCTGCGTCAAAGTCTTGAGCAACTGGCCTCCGATCAGCAGGCTTCAGGCTTCGTGATCGGCGTTGTCGGCAACCTTTCCAGGGCCGCGTTTCAATGTCCCGGACAACACGGCCCAACAGTTTTAGAAGGTGATCTGGAAGTGATCACACTCAATGGAACACTCTCTCCTCAGGGTGTGCATCTCCATCTCAGCTTGTCCGATGGAGCCTGTCAGGTCTGGGGAGGTCATCTTGAACCGGGCACGATTGTCCAAAAGGGCGTGGATCTCCTTCTGGGCTTCCCTGATGAACCGGGCCAAAAAGACGTTGCCAGAACCCCCGAGATGCATTCCAAACCGCGTCTNGAAATTGCTGTGCTCCCNGGATGTCCCTGGTGCGCTCGAGCGCTACGTCTCCTGCGAACGCTGGGTGTACAACACCGGGTCGACACCATCAATGGAGATGATGATTTCCAACGCTGGCAGACCCGCAGCGCCATGACCACGTTCCCCCAGGTTTTCATCGATGGGGAGCTGATTGGTGGCTATGACGATCTCACCANCCTTCACTCCTCTGGTGGACTCGAGAGCCTCCGCTGATTCCAACACCCTTGAACAGCGTCCACCCTTCTGGTCTCTGAAACCCTGGTGGTGCCAACCCTGGTCCATCCTGCTCAGTGGCCTGGTTCTGATCAGTTTGTCCTGGTGGTTTTTGCAGCGGCTTTGGATCACCCTTCCTCTGACNTTGGCCGTTATGGGGTGGTGGGCCTTGTTTCTGGTTCTGGTCCCGGCGGCGTATCGCAATGAACAACGCTCCGAGCCGTCATGAGCGCCTCAATCCAACTCAAACGCATCGATCAGGCCTTGTTTGATCANGTNGCTGACCAGGCAAGACGTCGTCCACGGCTTNGGCAAAACCACAACTTTCATCTTGAAAGTGACNTGGTGCAGCGCTTTCTGAATGTGCTGCAGCCAGGAACTTACGTTCGACCCCACCGCCATCTCCGAGCCACCAAAGGGGAAGGATTCGAATGCTTTCTGGTCCTGCAGGGAGCCATCGGGCTGCTGGTTTTCGATTCTCAGAACCAGCTGATCCATCGGGAGCGGCTGGATGCAGCAGGCCCAGTGCGGGGGGTCGAGCTGGCGGACAACCAGATGCATACCCTTGTTGCACTTGAGCCAAACACGGTGATGTTTGAGCTCAAGCAGGGTCCTTATCGGCCATCAGAGGACAAGGATTTCCTCGCCGGATCTCCGCCAGAGGGCACCAGCGAAGCGAATCAGCTTGAACAGACCTGGCGCAATCTGTTCAACGCTTCAGACAGCCACTGAACGGGACGCCTCCCGCAGGCTCTGCTTCTCTTCAAGAAGTTCACCTTCGAGTTGTTCGATCAATCGGCTCACAAGGGCCTGGAACTCTGGCTGGCATCCTCGAAAGGCTGCTTTATGACGGATCGGCTCGTTTCGCATGCGCAGATCGGTGAGCATCAACTGCAAGGCATCGATCCGGGCGTTGGTGTTCATGAACGCTTGAGCAACTCGGAAAGCGTATGTGGCCACCCTCACCGGAACGTTCAACACAGGAATCGATGTCTTTGCTCACAACAACAAGTCCGTNCACAAAGCAGCACCTTCATCCCGGAAATCCAGAGTCCGGNCCAAAACCAAACGATCCTTGTTGGTTCAGATCCCCAGCTCTNTAAGCAATTCGGATTGTGCCCGTCGTCCAAGCACGGCATGCGCGGCCATCGCNCCACTCGCTGCCACCGGAGGGATGCCGATCCCCGGGAAGGTACTGGCGCCACACATCAAGAGCCCCTCAACAGGCGTGGTCACGCCTGGGAACAAACCACGCGCTGCTGAAAGGCCAGGGCCATAACTGCCGTGATGAACATTGAGAAAACCGCTGTGGGTCAACGGTGATCCCTCCATCACAAGCGAACATCGATCGTGGATGTCAGGAATTTGCTGTTCCAGCACCTGCCAGAAGACCGAACAGCGTTCCTGCTTGTATGCCTTGTACTCCTCACTGCCCCGTTTCAGGGCTTGCCATGGCGCCCAGGGCTCATTNGCTGGGGTNTAGCCATGCAAAACATGATGCCCCTCAGGTGCCATCGCCGGATCAATCACCGTGGGAATCGAGAACACCACAACATTCCGTTCCGCATCAATCCCCCGNTGCCAGTCACCCACCCAGACCGTGTGAATCGGTAATTGACCCAACCCAGTGGCATCAAAACCGAGATGCAGATGCAAAAAAGATGCACATGCCGGCGTCATCGCTCTCTGACGAATCCAGTTGCTTGGAGCACCCTCAGGCAACAACTGAACAGTGGACCAGACATCGGCATTGCTGATCACAGCCTCGGCATGGATCAACTCGCCGCTGGCCAGCTNCACACCAATGGCACGATCCCCATCCATCAAAACCTCCGTGACGCGGTTTTGACAGCGCAGTTCTCCNCCATGGCGCTGCAAACCACAAACCAGTGNCTCCACAACAGCAGCACTACCGCCCANTGGATAGTCCANGCAGGCATCAGGTCGGAACCATTCACCGAACAGGGTGGCCATCGCNGCGGCATTGGTGTGCTGCATTGGCATGCCGCTGATCAGAAAGCACAACAGATCCACCCAATGGCGCAGAAAAGGATCCTGCAGATGCCGATCAACCAACGGAGCAAAGGCTCCAGCCAGATGACGCATCGCTGGGAGATGGGGAAGCAGCTGACGACCGCGACTCCACATCTGCTGTAGAACCTCCGCTCCAGGCCGCAGTGACAACAGAGGCAGTGCTGCCGCTGCAGCAGCGATCGGCTCCAGCACCTCTCCGAACTGCCGCCATTCCTGAACAGCCGTCGGTCCGCAGCGATCAAGAACAACCTGCTCGAAGTCGCGACAGCCGACACCAATCTTCATCGCGCCCTCGGGAAGCAGGACGTCCCAGTCGCTGTAGCTCACGACAGGTAAATCCTGATCCAAAGCCTTGAGGATCTGGGCGAGTGGATTGCTACTGGGCCATCCGCTCAGACCNCTCCACAGGGACGGACCTGATTCAAAGTGAAATCCTCCCCGCTCAAACCCGTGGGCCGCTCCGCCCGGTTGGCTGTGCGCCTCGAGCACCAACACATCACGTCCAGCTCGGGCACAAAGGGCGCCACAACACAGGCCACCAATTCCACTGCCGATCACCACCACGTCGACTTTGCTTGTCACCATCGACGCCTGCATTGATGATCATTGTGGTTCCTTCCGCATCTCCTTGCGCCATCNTCTCTGGTTGCCCGTGTTGCTTCTGGCGGTCGCCTGGAGCCAAGAGCTCATCGATCAGTTGATTTTTGGTGGTTCCTGGAACCTACCGATGGGCCCGGGATTNCCGATCTGGGGAGTCCTTACAGCACCCTTCAGCCATTCCGGACTGGGGCACCTGATATCCAACACCGTTGTGTTTCTTCCGCTGAGTTGGCTCGTTCTCACGCGTGGTTTTAAAGATTATTTGGCAGTTTGGGTATCAGTGATCATNCTGGAAGTACCAGTGGCNCTCTTCTGGCCCGCCGCCAGTCATGGTTTATCNGGTGTTGTTTATGGATTGCTGGGATACCTCTTACTGATCGGTTGGCTTGAGCGCCAACTTTTATCCATCCTTCTCGGGATCGTTGCCTTTTGGCTGTACGGATCTGCGCTGTTTGCCTTGATTCCAGGTGTTTCACCTGCAGGGGTGAGCTGGATTGGTCATGCCAGTGGCTTCNTAGCCGGAATGGCAGCAGCGTTAGCTGTTTACCGNGAACACAGTCCAGGGGTCATGCAGACACCTGATCAGCGCTGACAATTAAGGACTCGCTATCAAATGGTGACAAGGATGAAGGGTCAAGGCGCGCATAGGANGAACCCGTCAAAACGCTGGACGCAAAACCCTCATCTTCATTTGGGAGTGCATCAACAGAGGTGTTTCGATTCGATTTTTTGGACTTAATCACGAATTCATCGAACATGCTTGGATGCGATGTGCAATAAAAGAACAAACCACCATTTCTCTTTAAAGAACGACGTGCTTTTTTCTTGAAACTGACTGTAAAAGACTGATCACCAACCACACCCTGACCGAACGTCCCATCTCCCTTAATTCTCAGCCCTGAGGAAGCTTTTTCATTGTAACCGCGGTCACTGATATAAAAAGGATGTGAGGTTNCTCCATCAAGGCGACTGAAGCGGTATTTCTTTTTAGGNTTGACTTTAAAGTTTTCAAGCACGTCACCTTCTGAATCGAAAAACCTGTAACTGGGATCAGTGAATTGACCTGGACCCACAAAAATTTCTNNAATNTTTTTTCTAGCAGACACATTTCTTGCCGCCACAGGCGTGAGTGATTGTGACTTGCTGGAGCAATGTGTCATCGAATGGCAAAACACTTAAACCCNGATAAGTTAATAGAACTCTGCGTCCAATGGCGAGCTGTTGTCACCCACGATCTGTCTGAACTGTGGAAGCCGCGCCTTCCGTGCCGACCGNGCGCTCGCCGGGCGCTTGGTCTGTCAACGCTGCGGTCTTGCGGCAGGGTCGAGGCCGGCAAAACGCGGCAGAGGTTCGTCCCATCCCTTCAAAGGCAGCGCATCCCGCTGGCGCTGGATTCTCGTCCTGGTCGTGGTGGCGATTGTGGTGATCGCATTCTTGGGGTGATGAAGATCATGAAGCCTCAAGCATGGCCACCACTTCGCGGGTGTTTGAGGACAAGGCTGATGAACTGAGCAAGGCGATGGCCCGCTGCATCACCTCCTGACGCTCAGGCCCATAGCTGCTCCATCGGCTGAACACTTTCACCATCCGAGATGCCGTCACCGGATTGCGCTGATCAATCTCCACAATCTGCTGCGCGAGGAAGAGATATCCGCTGCCATCGGCGGCATGGAAGACCGGAACATTGGCAGCGAAACCACCCAAAACCGCACGGAGTGCGTTGGGTGCCAAAGGATCGAAGCGTGGATGGTCGAGCAGCCTCTTCACCTGATCAAGGCCATCAGCACGTGGCATGGATGCCTCAAGCCCAAACCACGTGTCCAAAATGACGGGTTTGTCTTGCCATCGCTGATAGAAGGCCGATGAAGCCTGCACACGTTCATCGCAATCGATGGGATGCAGTGCCCGCAGAGCTGCGCGAGCAAGAGTCATTGAAGGTCCCGAGACCGCTTCAACGGCTTGTTGACGGGCTTCACGATGACCAGCAGCCGCAAGCCAGCTCCAGGCCACGGCGGTGAGTTGTCGATCACCCTGCCCTTCGGGCCAGGGCTGGATCCAACCACTTCGGCAACGGATGAGACAGTGCTCAAGCTGGAGCTGCAGCTGCTGCCCAAGTGCGCGGCGCAACGCAAGAACCGCATCAAACAGCGCCAGCGGATCGACCGGTGCCTGCATCACCTCAAGCTCNGCCATACCGGGGAATGCCAACAACGTGGCGAGCTCCGATGCATTGCTCTGATCAACAGCCTCGAGGCGTTGGGCGATCGCTGNGATCAGAGCGGGCTCAACCTCCTCGTCGATCCGGCCAGCCGCCCTGGCCAGNAGCACCTGACGGAACANACGTTGNGCAGCATCCCAACGACAGAACGCGTCGTCATCACGGGCAAGCAGCTGCAACGTCTCCGAGAGGCTTGCCTCCATGCGTAGTCGCACTGGCGCTGAGAATCCCCTCAACACAGACACAGCAGGCGGTTGCTCTGCAGGACTCACCGTCAAGGAGAGCGTGGCGTGATCNTGGTCCATCACCAGCAGGTGCTCCTCTCCCTCACGACCTTCAGGACCGATCAACGCCAATGAAACCGGCAACACCAGCGGTGGCTTCTGCGGTTGGCCCGGCGTCGGAGCGGTGGCCTGATGAAAATGCAATGTCAGCTCACCGGTGGTGGGGTTCCAGCTGCGATCAACCTGCAATTCCGGCGTTCCAGCCTGGTGGTACCAGCGTCGGAACTGAGCAGGATCAAAACCGAGGGGCTGACCATCCGCGCAGGCGCCATCGATGATGGCGTGCACAAAATCNTCGGTCGTCGCCGCCGTGCCATCAAACCGATTGATNTANGTGGCCATTCCCTGCATGAACCGCTCGCGACCCAGCAAGGTCTGCAGCATGCGGATCACTTCAGCCCCTTTCTCATAGATCGTTGTTGTGTAGAAGTTATCAATCGCCTGATACTCACTTGGTTTTACGGGATGCGCAGTCGGGCCTGAATCTTCTCTGAACTGGGTATTACGCAACATGGAAACATCCTCGATGCGCTTCACGGCCGCAGAGTGCAGATCAGCGGTGAAGCATTGATCGCGAAACACCGTCAGGCCTTCTTTCAGAGAAAGCTGAAACCAATCCCGGCAGGTGATTCGATTACCGGTCCAATTGTGAAAATATTCGTGAGCGATAACACTTTCAATTCGTTCCAGTTCGCCATCAGTGGCCGTGACTTCATCNGCAAGTACAAGCTTCGAGTTAAAGATATTGAGGCTCTTGTTCTCCATTGCGCCCATGTTGAAGTGGCGCACAGCAACAATGTTGTATTCGTCGAGGTCATAGGCCAGCCCATAAACCNGCTCGTCCCAGAGCATGGCTCGTTTCAGTGATGCCATCGCATGGTCCGTGTAAGGCTCATCACCAGCCTCCACNTGNAGACGCAACGTCACCTCTCGTCCNTCAGCCGTGGTGAAACGATCCCGAACTTCGCAGAGATCTCCCGCGACCAGAGCAAACAGATAGGACGGCTTCGGGTGAGGGTCCATCCAGATGACCGCATGACGGCCATTCGGGAGAACTTGACTTTCAACAAGGTTCCCGTTGCTTAACAGGACAGGGCTGGTGGCCTGATCCGCCTCGATCCGCACCCGCCAACACGCCAANACATCGGGGCGATCCGGATGAAACGTAATCCTGCGGAAACCTTCCGCCTCGCACTGGGTGGTGAGCATCCCACCGCTTGCATANAGCCCCTCGAGTGAGGTGTTGNTGTAAGGGTCGATCCTGCAGCGGCTTGTGAGCGTGAATGGCTCCTGCGGAGGNCTTTCGATGATCAGCCCATCGTCCAGCTGACGCCAGGCCTCCGCAGGCAGGAGCTGACCATCCACAGTCAGATGCTCCAGCTGCANCTCNACCCCGCGNAGTTCTAGAGGTTGTCCCTCCACCAGAGGCTCCAGCCGCATGGTGTTCGTNACCAGGGCATGGTCCGATCGCAGATCGACATCAAGCTCGATNTCCTTGAGNGCGAAGGGCCAGGGGGTGTAATCCGCAAGGCGGATCGGAGCAACTGCAGCCATGACGTTGTCACCTGAACCTCTGTTGCTCCGATCCTGACGGACGAATCACCAAGGCAGTGGGCCTCGGCCACTACCCGTGCTGCATCCAACCTGTGAGCCGAGCAATGCACCGAGTGGAACAGCCCAGCTGCGACCATCGTCTCGGGACGCCACGTAGCCAAGACCCCCTCCGACAATTCCACCGATCAACCGGCCGCGGTTGCAATCGCGCTGTCGCTGCTGAACCTGTTGCCAGGCAGAGGGGTAGTAGGGGGTGCCTGAGGAGTAAGGAGTGCTGGAGGCGTAAGGGGATGGCTGATAGACGTAATCGCGCTGCCGAGGGGCTTCTGACCATGGATCAGCCAGAGCCGGAGCCATGCCGAAAATAATGATGGACGTGACAGCTCCACTGACAGCAAGAACTGCTTGAGAAGGAATCCTGAACATCGGGTGAAAGGGGGAGATTTGGTCGGTGGCGACGCGACATCTCCAGAAAAGCCCCTTCCCTCAACAAAACTGCAACTTGAATGCGGGACAGCTGCTTCAGAATGCAACTGCCCCGTTCAAGCCAACGGGTTACTTGGCTCCCTGCTTCTTCAGAGCCGCCTTCACCTTGGTCTGGACATCATTGGGGATGGCCTTGGGACAAGCCTGCATCGCTCTGAGCAGAAGCTGCTGTTCAGCAGCAGCAAACATTTCCTTGTCCGTCAACGTTTTTCCTTTCAACGCCTCAACCTGACCGTTGTGACGCCCCTTCAGTGCTTGCGCGTAGGTGCTGGCGGAAATACCGAGTGCTTTTGGAAATTCAACGCCATCCAGTGCTGCCATGCAGAAGAAGGAGGTCCCCATCGCCTGATAAACCAGGACGTCTTCCTGGGTAGCAGGTTTGGTTTGGTTGGTGGCCTTCTGAGCCTGCGCTGAGCTTCCGATCAGGCCGTAGGGGACAAGAAGCGCTGGAACCGCCAGGGCTCCCAGGAGTTTTTGGCGAAGTTTCAACGGTTCGAGACGGATAAGACCCGGTTATTTTCACTCATGTTCAGCCAGAAATGGGCTGAACGTGTCCCGATCACTTGTCCGGTATGGGCGGTAGCGGATCTTCCAGACGAATTTCATGGTGATGCTCAACGATGGCTAGTTGACCGTTTTCCCAGCTGTAGATCGCCCGATAACGGAAACGATCCTGATCGACAAGGCGGATGTGCTCGAGAATGTCCCACTGCTGGTAGTGAGACTCAAGAATCGTTTCATGCTCATCCACTTGCCTCAGCCTTGTGCGGACAGGGTCCGCGTTGAGGTAACCGCGGCTGCGCTGAAGTTGATGTCCCCAGAGTGTTGCTTCCATCACACCCTCTTTTTCGTACCAGGGTTTCCGCTCGAAGAACTCATCGGATTGTCCTGATTCAGGCCACCAACTGAAGCGGTATCGCGTTTCACCTGCCTGAGGTTCTGCAAAAGCCTCCATCTTCAGGTTCATGTCCAGATGCATCACCTGGTCATCACTGAAATGGTATTGACGACGTGACCGCCAGAGGCCGAGGTTGCGGGAGAACCAACGTCGCAGATTGCTGTCCACGTTGATGGACGGAGATTCAGCCGTTGAACCTGGAACCGTGAGCGGCACGCGGTTGTTCGCGGAGAAAAGCGACATGGACCGCGCCCGAAACGCAAGGGGTTCTTCCCATTTGTCTTAGCCCGGATGCCGTCCCTGTCAAAAACCCATAAGGTGAGCAACCGATTTAGAGCACAAACGTTGCGTGAATGATGTCGGCGGCAAAGGACGCCAGCAGCTTCAGCTGCTGCTGGTGGCGGCCCGGCATCATTTGTCAGGGACTGATCTGCGAGCCCTGGTTCAGTACCTGGAACGCGAGGACGTCGGTTTCGAAGTCACCCTCCAGCTCGCGGATCCCTCCCAGCAGCCTGAACTTCTGGAGCTGCATCGACTGGTGGTCACACCGGCCCTGATCAAGCTTGCTCCAACTCCCAAGCAGGTCTTTGCGGGAAGCAACATCCTCCAGCAGCTCAAGGGTTGGGTCCCACGCTGGCAACAGGATGGCGTCGTCAGTGGCCTCGGGTTAAGCCTCAGACCCACGGAGCTGGATGGCAGCAGAACGCAGAAAGAACTGCAGCTTGAAGATCAGCTGCTGGTGCTGCGTCAGGAGAACGAAACACTGATCGATCGGATCCACGCCCAGGAACGGCTGCTGCGCATGGTGGCCCATGAGTTAAGAACGCCCCTGACCGCAGCAGCGCTGGCACTGCAGAGCCAGCGGCTCGGGCAGATCGATATGGACCGCTTTCAGGACGTGATCACACGACGACTGGAAGAGATGGAAGCGCTCTCAAAGGACTTGCTGGAGGTGGGCACCACCCGCTGGGAAACCCTGTTCAATCCTCAACGCCTGGACCTGGCGAGCGTGTCGGCCGAGGTGATCCTGGAGTTGGAAAAACTCTGGTTGGGTCGGAATGTTGAGATCCGAACCGACATCCCCATCGATCTTCCAAAGGTGTTTGCCGATCAACGACGCATGCGCCAAGTTCTGCTCAATCTTCTTGAAAACGCTCTCAAATACACGGGCAATGGTGGCCACATCACCCTGACAATGCTCCACCGCACCAGCCAGTGGGTTGAAGTGAGCGTTTGCGACAGCGGTCCCGGCATCCCAGCGGAGGAACAACAGCGGATCTTCCTGGATCGCGTCCGGCTGCCTCAAACGTCGAACCGAACGACCGGATTCGGAGTCGGACTTTCAGTCTGTCGACGCATTGTTGAAGTGCATGGCGGGCGGATCTGGGTGGTCTCGGAACCGGGGGAGGGAGCCTGCTTCTACTTCACAGTCCCGATCTGGCAGGGACAGGGCCAGGAATGGGGTCAGGCTGCCTTGACGGAGGGTGAGTCGGACCCGTAGCTTCGAAAAGTGATCGGGAGCACAGATTGCTCATGATCACGGCCTCGCCCCCATCGTCTAGAGGCCTAGGACACCTCCCTTTCACGGAGGCGACAGGGGTTCGAATCCCCTTGGGGGTATTTCACTGTTTGCCACTCAGTCGTGAGGAGGGGCATTCTTCAGGCTTGTTTCCAACGCCGAAAAGCTTCTTTCTCCACGGCAGACAGATTGCTTGAGAGGTCATCGCGTAGCCGTTCTTCAATCAACGGAATCGGCATGCCCAAACATCCTTGAACGGTGAGTTCATAGAGAAGTGATGACCCTTTGGTGAGTGGCTTGACACACCATGAGCCTTCGAACCGGCGGAAATCACCACGCAGCATTTTGAAGTTGAGAATTCCTTGATCCTGGTGCTCTAAAAGTTCAAGCAACACCTGGGCTGAGAAACGCAACCCCAGCAGCTGCTGACTGCCCACCTGTTGCAGCCTCACAACGGAACCTTCGCGGTAAATCAGTTCACTGCTTGCGAGGTTGGGGATGAAGCGTTCCAACTGTTCGTAGTCGGTCAGCACCTGCCAGAGCACATCCACCGGGATCGGTGTACGAAGTTGAACAGCAAGACGCCGTACACCGTGCGGCAACCGTTCCATCGTCTGCTGGATGCCGTCAGAAGCGCCGGAGGAGTTGTCCCCGAATGCGTTGCGAAGAAGAGCCTGCGGGGAAACCAAAGACTTTGCGAGCTCCCATGAGAGTGATCACGACCTGATCTTAAGGAAGTCGTCTAGAAAACATTAAAAACAATTCTGAATCCGACCGGGTCCGCCCAGATCAGTCTCCACGCCTATAGTCACGCCACTTGAAAGCAGGATTGACGACATGCAGGTGCCGATCGCCGCGGCCGGTGGAACCTCCACGTCTCTTTTCACGGTCGTGGCCAGTGGCATTCAGGCCGGATCCGGAAGTTCGGTCACCCGTACCTACCGGGTGGCTATGAACAACCTGAACAACCTCTACAAGCAGCTGTCCGCATCAGGCGCAAGGATCCTGAGCGTGACAGCCGCTGGAGACGACACCCCCGCCGCTCCCGTGACATCAGCACCGCAGCCTGTGGCAGCGACTTCCGCATCATCAGCACCGGCTCCGAAAAAGAAGCCCCACGCCAACGTCCCGGTCAACACCTACAAGCCGAAGACGCCCTTCATGGGGACGGTCTCTGAGAACTACGCCCTGGTCCAAGAAGGAGGCATCGGGCGCGTTCAGCACATCACCTTCGATCTTTCAGGCGGTGATCCCCAGCTTCAATACATCGAAGGTCAAAGCATCGGCATCATTCCCGAAGGTGAGGATGCCAACGGCAAGCCTCACAAGCTCCGCCTTTATTCCATCGCAAGCACGCGCCACGGCGATAACTATCAGGACAACACCGTTTCGCTGTGTGTTCGGCAGCTGGAGTACAAGAACGAGGCCGGTGAGCAGATCTATGGCGTGTGCTCCACCTATCTCTGCGACATCGAGCCCGGCAGCAAGGTGAAAATCACCGGTCCTGTCGGCAAGGAGATGCTGCTGCCCGACGATGAGGACGCCAACATCATCATGCTGGCCACTGGCACTGGCATCGCACCGATGCGCACCTATCTCCGACGGATGTTCGAAGCCCGTGAGAGGGATGCCAACGGATGGAACTTCCGTGGCAAAGCCTGGCTGTTCATGGGTGCACCCAAGACCCCAAATCTGCTGTACGACGCTGATTTCGAGCATTACGAACGGGAATTCCCCGACAACTTCCGCTACACCAAAGCCATCAGCCGTGAACAGCAGAATGCCAAGGGCGGCCGGATGTACATCCAGGACAGGGTCCTGGAACATGCAGAAGAAATTTTCGCGATGATTGAGGATCCCAAGACCCACGTCTACATGTGTGGTCTGAGGGGGATGGAGCCAGGCATCGACGAGGCGATGACGGCCGCTGCCGCTGCCAAGGGCCTGGACTGGTCGGAACTCCGCCCCAAACTCAAGAAGGCCGACCGCTGGCACGTTGAGACTTACTGAATCCTCTAGCTCCAGCCCGATTCAAGGCACCGTTCCTCGCCCCTGAAAAGGGGCTTTTTTTTGATCAGTTGACGACAAAACGTGCTGCAAACCGTCGCTGGATGTCCCGGAGCACTGTGCATTTCCACTTCCGTGTCTAAACAAGCGGCAGAAGCCCATGCTCCATGACCGCCACGATCACCAATCCGCTGCGGGTTGGACTTCGTCAGGAACGTGTCATTGCTCCGCAGTGTCTGGTGATTTTCGGGGCCAGCGGAGATCTCACGCACCGCAAACTCGTTCCAGCTTTATTCGAACTGTTCAAGCAGCGTCGTCTGCCGAGTGAATTTGCTCTTCTGGGTTGCGCGCGTCGCCCTTGGAGCGACGAAGAGTTCCGCGGAAAAATGTCCGAGGCTCTGGCCGCAAAAATCAAGCAGGACCCTCAAGCCTGGGACGAATTCGTCGGCAAGCTGTACTACGAACCTGTCGATCTGCAGCAACCGGAGGATGTGGTTCGGCTTGGCGGTCGTCTGGACCAGATCGATCAACAGTGCGCCACCCGTGGCAATCGCACCTTCTACCTCTCGGTTTCGCCGAAGTTCTACGGAAGCGGCTGCCGCGCCCTGGCCGATGCGGGCCTGCTGAAAGATCCCAAGCGCAGCCGCGTCGTGATCGAAAAGCCCTTCGGCCGCGACTACGGCAGTGCCCAGTCCCTGAACAGGGTCGTGCAGGCCTGCGGCCAGGAGAATCAGATCTTCCGCATCGATCACTATCTCGGCAAGGAGACGGTTCAGAACATCCTTGTGCTCCGGTTCGCCAACACGATCTTCGAGCCGATCTGGAACAGGAACTACATCTCCAGCGTTCAGATCACTGCCGCTGAAACCGTTGGTGTTGAGGAGCGTGCTGGCTACTACGAAACATCCGGTGCCCTGCGCGACATGGTGCAGAACCACCTCACCCAGATGCTGGCCATCACGGCCATGGAAGCGCCCGGTCGATTCGACCAGGAGGCGATCCGCACCGAAAAGGCGAAAGTGCTGCAAGCAGCCCGTCTCGCTGACGAACTTGAACCCTGGAACTGCTGCATCCGAGGGCAGTACGGGCCCGGCGGCACCCAGAACTCTCCCCTAGCCGGTTACCGACAAGAACCAGGTGTGGATCCAACCAGCACCACTGAAACCTATGTGGCGCTGAAGCTGTTCATCGACAACTGGCGTTGGCAGGGGGTGCCCTTCTACATCCGCACCGGCAAACGCCTCGCCAAGCGACTCAGCGAAGTGGTGCTCACCTTCCGGGAAGCACCGGTCCACCTCTTTGATGCCGCCACCGGCGGACCCACCTCCAACCAACTGATTCTGCGGATTCAACCCGATGAGGGCGCTGAATTCCGATTTGAAGTGAAATCCCCTGGTTCGGGGATGCGCAGCCGTCCAATCGATATGGAGTTCTCCTACGACGAATCCTTTGGGGAGCCTTCCGATGAGGGTTACGTGCGTCTTCTCGCAGACGCCATGCTCAGCGATCCAACCCTGTTCACACGCAGTGACGAGGTGGAAGCGGCATGGAGGCTCTACACACCACTGCTTGAGCTGATTGAAGACAGCCCATGGCAGCTTCCTGTCCACCCCTATGAATCCCGCACGTGGGGACCTGCGGCTGCTGATGCCCTCCTGGCCCGCGATGGACTGCTCTGGCGCCGACCCTGAGATCGCCTGATTCCCCTCCACCCAATCCGCGTCCGCAACCATGTCTCCCCAGCTCACGCTTCAGACCCCTCTGGAACTCGCACCATCAGAGGTACCGACCTACCTCGAACAGCTGTGGTCCCCCGAACAACAGGGGAGCACTGGCACCGGGGCCAACACCTTCTGCTTACTGATCTGGCAGCCGGCCTGGGCTGAACAGCAGCTGGTGCGCAGCGGTCGACTCAACGGTCCAATCACCGGCCAACAGTCAGAGGAACTGGTCGCCGCTGGGCGAAAGGTCGTTGTCGATGCCGACCTGCCACTGAGCACGCCTCCACTGGACAGTGAGGTGATCACAGCAGCATCCAAGCTCGATGGCAGTTCCAGCACCGAAGACCTGCGTGGTCAGTACATCGATCCCGCCCTCAGCGCTCTGCAGCCGCGGCGACTGATCACCCTGGCTCCCACCATCGACGACAAGAGAGGGCTGGAGACCATGGTTGCCGCATACTGCCCGCTGCCGGAAGAGGGCGGTGGCACGGCCGCCTGCGGCGATGTCGTTGTGCTTCGTGGTGGCCACGACGCTCTGCACGAGGGCATGAACATCCTTCAGCCTCTGCTGCCTGCATCCATGCCCTCCTGGGTTTGGTGGAACGGATCTCTGGATGAGGCTCCGGAACTGATGCAGCAACTCGCCAGTTCCCCCCGTCGCCTGATCCTGGATTCCGCCATTGGCAACCCACGCCATTGCCTAGACCTGCTGCGGCAACGCGTGGAATCGGGCCAGGCCATCAATGATCTCAACTGGCTCCGCCTGCGCAGTTGGCATGAGACCCTCGCGATGGTTTTCGACCCCCCGCATCGCCGGGATGCCCTCAGCCACATCGTGCAGCTCGATATCGATGTGGAAGGCCATCACCCCGCTCAGGGCCTATTGCTGGCGGCTTGGATCGCCGACCGTCTCGGTTGGGAACTGGAGCGCACCGAAACAACGGAAGATGGCATCGCCTCCCGCTTCCGCCGCAACGACGGTCAGGAGGTGACGTTCCAGCTGATGTCCGTGCCCATGGGGCAACCGAGTGTGCACGCCGGTCAGCTGGTGGGTCTGCGCGTGGTGTCCCAACCGGACGATGGCAAAGGCGTCTGCGTGATCCTCTGCGCCGAATCAGGCGGGTGCATGCGCCTTGAAGGTGGCGGAATGGCCAGCATGGAACTTCTTGAAGAAGTTGTGCCGCTTCAACACTCCACACCGGAGATGGATGTGGCCCGTCTCCTGAGTGGAGGGCACGACACAACCAACCCACTGCTGGCGGCCTCAGCTCCCCTTGCTGCCAGGCTGCTTGCCTAATTCCTTTCCGCTGCCATGGCCGTTGTCATCGCCGCACCGGCCAGTGGCACCGGCAAAACCCTGCTCAGCCTGGCGCTTCTGAGCTGGGCACGGTGCCATCAACACTCGATCCAGCCATTCAAGGTTGGGCCTGACTACCTGGATCCGCAGCTGTTGAGTGCAGCAGCGGAACGACCCTGTCGCAACCTTGACAGCAACCTCTGCGGTGAATCCTGGGTTCGCCGCGCTTTCCACGGCTACGGAGGCCAGGCCGATCTCGCCCTTGTGGAAGGGGTGATGGGACTGTTCGACGGTGTCGGCAGTACAGAAGTGGGAAGCACCGCCGCCACCGCGCGTCTGCTTGATCTGCCTGTTGTGCTGGTGGTTGATGCCGGCGGACAGGCCGCATCCCTGGCGGCCCTGGTGCGTGGTTTCCGTGACCACGATCCGGACCTTGCCTTTGCCGGTGTGGTCCTGAACAGGGTCAGCAGCGATCGTCATCGCGATCTTCTCGCAGAGGTGCTGAACCGTCTTGAGATTCCACTTCTGGGTTGTCTGCCCCGAACAGATGCTCTGACCCTGCCGAGCCGTCATTTGGGGCTGGCGCCTGCCCATGAGCTCTACAACCGCACCGAACGTTTCAAACAATGGGCGGCTCTGGCAGAGCGCCATCTCGACATGGCGCGGCTGAAGCCCTTGCTCAAGGCGCCGCAGGCAACCGGAGACCCCCTTGATCAAGAATCACCACCTCAGAGTGCATGCCTGCCAGTTGCTGTCGCCAGCGACGAGGCCTTCCACTTCCGATACACCGAAACAGGCGAACTGCTGGAACGCATGGGGATGCCCATGCTGGCCTGGAGCCCACTGGCCGACGAGCCAATACCCGAGGAAGCCTGTGGCGTCATGCTCCCGGGAGGGTTTCCGGAGCAGCATGCCGAGCAGCTCGCTGATTGCCAACGCAGCCTGACCAGCCTCAGGGTTTTCGCGTCCCAGCGCCCCGTCTACGCCGAATGTGGTGGGATGCTGCTGCTGGGACAGTCGCTTGAAGATCTTGAGGGTGAAGCGCATCCGATGGCGGGACTGATGCCGTTCACAGCGCGGCGTGGACGGCTCAGGGTCGGGTATCGAACGCTGCATGCGCTCACGGATGGATTGATCACCCGCTCCGGCGAGTCCTTACGGGGCCATGAATTCCACCGTTGGAGCCTGCATGGACCGACAACAGCCGATGGCTTCCGTTCACTGTGGGAAATTGATGGATGGCGCTTGGACAAGGAGCGGGAAGGATGGGGTCATCGGACACTCCACGCGAGCTGGGTTCACCTGCATTGGGCCAGCTGTACGACGATCTGCTCCCGATGGCGCGACGCACTCGCAGCCGTCCCGAAACCGTCAGCCGTCGTTTCATAACGCGCAGCCAACCGCGGGCCCAGTGGTTCGTGGAGCGCTGGCAGCTGATCATCGAGGGGCGCGTGCAAGGAGTCGGTTTTCGTAGCAGCTGCAGCCGAAGGGCACTTGACCTTGGTCTGAAGGGCTGGGTGCGCAACCGCCGTGACGGCAGCATCGAGGTTCAGGTGGAGGGTTCACCCCATGCCATCGCCGAGCTCAGAGCCTGGACGGAGCAAGGCCCCCCGGGGGCACGGGTCCAACGGGTCAAACCGAGCCAGCTCCCAGTGACGGGAGAGGACTGGTTCGAAGTACGCCCTTAGAAGGCCCGCTCTGAGCTGTCGAAGAAGCGACGCAGCAACAATCCCCTGAAGAGATTGGGAACAGTGCTTGGAACGCAAGGCAAGCCTGGCTAGCCCGATAAGAGGATCGCTCCGGCCTGAATGGTGCTCCGATTCAGCATTGTTCTCCTCACAACAGTTGTGCATCTCATCGGGATGGATGTGGTGAGTGCGCGCCGTGATCCTCCTCAACGGATGTACAGCTCAGACAGGGACGCACAGTTCGCCTGCCAACGCTGGCGGGAACGGGAGGGTGAATTCAGCGTCACCATCCCCAGAGCGCGTCTCGGTGGAGAACCAGGCACCTTCAACACGTTGATCCGACGCTGTGAAGCCGATCTCGATCACCCTGTCGTGTATGGGGTCCGATACAGCGTTCTTGCTGGGGCCCACTACAGCACGCCGCTCTCGGACCTCCACCAGAAGGTGATGGAGCATTTCCCTTATCCGATGGAGGACTCCGAAAATGAACCAAGCAGCTGAATGATCCCGATGACCAACGACCTCCTGAATCCGAGCAGCAAAGCCTTCTGGCGAGCCGTCTTCGGTGTTGTGAGCCTGGCTTTGGGAGTGGGTCTCGGGGCATTGATTTTGCGGATGTAGGCCCTCTGGCTGTGATCCAGGTTGCTGTCGATGACGCTTGCGATGGGCATCGTGAGGGCATGAACCAAAGCCCTTTTCCATGTCAGCCGTTCAACGCCAGCTCTGGCTGCTTCGTCATGGCGCCACCGAATGGGCCCTGAATGGACGTCATACGGGGAGCACCGATCTGCCTCTGCTGCCTGAGGGTGAGCAGGAGGCAAGGTCACTTGCGCCGGTGTTGAGCCAGCACCCATTCGCAGCCGTGTTCAGCTCTCCCCTGCAACGAGCACGTCGCACCTGTGAACTCAGCGGTCTCGGCGACCGCATGCAGATCATGGAGGAAATCCTGGAATGGAACTACGGCGATTACGAAGGCATCACAACCCCGCAGATCCATGAAACCGTTCCAGGCTGGTCAGTCTGGACGCATGGATGCCCCAAGGGTGAAAACGCCTCCGACGTGCAGGAACGGTGTGAGCGAGCCATCTCCATCGCACTTGCGGCACCCGGCGACGGGGACGTGGCCCTGTTTGCCCATGGGCATATCCTCCGAGCGTTCACAGGCACCTGGCTTGGCCTTGGGGCGGCGGGTGGTCACCTGTTCAAACTCAACACCGCCTGCGTGAGCATCCTTGGCTGGGAACGGGGCAACAGGGCTGTTGACCGTTGGAACGCACCCTGCCAGGGAAGAGTCTGAACGTGAGCAGCACTCACGGGGATTCAAAGCACCCCAGCCAACGATCACGATCCTTCTGGTTGCTGTCCTCGCCCACCAACCAGACTCCCGTACGGGCTCGACTGACCGCGACATAGACCAACTGACGCCGCAAGGTGAGATCCTTCGGCCAGAACACATCTGGGGCCACGAACACCTCGCCGAAGCTGCTGCCTTGACTGCGATGCACGCTGAGCACAGCTGCCGGTCCAAGCGACGCAAAGGCATCGCGAATGAGGAAATAGCGACGCCAGATCGCTCGGCCGTTCTTCTTGCCTGCCTCCCGGGCGTGCTGTCTGAGTCGCTGCATCACCGCATCAAGCTGCCGCCTGGACTCACTGCCCACGGGGGGCTGGAGACGCAAGGTCAGGTCAAGCTCTCCAGCACTGACTGCAATGGAAAGGGTGTCGATCACGGGCACCGTTCCAGCCTCACTTGCCGTGCAGCCGTAATCCGCCAGGTCACAGGATTCGGGCGTGACATCACGCACCACCACCTCTCGATTGGAACCCAGCACCATGTCGGGCTCCTCCCCAGCTTCCGATCCATCACGAGAGGCCGGCGCCATCACCGCCGAGCGGCTGATCAGCACCTCACCCGGCAGCACGGGCATCTGATCGGCCATCTCCCCATGAATCGCACGTCTGGCGTAGGGCACCAGGCGCTCGAGGGTTCTGTTGGTGTAACAAAGAATCCTGGCTGCGTCTGGGTTGTCCTGCAGAGAAGCGTCCCGCAAAGCTGAACTGGCTTGATCCAACCAGCCGCGTTTCTCGATGCACATCACACGACCGCGGGCATCGCGGATGGGCGGCAGCACCGGGGGGTTGCGACAGGGAAGACCGCCATCCCTCAACCGACTCGCCAGCTGCAGCACCGGCCCCTGATGACGAACCACCTCCTGAAGACTGACGCTGAAGGCCCGCTGCATGGCAAACACCGGACTCTCCTGCTCCCCAACCGGCGGAAGCTGGGCGGGATCACCGACGAAGACCAATCGGGTCTTGAAAGGATGGGCGCATTGCAGAGCGATGCCCAGCAGGGTGCTGTCCACCATCGAAGCTTCGTCAACGAGAACCAGGCCGAGATGCTCAAGCGCCATCCCCGTCTGCTCCGTCGGCTCGCACAGCTCGACATCCCCCTGACGCTTGAGCTTGAGCCGAAGCAGGCGATGAATCGTGGAGGGATACCAGGTGGGAGACAACCCCTCGAGATCCAGCGCCTGACGCAACACGCCGACGGCCTTGTGCGTCGGTGCCACCACGGTCCAGCAGAGCCCCCTCTCCTCGACCTGACGCAGCAATCGCATCGAGAGAAAGGTCTTGCCGCTGCCGGCAAAGCCGCTGAGAACAAACGGAACACCATCAACCGGCTGCTTCAGCCATTGATCGAAGGCCTCGGCCGCTCGCTGCTGATCCTCGGTCAGCTCCGCTTGCCGACTCACCCCAGAGGAACCCCGATCATCGCGGCAAGATGCAGGGGTGGTCCCACAAACACCAGTCCTGGCAGGGCCACGGCCGGACCGATCAGGCTGCCGACCAAGACCTGCAGACGGCTGTGACCAAGGCTCTCCTTCAACGGTTTGGGGTAAGGCTGAGACCACAGATCATCCGGGAGGGCATTGACCCGCTCGGCAGTGAAACCCGAGGCGCGACGGATGCCGCTGGCGTCGTACATCACGATGAAAGCGATCGTTGCAGAGAGTGCAAACAGCGGATGATCAAATCCAAGAGTCCAACCGATGCAAGCTGTGGTTCCTGTCACGAGCGCTGAATGACTGGAAGGCATCCCGCCGGTTTCAATCAGCACTGCAGGCCTCCAGCGGCGATGCACGATCAGCTCGATGAACAACTTCGAAAGCTGCGCCGTCCCACAGGCCACCAGCCCCCAGGCCAGCGCGCTGTTGTTGAGAATCTCGCTGAAAACAGCATGACTTTCGATCGGTTGGATCATCGGTCGCGGCTGGTGATGAAGTCTGCAAGAGCCAGCAGGGGAGTGGCTTTCATCGACCAGGGTTCAAGAGCATCTTTGGCCTCTCTCACCAGATCATCCGCTCGCTTCCTGGACTCTTCAAGGCCAAGCAATTTGGGGTAAGTGGTTTTGTCTGCAACGAGATCCTTGCCNGCTGTTTTACCAAGGACTTCACTGCTGGCNGTGATATCGAGAATGTCATCAATGATCTGAAAGGCCAATCCGATGCCGCGTGCATAGACCCTCAAAGCAGCGACCAGNTCATCGTTGGCTCCTCCGATCATGGCGCCTGTGATCACACAGGCACTCAGGAGAGCACCGGTCTTNTGGAGGTGGATGTACTCGAGCGTCTCCAGATCCACATCCTTGCCTTCACTTTCAAGATCCACCACCTGTCCTCCCACAAGACCCGGGGCGCCAGCCACAAGAGACAACTCGCCGACAACCTTCAACAAGCGTTCGGGAGGGACNCCCGNGCTGCGCAGCGCCACCATTTCAAATGCGCGCGTGAGCAACGCATCTCCGGCCAAGATCGCCACGGCCTCCCCGTACACCTTGTGATTCGTGGGTCGTCCGCGGCGCAGGTCGTCATCATCCATCGCCGGCAGATCGTCGTGAATCAGCGACATGGTGTGAATCATCTCCAGCGCCACCGCAGTTGGCATGGCCTGTTTCGCTTCACCCCCCGCCAATTGGCAAGCCGCCAGACAGAGAATCGGCCGCAACCTTTTTCCACCCGCGAGCAAGGAGTAACGCATCGCCTCCCGCAAGGATTCCGGACGCTCTGGGCCAAGAGAAGCGTCCAGTGCCTGTTCCACCAACTGCTTCGATTGGCTGAGGTACGCCTTGAAATCGAAACCATCCGTCTGCTTCAAGGCACTTTCTGGGGAGGACGCCGCAGCGGTCATGAAGGACGGTTGGCTNGCGGGATTCTCTCAGGCAGAGCGATTCAGGAGACACTGNNGACATCAACCGTGTGGCAGATCCGGTGATTCACCCCATNACAGACCCCGCGACCCGTCGAGATCGCATCAGCCAGGCCTGCGACGGAGCCNGTGCCNATCACTGGATCACCCTTCGTGAGGGACCGATGCANGTCCCGGCAGTGCACCTTGATCAGGACCTGCTGGTCTACCGCGTCGACAACGGACGCCTGCTCGCTGCACTTCAGGAACAGCTTGGACATCGGCCGGCAAGTCTGAAACAGCTTCANAACAACGAAGCGCATGCAGACACCCAGGACCTGCTNCACGCCCTGTTGGTTGAGAAGGCGAGTGATTCCCGCGGTCCGATTTTGCGCGAACTGAAACGTNTTGCCGTCCAAACCGAACCGCTGCTGATTGATGCCGAAGGCGTGGTGGTGAATGGAAACAGGCGGTTGGCCGCGATGCGTCTTCTGCTCAGTGAGGATCCGAAGCGGTTCCACCGGTTTCAGCGGCCGCTGGTCGCCGTACTTCCCAAAGACGTCAGCCGCAGCGATGTGGAGTACATCGAGACAGCGCTGCAGCTCGCACCAGAGACGAAACTTGCTTACGGATGGGTTGACCGACGTCTGAAGTTATGGCGTCAAATCGATGATCTGGGGCTCGATCCTGACTGGGTTCAGGAGGCTTACCAACTCGAGTCAAGGCAGCAGCTGGATCAAGAATTGGCCGAGCTGGAGCTGGTGAGGACTTACCTCTCCGATATCTGCAAAACCCCTTTTCAGTACTCCGCCGTTGCCGACTGCGAAAAACTGTTTCGACGGTTGCAGGCACAGCTCAGCGGTCTGCCGGACTCACAGGTGAAACCCTGGCGTGCGATCGGATTGCTGCTGATCAAAGAGCGCAAGCACCTGGCCCCGACCATGGACCGTCAGTTCCCCTTCGAAGCGCCTATCACTGATGCCATGCCTCAACTGGTCTTGCAACGGTTGGCGGAGGGACTGGATCTATCGAAGAATGTCGCAGCATCGAAACAGCGCCTGGGGCGCAAGATCACCGAAAAGGTGATGACAACTCAGGAGCCAACGGCTCTCGCCAGAACGGTTGAGACCCTGGTGGAAGACGTGCGCCAGCAACTGAAGCAAGAGCGGGTCCCACACCGCGTGCTGCATCACTTGCAGGCCTCAAAACGGTTGCTGGAAAAATTGACACCTGATCAGGTCAATGAGACGGAACGTTTTGAACTGAAGGCGGAAGCGGCCGCCATCAAAGGTCGGTTGGATCTGCTGTTGGACGAAAAACCTTCCACCACAACGGTGTCTCTGGCCCAGCGGCTTTGGAGGATTCAGCGAAGGGTCGGCAAAACCCTGCTGAGGCGCAACCGTTAGGGACGCTGTTGCGTGATCAACGGCACCCAATCCATCGGGTGGGGCATCCGCATCTCTCTGCCCTTCCCTGATGGGGTCGTGATCGCCAGGTCGTAGGAAACTGAGTATCGGGATGTTGTGCCCTGATAAGGCAACACGCGGTGACGAAGATCAGCGGGGAAGACCAACAGTCGATGTTGACGCGGAGCGAAAACACCCCCTGAAGCTGCAGCATCGCGGTAGGGGATTGCCATCACGTGGCTGAAGTAATCGTCAGGTGCTTGAAATTCAATCTCGCCCGAATCATTTGTCGCTTCAGTTCTCACGTAAAAAACCGCACTTAATTGGGCATTGCGATGGGTGTGCAGTTCCACCGAGCCACCCTCCTTGGAACAAACCACGGGCCAGGCTTTTTGAATGTGCACCTCTAAACCGTGGTCTGAACCCAGCAGGGTTTCGAGGAAGCATCCAGAACACTCCGCAATCTGCTGATTGAGCCATTGAAATGCCTGTGATCGATGCAGCTGATCCAGCCCTGCATGACCGAGAAGGTCTCCGGTGAGATTGTTGCGGTCGCTGAATTCCGGATGCTTGAAAACCTCGTCATTGAAGGTCTGAAGTTCGGCCTCCATCGCCCGAGCCGTCGAATCGTCGGGCTTCAGATCCACCTGCAGCACAGGCGTTGGAAACAACCAGTGAAACGCCATGGCTTCTTTAACTAATTAGATCGTCAAGGCCATGCTCAATGCCGTGGCGGCGGCACCAGGCCACAACAGTGTTCACCAGCAACATCGTCACCGTCATCGGTCCCACGCCGCCGGGAACCGGTGAAAGCGCCCCAGCGATCGGTTCCACCTCATCCGCCCTCACGTCACCGCAAAGTCCCCCCTCCGGCCTGCGATGGATGCCGACATCCACCACAGCAGCGCCGGGGCGAACATGTTCTGCTCCGACCATGCCTGCCCGGCCCGCAGCCACAACGAGAATCTCCGCATCTCTGGTGTGGGCTGCCAGATCATTGGTGCGGGAATGGGCGACCGTCACGGTGGCATTGGCGGCCTGAAGCATCAGCGCCATCGGCTGACCCACCAAAATGCTGCGCCCCACCACCACAGCCCGCTTACCAGAGGGATCGATGCCGTTGCTGCGCAGCAAGGCCATCACCCCTGCGGGGGTGCAGCTGCGCGGGCCGGACTCCCCCTTCAACAGACGTCCAAGATTGAGTGTGTGCAATCCATCAGCGTCCTTTTCTGGATCGATAGCCCCCAGCAGGGGCCCCTCGTCCAGATTCGCAGGCAGGGGTAGTTGCAAGAGAATTCCATCCACTGTCGGATCAGCATTGAAACGTTGCAGTTCTGCCAGCACCTCGTTTGGCGGCGTTTCTGAAGGCAGATGCAACCCCTTGCTGAGCAGACCAACCCTGGCGCAAGCCTTTTCCTTGTTCGCGACATAGACACCGCTGGCAGGATCATCACCAATGCGCATCAGCGCCAACCCCGGTGGACGTCCGATCCGATCCTGGCTGCTGTTGATCAGCTGATGCAAACGCTGTTCCAGCTGTTTCGACAGCGCCCTGCCGTCAAGACGAAGGGCCATACCAACAGTGAGCACTGATCCCAGCATGCCTCTCCGGGACCGCTAGCGTGCATTAGTCGATTCGGCTGTCTTGGTTCGCCCTCCGCGTGTGAGCAGCCTCTACGGCAGCCGCCTGTGGGCGACCTGGCTCCGGCATGAGGGTCCATCCAGACGTCTGCTGCGGTGGAGCTCCATTCAATGCGTCGTTCTGCTGAGCGTCTGCCTTGCCGTCGCACTCCTGTCGAGTCTCCCCTGGTTGCTGAAACCAGACCTCCAACCGGGTTCTCTGGCACCGTTTGACTCGATCGCGCCGAAAGATGCCCTGGTCCAGGACAGCACGGCCCTCGAACAACGCCGCTCAAATCTCGTGGCGCGAACGGTTGTTCAGGTGGTTGACCCCGATCAGACCAAGCAACTCAGGCAACGTCTGGACGAACAATTAAGCCAGCTTCAACTGATCGCGGAGAGTGGTTCGGGTGGGCGCATCGGTCCGGTCAACCTCAGTCCTGCAGAGCAGGTTTGGTTGAAGCAACGAAGCGATGAGGATTATCAGGCCTGGATCAACGCCGTGCGTCGCGCTGCCGATCGCATGCTGAGCCAGGGGTTGGTGAGCAGTCTTGCCCCGAGCCAACTCCAACAAGCTGCAACCGCGCAGATGCAGGAGTTCACGCTCGAAGCCGATGCAGCATCCGCCCGGGCCATCGCCAGCAAACTGCTGACCAGCAGTTTTCAAGGCAGCAGCAACCTGCGGACTGATTCGAATCTCAGCAAACAACTGATCGAAGAGCAGCTCACGAAACAGGGGATACCAACCATCGAAGTGCGACAAGGCGACCTGATCACCCGCAAAGGGGAGGTGATCAGTCCTCAGGCTTACGACGTGCTGGATTACTTCGGCAAGGTGAAACGNGAGCCNCAACCCGCCATCTGGCTCTNGAGGTTCGTTGAAGCCTTAGCAGCCTGCGGCGTNATGCTCTTGGTGATGCGTCGGGAGCGTCCAGGCCTTGAAGTGCGCCACGCAATGCTGGCCCTTGGTCTGTTGCTGCTGGTTCAAGCCGCAAAACTGTGGTTCCAAGGCACGATCATTCCACTAGCGGTGCTGGTCCCACCCACCCTCGTGCTCACCGAGGGGCTTGGAGCNGGGTGTGGACTGGCTTGGCTCGCTGTCGCCAGCCTGCTCTGGCCTGAGCCGGTCAACGGTCTCGGGGATGGTTTGCTCGTCATCGCTGCCAGCGTTGCAGCTGCTGGTGCCCTGTTGTCCGGACGGCAACGCAGCCGGGGACAACTGCTCCANATGGCCGTGACCCTGCCACTTGCAGCNCTGTTGATTCAGTGGCTGCTTCTGATCGCCCAACCATTCACCGGCTGGAAAGCCTGGGGCAGCGTCAATCCGAGTCTGGAGGATCTCGCTACGGAAGCTCTCCTGGTGGGACTGCTTCTGATGCTGGCCCTGCTTCTGATCCCCATCCTCGAAAGTTCTTTTGGTCTGCTCACGCGAGCGCGCCTGCTCGAGCTGGCGGATCAGGAAAGACCCCTGCTGCGCCGGCTGTCN
Source organism: Cyanobacteria bacterium TMED229 (assembly GCA_002169615.1). Classification (GTDB taxonomy): domain Bacteria; phylum Cyanobacteriota; class Cyanobacteriia; order PCC-6307; family Cyanobiaceae; genus Parasynechococcus. The sequence goes on from NHKA01000015.1 coordinate 51,422, forward strand.
AAAGAGGCACCAGGCACGTTTGAGCACACCTTGATGATCTGCAGCCTTGCCGAGGAGGGTGCTCGATCGATCGGAGCCGATGTGGATCTCATCCGAACNGGNTCNCTNTANCACGANGTNGGNAAGCTGCACGCCCCGCACTGGTTCATCGAAAACCAGAAGGGTGGCCCCAATCCCCACGACGAACTGAATGATCCCTTCGCCAGCGCCGCTGTGCTTCAGGCCCATGTGGATGAAGGCCTCAAGCTGGCCCGTCGCCATCGTCTGCCTCGGCCGATCGCGGACTTCATCCCTGAACATCAGGGCACGTTGAAGATGGGNTTTTTCCTGCACAAGGCCAAGCAACGGGATCCAGAGGTGGATGCCCGACGTTTCCGCTATCACGGACCAGCGCCACGATCCCGAGAGACCGCTGTGTTGATGTTGGCTGATGGGTGTGAAGCAGCCCTGCGGTCGCTGCCACCGGACACCACGGACGAACAAGCGATCGACACGGTGCGCCGCATCGTGGAAGCTCGCCAGAGAGATGGCCAACTGCGCAAGAGCTCNCTCAGCCGTGCAGAGATGGAGCTGGTCATGCAGGCCTTNGTACGGGTTTGGCGTCGCATGCGTCACCGCCGGATTCCTTATCCCATTCCCGCCACTCGCTGACTCTCCTNTTGACNAGGCGACTTGACCTGGCAAATGGGCCAGGCGAGGTCAAGCACACAGNGACATCTCGACGGTCAGAGCACCAGAGCCTCAATCGCTTCACGCTGATCGGCAAGACCCACGAAGACCGCAACAGCTGACTGACGCATCAAGAGCCAAAGGTCATCATCGTGTCGTTCGAAGCGAAGCCCTGCCTGAGGCAGGTCAAGCCGAAGGCGATCCTGGCCTGGGGTGAAATCCATCAGCGAGTGAAGACCATCCGTCTTTGACAACACAAAGGTGTCGCGACCGGCACCTCCCCACAACTCACTCTCCATGTCTCCCCCGATCAGCCGATCACGACCAGCCCCCCCCTCAAGCTCNACGAAGCCATGGAAGCGGCTGGCATCGAGGCGATCATTCCCATCGCCTCCATCAACCGCCATGAGGTCAACGCCGTTGTCGTGTTTCTTCAGCAGGGTGATGTGATCGTTGCCACTCTCGCCAAACAACGTCACCTCCTCGAGATCGTCTCCCACACGACGGTTGATGCGCAGTCGAACCCGTTCCCTGCGTTCAGAGCCGAATATCGCCAACTCCTCCATCCCATCGAGCTGAACCGGTTCACGGTCCAGGGAGCGCTGCACCAGGAGGCCTTTTCGGACGCTCAGCTTTGTGGTGCCGCCCTCGTCTGGAAGACCTAACTCGAAGACACGACTCTCTTCATCGTCAATTTCGAACGTGTCTTCAAACTGTTCGTCATCATCGTCTCCAGGAAGTGGATTGGGCACCAGTTCAGGCAGCCCTGAAGCGGGTGAACCCACCAGGCCATGAATTCGAGACTGCTCACGGGCATCATCTGGAGCCATCGCACCGCCAAATGATCGNCCGAAGCGACGGTCGAGAACTTCATTGCTCACACCGATGAATTCTTCTCCGATGGTTGGCCCCGGATCATCCGGAGTCAGCTGTTTCGGTGGTTTCGGGAATAAAACATGACGGTCAAGTTGTTCGTAAAAATAAAGCTGTTGATTGCTGTACGGACCGAAATCAAGAACAACCTGATCATCTAGAAAAAAATGCTCATTCGCAGAATCAGCAGCGGGAGCGAGTTCTGGATCCATCTCAAAATACAACCTGTCATTCGATGCTTCATCGAAAACCTCAGGCGCAGGATCTTTAAACCGAAAATCGCCACTAAATCTCAATCGACGTCCCAACTGACGAGGTTCAGTGATATAGAAGTCAGTGAGATTGGAAAAAGCACCTCCATTGACCTCAACACGTCCACTCCTGGGAAGCGAGAAGCCAACGTCGTAATCCTCAACCCGTAAGTTCTCATAATTATGAGTACCGCGATTATAGAGGTTCGATGAAGCATCAAACCCAGTATCTCCAGAGCCATCAGCGGGACCGACAATGCGAAGGTCTCGAAAATCAGTATCAACGGCATAGTTAACGCGCATTCCGTTCGCATTACTCCAGAGATCCATATCTTCAATTTGACTTGGAGCAAAAGACAAACCAGCCTGCTCCTCCTGCTCCTCTTCAATTGTGATGAAGGTTCGATGATAATAAACCTGCGCACCAAGCACTGAGCCGTAACTCTCGTTGCCACGAAAAGGTGCAAGAGGTGCAAGAGAGACCGGTACATTCAATGCACCGTTGGCATCCTCTGTCTCTGGCAGATTTGCAGAGGGAAAAGTTGTTATCCCGAGACCATCCTCGAACAGGGGCTCTGCATAAACAATCAAACCACTTCCCTTAGCACCTGCCGCAACATTGTCCAAAACCCTCACACCTGGACCTTGCAGCCAAAATCCATCACCTGCATGACCAAAATCACCATCCTCCTGACGGCTGATGGGTTCATCACCAGTGCCATGCATTCTGATGGCAACGTTATTTTGAAAACTGCCCACTTCATCCCCCGCCTCCGTGCTGAAGGCCGCTCCAGTCACATCGTAAGCAACATTATCGATGAAGTCGACATAACTCGAGTGATTAACAAAACCCCATCCAGGATTACCATCCACAACACTTCCAATCACGACCGCAGGCGGCCTGTCTCGATCAACACCATTGCGGTGAAAATGTACTGAATAGCGACCACCTGGATTCCGACCGGTCTCTTCCACAAACGCACCCTCATCATCAAAATATGGATCATCCAAAGGTTTGAGCTTATTTGTACGACCAAGATCCCGGAAGGAAGCATTCGCGACATGAACATCTCGGCTATGCATGAACATCACATGTCCACGCCGATCCAAAGCAGTATTTTCTGATGTAAAAACGACATTTCGCGTCAGATTGGCGATATGGACCTTGAGATCCTCTCTGGGTGTTTGATGATTGAACGAAAGGGCCCGATCCAATTTGATTTGGTTCCCATCAACTGATTTCACAATCACAATTTCATCGCCATCAGCATCGGGATTCGTTCCGGCGATCACCAGACGATCACCCGCTCGCCAGCCCGTTGGCGCTTCACTCAATGTCAGGCTTTTATCACCACGCAGAGGATCAACGGAGGCCGTGAGCGCCGACGTCTTGGCACTGCCATGAATCACGGTGGTTCCGTGAAGGATGGCACCTCGTCCAACCAGACCAGGGTCCTCACTGATCTGAAGTGGGCCTAGATCGGCAAACACAATTCGAGCCGTTGCATCTGATCGGATCGTGTCCGAGGCAGTTCCAATCTCGAGACGACTTCCCGGTGTCGTCACCAACGTGTCCACCTTCAGCTCGGTGTCGACAGCGGTGGCAAACCGAAGGGTGCCATTCACCAGCAATGTCTTCAAAGACGGCTGCAATCGGTTCCCGATCTCAACTGTCAATCCATGAGGAATGTGGACACGACTGGCTTCATCAGGGATGCGTCCATCACGCCAGGTGGATTCAGACGACCACACCCCCGATGCAACCGCTACGTGCGTCGCTTCCTCCGGCGCTGCTAGTTGCATCGCTGCAACGTGCTCCTCCTGGAGGACTGGGTCGTTTGGATGGACCGGCATCTCCATTGCCATGGCCTAGATCGCAGAGACAGTTGACTCCTTTTGAGGATCTCTGCATCACCCTCTTCTCGACACCGTCAACTCGTCGGATTGTTGTCTGAGAGTTTGCGGTGAAGCACCACGGCAGCTGGCAGCAACGTGATCAGATTGGCCACCAACACCGGACCATCACCAGCCAGCAATCCATAGACCGACCAAAGTGCCACACCCGTGGTGAACAGGGCATACATGCCAAGGGAAATCGCTCTGGTATCACCGCTGCGCAATGTTTTGAGGGCCTGCGGAAAAAAACTCACGGTGGTNAGCGTGGCCGCGCCGTACCCGATCAGATCGGTGGAAATGGACATCGATTTGGGTTCAAAGAATCAATGCGGCAACGACGTCCCGTGAAGGGATGCAAAAAACCGAGAGACACAGCATGCAGATGCATCCTGTCCGCAGAAGCATCTGCATGCCGGCTGCCATAAATCGGATCGCCCACGATCGGATGACCAAGACCAGCCAGGTGGGCGCGCAACTGGTGAGAGCGACCGGTGATCGGAGCCAGCCACAGACGGCTGCCGCGCGCATGCACTGCGGCCGATCGCCAGCGCGTGCGCGCCGGCCGACCCAGGGGATGTGATCCGTAGCGCGGCGGGTGACGATTCAAACGGGCCAACGGGGCGTCGATGCATCCACTACCCATGAGCNGCCCTTCCACATCAGCCAGATAGAGCTTTCGGACGCTTCGAGATGAGAACAACTGGCTGCAACGCCGAAGACTCTCGATTCCTCTGGCCAGCAACAACACGCCTGACGTGTCGCGATCCAGCCGATGAACCAAGTGAAGGTCCGGCTCACCTCGGCGAAGGCGNGTAATNACGGAGTCCTGCAGGTGTGACCCCAATCCAGGCTGAGTGAGAAGACCTGGTGGCTTGTCCACAGCCAGCAACCAGGGATCGCGAAGGAGCTCTGGAGGCTGATCATGGCCCAAAGCGGCTGCCGCAATGGCGATGGAACAGAGCCTCCACCTCCGCCGGGGGCAANGCCTGCACCAATCTCGCTTCCACCTCCACCTGATGCACGCTCGAGTGATANAGCCGCAGCTCATGGAAGGCATCAGGACTGCGAAGACGCGCCTGATCCATCGCTTCGGAAAGCAAAGCAGCAGGCATCAGGGGCCCCCCTTTGCAGTACTGCATCACGTGAGCCGATTCATGGGCGAGAACCACCCACACATAAGCGGGATCATTCGGCAGGTTGTTGCCGCACATGAGCAGCACCTTGCGCCCCTCATGGAAGGCCCCAAGCAGACCTTCAGGGCAATCCTTGGCCACAAGGGACTTCACCCCGACGCGTCGCATCAGACGGATGTATCCACCGATCCTGTCCCACGTCGCTGCCTGAACAGCCCCACCCACAGGCGCTATCCCGACCAGGNCAAGGAGAGACAACACAACGGCGAGACGCATTTTGGACACAAATGAGACTCAACTTGTTCTCATTGGTCTCAACTTCGTTGTGGAGTGGCTGTTTCGGCAGGAACTTCTTCAGATTTCAGCCTCGGCTATGCGGTCAGAGCATGTCGCAGAGTTCGGAGCCNAGCACTTCAAAACAGCCCACAGAGGGTTGGATCGCCTCGTCCTGCTGGAGCGGAGCGGTCAGCGTCAGGGTGGATGTCAAGGCAACCCCCGTCAGGCCAAGGATCAGAACGGAAGATGCCGCAATGGAGGTCAGAACGGTTGTGATGTCTTTCATGGATCAGAGGAGGAGAAGGGACGAATCACTCGACATCCCCAAGATCCGCTCCTCTCCAGTGAATTGACCCTGCGTTTTGCGGTGAACCTCCCCATGGTTTCTGGTGACATTTCGGTGAAAGCGTCGCTTGTCAGGTTTGGCTCAGCTTTGATCAGCCACCGCTGTTGTCTGCATCAGCCGTTCGTNGCTGAACGGATCGAACTTTGTCCCGAAACGACTGATCTTTATCGGTTCGCGTGTTGAGCTTCAGTGTTGTGTAAATCCTTGGAGCACCAAGGCGATGCAGCTCCTGATGGCAGTCATGTATGCAGGTCATCACCTCATCCCATGGACCCTCAATCGCTGTTCCATTGGGGCCGAGCTCATGCACCAGCCCGGCTGAAGCGATCACCCGTTGACAAGCAGCGATGTAAGGAGANAGGGAGACTCCGACGCCGATCGGCACCACACAAAGATCGACACTGACGTTCATTCAGCGGTCCATCGAAGTGGATGGAACAAGACAGCTGCTGGGGTAGTCGATGGTTCTCCAACCGCCCGTAGCGGTACGAACCTGCACCGCAATCCCACGCTGCGCCGCTGGACAGGACGCCCCTTGGCCTGTGCACCAGCTGCTCGCCTCGGCCAGCGCGGTTTCAAGACTCTCGTAGGGGGTATCCAGCACTGGATGAGGCTGACCATCAAGGCCAGCGAGCCGATAACGGGAACGATGTGATGCCATCACTGGACAATCCCGGAATTGTCATCATCATTTCATGGGGCACCGTCAACCTCTCCTGCTCTGATGGACAACGCATCAAGGAGGACGCCCCGTGACTGAACCCCTGCTGCAGGCCTACAAAGATCTACTCACCAGGGCACCGGGAGCCGCCTTTCGCCGAGCCAGGTCGCTCTATCTCAACAAATACCCNCTTCCAGAAGCTTCAGGTCAGCATGCCTTGCGCCTGTTTGTCTGCAATGAACAGCTGGTCGAGACANTGGAGCCGGCGAACGACGGAAACAAGGCTCACCGCATCGTCACTCTCACGACGACAGTCGTGCAATTCGCCCTCGTTCACTGGCAACGTCAGGACGCGCCTGCCGACGAGGCGATCGCTCAGTACCTGAGANGCCAGTGGGAGATTGATTCCAATCAAGTGTTGCTGGAACCACAGGCTGAATCCTGGTTCCGAGAAGGGGGGCATCAACTTCGGTTCAGCCCACCGCAGCCAATTTGCATCCAACAGCGCAGNTTATTAACGCTGGCAGAAGAAAATTGAGAGAAAAGATAAACACAGGGTCTCATCAAGTCTCGAGGAGGCTAGGGATTGATCAGACGGTCCTGCCTTCATGTTCTCCACGTACGCCGAACGCTACGTTCTGCGATCCACATCAGCAGACCGTTATTTGACGGTCAACGCCCTGAGCCAGCNCATCGAATCCTCTGAATCCCTGGATGATGCCTGGGTGTTTCACACCCACGACGGAGCTCTGAGACACGCGCGCTGGATTGGTGAAACCCATGGAGAAACACCCGATGTCGTTCGGCTTTGAGCCAATCAACGCTCTCCGATCAGGTCACGCCATGACATGAACAATCGATCATCTGCAGGCCCTGGAGGCGCTTGATCACCTCTGAGAAGAGGTTGCACATCAGACCCATCTGAATCGCGCTGAGCCTTCAGAACGATGACTCTGCTGCTGTCCTGCCAAAAGGACATTTCCCTCTCTCACTTGTCTCAGATTTCAGCCGAGCCCAGCAGTCCTGTCAGTCGTTGGCAACACGGGCTTAAGTGACCGTTGCGACGGTGGATTCGAACCTCAGCCGTGGATGAAATTCCTCAAACGTCTTGCCTCGGCTGCCTGACACTTCTGCAGATCCTGCGAACTCAAGGATCCTTGTTCGCGTTGCTGTGCTGCCAACACATCCGCTTCTGTCACGGTGCATCCGAATTCCTCGGCGAGGCCGATGAACGCCTCGAGATCAAGTGGCTCCTGAAGACGCGCCGCCAGAATCGGCTCGTGCTGTCTGCGTTCCATCAGACGATCGAGGTCCTGCAGTGACACGACTTCCTGGCTCTCAACAACCTTCACGACCATCAAACCAGAGCCTGTGCCTCCTTTGCACCGCAGCACTCAGTTTGATGAGCGTTCTGTTCGTGACCCTTTGGCTAGGGCTGCGTGAACAGAACAGAAGGATTCATGCCGTCCACCAGCAGCTTGATCGTCTTGAGCAGCTCGTGAACATCCATGACCGAGACATGACCAACCAGCAGTTGGGACTGCTTCAGTCCCAACTGCGGCAACTGCAAAGGCGTTTTGACACGAACGATCGAAGCCTGCAGGAGCTGATCGAGGCCGAACGGGCCACCCTTTCGCCAAAAACGAAGACCAGGCAAGACCCCGAGCCGATCGTGGATACGGATTCAATTCAAGACGTCAAGGGACAACCTGGCGCAGAAGGGCCTTCAGTTATCCCTTCACCGCATCGCCTGAAGCGCTCGGAAGAATGAACCGTTGCAGGAGAACAAACAGCAACAGAACAGGCACGATTGACACCACCGAACCGGCTGCAACAACGCGCCAGTCAAGGGAAAAGCTGCTGGAGAGCTGCTGAAGGCCGAGGGGCAGGGTGTACAGCTGGGGGTCGTCAAGAATCACAAGCGGCCAGAGAAAGTCACTCCAGGTGCCGATGAACACAAACATCGCCAGGGTGATCAGATCTGCGCGGGCGGCGGGGATCATCACGTTCCACCACTCCCCGATCTTGCTGCATCCGTCAATCCGGGCTGCTTCCTCAAGCTCCGGCGGCACGGCCAGAAAGCTTTGACGCAACAGGTAGAGACCAAAGGCGGTTGCTGCCTGGGGAATGATCAGCGCAAGCAGGGTGTTGCGAAGACCCAACTGGACCATGAGGATGTAAAGGGGAATCATCACGACCTGAAAAGGGATCAGGATCGTGGCGACAACCAGGCCAAGCACAAGCCCTCTGCCTGCAAAGCGCATCCTGGCCAGTGGATAGGCCGCCAGGGAGCAGAAGAGCAAGTTGGCAACCACCGCAAGAACACTGACGATGGTGCTGTTCAGCAGATAGGTGGTGAGCGGGTTGTCCTGAAACAGCCGGATGTAGGCATTCAGGCTTGGTTCAGCTGGAAACAGTGCCGGGGGACTGCTGAAGATGTTTTCCGAAGGCCCTTTCAATGACGTGCTCACCAGCCAAAGCAGAGGCATCAGCACGACCAGTGCNAGCAGCAGCAAAAGCATGAGCTGAAGCACAGACACCAAGAGACGGCGTTTCATACCTCAAAGAATTGGACGGGCTTCGGCTGAAACAACATCTTTCTGAGGGTGCAGCTGAGGTTGCTCAGTTCCAGCCACAAGCCGGTTCAGGGCGTTGACGAAAGCCTGAGCAGAGGCCACCACAACATCGGTGTCGGCAGCGTGACCTGAATAAAGCGAGCGGTCACGTCTGAGACGAATGGTCACCTCACCCATCGCATCAATCCCCTCGGTAACGGACTTCACAGAGAATTCGATCAGCTCGCTCGGGACGCCTGCCAGATCGTTGAGAGCTCGGCAGACCGCATCAACCGGTCCCGTGCCGACCGCGGACAGCGTCCGTTCACCGCCTTGCTCATCCATGAGCGTCACAGTGGCCGTTGGACGAAGACTGCTGCCGCAGCTCACTTGGACGAGCTTGAGATGAAAGCGCGCATCCGGCTGCTGGACCTGTTCGCTCACAATCGCCTCAAGATCTCGGTCCGTGATCTCACGTTTGCGATCAGCAAGGTCTTTGAAGCGAGCGAAGGCTTCATCAAGGTCGTCGCGGGTGAGGTCGTAGCCGAGCTCCTCCAAACGTGCACGAACGGCACTACGACCGCTGAGCTTGCCGAGGGAAATGCGGTTATCACTCAATCCAACCGTGCGTGCGTCGATGATTTCGTAGGTCAGTCGATTCTTCAGCACACCGTCTTGGTGAATGCCTGACTCGTGGGCGAAGGCATTCGCGCCGACGATTGCTTTGTTCGGTTGCACCACCATCCCGGTGAGGTTGGACACCAAACGGGATGTCTTCGTGATCTCTTCGGTCCGCACACCCGTGAGGGGCGTTGGGCTGTCTTCCGGTCGACCGAAATAGCGGTTGTAGTAACGACGGCGAACATGCAATGCCATCACCAGTTCCTCCAACGANGCATTGCCAGCCCGTTCGCCAATGCCGTTGATGGTGCATTCCAGCTGCCGGGCTCCGTGTTTGACAGCCTCAAGAAAGTTGGCGACCGCTAGACCGAGATCGTTGTGTCCATGCACGGAGATCACGGCATCGTTGATGTTCGGCACATGCTGATCAATGCCTTGGATCAGCTCTCCAAACTCCGATGGGGTGGTGTAGCCGACCGTATCNGGAATGTTGATGGTGCTGGCCCCAGCGGCAATGGCNGCCTCGATCACCTCATACATAAANTCCGGGTCACTGCGAGCAGCGTCCTCACAGGAGAATTCAACGTCCTCCACAAGAGATCGGGCGTAGCTCACCATCTCCGGGACGATGGCCAGAACCTCCTTTCTGCTCTTGCGCAGCTTGTGCTCCAGATGAATGTCGCTGGTTGCAATGAAGGTGTGGACGCGGTGCCGTGGCGCCGGGGCCACAGCTTCCGCGCAGGCCTTGATGTCCTTTCTGGAAGCACGGGCCAAACCACAGATCACAGGACCGTGTTCGCCGCCAACCTGCTGCGCGATGCGCTGCACGGCTGCAAAGTCACCGGCGCTNGCAAAGGGAAAGCCAGCCTCGATCACATCCACGCCGAGACGGGCCAGCTGCTGAGCAATCGCGAGCTTCTCTTCGAGGTTGAGACTGGCACCTGGAGATTGCTCACCATCTCTCAGGGTGGTGTCAAAAATCAGGACGCGACCGGGATCCTTGGCCATGACAACGCTCCAGCGGCGGTCTTTAGTCGGAATGACTATGAGTTAGGAAAGTCTAAGCGACTCAGATCTCTCTTCCATCAAGTGATCGATGTGAAACGGTTCTCAAAGGGAAACTCGTCTTAGATTCANCCACCTTTCTGGTGGTTCCTTGACCAAAGGCGCTCTCGCCCTGGTTCTTCACGCCCACCTTCCTTACGTCCGTTCCTCGCAACCGGGTTCCCTCGAAGAGGATTGGTTTTTCCAGGCGCTGATCGAGTGTTACCTCCCGATCCTGGACGTGCTGGAGCATGCCGCGGATCATCCCAATCGCCAGCCAAAGCTGACGATTGGACTCTCCCCCACCCTGTTATCGCTCCTTTGTGACGTTGACCTGAAGCAACGTTTTCCAGGCTGGATCGAGGCTCGCCTGCAGTTGCTTCCCAAGGCGGCTCCCGCCCTCAAAGAGGCGGCAGACCACCTGGCCGAAACAATCCAAATCCATCGCAAGTCCTGGCGGGATTGCGATGGAGAACTGATTCAGCGCTTTGCAAGCCTGCAACGACGCGGTGTTGTCGACCTGCTGACATGCGGAGCCACCCATGGATACCTTCCCCTACTGCGCCAGAACCCTGAAGCGATCCGTGGCCAGCTGCGCACTGCCGTACGGGAGCACCAGAGGCTGATCGGGGAACGACCTCTCGGCATCTGGCTACCTGAATGCGCTTACTACGAAGGTCTCGACCAATGGATGCGGGATGCCGGTCTTCGGTATGCCGTTCTTGATGGTCACGGCCTACTTCATGCTCGACCACGCCCGCGATACGGCGTTTATGCGCCGATCTGCAGCAGAAACGGCGTGGCGTTTTTCGGACGGGACAGCGAAGCGACCCTGCCGGTNTGGTCTGCCAAGGACGGGTATCCCGGAGATCCCGCCTACCGCGAATTCCATCGGGACCTTGGCTGGGACCTGCCTCTGGACGATCTGAAGCCCCTCGACTTGGCCCAGCAGCGGCCGCTTGGTCTGAAACTGCACCGGGTGACGGATCATGCGCTGCCGCTGGACCGCAAAGAGCCCTACGCCCCCTCCATTGCCGCGGAACGCATTGTTCAACATGCTCGGCACTACCTGAGAGGTCGCCGCCAACAACTGGACCAGCTGGCTGAAGCGATGGAGATCACACCGTTGCTTGTGGCCCCNTTTGATGCCGAGCTTTTCGGTCACTGGTGGTTCGAGGGGCCTGCCTTTCTGGCCGAGCTGTTCCGTCAGGGCCCCGCTGAAGGAGTCGGTTTCAAGCGGCTGAAAGATGTTCTGGTGGAGGCAGGACAGTTGCAGCTCTGCGATCCCTGCCCATCCAGCTGGGGCCAAGGTGGCTTTCACAATTACTGGCTGAATGACAGCAATGCCTGGATCGTTGCGGAATGGGATCGCGCAGGTGACGCGATGGTTCGACGTTGCAGCCGAGGTGTTGCAAAGGAATCCGATCTGGATCTCCTGCGCCAAGCCGCAAGGGAGCTNTTGCTNGCACAGTCATCCGACTGGAGCTTCATCCTGCGTGCTGGCACCACCACAGGATTGGCCAAGGAACGCATCGAACGACACCTGGAACGCTTCTGGACCCTGATGCAAACCATCGATGACCAATCAGCGTTGGACGGGTCATGGCTCCAGGATGTGAAAAGCGATGACCGTCTGTTTCCGCTGATTCAGCCGCGCGACTGGCAGAGGGTCACCGATCCGGACATCTAAATCAACCCGTCTGAAGGGATAACAGCTCCCCAGCTCAGCCCTGACCCGTCGATTCCGTTGATTCCGTTGATTCAGGCAGACATGGCCTTGGGGATCCGCCCATGCCCAACACAAGCCCAAGACGCAGGTCCCAGGGGGCCAAGACAAACAGGCGCACCATCACTGCCATCAGACGCGACAAGGTGAGGGTGTTGGTGAGAAAGCCACTCCACTCCTGCTTGGGCAGTGAAAAGAACGTGGCGAAATGACGGCGAAGCAACGTCTCCTGGAAACCCATCAGCCGGCTCAGTCCGAACTGGTACAAGCGATGACGCAACACCAGTTCCCTNGGCCAAAGCGCCCGCCAACCGCATCGCGCCAAGGCTTCGGAAGCGAGAGGAGGCTGCACTTTGAAGGCGTCTGACAACGCGTGAGCNAGGGCAGGCCCTCGCCGNAGCAATGCTCCCACCATGTATCCCGAGGCAGGATGCACCATGCTGGCGGCGCCGCCGAAGGCGAGCACAGGCTGAGAGGGATCCGGCAAAGGAAGATTCATCGGGAACAGGCAGAACTCTTCGTGAATCACCTCGGTGATGGACACATTTCGGTGCTGGAGCCTTTGCTCCAAGCGCTGCTTCAACAGGGGGTACGGCAGGCCAGGAGCATGGGCGAGTGAGGTCTCCTCCACAAAGAACACGCCATCCCCTANATCCATGGCGTAAAGGAACGTGGGTGGTTCGCCGAGCTGTTGGCGAGTGAGATGGTCGCTCCTGTAATCCATNAGAACGAAGCGACCCCGCTCAATCGGATCACGTGAGAAACGGCCCACCAAGCCGTAGGCCGCTTGACCCGCAACCGGACCCCGATCTGGCCTTCGGATGTGAGGTGAGCGAGCGCCGGAAGCATCGATCACCAGTCTCGCGTCGCACTGCCGACCGGACGCACATCGAACCGAGGTGAGCTGAGAGCCTGCTGTCACCTGCTCTGCCACGTCCTGATGCCAGACCATTCCCGTGCAACGGGACAGCCAATGCTGTTGCAGTGCAGCACGGTCAAAGAGTCCGTAATCGAACCCATGCGATGAGGCGNGATCCTCATCAGAAGAACCACCGCAACCGAAATAACTGACGGTGTCGCTCCAGCGATGCTNCAACAGATGCTCGAGCCCAAGGCAGTCCAACTCCTCAGCCCAGATGCCGTAGGTGTTGGGCCATGGCGTCTCAACAGACTGAGGAGCAATCCCCTCAACTGACACACCACGCGTGATCAGCTCAGCGGCGATGCAGAGGGCCGCNGGCCCTCCGCCCAGCACCAACACATCGGGGGGGGTGCTCAAGGGCCTTCAGCAGCAGCCCCAGATGTTCCGTTCTCTGGCTCGACCGGCGCAGAACCCGCGTCAACGCTTTCTTCAGCAACCANGTCTTCGGCTTCGATCTCCGCGTCCGCTTCCGGCGGCACCAGAACCACCTCGGAAAGCCGGTCTCCCTTGTCGAGACGCTGCAGCCTGACTCCTGTGGCAGCACGTGATTGCTGAGGAATCGCATCCGCGCTTGTNCGAACAATCACACCCTTCTCGCTCACCAGCAGCAGTTCTTCACCGGGGCCGAGCACCCGCAATCCAACCAGTGCATCGTCATCCCTGCGGAATTTCATGGCGCGGAGCCCCATCCCGGCCCGTTTCTGCAGACGGAACTGCGTGACCGGCACCCGCTTGCCAAGCCCGGAAGCGGAGGCCACCAACACCCAGGGGCCGTCGGCCACCGCAGAATCAGCGGAATCGCTCTCCTCATCAGAGGATTCGTCGCTGGCGGCGACCCGATCGGCCAATTCGACCGGGAGCACATCCATGCTCACCAGNCTGTCACCCTGACGCAGATTCATGGAACGGACACCGCGAGCCGTCCGTCCCAGAGGTCTCAATTCCTCATCAACCAAGCGGAAATGAATGGTCATTCCCGCCTTCGAACCGATCAGCACGCTGTCTCCCGGCACGGCAAGACGCACCCAAGTGAGAGCGTCTCCCTCCTCAAGACCAATCGCGATCAAGCCATTCGAACGAATGTTGCTGAACGCCGAAAGGCGCGTGCGTTTGATGAAGCCACCCTGCGTCAGCATCAGCAGGTCGGTGTCATCATTGAATTCCGANACAGCCAGCAGAGAGGTGATGGCCTCTTCTCGCGGAATCGGCAGCAGTTGGACCACTGGCGTGCCCTTNGCAGTTCGACTGCACTGAGGCACCCGATAGGCCGGCAGGGCATAGGAGACGCCGCGGTCACTGAACAGCAACAANGTGTCGTGGTCATTGCANCTGATGAACAACCGCACAGCCTCTTCCCCCTGGCTGCGGGTCCCGGCCTTGCCACGCGTGCCGCGGCTTGTTGCCTCGAACTCGCTCACCGGCATCCGTTTGAGATANCCGGTCTCTGTGACAAGAACNACGGACCGCTCGTTGGCAATCAGATCGATGTCCTCAAGGCCACCACCGAGGTCGAGGATCTCCGTGCGGCGNGGCGTCTTGTAGCGATCGCGCAGTTGACCNAGCTCATCCTGAATCAGTCCGAGGACCCGTTCACGACGGCCAAGAATGTCCTTGTAATCAGCAATCTTGGTGACAAGATCCTCATGCTCCAGGCGGATCTTGTCCGCCTCTAGAGCCGTGAGGCGGCGCAATTGCATTTGCAGAATTGCATCCGACTGAATCTCACTGAGTCCATGGCGTTCCTGAAGCTGCTGACGAGCCGTTGCCGTNTCTGATGCCGCTCGGATCAAGGCGATGATGGGNTCAAGCTGATCAAGAGCAAGCAAAAGGCCCAGAAGGATGTGATCCCGTTCCTCCGCTTTGCGCAAGAGGTAACGGGTGCGCCGCTCGATCGTTTCAACCCGAAANGTCANAAAGACTTCGAGCATCCTGCGCAGCGTGAGCAGGATCGGCTCGCCGTTCACCAACGCCAGCATGTGAGCGCTGAAATTGCTCTGTAGCGGCGTCAGTTTGAACAGGTTGTTGAGCACAACCTGCGGATAAGCATCACGGCGCAGTTCCGCCACGATCCTCATCCCGTCACGGTCGCTTTCGTCTCGGATGTCGGAGATTCCCTCGAGCTTCTTGTCATTCACAAGCTCGGCAATGCGTTCAATCAGTGCGGCCTTNTTGGTCTGATANGGGAGTTCCGTGATGATCACCGCATCGCGATCAGGACGCCCGGGAGACTCGATCGTCTCGATACAAGCCACGCCCCGCATGGTCACAGATCCACGACCACTGAAATAGGTCTCGCGAATGCCATCGCGGCCAAGGATCTGACCACCCGTTGGNAAATCTGGGCCAGGAATCAATCGGATCAANTCCTGATCGGTGATTTCCGGGTTCTCGATCAGTGCCAGCAAGCCCGCAATCAGCTCACTCAGGTTGTGAGGGGGAATGTTGGTNGCCATTCCCACCGCGATTCCAGCTGATCCATTGAGCAGCAGCTGTGGAATTCTGGCGGGCAGAACCGTNGGCTCCTGCTGGGAACCATCNAAGTTGTCAGCGAAGTCAACGGTCTCAGCCTCGATGTCCTCCAGCAGGCTGTCCGTGGTGAGTGACTGCAGCCGCGATTCGGTGTATCGCATCGCCGCAGGTGGGTCGTTGTCNACCGATCCGAAGTTGCCGTGCCCATCGATCAAGGGCATCGACATCGAGAAGTCCTGGGCCATGCGCACCAGGGCGTCGTAGACGGCCGTGTCGCCATGAGGGTGGTACTTACCAAGCACCTCACCCACCACACGGGCACATTTCCTGTAAGGGCGATCGCTGGTCAACCCCAGCTCGTACATCGCGTAGAGGATGCGTCGATGCACAGGCTTAAGACCATCGCGGGCGTCAGGCAGAGCCCGACCCACGATCACGCTCATCGCGTACTCCATGTAGGAGCGCGACATCTCGTTGCGAAGATCCGTCTGAATGATTCGATCGTCGGAATCGCCGGGACCGCCGCCTCCTGGCCCCACAGAATCCGCCATATCTGATCTCCTGACCGTTAATCAGTTTATCTCGGTCGGGACCTGGCTCAGAAACCTCCGATATGCTCGCTGCACTTTTTTTGACGCGACCGACATGGGGCCGACCGAGGACACTCCGATGCCTGCCCCCAGCGACACTCCGGCACCTGAAGTCCCAGCAGCGGAAGTGCCGGTCGCTGNAAGCGCGAAACAGAACGCTCCAGAGATCCTCGATCAACAACCGTCAGCAACAACGGATCAAACAGTCAAGGAACAAGCTTCGCCAAGCCTGGATCCCGTGTTCTCCACCAGCGTGGAAATCCCTGCCAGATCTGAAGAAAGCCCTGAATCCAGTGGCGGGGAATGGGATCTGTTGACGGAAAAAATCCGCTCTTGGGCCTCCACTGACCGGATCGGAAGCTTTTGGAGCGAATGGCGCACTCCCCTGCGCGTCATCGCAACAGTTTTGATTCTGATCATCGTGGTGAGGATCTACAGCGGTGTGATCGGCATCATCGACAGCATTCCTCTGGCATCAGGGCTGCTTGAACTTGCAGGTCTGATCTGGCTGATCAATTTCTCTCTCAACAACCTGATCAAGAGCAGTGACCGCAGCCAGGTGACGACAATGCTTCAGAGCCGTTGGAGAACCATCACCGGACGTTGAAACGGTTGACCAGGTGCCGCTTGGTAGCTTGTTTTGAATTAGCGCTCTCAAGCGGTGGACATTCAGCTCGGACGCTCCAAAGTCGTTCGACGGGCCTACGGAATCGATGAAATCGCCCTGGTGCCCGGAGGGCGGACTGTTGACCCTGAAGTCACAGACACCAGCTGGAGCATCGGAGGCATTGAACGCACCATTCCGATCATCGCCAGTGCGATGGATGGTGTTGTCGACGTCGACATGGCTGTCAACCTCTCCAAACACGGAGCCATCGGCGTCCTCAATCTTGAAGGAGTCCAGACCCGTTACGAGGATCCAAACCCGGTTTTGGATCGCATCGCTGCTGTCGGCAAGGACGCCTTCGTCCCNCTCATGCAGGAGCTCTACAGCCAACCGGTTCAGGAACAACTGATCCATCAGCGCATCCGTCAAATCAAGGAGAAGGGCGGAATCGCAGCTGTCAGCGGAACACCTGTCGCGGCCCTCAAATACCGATCCGTGATCACTGATGCAGGTGCTGATCTCTTCTTCGTTCAGGCAACGGTTGTGTCCACGGAACACATCGGCCCAGCAGGGCGGGAAAGCCTGGATCTAGAAGCTCTCTGCCGGGACATGGGCGTTCCTGTTGTCATCGGCAATTGCGTCACCTACGACGTGGCCATGCAGCTCATGCGGGCCGGAGCTGCGGGGGTGCTGGTTGGAATCGGTCCAGGAGCTGCGTGCACCTCGCGTGGTGTTCTCGGCGTCGGCATTCCTCAGGCCACTGCAGTCGCCGATTGCGCTGCAGCACGCGATGACTACGAACGCGAAACCGGACGCTATGTCCCGATCGTGGCGGACGGCGGCATCGTGACCGGCGGCGACATCTGCAAATGCATCGCCTGCGGAGCCGATGCCGTGATGATCGGCTCGCCGATCGCCCGGGCCGAAGAAGCTCCTGGCCGAGGCTTCCACTGGGGGATGGCGACACCGAGTCCTGTNCTCCCAAGAGGCACCCGCATCAATGTGGGGAAAACAGGGAGCCTTGAGCGAATTCTGAAAGGGCCTGCACTTCTCGACGATGGAACNCACAACCTCCTGGGAGCACTAAAAACATCCATGGGCACCCTCGGTGCGCGCACCATGCGCGAAATGCAGCAGGTGGAGGTTGTTGTGGCACCTTCATTGCTCACCGAAGGAAAGGTGTACCAGAAGGCTCAGCAACTGGGAATGGGCAAGTAATCGAGGGCTAGTGTGAGGTGTGTGTGCGGGCTGATGCCCACACACTCCTCACACCCCCCGGCCCGGCGCGTTCGGGCTTTCATTCTTCGGCTCAACGATCACAGTTCCCATCGAAGGGATCAGGCANAAGATCTCCCTTGTTCGCTGTTGCTAAGTTCTGAGCACATCTTCCAGGTCATATGTCCAGCGCGGCTGCCGTCACTGATGCGTCTTTCGAACAGGACGTTCTGCAGAGTGATGTGCCTGTTCTGGTGGATTTCTGGGCCCCCTGGTGTGGCCCCTGCCGGATGGTTGCACCAATCGTTGAGGAAATCGCCAAGGAATTTGAAGGGCAGATCAAGGTCTTCAAGCTCAACACCGACGAAAATCCAAACGTCGCAAGTCAGTACGGCATTCGCAGCATCCCCACTCTGATGGTGTTCAAGGGAGGCCAAAAGGTCGACACCGTTGTCGGTGCCGTCCCCAAAGCAACCCTGTCAGGCACAATCTCCAAGTACCTCTGATCGATCTCCCTTGGCAGATCAGGTGGTCACCACGATCGGCCTGATCGATTACGGAATGGGAAACCTCCATTCCGTTCGACAGGCTTTTCGACGTCTCGGCCAGGACGTTGTTGACGTCAAGTGCTCAGCGGATCTCGAGATTCCAGACGCCCTGATCCTGCCGGGTGTTGGGGCTTTTGATCCCGCAATGGAGAACCTTGAATCCACTGGTCTTGTTCCCCATCTCAAGAGTTGGGCTGAACAAGGCCNACCTCTTCTCGGCATCTGCCTCGGCCTTCAACTTCTGTTCGAAGGCAGTTCCGAGGGCAAGAAGCCTGGCTTAAGCCTGCTGCCTGGTCGGGTTGAAGCCCTGCCACGTCATCCATCCGAGCGCATTCCCCACATGGGCTGGGCACCTTTGAAGGTGGTGAACAACAGCCCGTTGTTGAGACGGGGTGATCCTCAAGCTTGGGTGTATTTCGTGCATTCCTTTGCTGCTGTCCCCAGTGATGACAGCATCGTTGCTGCGACCGCGCCCTATGGAGATTCTGAAGTTGCTGCCATGGTTTGGAGCAACAGCATCGGGGCCTGCCAATTTCACCCAGAAAAGTCGTCCGACTCGGGAGTGACGCTCTTGAAGCATTGGATCGACTGGTTGCAGACGTCCTCTTCACTAGAAGGTCGGCAAACGTGCAAGGCCAGCTGAGGCTGACGGGGGGACGCAAACTTGTCAGTCCTAAGGGATCGCTGACCCGACCAACCTCGGCTCGCGTACGCGAGGCTGTGATGAATATCCTCGCGCCTCAACTCCCGGGCTGTCGCTGGCTTGATCTCTGCAGCGGCAGCGGTGTGATGGGCTGTGAGGCGTTGCAACGAGGGGCACGTTCAATCGTTGCGATTGAGCGCGACAGCCGTTCAGCAAAGCTCTGTGAACGAAATCTTCTGGATACAAAACAGGGGTGCAACAGCGAGGCAGCGGTCAAGGTGCTTCGTGAAGACGTGCTGTCCTGGCTGAAGCGGGGATGCAACAGCACAGGATTCGACGTGGTTTACCTCGACCCGCCCTATCAATCAGGGCTCTATCAACCGGTTTTATCGCTGCTTTCCGATCAGCAATGGTTGACCAGCGAATCGACCGTGGTCTGCGAACACGCATCAGCAGAGGGCTTGGATCCCAGTGGTGATTGGATCACGCTGAGCCGTCGCCACTACGGGANCACGTCTCTGCTGTTCCTCAACCGCCCAGAGCGCTTCCCCCACGACGGTACTGATTCCAAGCCGCCACAAACAACCCCATAAGTGTCACGGGAATCAGACCAAGAACGATCCCACACAGAAGAGGTTCGATCATCTCGTCACACATGGATGGAGGATTGACCACAATTCTTTCATGTACACCAGAAGCTGTGGCAGAGCCGACATCAACTGCTGTAACCCGGTCAGGCGATGACAACACCGACCGCGGCCGGGGCTTGATCGCGGCATTGGTGCTGCTTGCAGCAGCTGCATGCATGGTGCTGTTGCTGTGGGTGCTGGGCAACGCCCGTCAGGATCCATACCTGAGAGCGACCTTCGACCTGCAGGGATCATCTGACCATGGCGGGCAGCTGTTTCGGATCAACTGCGCCGGCTGTCACGGTCTCGCTGGCCAGGGGCTCCTCGGTCCTGAGTTGATCGGCATCACCGATCGCTTCAAGGATGCGCAACTGGTTCATCAGATCGTCAGTGGAGAAACACCTCCCATGCCAAGTTTTCAGATGGAACCAGCAGCCATGGCTGATCTTCTGGCCTACATGCACACCTTGGATTGACACGGAAACCCCGGGATCCCCGTCNAATCGTCGTGGTTCTGGTGGAACCGGCGGGACCAATCAATGTTGGAAGCGTGGCCAGGCTCTGCGCCAATTTCAGCGTTTCCGCTCTNCGGCTCGTGTCGCCACGTTGCGATTCATCAGCAACAGAGGCCATCCGCATGGCCGTTCATGGACAGGACGTTCTTTCACAGGCGCAGGTGTTCAGTTCCCTGATCGATGCCATCAACGACTGTTCCCGCACTGTCGCAACCTGTGGCCGGCTGGATCACGGCGACATTCCTCTGCACAGTCCGGAATCAGCGCTGGGTTGGCTGATCGACAGGCCGGATGAGCAGGAGGGAGGTGCAGAACCGCTCGCTCTGGTGTTCGGACGTGAGGATCGCGGCCTGAGCAACAGTGAACTGCGNCTCTGTCAGAGGGTTCTGAGCCTGCACAGCTCGGAGACTTACCCATCGCTGAACCTCTCCCATGCGGTCGGCATCGTTCTGCATGAACTCAGACGGCTGCAACTGCTTGACGACAAGCCCGGACGTTGCAGCCCAGATCCCGCTCCAGCTCAGGACATGGATGATTGTCTCAACGATGCGGAAGATCTCTTGTTGGAGGCAGGCTTTCTGCTCGAGCACACGGCTGCAGCCCGAATGGGCAAGGTGAGGGACCTTCTCCAGAGAGCAACGACGCGGCGGGAAGAGGTCGCTCTGCTTCGAGGCATGGTGCGGCAGTTGCGATGGGCCATCCGCACCGAACGCTCCTAACCTCTGCTGGATCGAAAGAAGNCACCAGATTGACGAGCAGCCGTCCATCGAGGCGTAAGGCAGGCTGGGGAGGACCAGTCAGGCTGATGCTGCGCCTGATCCTGATGGGGATCGGACTCGGTGTCCTCACCGGTTCAGCCTTGAAAATGCTGGCTCCAAACGTCGCGCAGCAGACTTTCGCTCTGCCCGACTGGCTTCAGCAGCCATCCTGGTTGTCTCAACTTCTCCCCGGCACGCAGCAGGACAGCGTCTCCACTCCCGAAACGGCCAGCACAGAACCTCCACCTCGCAAAACTGACGGATTACCACCTGGTCAATTCGCGCCGACGGAAGAGATCACAGCCCTATCCGGAAAGTGGAAGCAACTTGCGGCCCAACAGAACGATCTCAAGGCCAGTGCCTACATGCTGATCCTGGACGACGGGCGTTACGCGGCGATGAACCCGGAACGTCCGATGCCGGCCGCCAGCGCAATCAAGACTCCGGTGTTGCTCGCAGCACTCGAACTGATCGATTCAGGGGAACTTCACTGGAATGAACCTTTAACCCTGACGAAAGAGCTCGTCGGCGGCGGTGCCGGATGGATGGCCTCAAAGCCTGTGGGGAGCCGCTTCCCCACCCATGAGACAGCCACAGAAATGATCCGCATCAGTGACAACTCAGCCACGAACCTGATGATCGAACGGGCAGGNGGAATGAAGGNAGTCAACGCCAGATTCCAAGCTCTCGGGCTCCCCTCCACGGAGATCAACAACTGGCTTCCGGATCTNGATGGCACCAACACCACCAGCGCTCGCGACCTCAGCCGCTCAATAGCGCTTGTGGATACGGGCGAGAGCCTGAGCCTTCGGACCAGAGATCTGTTTCGCGACGTGATGGCGACTTCCGTCACCAACACACTTCTACCGACTGGGCTGCTGCAAGGCCTTGGAGGAGCCCAGGGAGCACCGGATCAAATGCTGGCTCGAAAGGGTTACAGGATCTACAACAAAACTGGTGACATCGGCATTGCTTACGCCGATGCAGGTCTGATTGAGCTGCCAGATGGTCGCCGCGCCGTTGCCGGTTTCCTGGTTCAAGGCCCCTTCAACGACCCCCGCTCCACCAATTTGATTCGCGCCATGGCCTCAGCCATGGCGCCCTATCTCAAACCGCAACCAGCTCCTCCTCGGACTCCCGCAGCACAAACAAAGGCCGAGAAGCCATGAAACGATCCATCCTTCTGACGGCAGCCTTCATCGCCCTGGCGCCAACAGCGCTTGTTCCTGTTCCTCCCGCCCTCGCCGATGTGGTGGACAGGATCCAGGAGGTGAGGCCTCTGCCAGGGGCTCTGAATGACGTTCTGATGGTGAACGACAACAACCCGGAGCTGATCAGAGAGGAAGGGATCCTGCTCTCGACNTTCCCGGGGAGCCACCCATCAGGNCTGAAGGTGACACTCAACGGTCGCTTTGACCTNTTCAGCCATCACGTGTACGCCGGCAACGAAGAAAGTCTCGACTCAACACTCTGGCTGGCCGTTCTCGCCGCACCGATCGGGAACAACCCGATAACCCTGAAACTGCTGGAGGGCAGCACCTCGCTGTCTCAGGCGACCCGCCCGAACCAAACGGCAGCACCGTTCCTTCCGCTTCCCTCCATCATGCGGGAATCCGGGGACATCGTTGCAGCTGGTCCTGGCAGTCGTGTCGCCGGTGATCTGCTTCGGCGGCGAAGGGCCCCGGAGCTTTCAACAGAGCAATGGATGCTCCAACCGGGACNACCCAAGACNCTGATGGTGCTGCCGATTCCCGTCGCAGGCCTTGATCCACTGCTGAATGGTCGCAATCTGCAGCTGCGCCTGCACAGCTCCGGCCCTGTGGCCATTGCCACCCTGGCAGCATTCGGAGGCAAGGAGGCGCCACCATCCACCCAGCGGTGGAACGCGATGCTGACCAGTGGTGAGCTCAGCTCCAAGGAACACAGCCCGACTCCCCGTGGAACCAAAGGCAAGATCATTTATTCACGGGTCAGCGGCGTGCAGGTCGGCAGCGGTTGGCAGGCACGCCTGACCGATGAGGGGAAGGAGCATCTGGAGGTTCCGGCCAAACCTCTGTCGTGGCCAATCAGCAGCCTCGAACGCGGCACGTTGGGCACTGGCCAGGTTCAGACCGCTGAGCTCGAGGCGGCCTATCCAGACACAGCATGGGCGGCACACGGCAACTACGGCGTCGACTACGACCTCACGCTTCCGCTGATCAACAACTCAGACCGCACAAGGTGCATCGAACTCGCCCTGGAATCGCCACTGAAAAAAGACCGCCCTTCGACGGGCCTGTCGTTCCGAACCAGCCTCACGGGACCCGTCATGTTCCGTGGTCCCGTCGAGGTCAGTGGTCTGGATGCCAGCGATGGTTCACCGTTGGGACGTCAAACAGTCCATCTGGTGCTGCGTCAAGGACAACGCGGGCCCGCCCTGGGCCAACTCAAACTTGCGCCCGGTGAACAACGGGATGTACGCGTCCGTCTCATCTATCCCGCTGATGCCACACCACCCCAGGTGTTGACCATTCGGCCTGTGAAACAATCCAGGTCTTCTACTGACGAAAATCCGTGAGCGAATCCCGGAAGCGCAGGGTCTTCCCCTTCACGGCCGTGATCGGCCAAGAGGAGATGAAGCTTGCGCTTCTGCTGAACGTGATTGATCCCCGTATCGGAGGGGTGATGATCATGGGTGACCGAGGAACGGGCAAATCAACCACCATTCGTGCCCTGGCTGATCTGCTGCCAGAGATCGAGGTGGTTGCAGGTGATCCCTACAACAGCTCACCTGCTGACCCTGATCTGCAAAGCAGTGACGTGCGCCAACGCTTGGATCAGGGCGATCAGCTGATGACAGAACCAAAGCAGGTTCCCATGGTGGACCTTCCTTTGGGAGCCACGGAAGATCGCCTGTGCGGCACCATTGATATTGAGAAGGCCCTGAGTGAAGGTGTTCGCGCGTTCGAGCCCGGGCTGCTGGCCAAAGCGAACCGTGGTCTGCTGTACGTCGACGAAGTGAATCTGCTCGACGACCATCTGGTTGATGTGTTGTTGGACTCCGCTGCATCCGGCTGGAACACAGTCGAACGCGAGGGGGTCTCCGTACGGCATCCAGCCCGCTTCGTCTTAATCGGATCAGGCAATCCGGAGGAAGGTGAACTGCGTCCCCAACTGCTGGACCGTTTCGGGATGAGTGTGGAGGTGCGCACCGTTCGGGATCCCGAATTGCGCGTGCAAGTTGTGGATCAGAGAACCGCATTTGACAGCGATCCTGATGGCTTCAGCACCGCTGTGGAGGCCAATCAAAATGCCCTGCAGCAACGCGTGGTGGATGCGCAGAAACGACTCAATCAAGTGACGATCGACGACGATCTCCGGTTGAGAATTTCAGCTGTCTGCGGTGAACTTGACGTTGATGGTCTGCGCGGAGACATCGTCACCAACCGAGCAGCACGAGCTCTGGCAGCCTTCGAAGGCCGCGACGAGGTCAGTGAAGATGACATCGCCCGCGTTGCCTCGTGCTGTCTACGCCATCGACTGCGGAAAGATCCTCTGGAACAGGTTGATTCCGGAGACAGAGTGGTGAAGATGTTCTGCAAAGTGTTTGAACGCAGTGAAAGCACTGACAGGGCAGAATTCGAACTTGCCCTGGCAGCCTGAGCTGCGTTGTGCGGATCCTCGGCATCGATCCTGGCCTCGCCAGGGTCGGATATGGGGTGATTGAAACCAGCCATGGGGAACAGCGGATGCTTGATTGCGGCATCATCCGCACGGATCAAGGCCGTCCCGATGGTCAAAGGATGGTAGAGATCGCAAGGGATTTACGCTTTCTGATCAGGGCCTGGAAGCCACAGCAAGCAGCGGTGGAAAAATTCTTTTTCTATCGCTCAAGCAACACCATCAATGTGGTTCAGGCACGTGGCGTCGTGATGATGACACTGGCGCGTTTCAACATACCGACGGTCGAGTTTGCACCCATGCAGATCAAGCTCACCCTCGCTGGATTCGGGCATGCGGAGAAAAATGAAGTTCTCGATGCCGTGATGCGGGAATTGAATCTGCAGGAACCACCGCGACCGGATGATGCTGCTGATGCTTTGGCCGTTGCCCTGACAGCGTGGTTTTTACGGTAATTGACTATAAAGAAAACCAATCATCACGAAAGTGCAGACCTAAAAACACCGAAATGACGGCAAACTCAAAGACTTCAACAGCTACTGTTTTTCATCCAAACGCTTCGACACTGACCCGGAAACCGCCAACCATCATCAATCGCAAAACTAAAATAGCCAAAACCCTTTGTGTTGGCACAACTAGACATGGCCACGTTTTTATTGACAGAACAATCAATCCAACCTTTCTTTCAATACAAGCGGGGCTTGATTGGATTCAGACCGATCCCACCAGCACCTTTCCTCATGCTCGGTGCAGAAGACGGCCTCATCAATTGAAAAACTGCAACTAAAAACTGCAACAATTTCAATTCATCACAATTCACTCGAAATCCTCAGACCATAATAGAAGCGCCAACATTAAGCCACACAAAAATGCACACGCTCACGAACAATTAGCAACTTTCATTGCAACCAGGCCATGCGATCAAAACATCTTTACCTTCAGACCCAGGAGCAAACTCGCTGTTAAAAAGTGTCTCAACAAATCAACGATCTAGCAGCNCCATTGAATGATTAGCTTCACCGAGATGTTAAATTAATAAAAAATCTGNTACGTCATCATGCCTTCAGCGCGCTCAACCAACAACAGCTTTCTTGACGCACTTGCAATCACCCTTGCATCTGCAGTCGTGATCACGGAAAGAATCGTCGTCCCAACC
The DNA here is from genome assembly GCA_002169615.1 of Cyanobacteria bacterium TMED229. GTDB lineage: Bacteria > Cyanobacteriota > Cyanobacteriia > PCC-6307 > Cyanobiaceae > Parasynechococcus. Next base: position 77,185 of record NHKA01000015.1, read on the forward strand.
CTGTTGCTCAGCCTGAAACTTCTGGAGGAACTTATCTCTCAACAAGAAAAGCCTGAGAACGTCCCAATGAAAGAACTTGAAATCAAGACACAAGACTATGCTTACATCGAAGCACCAATCAGTGAAGAAACGCCTCCAAAAACATTCGCGCCTTGAACATCATCTGAGCCAAAGCCCATAACGAACGAAAACATACCGTCAATCAAATCGCGCAAATCCAGTCAACCGCGGTCAATCCGTGAGAAAGCCAGAAATCATCACACGAATGGAATGAACCGACAAATTCAAACCGATCAACTTTTCAAGCATTCCCAAATTCCAGGCATAATGCCTTTAAGCCCAGCCAACAATCAACAGCCTTAAATTCCTTCGACTGATTGATTCAATCCGAAACATCCATTCTGCACAGTGATACCAAGCCACCTAAGACCTGAAAATGGTTAATCGCCGACTGCTCCCCTAAAGACCTTGGGCATTTCGTGCTGCATGGACGAGGCTTGATCGATGCGATGAAACCGTCAACGAAAACGTGTCAATAAAAAGCCGGGAACAATGTGCCCGGCTGCCAAAAATTCCCCTAAACACTGTGTGGTGCTGTGCTCTTCGACGTCCTCCCTTTGACCACCTGAACCATAGTGTTGCCCAATGAACCTTTTTGTAACCGTTCCAGCAAAACCAAGCTGCATTTCCTCAATTCAGAACGATCGCATCCGTCCTTGGCATTGGCAGCTGTGAACCGCGACAAGAAACAGCTCCGACGCCATTTCAGGAGCCTGAGGACCGGACAACTCGACCTCTTTGACAGCATTCGAGCCTGCGTTGAAGCGGAATTGAGCAGTCGACGATGCATCGATGACAAGAACCGTTATCTGGCCATTTATTGGCCCCTTCCAGGTGAGATTGACCTCCGTTTTCTGAACCATCAGACAGCAGTCGCGCTTCCCGTTGCTGATGGTTCAGGGACCATGACGTTTCGAGAATGGGGCAAAACATCCCTCGAACCCGATGGTTGCAGCATCCCAGCGCCCAGTCAGGGTCCAGATCTTTTGGCATCCGAGATCTCTCTTCTTCTGGTCCCGGCACTGGCGATGGATCGCAGTGGAATCCGTCTTGGATACGGCGGCGGTTACTACGACCGTCTTCGTGCTCAGCAGCCATGGCGTTCCGTCCCTGCTCTTGGTGTTCTTCCCCAGATCTGCCTGACGACAACACCGTTACCCAGGGAGCCCTGGGATGTCCCCTTCAACGGGTGGATCACAGAACAAGGCACTGGCCTGACAGACCTCAAGTCCGCATCATGAGGATCCGTTGAAGAGATCTCAATGCGTTGGCTCACCTCCTGTGCAGTGCTGGCGGTTGCAATCGCGACACCAGTTCATGCCCATCAGATCGAGAGCGCACTGACCTATCTCGATGGTGACCTCGAACTCAAAAGCAACTTCTCGAACGGAACACCCGCAACCGGTGCTGTCGTGCGATTGCTCAACCCGGATGGCAGTGCCGGTGACATCCTTGGAACCACCGATGCGTCCGGGCAGATCCGACTGGATCTGAGCGATGTTCAGGATGGTCGTTACGACCTGCAGGTGGATGCGGGACCCGGCCATCGCGATTATCTCGACATCCCAGTCACCTCGGGGCGTGTTCAGCTTGATGATGTCGTCCAGAGCCCGCTCATGTTTCTGCTGGTCGGACTGCTGGTTAGCGTGCGCAGGCGACAATCCGGATCCGTCAGATGACCCTCAGCACTGGCAGCGAGGCACTTGACCGAATGGTTGAGCGCCTCGGGGGCACGGCTGATCCAAAACGACGCTACGAATACGTTCTCTGGCTTGCGAAGAAGCTTGATCCTCTACCTGCCGACCAACAGTCCGAAGACATCAAGGTGCGCGGATGCGTGTCGCAGGTCTACGTACGCGGCGAACTTGATCGGGGCGTCATGCAATGGAAAGGTGACTCTGATGCCTTGATCACCAAGGGATTGCTGGCATTGCTCATCCAAGGTTTGAACGGGCTAACGCCAGAACAGGTTCNAGCGATCAAGCCAGATTTCATTGCAGCAACAGGGCTTCAAGCCAGCCTCACACCCTCCAGGGCCAACGGCTTTCTCAACATCCTCAGAACCATGCAAGCCCAAGCTGCAGCTGTGGAAGGCTGACGAGATGGCCGATTCATAAAGTCGAACTGTTGTCTTCAGTTAGCGGACCAATAGGGATGGGTGCACGGATCGGTGTTGGTCTTCTGGGCCTCGGCACGGTGGGTGGAGGCGTGGCGTCGATCCTGCTTTCGCCCAGGGACCGTCACCCGCTCGTGGCTGAACTCGAACTGGTCCGCGTCGCCGTTCGTGATTTGAACCGAGATCGCCCGGTTGAACTCTCGGCCGAACAACTCACAACAGATGCTCAGGCCGTGGTCGAGGACGCCAACGTGGATGTCGTGGTGGAGGTGATCGGCGGCATCGAACCTGCCCGCAGCTTGATTCTCCAGGCGATTGCCAACGGGAAATCGGTCGTGACTGCAAACAAAGCGGTGATCGCAAGGCATGGTCAAGAAATTGCTGAAGCTGCTGCTGCCGCTGGGGTTTATGTGTTGATCGAAGCTGCTGTTGGTGGCGGTATTCCAATCATTGAACCGCTGAAGCAGTCCCTGGGAGGCAACAGGATCAATCGGGTGACTGGAATCATCAACGGCACCACGAATTACATCCTCACGCGCATGGCTGAAGAGGGTGTTGCCTACACAGACGTACTGGCNGANGCACAGCGGCTTGGATATGCCGAGGCCGATCCCGCTGCGGATGTTGATGGGCTCGATGCTGCCGACAAGATCGCCATCCTTGCTGCTCTGGCCTTCGGTGGCCCCGTGGAGCGAAACGCCATCCCCACCGATGGCATCAGCCAACTGCAGGGACGGGACGTGGACTATGCGCGTCAGCTCGGCTATGCCGTCAAGCTGCTCGCGGTTGCGGAACGGATGCCCGCTGTTGGGCATGGCGAGACTCTTCCTCTGGCCTTGCGGGTGCAACCCACCCTTGTGCCGTCGGTCCACCCTCTCGCTGGTGTCCATGGCGTCAACAATGCCATTCTTGTTGAGGGTGAACCCATCGGAAGCGTGATGTTCTACGGCCCCGGNGCAGGAGCCGGACCCACAGCTTCCGCAGTCGTGGCTGACATCCTCAACATCGCTGGAATTCGCCATGCCAGTGATGGGCCTGGGCGTGTCGATCCACTGCTTGCAGCGAGCAGCTGGCGAAGCTGCGCTCTGGTGAACCCTGGAGAGGTGAAGCAGAGGCACTATGTGCGGTTCAACACCGTCGAAGCTCCCGGTGTGATCGGACGCATCGGCGGCTGTTTCGGCGACCGTGACGTCTCCATTCAATCCATCATTCAATTCAATGCTTCAGCAGCCGGAGCTGAAATCGTTGTGATCACGCACGAGGTCAGCCAACGCCAAATGGTGGACGCCCTGGCGGCAATCACGGCGATGCCGGAGGTGTCTGGGCTGGCTGCCCATCTCGGTTGCCTCTGATCCATGGTTGCCAAGTGAGCCATCACTGGCGCAAGTGGCCGCCGCGTGCTTCAAAGTGTCAAGATCGAAAAGAGATCCGATCGGTTCCCACTGATTTGTGATCCCAACAGTTCATGCCGAACGCCATGCCGACGGTCACTGTCCAAGGCTGCACCATCTCGGAACATCCTCGGACCATGCGTGTCAATCAGGGGGACTGCGTCAACCTGGCCACCGACGACGGGACCTACCAAGTGATCGGAGTTGATGACCAGCACGATCGCTGCTGGATCAGGCGTTGGCCGATCGAACCAAAGGTTGGCTCGCCGGTGTTNGAGATCTCACTTGAGCANATCACTCTGATCGGCAGTTAAATAGCCCGCGATTGGCCGNACACTGGGGACGTGCAGCAGACACAACAGCCTCCCGATCGGCGCTGGATCCAGCTGATCACGCTTCTTNTGGTNGCTGCATTCAACGGAGCCTGCACTCCTCCCGANCCCTCAGAACGACTCACCGTCGCTTCGGCTGGAAAGATCAGCTCCCTTGATCCGGCCAAAGCGGGAGGNGGCAGCATCATTCAGCTGCTCAGTGCCCTGGGTGATCCGCTCTACGACCTTGATGAAGACGGCAGGCTGAGAGCTCGTCTCGCGTCATCTCCACCGCTCATCAGCCCCGACGGACTGACGGTGACCATCCCGCTGCGAACGGATGTTCAGTTCCANGACGGCAGCCGCTTCAACGCCGAAGCCATGGCCTTCAGCCTGCGTCGTTTCCTCCGCATCGGCACCCTCAGCTACATCGTTGGAGATCGGATCGCGGCAGTCGAAGTCGCTGACGATTACACCCTGCGACTNCGNCTAAGCCGTCCTTCCACCTCGCTGGAGGGTTTGCTCACCTCGGTGAATCTGACGCCCGTCTCCCCGAAGGCCTACAGCAATCACAGCGACAAATTTCTGAACGATCGCTTTGTCGGCACAGGTCCTTACAGACTCACCGACTTCAGCGAACAGCAGCAGCGACTCGAGCCATTTGAGAACTACTGGGGAGAGTCACCAAAGAACAGCGGCCTGGATCTGATCACACTCAGCAATTCCACTGCTCTGTTTGGCGCTCTCAAAAGTGGGGAGGTGGACGTGCTGCTCTCTGCCTCCATCGACGAAGACCAGCGGCATGCCCTGAATCAGATGGCGGATCGGGGCGAGCTGAANGAAGGGGTCGGCCCAGCCATGGGCATCGGTTATGTGACGCTGCTCAGCAACGAGTCGCCACTGAACAATCAGAGCATTCGCCGTGCTCTGTCCCTGAGCCTCAATCGCGAGGAGATCAGCGAACGGGTGAGCTACGGCCTTCGCAGGCCCTTGAGGGCCTTGATCCCCCCGAGCCTTCCAGGGGGTGATCGAAACAGCTGGCCCGAGTACGAACCGGATGCGGCACGAGCACTTCTACGCAGCCAAGGCTTCTGCGACGGCAACAGCCTCAGCATTCCTCTCACCTTTCGATCCAATGTTCCGGCGGACAAGCTGCTCGCGCTGATCTGGCAGGCTCAGGTGAAGCGTGATCTCTCCGGTTGCTTGGACCTGCAGTTGGACGGTGTTGAGTCCACCACCATTTACCGACAGCTTGGGAAGGGCTCTTACAAGGCCGTGATTCTGGATTGGAGCGGCCAGTATCCCGATCCTGAGGCCTACCTGACCCCCCTGCTGAGTTGCGCCAAAGCAGATGGAGACATCTGCTTTGAGGGAGAGGCNGCGATCAGCGGCAGCTTCTGGTCCACCCCTGGGCTTCAGCCAGCCCTCCAGATGTCAGACATCCTGCGCGGAGAGCAACGGTTGGACTCCCTTCATCGGGTTGAACGCATGACCGCTCAGGGTGCTGCCTACATCCCTGTCTGGCTCGAGGCACCGAGAGCCTGGGGGCAAAAAGGTCTCAGTCAACCCGTCTTTGACGGGAGCGGCAGGGTGCTGCTGTCCCAGTTNACGAAACTGAACTGATGGGACGCGCCCGCGACCTACTGCGTTACAGCGCGACCAGGCTGGGGCTGGCTCCNTTGATGCTCTGGCTGATCGCCACTTTGGTGTTCTTGCTGCTGAGGGTCGCCCCAGGAGATCCNGTGGATGCCGTTCTCGGCAGCCGTGCCCCTGCGGCAGCCAAAGCGGCGATGCGCGCCAAACTCGGGCTTGATCAATCCTTGCTGGATCAATATTTCGATTANCTCAATGGGTTNATTCANGGAGATCTCGGACAAGCCCTGATCAATCAGGAACCCGTGAGAGCCATCATTGCCAGGACGTTGCCGGCCAGTCTCGAACTGAGTGTGATTGCCTTGATCGCTGCCGCCGTTGTCGGTCTGAGCATCGGCTTCAGCGGCATCGCCCGGCCCGAGGGCAAGTTAGATCTCAGCGGACGCCTTTACGGTCTGGGGACTTACGCGTTGCCACCGTTCTGGGTGGCNATGCTGGTGCAACTGTTNTTCGCTGTGAATCTTGGCTGGTTACCNGTGGGAGGTCGTTTTCCCCCCAGCCTCCAGCCGCCTCAAGGCAGTGGCTTCTACCTGCTGGACAGCCTCTGGATGGCTGACTGGACGTCGTTGCTCGGAACGATCCGTCATCTGATCCTGCCGGCAGGAACACTGGCGCTTTTGCTGAGTGGCACGTTCACGACAGCCCTTCGGCTCAATCTTCGCCGCACACTGCGCAGTGATTACGTGGANGCGGCTCGCAGCCGCGGATTAAGTGAGCGACAGGTGGTGCTACGCCATGGACTCCCCAACGCTCTCTTGCCCGTTCTCACCATCGCTGGCATCACCGTGGCCTCATTGATCGGTGGTGCTCTCCTGATCGAAGTGACGTTTTCCTGGCCAGGGATTGCTCTGAGGCTTCAAGAGGCGATCAACCAACGCGACTATCCGGTGGTTCAAGGAATCGTTGTGGTGATTGCAGCTCTGGTTGTGTTGGTGAGTGTTGCTGTGGATCTGCTGGTGGCCGCCCTCGATCCGAGGATCCGCTACTGATTCTTGTTAACGAGCCGAGCTGCATCACCCCGGTTCAGACGATGCCAACGAACCGAATCGCTGCGTAGGTGCTTGGAACCGCCCATCGGCTCATCGTCATCAACCTCTTTCAAAAANCCGACCAGTTCNCTGATCAACAGCCGCTGAACGGTTAACGGCTGCACTCCGACCAGCTCCTCACCGAGTTGGAACAGATCATCCCCTTGCTCTTCCCCCGTCTGTCCCTCAACCCGGATTGGAGAGAAGTGACTTGCGCCCTCAACGATCACAGCTCGGCTGGTTGGGTGGTGCCCAAGGGATGTGAGCAGAGCCAACTGCTCACTGATTGGTGGAGTGATCAGATCAAGCGTGCCNCCAAGAAGCAACATCGGCTGCCGAACCGTGCCGGCAATNGACGAGGGCCAGATCAGACTGCCGAAACTGTTCANCCCCACNACNGCTTTCACCATGGAGGGCGTTGTCACCGTTTGCAGGGCTCCGCTTGCAGCCAATTCACACTGAAGAAGGATGGAAAGATTGGTGAGAGGCAGATCCTCCAGGGCTGCACGGCAACGCTCGCTGATCCCTGCCACTGGAGAGACCCCAACCGCGAGAAGCGCTGTCAACGCACCGAGGGAATGGCCGATCAGCACAACCTGATCACCAGCAACCGGCAGCTCTCCCGAATGCTGTGCGATCAAAACGGTGTTGAGGTCAGCGAGNCGCTGACGCAGGGCATCAGCGCCAACAAAAGGCTGCTGTCCCTTCAACAGGGCTTGCACCGCAGCTGAGTCACTGCCCGGATGCGCCAGGACCGCGACGGGCCAGCCCTCAGCAACGAGGGATCGCGCTAACCACTGAAAGTGATCTGGATCCCCGCCAAGACCAGGCATCAGAAGAATCCAGCTGAACGGCCCCTTCATGGACCGTCGAACCGGCGTCCAGATCTCGACAGGCAGCCCCTCCCTGCGATGCGGAGCAGGCAGACGCATCCGTTTCGGCGAAAAGGAAGGCGACGAAAGCTCCTCTTCGACGTCCTGCATGGGTGTCGCAGGGGTTCTGGACAAACTGGTGGTGAGCTTCTGATGCCGTTCCATCTGCCGCCGCCAACGCGTGGCGGCCAGAACAAGGGAATCAAGATCCAGCCGCAGTCGCTCGCTTGGCAGAGCCTGAAGCAGATCCAGCGTTGAAATGCTTTTTTGGTCCTGCAACAGACGCTCGAACGTGCTCAGCACCTGCTCGCTGCGAACACGATCAGCTCCGTCTGCACGGATCAACTCTCCGAGAGCATCCAGCAGTGGCCCTGCCGCCCAGCTGCGAAGCATCTGCTGTCCAAGACTCCGACGCGTCAGAACCGGGGCTTTGAGCAGACGAATCAACCCGGCCCTGCTGTCCTCGTTCAACAGCATGAACCAGCTGTTCAATTCGGATCTGGTCGCTCCACCCGTGCGCACCCATTGACTGAGGTCGCTGACCTTGACTGGAAGAACAACACCATCAAATTCGACTTCAAGGTGCTCTGCTGCCACAACAGGCCACGATCCCTGGGTGCAGAGCAGCAGACTGCTCACCATCACCGTCGCGAAATATCGTCCTGCTAGGAGCCCGCGTAACAACGCCTGAACCTCTTCGGTGGTGGAACCAGTTTCCTCCAGGCCTGCGCCATGTCACGCGGTTGCGTCTGCTGGCATCCACCGGAGCTGGCGGGGTCGTGTTTATGACGCCGATGGTGTTTCATGCCATCGATTTCACCGCCAGCCAGGTCGGCAGTGGTCTAGCGATTTCAGCGGTGGTTGGCACCGTCATCCGCCTGATCAGTGGGGCGCTCCTGGACAAAGGGCTCCGTTGTTCCTGGCCAGTGAGGTTCACGACCATCCTTGCCATCGCTGCCGATGTCGTGCTGTTCCGCGCTGACAGTTACACCGGATTTGTAGCTGGTGAAATCCTGCTGGGGTCGGCCGCAGGCCTTTATTGGCCTGCGATCGAACTCGCTGTTCCGCTCAGCTGTGGGTCTGTTCCATCGGGCCGTGGCTACGCGTTGGTCCGCAGTTCTGATGCGCTCGGATTCGGGATTGGATCGTTGCTGGGCACCGCTGCGGCAGGCCTGGGCATGCTGCGGCTGGTCTACGGCATCGAAGCTCTGTGCATGGTCGGTGTGTTGATCCTGATCAGCTTGGTGCCGCTGATTGATGAACGCAGGATCAGCAGAAACACCAGAGCGAAGCAACACACCGGAGCAGGGATCAGGCTCAAATGGCTGCTTCCACTCCTGCCTGTTCTTGGCATCAGCGTTGTGGCAACAGGAATCCTTTCGCTGGAGCAATCCGCCCTACCAATCGATCTGGTCCGTGGTGGTCTCGAGCGTCCAGCGCTCACGGAAAGCGGAAGCGGTGCCCTGATTGCTCTGCAGCTGACGCTTCTGGTTTTTCTTCAGTGGCCCGTTGGCCGCTGGCTTGCTGATCGAAGCGTCCGTTTCGGGCTTGGTTTGAGCCTGGCCAGTTTCAGCGTCGCCTGCCTTCTGCTTGCCGTCTCGGCCCTCACATCCATCGGAATGGTTGTGGTGATCATGGCCCTGATCCCGATGGCACTGGCTCAGGCCGCTTTCCTGCCGACGGCAACAGAAGCGGTGATCGAGGAAACACCACCAGAACATCGAGGGCTGGCCATGGCACTGTTCTCCCAGTGCTTCGCCATCAGTGCTGTTTTTGCACCATTGCTGGGGGGGATTCTCCTGGACCANCAACAACATGGTGTGGTGCTCTGGTTGATCATGAGTGGAGCTTGCATTGCAATGCTGCCGACGGCATTTCAACTGAACGCCCAATTTGAATCAGGTTCACCAACCGAAGGGCTTGGATCCTCTACGCGTGCCTCTTCAGGGAACGATGAAGAGCTTGTCGATGCTGTGGCAGGGAACCCAGGCGGTTTCAGGAGTTAAGGGTTGCCCCTCCCGATCAAAGATCTTGTAACGACAAAAATCAGCGTTTTGTTCCAGAGCAGGGCCTTCTACAACCACATCGTCCACCTTCAGATCAAGGCGGTTCATGGTCTTGTAATTCGGCTTCTTTGAGAGCACAGAATTTGACCGGAGTGTGAACATCACAGCCTCTGCTGCCGAAGGCATGACGTTGATCAGGAGCAGAGAAAGCAGAAGGCTTGCACGCGTAATTGAACGGGTCCATCCCAGAGGGCCCATGAGAATGATGTCTTCAGGCGAAATCAACATAACTCTGAGACGCTGATCGGTGAACAACAATGACAATGACGTGCTAAACCATTGCCATCGATCTCAAACCAAGCGACCTGATGACGGGGAGGCTATTAATCCATGCTGGCACCCACAAAACAGCCTCAACATACATTCAGGAGCGACTTCACCTCAATCAATTATCCCTAAAAAATCATGGATACACCTATCAACATCCGAACCCAGGAAAACTTACATTCAAGAATTTAGCCAGCGATATCTGCAAAGGCAAACTCGATAGCCTCGCGAACTTTATCGACAAACATCAACATGAATCCAATAACCTGCTTCTAAGCGCCGAACAGTTCTCAGTCCCCCTGACCAACAGAAAAACCCTCAAAAAAATTCAGAAGATCGCAAAAGAGAAAAATTACGACATAACAATCATCATCTTTATTCGCTCACAACTTGATTACATCAATTCACGTTACACCTACTCACTCAGACGTTTTTACCACACCTGCAGTTTTGATGAGTTCCTCCAAGCAGCACTCAATGGGCACCTCCCAGGGGAAAGTAGACAACGAGGACGATTGGTCAAACGCAACGATATCTTCAATTTCTGGCATTTCTTCAAACCACTTTTGAATGCCCGATCCAGTGACCTTGAGGTGAAATTCATACCCTTCAAGCAGGCTAATCAAGATCCCTTTGATCAGTTTCTCGAATCAATCGGACTCATNCCTGGNCCCCAATGGCTNCAATGCAGAAGCAGATATTTGAATCGCAGTCCAGGAACTCGTGGAGTTTGGTTATCCAGACTACTCAGCCAGCGACTGCACGCGCTTGGCATTCACCCGGAAAACATCGAGGGTTCATCGAAAATTATTTTGAACGAAGAACAATGGCGCGGTTGGCATGACCCTGCTCATTGGGGCTACGGCAGAAAAGCCGCCAAATCAACCTATGCACACTTTGCCANAGCAAATGACCTCTTCGCCAATAGCGTTTGGGGTGATGATTGGCAAAACATCTTCCCCGGCGACACGGAACTGATCAAGCGTCGACGGTGCACTTATAGGCCTCAATCCCTCAAGGAAGAACTCATGATGCATGGCATTGCTGAACACCTCCTCTCAAGGATTCAAGATCAGATGAATCCCAAGCCATGGCATGTGTTGACCACACCGATCGAACGCCTAAGTGCTCGTTTATATCCCCAAGCAAGATAAGTGCCAAATACAATCAATTTCATCTCTCGATTCAAAACATATCCACCTGATCACATCTCAACGGAAGTCTCACTCGTTGACTTTTCCTCGCCATCAATCCAGCAATAAATCATGGAGAAATTAATTGGGTTAATCACAGGTAAGTTGATCAGACAGGCTGCCAAAATTCGCATTCAACGCCCTACTTTCAACCATCACTNGTNCCAACCCAANGACGCGNNCGTTCTAGACGTTGAACAAGAACTCCATCACGTCTCCTTCCGCCACCACATAATCCTTGCCTTCACTGCGCAACCAGCCTTTGCTTCGAGCCTCAGAAAAAGAACCCGCTTCTAACAATTTCTCACATCCGATTGTCTGCGCCCGGATGAAACCGCGCTCAAAATCGGTATGAATCACTCCAGCGGCCTGAGGCGCCGTCATGCCGGCCTTGAAGGTCCAGGCACGGGTTTCCTTCTCACCGGTCGTGAAATACGTGCGCAGTCCAAGCAAGCGATAGGTGGCACGGATCAGGCTCTGCAGCCCCCCCTCTGTAACACCAAGACCATCCAGATAATCGGCTCGTTCCTCATCTCCCAACTCAACCAGCTCCGCTTCCACCTGAGCGGAGATNCGCACGGTTTCAGCACCCTCCTTGGCCGCAAGCTCCTCCACCTCAATGCAAAAAGGGTTGCCTTCAGCTAAATCTTCTTCGCTCACATTGGTCGCATAAATGATCGGCTTTGCGGTTAACAATCCCAAAGGATTCACAAGTGCATGTTCCTCATCGCTCAATTCANTATTCCGAGCTGCGCCGCCATTTTCCAACTCCAACTGAATTCGCTCAAGAATGCCATCTTCCAGCTGAGCTTCTTTGCTGGTCCGCAACTGCTTTTTGAGACGTTCACGTCGCTTCTCAATCTGGGCGAGGTCTGCCAGTCCCAACTCGAGGTTGATCACCTCTGCATCCCGTGCAGGTCCAACCGAACCAGACACATGGATGACATCGTCATCNTCGAAACAACGGACCACGTGAACGATCGCGTCGACTTCGCGGATGTTCGCCAAAAATTTGTTGCCAAGGCCTTCACCCTGACTGGCTCCCTTCACCAGCCCTGCGATATCCACAAATTCCATTCGCGTCGGAATCGTGTCCCGACTGCTGCTCAGCTGCGTGAGCTTGTCGAGGCGCTCATCCGGCACGGCCACGGTGCCCACATTCGGCTCAATCGTGCAGAACGGGAAATTTGCAGCCTGGGCCTGGGCATTGGCCACAAGCGCATTGAATAGGGTGGATTTGCCGACGTTGGGCAATCCGACGATTCCGGCTTTGAGCATGGGCCGGAATCTACCGGTCAGAGGCCAGAATGTTGTGAAGTTTTGTTAGCCCCATGGTGCGGATCGAGCAGCGACCCACGTCGAAGGCCATGGAGGTACAGGCCTCATTGCCCACCATGGCTGCACCGCGGAAACGCAAAGGTGCACGTCGCCGACTGAGCACGATCCTGATCGTGCTCGCCGTACTGACCGGTGCTGGTCTCCTCTGGCGTTATCAGATTCTTCAGAAGAGCACGAAGGACCTCAGCCCATACACCGTTGAAGCCAGCCAAGGCTCGCTCTCCGGTGTGATCACCGCCAGCGGCGAATTGAAAGCGAAGCGTCGTGTGAACGTGAGTCCTCGCAACCGCGGGTTGCTGGACGAACTTCTCGTGGAGGAGGGAGATCTTGTTGAGGAGGGAGAAACCCTGGCGGTGATGGACCGCGGAGACTTTGAAGACCGACTTGATGAACGCCAGGCACTGCTGCGCCAGGCTGAAGCGGCCTTCCGAGCCAAACAGGACGACTACAGGCGCCGAGAGGGTCTGTTCCAGCAAGGGGTTGTCAGCGCAGACAGTTTCAACACCATCAGATCCGACATGGTGGCGGCTCAGGCCAACGTGATTGCTGCCAAAGAGCGGATTCAGCAGCTCCAGGAAGAGGGACGCCAACTGGTGATCCGGGCTCCGTTCAGTGGAACAATTACTGCCCGCTATGCCGAACCCGGGGCCTTCGTCACCCCAACAACCTCAGCATCCACGAACGCCGGCGCCACCAGTTCATCGGTGGTCGAGCTGTCGCAGGGATTGGAAGTGGTGGCCCGCGTTCCGGAAAGTGACATCGGTCGTATCGCCATCGGTCAGAAGGCTGAAATCCGCGTTGACGCCTTCCCGGATGAACGGTTCCAGGCCCGCGTCAGCGAGATTGCACCGCGTGCCGAGAAACAGGACAACGTGACCTCCTTCGAGGTAGAGCTGGACTTGGTCGAGCCTCCTCAGAAACTGCTGATCGGCATGACGGCAGACATCGATTTCCAGACCGGGCGCAGTGCCGAGCGGACGCTTGTACCGACCGTGGCAATCGTGACCGAAAACGGAAAACCAGGCGTGCTTCTTGTCGGTGAGCAACAGGAACCGACCTTCCAAGCCGTGGAGCTGGGAAGCAGCAGCGGCGACCGCACTGCAATCTTGAATGGTCTGAAACCCGGCACCCGCGTTTTCATTGATCTCCCCCCTTGGGCGAAACAGAACCGCGACTGACCATCAACGACCAATCGGACCCCCATGCCTGAGGCTGCCTCCAAGCCCCTGCTACTGCTCGTGGATGGCCATTCTCTGGCCTTCCGGAGTTTCTATGCCTTCAGCAAGGGGGGAGAGGGCGGTTTGGCCACCAAGGACGGACGGCCCACCAGCGTCACCTACGGCTTTCTCAAATCACTTCTGGACACAAGCAAATCGCTGAAACCCCANGGNGTGGCGATTGCCTTCGACACGGCGGAGCCAACCTTCCGTCACAAAGCCGATGCCAATTACAAGGCACATCGGGATGTGGCTCCGGAGGTGTTCTTCCAGGATCTGGATCAACTCCAGACGATCCTGCGAGAACAACTGGACCTGCCCCTTTGCATGGCTCCTGGCTACGAAGCGGACGATGTGCTCGGCACCCTGGCCAACCGTGCGGCAAATGAGGGTTGGGGCGTCCGGATCCTCTCGGGCGATCGGGACCTGTTTCAGCTGGTGGACAACGGGCGCGACATTGCAGTCCTCTACATGGGGGGTGGCCCTTACGCCAAGAACAGCGGTCCGACCCTGATCGATGAAGAGGGAGTGCTTGGAAAACTCGGCGTGATGCCGGACAGGGTGGTGGACCTCAAAGCGCTCACGGGCGACAGCTCCGACAACATCCCCGGCGTGCGTGGTGTGGGCCCAAAAACAGCGATCAGTTTGCTGAAGGACAACACGGATCTCGATGCTGTCTACTCGACGCTCGAGGAAGTGGAGGCCGAGGGGCCGAAAGCCAGTCGGGGAGCAATCAAAGGTGCGCTGAAGGGCAAGCTGCGCACCGACAAGGACAACGCTTACCTCTCCCGCAAGCTGGCGGAGATCCTGATTGATGTGCCGCTGCCGNACAGTCCCTCCCTTGCGCTCAGCACTGTGGATGCCGATGGATTGAGAACCTGCCTTGAGGATCTGGANCTGAACAGCCTGCTGCGCCAGGTGAGTGGATTCGTGGCGGCCTTTTCGGAAGGGGGATACAGCGCCAATGCTGAAGCAACCCCAAAATCACCCGCCAGCCAAGGAGCCAGCAAAGACTCCAGCAAAGCTCAGCAGCCAGCCGCCGAAGAGCCAGCGGCCGAAGAGCCTGCCGCTGAATCTTCAGGGCTTCCAGCCCTGCAACCGCAGTTGATTCAGACCTCCAAAGCCCTTGAAGGGCTAGTGCAGCATCTGATGGCCTGCACCAACATCGCCAGCCCGGTGGCCCTGGACACGGAGACCACCGATCTCAACCCGTTTAAAGCCGAACTGGTGGGGATCGGTGTCTGCTGGGGTGAAGAGCTGAATGCACTGGCNTACATCCCCATCGGTCACAAGGGGAGCGATGACAGCCGTCCNGAGCAACTGCCGATGGAGGCGGTGCTGATGGCATTGGCTCCCTGGCTGGCCAGCAATGACCACCCCAAAACACTGCAAAACGCCAAATACGACCGCTTGATCCTCTTGCGCCATGGCGTGGCCCTCGGCGGAGTGGTGATGGACACGCTGCTGGCGGATTACCTGCGCGATGCCGCGGCGAAGCACGGCCTGGACGTGATGGCGGAACGGGAATTCGGCTTTTCACCAACGACCTATGGCGATCTGGTGAGCAAAAAGCAGACCTTCGCTGANGTGCCATTGGAGCCGGCCAGCCTCTACTGCGCCATGGACGTGCATGTGACCCGGCGTCTGGCCCTGCTGCTGCGCCAGCAATTGGAGGCGATGGGGGCTCCGCTGATCCCCTTGCTGGAGCAGGTGGAACAACCGCTGGAACCGGTGCTGGCNGAGATGGAAGCCACAGGGATCCGCATCGATGTGCCTTATCTCAAGGAACTGTCGGAGGAGATGGGATCCACCCTGCAACGGCTGGAATCAGAAGCCAGAGAAGCCGCCGGGGTGGACTTCAACCTGGCATCCCCCAAGCAGTTGGGGGAATTGCTNTTCGACACCCTGGGGCTGGACCGCAAGAAGTCGCGACGCACGAAAACCGGTTACAGCACCGACGCCACGGTGCTGGAGAAACTCAGCACCGATCATCCCGTGGTGCCGCTGGTGCTTGAGCACCGGGTGCTGAGCAAACTCAAGAGCACCTACATCGATGCCCTGCCCCAGCTGGTTGAAGNGGAAACAGGGCGGGTCCACACCGATTTCAACCAGGCGGTGACGGCGACGGGCCGGCTGAGCAGCAGCAACCCCAATCTGCAGAACATTCCGGTGCGCACCGAATACAGCCGGCGCATTCGCAAGGCCTTCCTGCCTCAGGAGGGCTGGACCCTGCTCAGCGCCGATTACTCCCAGATCGAGCTGCGCATCCTCACCCACCTCTCCGGTGAAGAGGTGCTGCAGGAGGCCTATCGCAGCGGTGATGACGTGCACGCGCTGACCGCTCGGCTGCTGCTGGACAAAGACGAGGTCAGTCCAGACGAACGTCGCCTCGGCAAGACGATCAACTTCGGCGTGATCTACGGCATGGGCGCCCAACGCTTCGCGCGTGAAACCGGCGTCAGCCAGGCAGACGCCAAGGAGTTCCTGGCCAAATACAAACAGCGCTACCCGAAGGTGTTCGCCTTTCTGGAACTGCAGGAACGTCTCGCCCTCAGCCGGGGCTACGTGGAAACGATTCTCGGCCGCCGTCGCCCGTTCCATTTCGATCGCAATGGGCTGGGGCGGCTGCTGGGCAAGGACCCGCTGGAGATCGATCTCGATGTGGCCCGCCGCGGTGGCATGGAGGCGCAGCAACTCCGGGCTGCTGCCAACGCCCCGATCCAGGGATCCAGTGCTGACATCATCAAGGTGGCGATGGTGCAGTTGCAGGCTGCATTACGAACCCAGGGGTTAGCGGGACGAATGCTGCTTCAGGTGCACGATGAGCTGGTGCTCGAAGTGGCGCCAGACGCCTTGGAGGCCACCCGAGAGCTCGTGGTGCAAACCATGGAGAACGCCGTGAAGCTCAGCGTGCCCCTGGTGGCCGAAACGGGTGTTGGCGCCAACTGGATGGA
>NHKA01000016.1:0-29419 GCA_002169615.1 Cyanobacteria bacterium TMED229
TTGCGGAGCGACCCAAGCTCAAGCCGCATATCGAGGCGATGCGCAGCAACATCGCCCGGCGCATCGGCATCGATGCCGATGCCGTTGGCGTGAAGGCCACCACCAATGAACGGCTGGGCCCGGAGGGACGCGAGGAGGGCATCAGCTGTCAGGCCGTTGCCCTGCTGGGCCAGCCATGAGCCGCGTTCTTGCCTTGGTTGTGGCCATGCTGCTGGTGCTTGCAGGGCCGGCGATGGCGGATGGCGGGGTGATTGAGCAGCTGCGTCTTGGTGTTCCGGAGCCCCATCGTGAGCTGTGGTTGCAGGCGGAAGCGAGTAGTTGGCAGCCCTGGCTGGAGCAGCAGCAGGGGTTTCTGGGTCGGGATCTGTACTGGGATCCCCAGCGCCAGGAGGGTGTGCTGCTGATTCGTTGGGCCACGCGGGAGCAGTGGAAATCAATTCCTGAGGATGAGGTGCTCCGCGTTCAAGCCCTGTTTGAGGCTGAGGTGAATCAAGCCCTAGACCGGGTGACCGATGCCCCTCCGCTGTTTCCTCTGTTGGCGGAAGGTGAGCTTCTCCCCCAGGCGCTGCCGGCCCGATGATCGATGCCCGTCTGGACCTGAAGCGGCGTCAGCGGCTTGGCATGGTGGAAGCCATCTGGGGAGAACACAAAACAGCGCAACAGATCTCGGCAATCCTGGAACGCTTTGCTGCCTCAGGGGAACTCGGTCTAGTGACCCGGGTGTCAGCGGAGAAAGCCATGGCGGTGGTTGCGTCTCTCCCAGCTGTGACTGTGCATCCCGAAGCGCGTTGCCTCACCCTCGGTGATCTACCTCGATTGCCCCCAGGCCCGCCTGCGGTGGCGGTGATCAGTGGCGGGAGCAGCGACCGAACGGTTGTGGCTGAAACGGCGCTGGCGCTTCGTTGCCATGGCATTGGCGTCGATCTGCTGATGGATGTGGGTGTGGCTGGTCTGCATCGGTTGTTGGATCAGCTGCCGCGCCTTGAGAGCGCTGCAGTGCTGATCGCCTGTGCCGGAATGGAGGGGGCGCTGCCCACAGTGTTGGCTGGGTTGCTGCCCCAGCCGGTGATCGGTGTCCCCGTCTCTGTCGGTTACGGGGTGAGCCAGGGGGGACGAACAGCCCTTGAAGGCATGTTGGCCAGCTGTGCACCAGGGCTGGCCGTGGTGAACATCGACAACGGCTATGGAGCTGCGATGGCTGCTTTAAGAATGCTCAGAGGTTCATTCGTGACGCCAGCAGACCAGACAGTTGCAAGCCATTCATCCGGAACTTGATCCGGAAAGAGGCCAGGCAATCAGTTCAGCGTTTTGTTGGCACGGCTTAGACGGCCCAGCTCAGTGCTTCTCTCGTCTACCTCGACCCGCTGAAGAGCGGTGAGGAGAGCATGAAAATCAGTGGCAGAAAGCTCGCCGTTTTTCTGCCATTCCATGGAGCGTGGGTCAGGAGCCAATGTTGAACGACTTGAATTGTCAGTAGCTGAAAACTACTAAAAGGCTCTGAGAAAAATCACCTAAACAAAGGTTTGTTGGTGGAAGACTTTGTGAAGAGTCTTCAGAGGTGCTGAAGGTTTGGATAGGCGGTGATCAGCTCTTCTGCGCTGAGGACGTCACCACGGCCTTCGGGCTGCCAGATCACCTCGAGAGCAAGGAGTTCGCTTGATGATGTGGAACCGAGGATTCTCAAGGTCTGCCTCAGGTCCTCACCCGTGTCAGCTCCCTGCAGTTTGGCGACGGCTGTTGAAGCCACCAACAGGGTCACAACAATGAATTCATTGGTTGCATCAGCTTCACCGACAGCTGAGCGAGCGGATTCATCGGTTAAGCGTTGTCCACCGATGTTTGATGTCACCTCGGCCTGGAGTTTGCTTCGCTCACTCATCGAGAGACGATTAAAGGTCGACTCAGCAGAGTTGAACGGAACCATTCCGTTTTCTGCGTTGGCGTAGACCCAGAGGTCGGGCTGACGAAGGAGAGCAAGCGTCGTTTCCTGCAACAGCCGTTGCAGACCTGTTGTTGAGGACGTGTCCGAGGAGGCGGCGAGGGAACGAAGGTCGTCCTGCAGTTGCTTCGCTGTAGCGAGCAAGCCGACCTGCACCTGAATCATGTTGACTTTGCTCGGCATGGCTGCCACTGGTTCGCCGTAGCCATTGAGCGCCGCTCCACCAGCTGCGCCGGCTCCACGAAAGGCATTCACCAAAACACCGGCGACCGCCATCAGGATCAGGATCCCGAACAATCCACCCCCACCAAATCCGAAGATTGGAATGATGAAGGGAAAACCGAAGCCACCGCCTCCGCGATAACCACCACTGCGGTAGCCAGTGCCGCCTGTTGATCGAGGCATGGATGGAGCTCGGAAACTTCCCCCTCCCATCCGACCTCCGCGGGCGGCATCAGCCGGGGCTGCACTGACCAGACTCAGTCCAGCAATGACGAGCGGGAGCAGTAGGCCTGCCAAAAAACGTTTGAACCAGGGACGACGCATGAACGATGCTGTCAAACCTTTGAATGCGATAACTCTAGGAACCTCCCCCAACGATGGTGACGATTTCGAGATTGTCGCCGTCCTCGATTGTGGTGTTCTCCCATTGACTTTTCGGAACGATGGCGCCGTTGTGTTCCACAACCACGAGTGTCGGGTTGTGGCCCAATGCCCTCACCACGTCGTTCAGGCAGGTGGGAACAGGCGCTGTGTCCAGGAGACGTGATTCACCATTAACAACGAGATTCATGGGCATCAGTCGGACCGTTCTCGCGACAGTGTGCTGAGCAGATCCGACGTGGCCGCTCCTGGATCCGTTGCGTTCATGATTGCGCCAATCACGGCAATGCGGCTGCAACCTGCCTCCATCAGTTTGGCGAGGTTGGTGTTGTTAATGCCTCCAATGGCGAACAGGGGAAGGCGGCATTGTTGAACGGCCTCACGGATCAGCTCCAGACCGATGGGATGACGATCCGGTTTGGTGGCAGTTGAAAAAGCAGGTCCAAGACCGAGGTAGTCGCACGACTCGTTGTGGGCGGCACTGATCTCATCAAGGCAATGGGTGCTGCGTCCCAGCAGCTTGGTGGGGCCGATTTGAGACCTCGCGATCTCAGTGGGGAGATCGTCTTGCCCAAGGTGCACCCCATCGGCATCCGCAGCGAGAGCGAGATCAACGCGATCATTGACGATGAACAAAGCTCCTGCTTTGCGGCACAGTGCTTTCAGGGCAAGGGCCTGTTGCAGCCGCAGGCGGTCATGGCCCTTCTTGCTGCGGTACTGCACCATGTCGACGCCACTGTTCAAGCTGGTTTCCACCACTTGCAGCAGCTGATCGGTTTCCGTTGTGATCAGGCATATCTTGCAGCTCTGCAGCTGATCCCTGAGGGCGAGGCCAGCACTGGCGCTCAGACAGGACACCTCCAGGTCGTAAAGGGAGTAACGAATGGCAGCCGACTCGGACGCCAGGAGTGGGTCGATATTGCGGCCGTATTCCTCAAGAACACGCAGTGCTTCCTGCACACGAGCGCAGTTGGCTGCCACCACTTGTCTTGGACTACAACGCTCCGACTGAGCCGGATGCGTCATCCCTGCGCCGGTATCGCCCGCTGTTGAGCGGGCCTGCTTGTAAACCTCCCGATGCAAACGGCCCAGCCGCTGTCGCCAGTCCTTCAGCTCAGTGACCAGATCTCTGCGCTCCAGCCCGAAACGGCACCAGTCCTCCACAACGCGCAGACCTTCGCGGGCTCGATCGAGATTGGCGTCGATGAGCCGTGCCACACGTGGGTCAGGCCTTGCATCCCAGCCCATCAATTCCATGGCATGTTGTGGAAGATCGCATGACCGCTGGCCATGGAGAACGGAGGATCCGAGAGCACCATGCATGTTCTGGTGTGGGGCATCGTCCTGCTCGGAGGGATCGGCGTGTTCATTGTCTGGGGTCTGGCCAACGCCTATCCAACAGTGGTCTGAGCATCCGCCGCCAGGCGTTCTCGTGCTTGCTCAGCATCGAGCCCGATCTGTTGACTGAGGGCATCAAGGCCGGAGAACTTCTTCTGACCCCTTAATCGCTTCACGGGTTGGACGCGGATCAGTCGGTTCTCGAGATCGATGGTTCGATCCAGCAGGTGCACTTCCACCGCCGAGGGAGATGTGGGATCCACCGTCGGTTGGGGGCCGAGGTTCATCACGGCGCGTAATCGCTCATCCTGTCCATCAATTTGTGCCCAGGCTGCATAGACACCAAGGGCTGGAAGAAATTTGCGGCCATCCACCTGCAGATTGGCTGTTGGCCAACCCAGCTCACGCCCGAGCCCTCGGCCACGCACAACACGCCCTTGAAATCGATACGGCCGGCCCAACAACAACTGTGCGGTGTCCAGATCTCCCGTCTCCAATGCGGAGCGGATCCGGCTGCTGCTCATGCGTCCGCCCTGGTCCGTGACGATGGGCACCAGCCTGACCTCGATTCCGCGCTTGGAACCCAGCTCCTGCAGCAGAGCTGCATCCCCCTCTCGGTTATGGCCGAAACGGAAATTGGTGCCGACAGCGATCCTCCGTGCTTCAAGGGTGTCGATCAACACCTGATCCACGAATGCTTCAGCACTGAGCCGGGCGAGGTCCTTGGTGAATGGCACCAGAACCAGCTGTTCGATGCCCAGGGGCGCCAGAAGATCGAGTTTTTCGCTGGGAAGATCAAGCCGCAGGCGTGTTTCGCCGGAGAGAACCTCGCGGGGATGCGGCCAGAAACTGACGACAGTGGGTACGCCGCGATCGTCACCGACGGCGTGACGGATCACGTTGCGGTGACCTGCGTGCAGTCCATCAAAACTGCCGAGGGCCAGTGCTGTGGGCCGTCGCGCATCCTGAGGAGAACAAAGGGGGATCAACGCTGCTGCGCGGAACGGGCTCTGGTGCCAAGTTTGAACGACAGACGGGACCAGGCATGGCCGATCGCCTTGATTTTCAGCAGTTGTCCTTCGGTCTTCGGCGGATGGGCTGGATCCGTTTCTGGTTTCAAGTGGTTTTGGGCGTCGTTGTCATAGGCGTTCTGTTGTTCAACAACATCGGTGGCAGCCTGGCGCGTAACTCAGAGCGTGCTGTCGGACTTGGGCCGGGCTTGTCGTTGACGTCGTTGGCCTTTCTCGTGCTCTTGTTCAGCCTTTGGCAGGGTTGGTTGATCGTTCGCGCCGGTCGTGCGATTGACAGTGCAGCCCGTCCCAGCCGCGCTGAAACCGCTCGATTGCTGAAGCGTGGATTGCTCGCGGATTTATTGGGGCTCACCTTTGCGGCGGTGGGCTACCAGGCACTTGCGGGCAGCCTGTTCGTTCAGGCTTCGATGCAGACCCCTGGTATCGCAATCGGAGGTCGTGGCATGGCAGACAACCTCGCCATCACGTCCCTGGAAATGTTGTCNGTTCTGAGCAACACGCAGGTCCTGTTCGCACACTTGATTGGTTTGATGTTTTCGTTGTGGTTGTTGCAAAGGATNTATCGAACCAGCTAGATNATCAATGCTGCAACCANGTTGTTGGTCGCTNGTNGTGTTCTGNAAGTTGTCTTGATNNCATCTCTGGANTCGTCCCAGACAGCAATCACGATNTTCAAAAGGCTGTGTCCAAGCCATNGAATGATTTTGGCTCGATCNGTGCTTGATTGGATGCTNTTNGCTCTGTGCGCGAGGTGNTCAGACTGACTCGATCNTTGNTNAAGCAANACNTTNCNTNANNGAATTGACTTCAACATTCGCCTCNNNTTTNTAATGAGATNGTTTGTATNGTGTGNTTGNTTGNTAAGNATGTCGCGCAATCATNCATTGTCNTTAAACGATTGAATGGGTGTTTTCGATGCGTNACGCCNTGCCTTTTGCTGCGGCNAGCGGGATGGNCTTGGCCATGACCNCCACGATCAACACCTCGACCAATCCTTTCAGCGTTTGNATGGATGCTCGTTCTTCAGTTTCGGGAGGCTGCTCAACGCTCCGCGCCAGAACAGATCCGGCTGGATCGGGGTCAGAGAAGGGCTGTTGGCNTGAATCTGCGCGACGTCACTGGGCCAATCCCGTGGACCTTCGCCAGCCGATTCCAGGTCATTCACCACTTCACCGGCGAGCCAGAAGTAATCCCTGCCTCGAGGGTCGACACGACGGCTGAATTGTTCGTCATACCGGCGGATCGAAAGACGTGTCCAGCGCAATGGACCCATCCGTTCTTGTTCACAGGGGGGAATGTTGAGGTTGAGGAGCAGGTTCTCCGGCCATTGGTCTGCCAGAGCTTGTTCGGCTANATCCACAGCCAGCTCTGCTCCGGCTTGGAACTGGCGCCACTGGAAGCATGCACTGCTGACAGCGATCGATGGAATGCCCTCAAGCGTCCCCTCCATGGCAGCTGCCACGGTGCCGGAGCAGAACACATCCGTTCCCAGATTCGGTCCGTGATTGATGCCGGATAGAACGAGATCTGGCTTCTCCTTGACAAGCTCGAACAGGGCCAACTTCATGCAATCTGCTGGGGTGCCGCTGCAGGCCCAAGCCGTCACCCCAGGCACGTAGAGCTCGTCAGCGCGCTCGGCCCGGATGGGTGTCTGAAGCGTCAAACCGTGGCCGGTGGCGGANCGTTCCTGATCNGGACAAACAACGGTGACCTGATGACCACGGGACACCGCAGCCGCGGCCAGCGTGCGGATNCCTTCCGCAAACACCCCGTCGTCATTGCTGATCAGGATCCGCATGGAAGAAGGTTNGGTGGGGGGAACCTAAGCGGGATGGCTGTCTACAGTCAGCTGCCTTTCGCAGCCCCAACTGTGAGCGCTCCGGTCACACTCCAGCAGCTCACCGATCAACTGGATGCTCTTGAGCAGGAGGCGACCTCGGAAATCGCTGCTGCCATTGATGCAGCAGCNTTAGAGCAGTTGCGGATTGGTCTGCTTGGCAAAAAGGGGCGCATTTCCGCTGTGCTCGGTGCCATGGGAAAGCTCCCAGGTGAGGAACGGCCATTGGTGGGCCAGCGGGCCAACGTTTTGAAAAGCCAGGTTCAGACCCTCCTCTCCGAACGTCTGCAGTCGGTGAAGCAGGCGGCGATGCAGGAGCGAATCGCCCGTGAAAGCATCGATGTGACCNTCCCCGCTTCCGGGACGCCGATGGGGCATCGCCATCCACTGATCAGCACGACAGAGGAGATCATCGATCTCTTTCTTGGTCTCGGTTACAGCGTTACTGAAGGCCCTGAAGTTGAGCAGGATCACTACAACTTTTCTGCTCTCAACATCCCGGAGGACCATCCAGCCCGAGACATGCAGGACACCTATTACCTGCAGAACGATCTGCTGTTNCGCACCCACACCTCACCAGTGCAGATCCGCCATCTGGAGCAAAATCCACCTCCGGTGAGAATTGTTGCCCCCGGTCGGGTCTATCGNCGGGATGCTGCGGATGCCACCCATTCAGCCGTGTTTCATCAGGTTGAGGTGCTCGCTTTGGATGAAGGCCTCGATTTCAGTCATCTGCGCGGCACGGTGATGGCATTCCTGAAGGCTTTTTTCGGGGATGTACCCGTTCGTTTCCGAGCGAGCTACTTCCCGTTCACTGAGCCATCAGCGGAAGTGGATGTGCAGTGGCGCGGCCGCTGGTTGGAAGTGATGGGTTGCGGCATGGTTGACCCCGCGGTTTTGGAAGGTTTGGGGTTGGACCCTGAACGCTGGAGCGGTTTTGCTGCGGGTCTCGGCGTCGAGCGGTTCTGCATGGTGCGCCATGGCATCGATGACATCCGCCGGCTTTATACAAGCGATCTACGCTTCCTCGANCAGTTTTAGGCGGCCCTGTCCCTGTTGCCGGGAATGGTTTCAGTGACCGTGAGCGAGAGCTATGCCAGCAAGTTTCCTTCCCGCCTCAGCACGAGCAGCGGAAATCATCTCGGTCGTCACGCGGCATGAGTGGTCGTTTCTTCGCCAGCTGTTGAAGCAGGGCACCACCGACTCNCCCCGGTTGCCTCAGCCCGAAGTTCTCT
This sequence comes from Cyanobacteria bacterium TMED229, assembly GCA_002169615.1. Classification (GTDB taxonomy): domain Bacteria; phylum Cyanobacteriota; class Cyanobacteriia; order PCC-6307; family Cyanobiaceae; genus Parasynechococcus. The sequence goes on from NHKA01000016.1 coordinate 7,984, forward strand.
GCAGCATCCTCACGGAGCTGGGGCCTGTGTATGTGAAGCTCGGGCAGTTGCTGAGCACCCGGTCCGATCTCCTCAGTGAGGAGTACATCGAGGCGCTCAGTGCGTTGCAGGCGGATGTGCCACCAGCCTCTTGGGCGATGGTCGAGCCGATGCTGCTGGAGGAACTCGGTCGTCCGCTTGAGGATTGCTTCAGCGCGTTTTCAAACGAACCGATTGCTGCAGGCAGCATCGGTCAGGTTTACCAAGCCACGCTCCGAGACGGCACGACGGTGGCGGTGAAGGTGCTTCGCCCGGGTATCGAAGCGCAGGTCTCCGAAGACGGCAGCCTTTTGCGCCAGTTGGCCAATCTTGCCGCTTCCACCTCTCTTGGGTCNAGCTACGACCTCATCGGATTGGCCGATCAAGTGCTGCTGGCGCTCACTCGGGAACTTGATTTCCGGATTGAGGCTGCCAACACATTGCGGCTGCAGGAGATCCTCAGCTCATCCAANTTTGTTGGCACTGGGATCCTCAAGGTGCCCAGTGTCTGGTTGGAACTNTCCAGTCANCGGGTGCTTGTTCTGGAGTGGATCCGGGGCGAGTCCGTTCTCAGTCCTTCAGCGCGGACTGCGCTGACCCAAGGTCATCAAGAGGGAATCAAGGATGCCAATCGAGCTCTGCTTGGTGCCTTTGTCGAGCAGTACTTCGTCGAGGGTTTCTTCCACGCGGATCCCCATCCCGGCAACCTCAAGGTTGACGGCGCCGGGGTGATCACCCTGCTGGATGAAGGGATGGTNGGCAATTTTGATCCAGCCACTCGCAATACTCTTCTTGATCTCGTTCTCGCTCTGATCAATCAGGATTCCGCACGGGCGGCGGACCTGCTGGTGTTGCTCGCCCCACCGGCTCCTGGAATNCGCGTTGACAGGTTGCAGCTGCAGCGCCAGCTCCAGTTGCTGATTGCCTCCAATTTTTCNAAACCTCTCCAAGAACTCAATTTCGCTCTNTTTCTGAGCGACCTGCTGCAGCTCGCCAACCAAGCAGGTCTTCGGGTGCCTGGAACTCTCGGCTTGTTTGTGAAGTCCGTCACCAACCTGGAGGGAGTGGCCTGTTCCCTGGATCCGGATTTCAGTTTCACAGGGGAGATGGAACCCCTTGTGGCCAAGCTGCTGGCCCGATCCCTGCTGCTTCCCAGCGAGCGAGCCATGCAGTTCGGTTTGGACCTCCGCAATTTCGCGATCGATGCACCAAGACAGCTCAGTCAGGTTCTGCGGCGATTCAGCGGCGACGAACTGGTGTTCGCTTTGCAGCTGGAGGGACTGGACCAGTTGCGCTCCACGGTGGATCGCCTCTCGCGACGTCTGTCCCTGTCGATCCTCGTGGCGGCTCTTCTGCTCAGTGCCACGGTGATGACAACGTCCTCGGACAAGGCTTTGCTGCAGGACATCAGCGAGGGNCTGTTCATCGCTGCATCCCTGTTCGGTCTCTGGTTGATCCAATCGTTACTGCGTTCGTCCGGGAAACCCTGATTCCCATAGTCTTGGNCTGACCTTCATCCACGGCGATCAGTGCCCCGCATCGGACTGATCGTGAATGACAGCAAACCCCTTGCGGTCGAGACCGCCTCCACGATTCAGGANCGANTGGAGGCAACGGGTCACGAGGTCGTCAAGGCCAGCAGCGCTGGAGGCCTTGTCGGTTTCGCCAATCCCGACCAGCACCTGCGTNTGCTGGGATACAACGCCTGCGTTCCTGAAGGCTTCGACCGCTCGATGGCACTGGCGATNGTTCTCGGCGGTGATGGAACGGTTCTTTCGGCGGCTCGTCAGACCGCTCCTGTCGGTGTCCCGATCCTGACCATCAANACAGGTCATCTGGGNTTTCTTGCGGAGGCNTACCTCGGTGACCTGGATCGGGCCCTGGAGGTTGTGCTCACCCAGCAGTGGACCATCGAGGAACGCAGCAACCTTGTGGTGAGCGTGATGCGGGGTGAACAGCGTCGNTGGGAGGCCCTGTCCCTCAATGAGATGGCACTGCATCGGGAGCCTCTGACCAGCATGTGCCATTTCGAAATCGCCATCGGACGCCANGCACCGGTTGACATCGCTGCCGACGGGGTGATTCTTTCGACCCCAACGGGATCCACGGCCTATGCCCTCAGTGCAGGAGGACCCGTGATCACTCCCGATTGCCCTGTGCTGCAGCTCACGCCGATCGCACCNCATTCACTGGCGTCCAGGGCGCTTGTGTTCAGTGACCGAGAACCGGTCACGATTTTTCCTGCCACCCCTGAACGGTTGATGATGGTGGTGGACGGCAGTGCTGGTTGCTACGTCTGGCCAGAGGACAGAGTGCTCATCCGCCGCAGCGACCATCCAGTGCGTTTCGTGCGTCTCGTGGACCACGAGTTCTTTCAGGTGCTTCGCAACAAGTTGGGTTGGGGATTGCCCCACATCGCCAAACCGGACAGGCCATGAGCGATCCACTGCTGCTCTTGCTGGGTGCTGANGCCGTTGCTTTGTCGGCAAGGCTCAATGCATCCGGGTATTCCACGATGGATTGGCTCAGCGCCGGCGTGGCTGCCAGNCAGCCAGCGGTGGGAGCTGATGTACCGGCAGCAGCGATCCTGGCCAGTGACCAGAGCGCTCTGATCGCCGATCTCAGGCAGAGATTCGGANCGATGCCNATCCTGCTTGACCTGGGGGAGGANAGTGTCGCGGCACGCGCGACCTGCCTTCGTTCGGGTGCTGATGATTTCTGGTTGTCGAGCATCGGTCCCAGCGACCTGTTGATGCGGTTGAGACTGCACCGCACGATCCGGGAACGGGATGACAACCGTGAGGCCACNNTGCAGGTTGATGACCTCAGCCTTGATCCGATCAACCGTCAGGTGCGTCGTGGTTCGCGNCCGATCGCTTTGACCGCNAGGGAATTTGCTCTGCTTCTGGTGCTGATGAAACAAAGCGGACGGGTGTTCAGTCGCGAGGAGCTGCTCGCGTCCGTCTGGCAGGACGAACGGGCGACCAGCAGCAATGTGGTGGAGGTGTATGTGCGCTATTTGCGTCAGAAGTTGGAGGAGAGCGGCGAATCGCGTCTTCTCNAAACGGTGCGAGGACGGGGATATTGCCTCGGCCGTCAGAAGGACGCCTGACGATGGAATTGGCAACGGAGGTGCCGCAACATTTGCCGGTCACAGCGCAGTGGTGCATCAAGACCACGCCCTGCATCGCTCTCGAGGTGGCCCGTTCAGCGGCGCAACAGCGCATCGGCTTGATGCAGAGACCATCCCTGCCCCCCCTGCGTGGGATGTGGTTTCCTTTCAGCGCGCCTCGGCGTCTGCGCTTCTGGATGCACAACACCCTGGCGCCTCTGGACATGGTGTTCCTNCGCGAGGGACGTGTGATTCACATCGAACGGCAGGTGCCGGTTTGCCCAGGGCTGCCTTGTNCGAGCTACGGGCCGGTGCAGCTGGGAGATGNTGTGGTCGAGCTGGCCGCCGGNGAGGCGCGCCGGCTGGGGATCTCCGTGGGTGACGCCGCGCCGATTCAGCCGATCACCCCATGAGTGTTGATCAGTCCTGATTGGTCTTGGTGCCGCAAAGAATCCATGCCGGGTTCATGGGCGCCAGGCGGGTGCCATCGCCGAGCATCTGNCCTCGCCAGGCCTGCAGCTGATTCAGGCTCACCCGCATCTCCGCCTCCTCGAGCAAGGGACGCANCTCGCTCACGGCTTCGATNGTGGCCAGTGGAATCACCACGACTCCCCCTGGCTTCAACCGGCTGAGCACGAATTGAAGCAGTGAGGTGCGGTGTCGGCCGCCGCCGCCCAGAACCACCCGGTCGGGTTTCTGCAGTNCATCATCCAGCGCGATGGTTGAAAGCATCCGGGCATCGCATTCCAGGATTGCGGCCGGTTGCACACCGAGGCGCTTGGCATTGGCCTGGATCACAGACGCGCCACCGCCNCGTCGCTCNACGGCCAGAAGCAGCAGCTCGGGTCTGATCCGCAGCGCCTCAAGTCCCACACTGCCGGTTCCGGCCCCAAGGTCCCAGAGGACCCCATGCGATGGCAGTTGCAGATCAGCCAGCAGCTGCACCCGCACCTCCCGTTTGGTCATCAGTCCGGGATGGTCTGGATGTTGCAGGAACAGGCCATCGTCCAGACCGAACAGCGGCAGGGAACAGGCTGGCAATTCCTCTGGTGTGTCTGCGATCAACAGCACCAAAAGCAGACGAGGCAAGTCCAGTGGCAGCGGTTCGTCCAGGGGCGGACGGTGAACCCGTTCCTGCGGATGCCCGAGCTGTTCCAGGATCCAGAACTGATAGCTCGCTGCCAGCCCACTGCTGAGCAGTGAACGGCGCACCGTCTCGGCACCACCCTGATCCGGATCGGTGAGNACGGCCAACGCTGACGGGCGCTGCTGCAAAGCCCGATGCAACTGGGCTGGGTCCCGTCCATGCAGGCTGATCCAGCTCGCGTCCTGCCAAGGGCGACCGATCTTTGCGAAGGCCAGCTGCATCGATGAAGGAGCAGGGTGAAAGCACAGTTGCTCCCGTCCCAGCCGGTCCAGCAAAATCCGGCCGATCCCGAACCACAGCGGATCGCCGCTGGCCAGCACCACCCACGATGGCTCCAGCGCTTGGCTGAGCTCCTCGCAAAGCGCCCTGGGATCGTCACTGCTGATCAGTCGAGCGGGATGGGCCCCAAGCCAGGCTTGAAGGGCTGGATGAAGCCTCAGAGGTGCTGCCAGACAGGACGCCTCGCGGACCAGAGTCTGTTGGGGTGGCGTCAGAGTGGCCGGAGCGCCGGCATCCGTGCCGATGACGTGAATCATTCCGGCATTCTGTGATTCGACCCTTCGCGTTTCTGTGGCGCTGCGTTCGCGATTCTCTGATCTCTTCGTGGCTGCTTGCTGCATCCGCCCGATGGTGCTGCTGCGGGGGCTGTCGATGCAACTCCCGGCCAGCTCACGCCTCCATGTGGCCTCCTTGCTCGGCCTCACCGGTTTGATCGCAGAACCCATGGCCTGGTTGCAGTCTCTGGTGTTCGAGCGCCGTCTCAAGCAGCTTCAGTTGCCCTCCGACCCTGTTGTGGTGATCGGCCACTGGCGCAGCGGGACCACTTATCTGCATCAGTTGCTCAGTTGCGACCCGACCGTTGTGACAGCACGAAACAGCCTCACGGTTGCGCCCCAGGTGGCGCTGTTGCTCCGTCCTCTCCTGAGATGGTGGCTGCAAATCACNATGACGGACCAGCGCCCCATCGATGCTGTTCCCTGGTCCGCCGATGACCCTCAGGAGGATGAGATCGGTCTGGCCCGGTTGACCATGGATTCCCACATGGCCGGCCTGGCCTTCCCTCAGGACTACCTGCACCATCTGGGGCGATGTGTGATCCACCAGACTCCTGAATTCGAGCGGAAGCTTGAAAGGTTCACACGTTTGACGCTGCTGCATCAGGACGACCGCACTGGCTATCTCCTGATCAAGAACCCCGCCCACAGCGGACGAATCCCGCTGCTGTTAAGGGCCTTTCCGAAGGCCCGCTTTGTCTTTCTGAGGCGTGATCCGATCGATTCGATCCGTTCGCTTGTGCAGGTGAAACAGCGTCTTGGCGCTTTGGTTGGCCTGCAACCACCCCTGAATGAGCGGCTCCAGGTGGAGCAAACCGTGGCCGCGTACCAGCAGCTGATGCAGGCCTTTGAAGCATCACGCCCCAACATTCCAGAGGGGCAGCTGCTGGAAGTGAACTACAAGGATCTGGTGCATCAGCCCTTGGAAACGGTTCAGAGGCTCTATCAAGCTCTGGGGCTATCCAGCTGGACCTGTGCCGAGCGTCCGATCCGAGAGCGGGTTGCCCGGTCTTCAAGGTCGTACAACCCGGATCCTGTGGTGTTGGCGCCTGGCTCAGAACAACGCCTGCAGGAGTTGTTGTGTCAGGACTGACGGATCCAGCCGATCGACGTCGCCGGCTGCATGAACTCCTGCTGGCNCTGATTGCCCGACAGGAGAANCTTGAACTGATGGATGGAGATGTCCCCGGCTCGGGAGGGACAGCTGAGCAGGCGCGTTGGTTGGATCGAAACCGCCGGAGGTTGCAGTGTTATCAAGCCCTGGTGAGGACGGCGGTGACGTTGGATGCTTTGCTTGATGCGGAACAGGATGTCCCCTGAACGGTTCAGGTCTGGCAGTGTGGGACGACTGTCTACAGGCTCATGGCGCCACTGGGTTTGTCCTCTCTGCGCAAGCTGTTGAGTCGCGGTTCGATCCCGAAGCCCTGGAGCGTCCCGACGGCNAGCTGGAGCAGGCCTTTCGGGCTGGGGTGGGACAAGCCTTACACCGTTCGTTACGCCAGCAATCTCGATGATGGCCCATGGCACGGCATGCCNTTAGGAGGCTTTGGTGGCGGCTGCATCGGCCGCAGCTCAAAGGGCGATTTCAATCTCTGGCATCTCGATGGCGGTGAGCACTGGTATGGCTCTCTCCCTGACTGTCAGTTCGCGATCTGGGAGCAGCATGGCGAATCAGTGCGTGCCCATGCCCTGGCAACGGCTCCTGAATGCGATCACTCCAGAGCAGACGGCGACAACCCTCTGTCGTCATGGAATTGGTATCCCGCCAGTACGGAGCAGTCATCAACGGGAACCTATGCCGCTCGCTATCCCCTCAGCTGGACCCATTACGACACGGTTTTTGCAGCTGAGATCACCTGCGAGGCCTTCAGTCCGATCCTGCCAGGGGACTATCAGCGCAGCAGCTATCCAGTTGGGGTGTTCCGCTGGACCTTGCACAACCCCACCGATGCGCCGTTGCCATTGTCTCTGCTGCTGAGCTGGCGCAACACGGTGGGCTGGTTCACCAACACCGATGCTTCAGCGGAGGTTCATTTCCGCGACGACGGCAGCCCTGAACACAACTATGCGCCGGCAATCGGCAGGAGCAATGGGCAACGCAACCACTATCACGATCAGCCTGGGCTCACGGGTGTTGTTCTGGAAGGACACCGTTCGACTCCAATCGGTGAAGGGGAGGGGCAGTGGTGTCTTGCTCTGCCTGATGATCTTCCGGATACCGACGTGATGCGTTGCAGCCGTTGGGATCCAACGGGCGACGGTGCTGAGATCTGGCAGTCCTTCGCTGCCGATGGAACCATTCCCAACAGCAACAACGATCGGGCCAGTCGCCAGGGCGAGCAGGCCAGCGCTGCAATTGCTGTGAAGATGACCCTGGCTCCCGGCGAGACCCGCGAGATCCCATTCGCGATCAGTTGGGACCTGCCCGTCACTGCATTCGCAACCGGTGTGCGGGATCTTCGCCGTTACACCGATTTTTTTGGGGTTGATGGATCGAACGCCGCAGCGATCGCCGCTGAGGCGTTGCGTGATTGGCAGGACTGGCGCGCTCAGATCGAGGCATGGCAGGCTCCGGTCATCGCTCGAGAAGAGCTGCCAGAACAGCTCCGGATGGCTCTGTTCAATGAGCTTTATGACCTCTCCAGCGGTGGAAGCCTCTGGACGGCTGCGCGGCCTGGGGACCCGGTCGGCCGCTTCGGGGTGTTGGAGTGCCTTGATTACGCCTGGTACGAAAGCCTGGACGTGCGTCTTTATGGCTCCTTTGCTCTGCTGCAGCTCTGGCCGGAGTTGGACAAGGCCGTGCTGCGCAGTTTTTCACGCGCCATCCCGGCCAGTGATGCCAACCAACGTCCGATTGGTTGGTACTTCACCCAGGGAAGAGGTCGGGTGGAGGCCGATCGCAAGGTAATAGGGGCCACACCGCATGACCTTGGCGCTCCGAATGAGGAGCCTTTTGACGCCACCAACTACACCGCCTACCAGGATTGCAATCTCTGGAAGGACTTGGCCAGTGATTTCGTTTTGCAGGTTTGGCGCACGTTCCGGCTTTCCCCCACAGGAGAGGACCTGTCCTTCCTTGGCGAATGTTGGCCTTCGGTGGTGCAGGCACTTCGCTATCTGAAGCGGTTCGACAACAACAACGATGGATTGCCCGACAACGGCGGCGCTCCGGACCAGACGTTCGATGACTGGCCACTGAAGGGGGTGAGTGCATATTGCGGCGCGCTTTGGATCGCTGCTCTTGAGGCCGCTCTGGCCATGGCTCAGCGGCTGCAGCTGGAGCTTGGACTCGAAACCGGCAATGATCAGCACGATTTCAGTCGATGGCTGGAGCAATCCCGTGCCAATTTCGACCGATTGCTTTGGAATGGTGAGTATTACCGGATCGACGCGGAAAGCGGAACGCCAGTGGTGATGGCGGATCAGCTCTGTGGCGACTTTTATGCGCGAATGCTGGAGCTTCCCTCTGTGGTGAGTGACTCCAACAGCTTGAGCGCGCTCAAGGCGGTGAAGGAATCCTGTTTTGAGTCATTTGAAGGAGGACGTCTCGGAGTCGCGAATGGTTTGCGCCGCGATGGCACCCCGCTCGACCCCGATGGCACCCATCCGTTGGAGGTTTGGACCGGCATTAATTTCGGCCTGGCCTCTTATTACCGCTTGATGGGTGACAAAGCGACGGCAGAAGCAATCTGTTCCGCTGTCGTTGATCAGGTTTACGCGGGAGGATTGCAATTCCGTACGCCTGAGGCGATCACTGCGGTGAACACCTACCGAGCTTGTCACTATCTACGGGCAATGGCGATCTGGGGGCTATGGGCCATGGATACGAATTGGGCTTCGATCCCCGGTGCTTCGCGACCTGCTGAATCGCGTTAACGCACGCGATTGCCGGTGCCCCGGTTCAAGGTTTCCCTTGGTGTTTCGCCAAACTGTTTTCGGTAGTCGTTGGCAAAATGGTTGCGACTTTGGAAACCGTAGTAATTGGAAATTTTCATAACTGTGAAACAATTGATTTGTTGCTGAAGATCAACATCTCTGAGAACAGCTTGCACTTGTTGCAGGCGGATTTGTTTCAGCANCGTCATCGGTCCGACTCCGAACAATTCGCGGGAGGCTTCGCAGATGGTGGTGCGGGATGCAAGGATCGTTGTTGCGAGGTCGTTGAGTGAAATAGGTTGGGAGGAGTTCTTGAAGCCCCATCGCAGCAAGTCCTGCATCAATCCGATGCGAGACGAGGTTGATGGAAGTGGATGAAGATTTTGCGTGGAGATGGANGTGCAGCAGTCGATTANTTGGGCCTCTAGGAGTTCACCATGAAGATCGCCATTGGTTNCACAGGATTGNTGATTTGGAACAAAAGCCATCAATTTTGCTAGAGCGGTGTATGNATNGAATTCAAGCTCCAGACTGTTCGTTGNTTCAAATTTTTCCATGAGCTGGCCGTTTGATTCGCGCTCGTGGANGTGTTGCAATCGATGCCGTGGAAAGAGCGCGAAGCTGAAGTGACATCCTCCTGGACTTTTGAAGAAGATGTCTGAATAGTCAAGATGAAAGCCATAGATCGAAAGAGGTTTGATGGCTTCGCCACGCACTCGATAGTTGTCTGATTGGTTGTTGAATTCGAGCCCAATTGGGATGAACGCGCTGTTGCGATTGCCTTGAAACAACAGTTCGCGGTTGGCCTGCACTGACATGAGCACAATGCTTCCACATCGCTTCAGATGAAAGCAGCCCCGCAGCGGTCCCTTGTTGAGTTGAATAATGTTCCACTTGAAGCCAAGTGTGCTTAGCAGCTGGGCCGCGTGTGTTGCACTGAAAAATTCACAAGTCAGATGTACTGCTTGTGATCTCTCTGTGAGTGTTGAGGTCACGATCAGCTTGATTATCTGGAGCTTTTCATCGTTGCTAACGGCGACTCTCCGAAAGCTGTCCGGTAGTCACGGGCAAAATGATTGCGGCTTGCAAATCCGTAGTGAGCAGAGACTTCATGCACATTGAAGCAATTAAGTGATCTCTGCAGATCCTGATCTTGGAGCACCCGTTGCACTTGCTGAAGCCGAATTCGCTTGAGCAAGGCCATCGGACCAAGGCCGAACAATTCACGACAGCCCACCGTGATTGTGGTGGGAGAGCTGAAAAGATTTTTGCAAACCTGTTGAAGAGTCAGGGCTGATGTGCTGTGTTCAAAGCCGAAGTTGACCAATTCTCGGATCAGTGCGTGGCGATGGAAGAGGTTGACTGGGGCGCTGGTTTGGCGCGGGCCTTGACTGAGGCTGTCCAACAGTTGTGCCTCCAGAAGTTCGGAATTCAAGGGATCGCGCCGATTCNTTGTCGTGTCACGCCTTGGTCNAATNAGTTCGCGGATCTGCTCAAACGAATCAGTGTTCAGCATCATTGTNTTCGTGGCTTCTATTTCATCCATGAAAGAAGCCGCTCCATCCAGATGAGCAAGATTCTGAAATCGCTCGATCGGAATCATCGCGATACTCATATGAAAATTGGGTGTTGTTTGAAAAAACGACTCGCTGATTTTGCTGCAAAAACCATGCAGAGAATTGGGTTGAATCGGTTCTCCCCAAACGCGATGCATGGAGATGTGGTCGGTATTCTCAAGGCAAAAATGCAGACAGTTCGGATTGCGTTGACCCTGCCCTAGTAACGCCTGATTGCAGGCGAGTGAAACGATCGTTATCCCTCCGGACTGTTCAATGTCGATATGACCATTCAGTGGACCAGGGGTCAGTTGAACGAAATGCAGGTCACACCCGAGACGTTTCCACAGGTCATTGGCCTCGGATGCGCACCGGAAGGTGTGACGTGCAAGTCCAGCTTGCGCCAATCCTGTCTGGGACGTCGCGGCCAACCCTGGATACAACCCATTCTTTGCCAAATTTATTGAGCTCTAGCCCGAATGGGGTGGTTTTTCTTCATAGCCTGGACTCTCGTTGTTTTGGTTCATGGCCCGCCTGCTCCTCGGCGTTCTTGCTGCCTTTGCCCTGATGCTTCTCACACCGTCCCTGGCGTGGGCTCAAGTGCATCAACACGAAAGCGAAAACGGCGCTGCGATGGTGCGCAGCCTGGAAAGTCTGCGCGATCTCGATTACGACAGCTGGCAGGCGGTGGCCTACAGGGAGGGACCAGCTGGTCAGCCCGTTGTGCTGCGGATCGTTGGGTATCCCGGCAGGGTGCGACTGGATCACCCCACGGACCTGCAAGTGATCTCCGGTCGCCGGGAGTGGCAACTTCCGGACATCACCCTCGATAACCCGGCGCTGGCAGGTGACGGTCGTGAGGCTGCCGCCGAGTTTGGGTTGAATCCACTCCTGAACGACCTGAACAACAACAGGCCTCTGCGTCTTGTTCTTCCCGGAGTGTTCACGGAACTGCCGGTTCCTCCATACGTGGTGGGTGAATGGCGTTCGCTGCAGGACCTGCCGTTGAGCTGATGTGGGACAGGTGGATGGGNCGTGCGCTTCAGTTGGCTGGTCTGGCCGAAGGCCTCACCAGCCCNAACCCCCTCGTCGGTGCTGTTGTACTGGACGCGACTGGCGATCTGGTGGGCGAGGGTTTTCATGCCCGCGCAGGTCAGGCCCATGCTGAGGTTGGAGCCCTNTTGCAGGCCGGTGAAGCCGCCCGAGGNGGAACCCTGATTGTCAGCCTCGAACCGTGTTGCCATCACGGTCGCACGCCACCTTGCACTGAAGCGGTGATCGAGGCGGGGATTCAGCGTGTGGTGATCGCCCTCGAGGACCCTGACCCTCGGGTCGGTGGAGCCGGCATCACCCGGTTGAAAGACGCAGGCATCGAGGTGATTTGCGGNGTTCTCCGCGATGAAGCCGCGGCACAGAACTGTGCGTTTCTCCACAGGGTCAGCACCGGTCGCCCTCTGGGACTTCTGAAATGGGCGATGAGTCTGGATGGGCGCACAGCCTTGCCCAACGGTGCCAGCCAATGGATCTCAGGTTCAGAAGCCAGGCGGTTTGTGCATCAGTTGCGCGCCCGTTGCGATGCAGTGATCGTCGGTGGTGGCACTGTGCGATCCGATAANCCCCTGCTCACCAGTCGNGGCAGGCGTTCACCGGAACCGCTGCGGGTGGTGCTGAGCCGCAGCTTGGATTTGCCCGATCAGGCGCAGCTCTGGGACACGAGTGTGGCGCCAACCTTGATCGCCCATGGACCGGACCTGGTTGATGCTGTTGTGCCGAGCGGGCCGGAGCGACTGGTGCTCAGACGGTCTGATCCTCTCCAATTAATGGAGGCACTGGCCAAGCGGGGCTGCAATCGGGTGCTCTGGGAGTGTGGCCCGGAACTTTCAACGCAGGCGATCCAACAGGGCTGTGTGCAGCAGATCGCTGCTGTTGTGGCCCCCAAACTGATGGGAGGANTGGCGGCCAAAACACCCCTAGGAGATCTTGGCTACAAGGCCATGGACCAGGTGTTGCAACTGGAGTCTCCTCAGTGGAGTGCCCTCGGCGATGACTTGCTGTTTCAAGCTTCCTCACCAGGTTGATCCGGTTGGTTCGTGCTCACGAAGCGTCCGATCAGGATNCCCATGACNACGGCGAGGTAAAGCGGGCCAACAATGCTTGTGACAAGGCTGATCATCCGCGAGAGAGGAAGCATCGGATTGATATCACCGAATCCGACGGTGGTTAGACAAACAAAGGCGAAATAGGAGATCTCCGCGAAGGAGTCGCCGACGCTCAGAACGCTGACGGCGTCATTGTTNAGGGCATTCACGGGGAGCTCCAACGGCGTAAAACTTCCGGGTTGGATCGTCTCCACCGCGCCCATGATCAGTCCGGCTGTGAGACCGAGATGCAGATAGCCGGCGATCGCTCCCATCAACATCGCCTCATTCACCACCGGTTCACGGGAAATTCGCATGATGAGGCGACGAATGCTCCAAATCACCAGTAATCCCCAGCTCAAGGCCAGCGGTACGCCGCTGTAGATCAGCTCAAGTGGCGTCAGCAACCAGAGCCACATGGCCATCACGGCGACACCGCCCAGCAGTCGATAGGTGAAATTGGCCCATCGGTTGCTGTCGCTGTCGCTCACCATCACCTGGGTCAGCAGCAGGGCGATTAAGGAATAGAGCAGGAATTTGTATCGAATCAGAGAGGGGAAAGCGAGGCCGATCACGAGCATCAGCGTGAGCAGCAGCAGCAGCTTCAATTGAGCGCGGCTTTGGGGACGCGGCGATCTGATCTGACTCATCCTCCATCGCTAANCATGGCTGACCCAAAGGGTCCTTCACGCCTGCGCGCTGTCAAGTTCAGAGGATGGACAACTGCTGATTGTCACCACTGGAGATTGATGGCTGAATGATCTTGGCAATCCACCCCTCGCAGGGCCACGGTTCGAGCATCGGCTCCAGNGCACGACGGTGGTTGCCATCNCCAGGCAGGAGCCAGGCATCCTCCAATCCCTCCGGAATGATCACCGGCATGCGGTTGTGCAACGGCCTCAACAGAGCATTGGGTTGTGTGGTGATCACGCAGCAGGTGTCCACCTCGCTGCCATCAGCACCGATCCATCGGTCCCAGAGACCGGCCAACCAAAACATGCGGCCATCAGCCCGGCTGATCTGATGGCCCTTCTCGAAAAACGCGGAGCTTGGCAACAGACAGCGGTGATGGCGCCAGGACCCTCGAAAACTGGCTTTTTCAGCCACCGTTTCGGCACGGGCGTTAATCGGACGNGCCCTCTGTTCCGGGTNCTTGACCCAGCCCGGCAATAAACCCCAGAGCATGTGGGTCAGGCCGTTGCGCCCATGCTCATGGCGGAGCACCAGGACTGGCTCCATCGGCCTGATCAGTGCGCGGGGGCTGTAGTGATGCAGCCATGCGTGATCGTCCTGATCGAGCCAGGGTTTCAGGCGGGACGTCAGCCCATCCCCTGGGGTCTCAAGGCAAAAGCGTCCGCACATTCCGCAACGTTAAGGGAGCGTTCGGTTCTCCCTCCCGTTGAAGACCATTCATCCCTCGTAGCGTGATCAGATTCCGGTCCAGCAGCCATGCCGATCCGACAGGACGACAACCGCCCGAACCGCCGTTTCAGCATCATCAATCTGGTGTTGATCGGCTTTGGAGTGCTCCTGCTGGCCAGCAGTTTCATCCCCAACCCAGCCAATCAGGTTCCAAGGGTGCCCTATTCGCTCTTCATCGATCAGGTGAATGATGGCGCCGTGAAGAGGGCNTACATCACTCAGGAGCAAATCCGTTACGAGTTATCGGAGCCGGAAGACGGGGCACCTCCGGTGCTCGCAACCACGCCCATTTTCGATATGGACTTGCCTCAGCGGCTGGAAACCAAGGGCGTTGAATTTGCAGCAGCTCCACCGAAGAAGCCAAACATCTTCACAACAATATTGAGTTGGGTTGTTCCTCCTCTGATTTTCATTCTTGTGCTGCAATTTTTTGCACGCCGATCCATGGGTGGAGGCGCTCAGGGAGCATTGAGTTTCACGAAAAGCAAAGCAAAGGTTTATGTTCCAGATGAAGAATCTCGTGTGACATTTGCAGATGTTGCAGGGGTGGACGAAGCCAAGCAGGAATTGACGGAAATCGTTGATTTTCTCAANACTCCTGAGCGATATGCCGANATCGGNGCTCGTATNCCCAAAGGNGTCCTNCTTGTNGGNCCTCCGGGAACNGGTAAAACANTGCTNTCAAAGGCTGTAGCTGGCGAAGCAGGNGTNCCTTTTTTCATTATTTCTGGCTCTGAATTTGTTGAGCTNTTCGTTGGTGCTGGTGCAGCTCGTGTTCGAGACCTCTTTGAGGANGCCAAGAAGAAAGCTCCTTGCATTATTTTCATCGANGAACTGGATGCCATCGGCAAGAGNCGCTCTGGATCGATGGGNGTTGTGGGGGGGAACGATGAGCGGGAGCAGACCCTTAACCAATTGCTGACTGANATGGATGGCTTCACGGCGCAGGACAAGCCTGTGATCGTGTTGGCGGCCACCAANCAACCTGAAGTTCTTGATGCAGCACTGCTCAGGCCTGGCCGCTTTGATCGGCAGGTTCTTGTGGACCGACCGGACCTTTCCGGCCGCAANACCATCCTCGAGATTTANGCCAAAAAGGTGAAACTTNCNGAAGCTGTTGATTTAGACAGTGTTGCCCAGGCCACCAGTGGCTTTGCCGGTGCTGATCTCGCCAATCTGGTCAATGAGGCTGCGCTGTTGGCAGCCCGTAATCATCGCAAGCAAGTGGAGCAAGAGGATCTCAGTGAGGCGATTGAGCGCGTCGTTGCAGGTCTTGAAAAGAAAAGTCGCGTGCTTCAAGACGACGAGAAAAAAGTTGTGGCTTATCACGAAGTAGGTCATGCGATCGTCGGCCACCTCATGCCAGGGGGCAGCAAAGTTGCCAAAATCTCCATCGTGCCGCGTGGCATGAGTGCTCTCGGTTACACCTTGCAGTTACCCACGGAAGAGCGATTCCTCAATTCAAAAGAAGAATTGCAGGGTCAGATCGCCACGCTGTTGGGAGGCCGCTCGGCCGAGGAGATCGTGTTCGGCAAGATCACAACTGGCGCTGCAAATGATTTGCAACGAGCCACTGACCTTGCTGAGCAGATGGTCGGTACCTATGGGATGAGCGATACCTTGGGCCCCCTCGCCTACGACAAGCAGGGCGGAAACCGTTTCCTGGGGCAAGGCAACAATCCGCGTCGTTCCGTCAGTGACGCCACAGCCCAGGCAATCGATAAGGAGGTCCGAGGTCTGGTGGATAGAGCCCACGATGACGCCCTTGAAATCCTGCGGCAGAACATGGCTCTGCTGGAAACGATCGCGCAGAAAATTCTCGAGAAGGAAGTGATCGAAGGCGACGATCTGCGTCAGATGCTTGAGGCCAGCGTCTTGCCTGAAACCGTAAGGGCTTGACGTTCGACCCGTTGATCTCCGATAAAACCCCTTTGAAGCTCAGCAATGGCTCCGAGCGTCGCCGCTGCTCTCACCGCCCTTAACAGGCGTGACTATCTCTCTTCGGCGGATTGTTCTGCAGAGGAGACCANGGGTTTGATTGATCTTGCTGTTCAACTCAAGCGGGGTGAACGTCGGATTGATCTCGGCAACCGGGTGCTCGGGCTGATCTTCACGAAGGCATCCACAAGAACCAGGGTNAGCTTCCAGGTCGCCATTGCCCGTCTCGGCGGCCAGACCGTGGATCTCAATCCGAGCCTCACCCAGCTTGGTCGTGGGGAACCCCTGCAGGACACAGCGCGGGTGCTCAGTCGCTACTGCGATGTTTTGGCGATCCGCACATTNGCCCAGCAGGAACTTGTGGATTACGCCCACTGGGCGAGTGTTCCCGTGATCAATGCGCTCACGGATCTTGAGCATCCCTGTCAGGCACTGGCGGACTTCCTCACCATGCTGGAAATCCACGGTGATCTGGCCGGTCAGACCCTTGCGTACATCGGCGACGGCAACAATGTGGCCCATTCACTGATGCTTTGTGGTGCACTGCTCGGCGTGAATGTGCGCATCGGTTGCCCGGAGGGTTTTGAACCGTTGCCTGGAGTGCTCGAGCAAGCGCGCTCGCTGGCTCAGCATGGCGCCCACATCGATGTGACGTCGGACCCTGTTCAAGCCGTTTCTGGGGCTCAGGCTGTGTACACCGATGTTTGGGCATCGATGGGGCAGGAGCANGAGCAGGCGGAGCGTGAACGGGCGTTTGCGAATTTCAGGGTGGATCAGGATCTGATGGACCGAGCCGCTTCCGATGCCATCGTGTTGCACTGTCTGCCTGCCCATCGCGAGGAAGAGATCACCGCTGAAGTGATCGAAAGTGAGGCGAGCCGTATTTTTGATCAGGCTGAAAATCGTCTGCATGTGCAGCAGGCATTGTTGGCTGCCGTGATGGGTGGACTCTGAGACGGAAGAACCCTTGCATCGTGGTTCCTTGGGGCATTGATCGTGCTCTGTAATACGGCTGTTGGCATCATCTGCAGCTAATTTTTAAAAATCTGAGGTTGAATTTTGAATATCGCATTCATTGCATATGAAGACATGACGGGTCTTGATCTTGTTGGTTTCTTGGATCCCGTTGTGAGGCTCAGAACCATGGGATTCATGCCCGATCTCAGGTATGACATNTGCACCGTTCGAAGTAGCGTGATCACAGATGATCATGGCCTTAAAGTTGTTGCTGACAAGGTGGATCAACCCCTGATTGGTTATGACCTTGTTTTTGTGCCTGGCACNTATTACATCGATAAGATTCGCAGAGATGAAAAGTTGCTTGATTTGCTGAGAACAGCNAAGCAAANACCATTGAAGGTGTCTGTCTGCACCGGTGGTGTGTTGTTCGGTGAAGTTGGTTTTCTTCAAGGGCTTCGGGCAACAACCCATCCGAATGCCCTGCGCATGCTTGAGCCAATGTGTGGAAGAGTTGTGCGCGAACGCGTCGTTGATGAGGGTGATGTGATCACAGCTGGGGGCGTGACCTCAGCCATTGATGCTGGTCTCCATGTTGTGAAACGTCTTGCTGGTGCTGACGTTCACGACAAGATCGCAGTTCAGATGGACTACAGGACGCCATTCCTGGCGTTCAAAGCAGGAGAGAAACGGTTTGATGCACTCATGGAGTGAGCCGTTCTAATACCAACCCGTTTCATTGATCAATGTCAGTGGTTGTTGTCAGTTGCTGATTGTGCAAGTGTTGTGATGAATCGATCGAGTTTTTGAACGATCGGCGTGTTCGGATCAAATCCATAATCGTCGGCTTGGCTGCTCAGCAGCCGGTACTGAATGTGCGTGATCGGTCCTTCGCGGTACACCAGCAGCTTCAAAGGCAGTTCAAGGGCAATCGGTCTGCATGACTGCATCAGCAAGGTGCCGACGGCTGGATTGCCAAACAGGATCACTTGCGTGTCATCAAGATCCAGGTCTGCTTTCTGAGCAGCGGCGCCATGGTCAACCACGGCGAACACGTTGACCCCCTGTTCGTCGAGCAGCTGGCGAATGCGCTGGATGGTGAAGGCTACGGATTGATTGGTGGCCAAGGAGATCAGGCCGCTGTTCTCTGTGTTGTNCATGGTTTGGGAAACGGGCGTGCTGATCTTGCCGAGCGTCCATGATGGGGTACAAATGTATTGAAGCGTCGATTCCTGTGGCTGTGGATCAGAAAGCGGACTCCCTCACTCCGGCACAGCAGGAGCTCTATGACTGGCTGGCCGACTACATCGGAACCCATCACCACAGCCCCTCGATTCGACAGATGATGCAGGGGATGGGTCTGAAGTCACCGGCTCCAGTTCAGAGTCGGCTTCGTCATCTGCAGCAGAAGGGATGGATCACCTGGCAGGAAGGCCAGGCACGCACACTGCAGCTTCTGGGGGGCATGGTTGGCGGAGGGATTCCTGTGCTGGGCTCTGTCGCCGCGGGGGGGTTGGTGGAAACCTTTGATGATGTGGAGGAGCATCTGGATCTTGGNCCGGTGCTGGAAACCCGCGGCCTTTTCGCCCTCACGGTGAATGGAGACTCGATGGTGGATGCCCACATCGCCGATGGCGATGTCGTGCTGATGCAGCCTGTGGTCGATCCGGCACGCTTGCGGAATGGCACGGTTGTGAGTGCTCTTGTCGCTGGTAGCGGCACCACGCTCAAACATTTCCATCGAGACGGCGGAATCGTCAGGCTGGAGGCTGCGAACCCTGCCTATGAGCCGATTGAATTGCCTGCCGAGCAGGTCCAGGTGCAGGGCCGTCTGATGGCCGTGTGGCGACAGGTGTGAAGGGCTCTTCGGTGTAAGCTTGGATACGACGACGGCACGAGCTCAACGGCATCACCGGCGTTTATGGGGCCATAGCTCAGCTGGTAGAGCACCTGCATGGCATGCAGGGGGTCAGGAGTTCGAGTCTCCTTGGCTCCATTGGGTTTTCACCAAGTGGGTCTTCCCCGATTGAGCGAAAGAGCTCAGCCTCAAGAGGTTGTCTATTGATTGCCTCCCCGAACATATGGGCAGGTGATTAATGGAGTCTTGATCCTTGCGTCACCTCAAGCGTGTACTGACCAGTACGATTGAACGTCAGAGGGATTCGATTGATTCGGATAAAGGTCTTGCCTTGTTCGGCGTAAGGAAATTCAAAGTTCCAGCGATCACTCCAGACTTGGACGTTGCCGCCTGACTGGCGGAAATCGCAGTTGAAGGTTTCAACAGTGGTGGTGTCGCCGTACTTGATGAGTCGGCACTTGGATGATCTGATCTCAGCAAGAGCTGATGCAGTTAGTGCGCTAAGGGCTANGGCTGCTGCGCTGAGTGTGGTGCGAACCATCTATCAAGACGTTGCCAATTGTTTAATTTTAATTGACCTGGCCTTGGATTTTTTCACTGGTTTGTCATGGATGACCGTATGCATTGAAATCGTTGACGTCATGGTTAAGAATCGTCGTTATACCTTGATCGCTCTTGACGAGCACATTTTTTCCATCTTGTTTGTAGCATATATTTGTAATGAATTCTCCAAACAAAAGATTGTCTCCTTCGTTAAAGTCAAAGTCTTCAATTGTTCTCTNGCCGTAACTAATNTAAAACGTATCAGCACCTCCCCCGCCATTCAGCATGTCGCTGCCCATTCCACCAACGAGAGTGTCATTGCCAGAACCTCCAAAAAGTGTGTCGTCACCCTTTCCNCCTATGACTAAATCATGGCCATTTTTAGCTTCGATTAAATCATCACCTTGCTTGCCATTAATGCGATCATGGTTGCGACTTCCCAGGACATGATCATTGGTCTTCTTGGCTTCATAGAGATGATCGCCAGATTTCGTTATGCCCTTGAAGAAGGTGTTGTGTTTCTGAGTCCTCATGGTCGAAATCATGGAATGTGAATTGTCTTGAGCTGCAATGCCCTGAACATTCACAAGATCACAGTCCCTTTGGTGCGTTTTTCTAGCCCTCTTTGGTGTGAATGCATTGGTGTTGTGGTGAGGTTCTGGTGAACCCGACTGATTCATTGAAGAGCACTGCGGGGCAGGGGATATCAAGATATAAATTTCGACAGCGTTGATCTATTCGGTGGTAAGGACTCCTTTGAGCATGCATGTTTTGATCCATCAACCCGTAGTACAAGAATTGATCTCAAGTTTTAGACCTGTGATCACTTAATAATTTGATTCCTTTTTAGGTGAGGTTGTGGTCTGAATGATCATTGTCTTGTTGGTCTAAGCACTCAGCATGAAACGAACTTTTGAAGGAGAGTGTTCGGTAATCCGATCCACAGATGATATGAAAATTCAATTAGAACATTTTTACTGATTTTTCGTTTAATGGCAATCAATCTTTCAAACGCGCTTTCTATCGGCACCGTTATTGATGATGGTACTCATCAACCATTTTGTGCGCTGGCTTGTCCGTTAAACACGAATACAATNTTTGAAAAACGTGTTGGTTCGCTTTGTCGCAACAGTAAATATCACGCTGAACTTGTCGAACTTTTTTCTTAGACGATGGATTAGGGCTTCATGCCTGGCTTTATCAGCTCGCTTCTGGTGCCCAGCGACTTTCGTTGTCTTCTGAAAAGCGAACTGCCCATAGCTCTTCATTTGTGATATTTCCATTTTTGTCCAGCAATTCTGGATGAATGGTTTGCAGACCTGTCCTGTCTCTTTTAGGNGATGAGGTTTGATCTGAACTCATTCTCATCATTCGAAAAGCTTGCAGAAGCAAGCAGATAAAAATGGTTGCATAGGCCATTGGGAACAGAATTGCGGTGACCACAGCAAGAAACCAATTGTTAAAATATGTTAACCGCTTCGGCCTGTCTGCCGCGACCGTGTCGTATTTCAAGNTCTGAGGGAACCTGCTGCCGNCTTTTTGCCTTCNGGTCCTGANGTTCAGGGCTCCCTNCGGNNCAAAACAAATGAAGCGTNATANCCGCTGCATNATTAANATTGATAGANNTNGCGAACACTTGCAGANTATTTGTTANTTGCGACANAGATTNCTNATTNTATTAAATTATTGATNATGTTTTNTTNGTTCGAANGAGTGGGATGTTCTTTNGGGAATGTTTCATTCAGTCTTTGCAGCTNGATCCAAATTTGTATTGTAGAGCNAGGCTTAAACAAGAATGGCGCCGATCAACAACGATGCTCCTAGAACCGCGCACACATTCCAGGCAACTGATACTGCAAATGAAAACAAGGCACTTCCCAAGGCAACGCCAACGGAAACAGANTGTCTGAACCAATTCGGCATTGTGCTCATNAGTATCTCAACTCAANATAAGGCNTCCAGTTCGCTTTGGTGATGCTCAGGTTTTTGAATGCTGATCGAACTAGTACGGATNGAGGGGGAAGCAAGTTGCTGGAGCAATCCTTCCATAGGGATGAGCGTGCTGATTTTAAGAAAGAACATGTGCTTAAAAATCGTCTCGCGGTTGTCTGCTTCGACTCGGTTTGTTCCAGCAATAGGTTGTAAAGATATTGGATTGATTGATGATTGCGTATTGCTTTATAAGGTTGCTTTGCTGTATTGAGATGCTCCAGCAATGTGCTTTTTGGTCTGTTGGCTTAATTTTGGTCTTTGTTTGTCGATGGATCTAACAATGATTCTGGGCCTATTTAAATTATTAAGTATCAATTGGATTTGT
>NHKA01000017.1:0-17018 GCA_002169615.1 Cyanobacteria bacterium TMED229
GAGGCCCATGCGGTTGTTCAAAGTCACCGCCTGCATCCCCAGCCCTGAAAAGGTGCGGACGCAGCGCGAATTGCAGAACACCTTCTTCACCAAGTGGGTCCCCTACGACAGCTGGTTCGCTGAGCAACAGCGGATTCAGAAGCAAGGCGGCCGCATCATCAAGGTGGAGCTCTGCACCGGCGGCCGCCAGGTCAACGTCGGCAACTGATCTCGAATAAAACCTCTTGAACCCGACCGAACGGTCGGGTTTTTTTGATGCCCAACCATCCACGTTGCTTCAAGACGCTTGAGTCTTTGTGCGGTGGGATCACCTTTGGGCTGATCAGCCCAGGGTTGCAGCCACCAGCTCCTGAAGATCGGGCAGCGCAGCCGTTACATCCTGCGCCAGCCAAAGCACGTATTCGTGATTGCCTGCGGGACCCACGATCGGCGATGCCACAACCCCCTGAGGGAACCAGTTGAGATCTGCAGCAGATGCGATCACCATCGCGATTGCATCGACATGAGCCTCTGGATCACGCACAACACCGCCTTTGCCGACACGGTTTTTACCGACCTCAAACTGAGGCTTCACGAGGACCAACGCCTCAGCATCGTCACCCTCCAGCAAGCGGCGCAGAGCTGGAAGCACCAAACGCAACGAGATGAACGACACGTCCGTTACCGCCAGCGTGGGCCAGGGATCAGCATCGCCGTAAAGATCAGAGGGCTGCAAATGGCGCAGGTTGGTGCGCTCCCGCAGCACCACCCGTTCATCCGTGCGCAGGCTCCAGGCGGTCTGGCCGTAACCCACGTCCACTCCGTACACACGCTGAGCTCCGTGCTGAAGCAGGCAATCGGTGAAGCCGCCTGTGGAGATGCCGCCATCCAGACAGACGCGACCCTCAACAGAGATCGGAAAGGCCTCAAGACCAGCCAGCAACTTGTCACCACCACGCGAGACAAAACGCGGCGGCCGCTCCACGGTTAAGAGTCGATCAACCGCGATGTCCATCCCCGGTTTGTCGAGCAACTGGCCCGCTCCATCGCGAACCTTGCCTGCACGGATCAACTGCTGAGCCTGCTGGCGGGATGTCGCCAAACCAAGGGTCAGAAGCTGCAGATCAAGGCGCTGTTTTGATGCCATTCCGTCATAAAAGCAGATGCGATCCCGAAGAAAACCAGGGATCCAACCGGTGAAATGGATTCCGCCTAGAGGATCTGTTCAACCGCCCGTCAGGACGTGTCCGACCACCCTCCAAAATCTCCCAAGGTGGTGCCGCTGTTGAGGCCCGGCACGTTCGTGACTCTGGAAAATCAGCCGTCTGATCTCCCTCCGTTTCAATTGATCCACTGCCGCGGAGGACGATGCTGGGTTCGGCAGCAAGCGTGGGGCCAGCATGTGCAGTGGGAAGTGGAGCATGAGCGGCTAAGAGCGGCTTAATCACCCTTGGCAAAGCCTCCCCGACGCGGCTCAATGGACCAACAATTCGATGTCTCGCGCTCCCTTGACCACTGCGTCCGTATCCCAACGTCGATCAGCCCGGGAGCGGATCAAAAAACCACCCGGCCTTGGCCAGCGGCTGATGCCTTTGCCTTGGTCCCTCTGGCCAGCTGAAGCGCGTTTGCTGGTTGGGCTGTCGGCGTTTTGGAGTATCGCGGGTCTCGTTGTTCTTGGATCCGCCAGTTGGTGGGTGGCTCTGCGGGAAATGGGAGATGGCGCGTTCTACATCAAGCGACAGGCCGTTTGGCTGGTCGCCAGTTGGAGCCTGCTTGGATTAGCGATCACCACCAGTTTGCGGCGCTGGTTGAAGTGGTCAGGCCCCGCTCTTTGGGTGGGGTGTTTGATGATCGCCGCCACCCTGGTGATGGGCACCACCGTGAATGGGGCCAGCCGATGGTTGGTCATCGGACCATTGCAGGTGCAACCCTCGGAACTGGTGAAACCCTTTGTGGTCCTCCAGGCCGCCAATCTGTTCGCTCCTTGGAAACGGGTTGGACTCGATCAGAAGATTCTCTGGCTGGGAAGTTTCGGAGCTCTGCTGCTGCTGATCCTTAAGCAGCCCAACCTCTCCACAGCAGCCCTCATGGGCCTCACGCTTTGGATGGTGGCGCTTGCAGCAGGGCTGCGTTTAACCAGCCTTTTCGGTACTGCCCTGGCCGGCGTCGGCATGGGTGTGACCAGCATCCTCATGAACGAATACCAACGGCTGCGAGTTGTGTCGTTCCTGGATCCTTGGCAGGACCCCATGGGAGATGGATATCAACTTGTCCAAAGCCTTTTGGCGATCGGCTCCGGTGGCCTGGCAGGACAGGGCTACGGACTCTCCACCCAAAAGCTGCAATACCTGCCCATCCAGAGCACGGACTTCATCTACGCGGTGTTTGCCGAAGAGTTCGGATTTGTGGGATCAGTGATGTTGCTGTTGTTCCTGATGCTGGTGGCCTGGGTTGGACTGCGCGTTGCCCTGCGCTGCCGCAGCAATCAGGCACGGCTGGTGGCGATCGGCTGCTGCACCATCCTCGTGGGCCAGTCGATTCTGAACATCGCTGTGGCTTCCGGCGCGATGCCCACCACCGGCCTGCCATTGCCGATGATCAGCTACGGCGGCAACTCACTGATGTCCAGCCTGGTGATCATGGGCTTGTTGATCCGTTGCTCGATGGAGTCCACCGGTTTGATCGGGGGGCGTCCACAAGCAACGCAACGACCCAGGCGCTGATCGAACGCTGTCCATCGCCCTACAAGGAGGGAGTCGAACAAAGCCAACGCCGTCAATCAAGACCAGCCATCTCCTCGATAGGGTGACACTCTCGACCGTGCATGCATCCTGGACCTGCTGCTGCTCTCGGATTTGGCACAACGCAGTGAGCAGCTGCTGGGTCAGGCTCTGAATCAACCGGGCCCACTCACCATTGCTGCCGTGTTCGCTGGGGGAGCACTGACCAGCCTTGGGCCGTGTTCCCTCTCCCTGTTGCCAGTCACCCTGGCCTACCTAGCCGGCTTTGAAGATGGTCGTGCCCCTTGGCAGCGCAGCCTGGCTTTTTGCAGTGGCATCGTTGGCGCCCTTGTCCTTCTTGGAAGTCTGAGCGGGCTTCTGGGAAAGATCTACGGCCAAGTGCCGGCGCTGATCCCAACGCTGGTGGCTGTTCTTGCCGTGGTGATGGGCCTCAATCTCCTCGGTGTGCTGCGCATTCCTCTACCGAATGGACCTGACCCGGAAGCCTGGCGGCGGCGGGTGCCCAGCGCCCTGGCTCCGGTGGCGGCGGGTCTTGCTTTCGGATTAGCAGCCTCACCCTGCACCACACCAGTGCTGGCGGTGTTGCTCGGCTGGATCGCCCAGAGCGGCCGACCCTTGGTCGGGATGGCCTTGCTCACCAGCTTCGGTGTCGGACAAGTGCTTCCTCTTCTCCTGGCTGGCCTCTTTGCAGCCAGTGTGCCGCGGTTGCTTTCCCTGCGTGCTGTTGGCCGCTGGGTTCCACCGATCAGCGGGGTGATCTTGCTGGCCAGCGGGCTGTTGACCCTGCTGGCGCGCTGGAGCTGATCAGCAGATGAGCGGAGCGATGCCATGACCACCGCGTTACGTCGTCTGGCGACCTGGCTCTCCGATCTGCGCCTCGCGATCGTGCTGCTGCTGTTGATTGCTGGCGCCAGCGCAGTTGGCACAGCCATCCCCCAGGGAGATCCGCCAGCCAGTTATCTCGATGCCTATGCCGACACGCCCTGGCTGGGGCTGCTCCATGGTCAACAGGTGCTTCAGCTGGGGCTTGATCACGTGTACAGCAGCAGTTGGTTTCTGCTGCTGCTGGCCTGGCTTGGTCTGGCCCTGATCCTCTGCAGCTGGCGACGGCAATGGCCAGCCTTGGTTGCAGCTCGCCAGTGGATTGATTATCGATCGCCCCGACAGCTCACCAAGCTGGCCATTGCGGAAAGCATCCCTGTTTCTGATTCAGGGGCATCCCTAAAGCAACTCAAGGAGATCCTGCAAAGCAAGCGTTGGCAACTGCGCGTTCATTCCGATCGCATGGCCGCACGCAAGGGCGTGATCGGCCGAGTCGGCCCTTTATTGGTGCACACAGGTCTGGTGTTGCTGATGCTGGGTGCGGTGTGGGGTGCCTTGGCCGGTAACCGACTGGAACGGTTCCTCGCCCCTGGACGGTCGCTGGATCTGCTGAGCCGCAGCGGCGAAAACCAACTCACCATCACGCTTCAGCGTTTCGGGATCGAACGGGATCCTGCAGGGAGACCTGAACAATTCCGCTCCGTGTTGGATCTGACGGACACCGTTGATGCCAAACCGGTTCAACGGGAAATCAGCGTCAACCACCCGCTGCGCTACCGGGGGATCACTGTGTATCAAGCGGACTGGTCCCTGGCGACGATCAGCCTCCAGATCGGTCGCAGTCCTGTGCTGGAGCTACCCCTTCAGAGCTTCCCACAACTGGGTGAGCAGGAGTGGGGGCTCGTGCTGCCCACCCGCCCGGATGGCAGCGAACCGGTGCTGCTGAGCCTGAACAGTGAGCAGGGTCCAGTGCAGGTGTTTGATGAAACAGGAGAGTCCCTCGCTCTGTTGCGACCAGGTGGCAACGCCGAGGAGGTCAAAGGGCTTCCACTGCGCGTCGCGTCCGTGCTGCCAGCCAGTGGACTGTTGCTCAAACGGGATCCTGGGGTGCCGTTGGTGTATCTGGGTTTTGCCGTAACCCTTGTTGGCGGCAGCCTCAGCTTGATCGCGACCCGTCAGCTTTGGGCGATCGCTGCAGAGGGCCAACTGCACGTCGGTGGGCTCTGCAACCGCAATCTGGCGGCTTTCGCGGCCGAACTGCCGCTGCTTGTCGCCCCGTTCAAAGCCAGCAAAACCGCTGCAGAACCTGGGCAGAAAGAGGAGCCTCTCGAGCCGTCACGGTGAACTTGAGGGCATCACGCATCGACCAGTCGCAGCTCGTTTGCCTGCTGCCATCAATCAACAACGAACATCAGTTGAAATTGGGCCTTGGTGCACCCGTGCCATCTCAATTGCTGCACCAATCTGAGATTGCCGAGGAAAGCGGTTGATTCCCGCTCGGCTAGCAGGGCAGACGGGTTCCGTGGCTGACCCGTACAACGGTATGCACATTTCCGCGAGGGTTGAAGTCAGCCTCTAGCTGCATCCAGACGGGGGCACACGCTTCGACGAGATCGTCGAGGATCCGATTCGAAACCTCCTCATGAGAGATCGAGCGATCGCGATAGCTGTTGACGTAAAGCTTGATCGCCTTGAGCTCCACCACCCGAGGACCTGGTTGGTAAGTCAGACGCAGCACGGCGAAGTCGGGATAGCCCGAAAAGGGACATTTGCAAGTGAATTCGGGCAGTTCAATCGACACCTCATAGGGCCTTCCAGGCCGTGGGTTGTCAAAACAAACCAATTCAGCATCAGCAATGGCTCTCTCGCCGTAGTGCGGGGTTTGCGTCGATGCCTCTGTTTCGATGGCCACGAGGAAAAGCGACAATGTCCTTATGACTCGAACCTAACGAACCAGTCTCAGAAGACTGGAGATGCGCAACGGCAAGCCAATTCCACTGTTCTGTAACAGAGGGGACACCTGGAGAGCCATGGGGCGTCATCCTGGGATGGTGCCCAGGGTCAACAGGCCATGCAAAAAGTCGAAGCAATTATCCGGCCGTTCAAGCTTGAGGACGTCAAGGTTGCCTTAGTGGAAGCTGGCATCATCGGGATGACGGTGACTGAAGTGCGCGGATTCGGTAGACAAAAAGGTCAAGTCGAGAGGTATCGCGGCTCGGAATTCACCGTCGAATTCCTCCAAAAACTCAAGATCGAAGTGGTCGTCGAAGACAACTTGGTTGAAGATGTTGTNACTGCNATTGGAGATGCAGCTCGAACAGGCGAAATCGGNGATGGCAAGATTTTCATTTCACCAGTCGAGTCCGTGGTTCGAATTCGCACCGGCGATCGGGACAGCTCCGCGCTTTAACAACCAGCGCCAAGGCGAACAACCCTGGCCGACAACCGTTAACCAGANCAAGCTGTAGGACAATCCGTCAACATGGAGCTTGAACTTGGNGTGGTTGCACTCAATCAACGCCCCAAACGCGAACACACCCGCAAACGAANTCTTCNGGCCCATATTTNANCTCTCCGCNGAGTCTTCTCGTAAAACGTGCTTGAGCNANCCTCGAAANAATGATGAGAAAAACCTTTAAATATTAGAATNAAAACTTACTGCCTATAAAAAACATAATGCTTAAACGTACAATGGAGGCATTGCCAATGGACCCTAGCAAAACAAACAAAACTCCTAGAGACTTATTCCAGCAATCCTGATAAGCCCACGCAAATCACTCAACAGGATGCATTACAGCAAGCACCTGACAACAGTCCTCTCCATCCAACGCCATTGGCGCAACCAGGTATCCACCAATTCTGCAGGACTCCACAACATTGNGAAGCCGTCAAGCGACACACCTTCGCGATGCAAATACTCCCATCCGCATCATCAGCACAACCTCAATCAAGGACAACGAACCTAAAACTGACGCAAAAAAGAAAACCAGATTCACACTTGCGCGTCCAATAATGTTACCTCGAACANCCAAGAGGAAAATATTCTTCAAGATTCAGCAAAGAGATTCAGCGCTCTAAGCCATTGACAACGATTTCGTTCTGAACGGCACGACAGATCCGCTAGATCCACTGCTCAGCCACCGCGCCGTTCCCCCAACACCAACGGTTGAAAGCTCAAGGAGATCCCGAACTCCTCCGCAAATTCCACAACACGGCACCAGGCCCGATCGCCCGCTTCCGATGGTCGGATGATGCCGGTGAGGATCACCGGCGCGCTGCTGCTCTGCAACGACAGTTCCACCAGGGGCCAACCGATCGACGCTTGAACGCCATCCTCCCGGTAGGTGGGTGCCACATCCCGTGCACCGATGAGGATGCGGCGCCGACTGCCATCCCAGCTGTGGGCAATGTCGTACCGCTGCAAAAGATCGGACAGCAGGGCCCAGGAGCGCCCCTCCGCATCGATCTGCACACTCAGGCCAGCACCACGCGCTTGGATCGTGGTCTCCCCACGAAACAACAGACGCTGATCATCGGGAACCGGGTCTGCGTCTCCACGCAACAGATCCCGGATGCGTGCCCGAAGTTGGTCCCCACCATCCAGTGGGCCATCCGGCTCCAATTGCAGCAGGTCCCAACGTTCCCCCGTTCCTCCCCACACCACCGGGCCATAGTTGTCGTGCATCACGCGTCCATCTCGGTTGGAAGCCGCTTCCGCGTGGGTCATCACCTGCTGGATGCCGATATCGCTGTCATGCCATCCCCAGCTTCGAGCGAGGCTGGCGGCCTCNGAACAGAGGCCGGCCACCTGCGCAGCAGTNGGAGGCATGCTCCAGGGGTCNGGGATGCCTCCCATGCAGGCGCAGGAGAGCGCCACGCTGTTGCTGTTCCTTTGCCACGTGTGCGCTGGTAGATCAACGCTGTAGGAATGCAAGCGATGCACACGGCCATCGCCGCTGATGATCGAGTGGTAGTGCCCAGGACGGATCCAGTCATACCCCGTGGCTGTCCAGTGCAGGTAGATCGTCGGCGCCATGGTCCGAGCTGGAGTTCTCGAACCATAGATTCAATGGGTTGTGAGACCGCGCAGACCATTGATCGAGCGCTACACCCTGCCCGAGATGGGGGCCGTCTGGGATGAGCAGGCGAAATTCCAAAGCTGGTTGGATGTTGAGATCGCNGCCACAGAGGCGAACTGCCGTCTCGGCCGCGTGCCAGAGAAGGCACTCGCCACGATCAAGGCCAAGGCATCCTTCTCTGTCGAACGCATTCTCGAGATCGAGGCCGAGGTGCGTCACGACGTGATCGCCTTCCTCACGAACGTGAATGAACACGTGGGGGATGCCGGCCGACATATTCATGTGGGCATGACCAGCTCGGACGTGCTGGATACCGGCCTGGCCCTGCAGCTGAAACGCTCCGTTGCCCTGCTTCGCAAGGAACTTGATGCTCTCGCGGATGCCATCCGAACGCTTGCACGGGCCCACAAGGACACCGTGATGATCGGGCGGTCCCACGCCATCCACGGCGAGCCGATCACCTTTGGCTTCAAGCTGGCGGGCTGGCTGGCGGAAACCGAACGCAACCGCAGCAGGCTTGAACGCCTGGAAACCGACGTGGCTGTTGGACAGATCAGTGGCGCCATGGGCACCTACGCCAACACCGATCCCCAGGTGGAAGCCATCACCTGCGATCTGCTTGGTCTCCAACCGGACACCGCCAGCACACAGGTGATTTCCCGCGATCGCCACGCCGACTACGTGCAGACCCTTGCCCTGGTGGGCGCCTCACTCGATCGCTTCTCCACGGAGATCCGCAACCTGCAGCGCACCGACGTGCTCGAGGTGGAGGAGAGTTTCGCCAAGGGACAGAAGGGCAGTTCCGCCATGCCTCACAAACGCAATCCAATCCGAAGCGAACGGATCAGCGGCCTGGCGCGGGTGTTGCGCAGCTATGTGGTGGCCGCTCTCGAGAACGTCGCCCTCTGGCACGAGCGGGACATCAGCCACAGCTCCACAGAGCGGATGATGCTGCCGGACGTCTCTGTGACACTGCATTTCATGCTGAGAGAGATGACAGCGGTCGTGCAGGGACTGGGTGTGTATCCAGACAACATGCGCCGCAATATGAACATCTACGGAGGAGTGGTGTTCAGCCAGCGCGTGCTGCTGGCTTTGGTGGAAAGCGGGGTTAGCCGCGAAGAGGCTTANCTGATGGTTCAGCGCAATGCCCACAGTGCCTGGAATACACGNGGGGGGGATTTCCACGCCAACCTCATGGCTGATGCNGATGTGATGAACCACATCTCAAAACAGCAACTCGAGAATTGCTTCAGCACGGAGACCCACCAGGCCAATTTGGAGGTGATTTGGTCGCGACTGGAAATTTAAAGCCTCAAAAAAGATCAAGACTCAAAGATCGAGAAGACCTCCAAGTGGAAGTCCCATCATGCGGAAGATTGATGTAAGCCTGATCAATGGGCTCAATGGGGTGAGGGCATCGTTCATGCCATCAGTCACCTTCGCCAGGCTATTCCGATTCACCACCAACACGTCCCCTTGGCGAAGTGGGGGGTTGGTGGGACTACTGAGCACGGCACCGGGGTTGAAACCCATTTTTTTGATCGTCGGCTTGCCGTTGCCATCCACTCGGATCAATTCCACGGTGCTCTGACTGCCACGACGCGTAATGCCGCCCGACGCCAAAATGGCTCGTGACATTGGCGCATTGGACGGCAATGAAATCACTCCAGGATTCGAGACTTCACCAACCACATTGACGTTGATCGTGGCCGGAGCAAAGTTTGATGCTGCCGTCGTAATCATGTCGGCATTTTCCAGAGCTTCCGCCGTGTAAACCCGCACACTGTCTCCGTCGTAGATGAGAGGGGTTGGCGCCTGACCCCCATCTCGCAAAACAGTCAGGTAGTCGAAGGTGTAAGTCGTTGTTTGGCCACCGGGCTCGCGAGCAGGTCGGACCAGTTCAATCTTGGAAAGATCACCTGTGGCCGCGATGCCCCCTGCTTTTTGCACGGCCTCCACCAGCGTCGGCCACCCATCAGTTCCCGTTGTCGGCATGGAGAACACCCCAGGACGTTCGACATGTCCAGTCACCGAGACTTTGATCGGCCGGGGGCTGATCAGATTGAGATACACAAGTGGACTCCGCAGGATCTCGGAATATCCATCCGTGATCAGTTGCTTGGCCTGCTCNAGTGTGAGNCCCCAAACGGAGACCGTTCCAAGCCGTGGCAGGTTGATGGTTCCGTCACTCANAACCTCCACCTGGGCNGCATAGCCATCCATCTTGAAGACNGACATGCTCAGCTTGTCGCCGGGACCGAGGCGGTAGCGGTAGCTGGAAGGACCCAGTCCAATCAGACCCGATTGGGTTCCGACCTGTGCGGCTTCAACCTGCTGCGCCTCGGCAGACCCACCCAAGGTCGCCATCACCACTGCCCCTGCCAAGAGTGCAGTGCAGCACCGTGAAGATGAGCCTGAGCGGTTGAGGAAAAGCATGGATGGGAGGGTGATTGGGGAGGAACCGATGNACAGGACCTAATCTTCCCTCAGATTGAGACAGATTGGGACATCCATGACACTGAGTGGTTCGTCCATCCCCAAGGAGGAGGTGCTGCCGGCCACGCTGATCGAATCNCTCCTCAAGTCCTGTCGTTTGTTCAGCCTCGAAGGACTGGATTTATACCTTCTGGCAGGAAGCAACTTTCATCGTGTTGCAGATGCTGTCGGTCGACTACGGGAATCCACCTATCGCGAGCAGCTCTCCGGTTCCGGCAACAGCCTGGACCTGGATGGACGTGACGACCATTACGACCATCTGATCCTCTTGGAGAGCACCAGCGGGGCTCTAGCAGGGTCCGCCAGGCTGCAGTTTTTGCCACAGGGAACGGACGACAAGGATCTCCCCGACAGCACAGGTTCCTACCTCGAACACGTCTACCCAGGNATCAAGGCAACCCTGACTAGCCATGGAAACCACCTGGAAATCGGTCGCGTCGCCCTTTCCGGACGGTTCCAGAAGCAACCNCACTCCCTAATGGCGCTGTTTCGAGGCGGCTTGCTGATTGCCGTTCGCTCTGGATACAGCACGCTGCATGGACTCGTGTCTTACAACCATTTCGCTCACTCGGATTCCGTGAACNAGGCTTTTCTGAGTGGCCTGATGCGTCCCCCATACCAACANCGNAAGCCGGTGCTGCCACCACCCCGTCATCCGGTNAACAGCATNTCTGCCAGCGACGAGCCCAGCCCGGTCGCCAATGTGCAGGCATTGGAGGTGAGCATTCGTAACGAACTCTCCGAAACGTTTCGCCTGCCGGTTCTGCTGCGTCAGTACTTCAATCTGATGGAAGCGCGTGTCTGCAACCTCTCCCTCGCCCGTGATTTCAACCAGATCACCGAGATCCTGATGGCTGCAGAACTGACCCGTCTACCGGAAGAGCGGCTGCGTTTCTTTATCGACGTTCCACACCAGCCGATTTACCAGCAATTCAGCTGGTACCGCGGTGAAGCTCAAAGTGTGGTGCACTGATACGTTGGGACACCTAAAACTAGTAGAGGGCTGGGTTGTCGGATTCGCTCCCTGACAAGCAAGAAGCGCTGCAGGGACGATTGACCGACATCCTGCAGCGCATTTCTGGCGCTGATCCGGCAACCATCACGCCGGAAGCAAGACTGATGGAGGACATCGGTATTGACTCACTTGGGTTCTACGAAATCTTGATCGAAGCTGACACCTGTTTTGGCATCAGGATCAAGGAGGAAGATCTGCTGAAATTCCGCACTGTCGGTGACATCCAGAGACATCTGGAATCCCTGGACATCCAGACGTCCCATGCGGAAACCAGCTGAACGCATTGCCGTTGTCGGCTGGGGGTCCATCTCTCCGCTGGGCGGCAATGCAGAGGAAACATGGCGCGCCATGTTGTCCGAACAATCGGGGATCTCCCTGCTCGAGCAGTCCTGGGCCAGTGATCTGACCTGCAGGATCGCCGGCTGCGTGAAGGAGTCTGCGTTCGCGGAGTTGACGCCAATCCAACGCCGCCGTTCCGACCGCTGCGCCCAGTTGGCACTCCTCGCAGCTCGCCAAGCCTGGTCGATGGCGGCGTCACACGCAGCTGGCCTTGAACCGTCCCGGATTGCAGTGGTGGTGGGCACCGGCATCGGTGGTCTGAGCACCATGCACGAGCAGCACGTGCAACTCACCGAGGGTGGTCCCTCCCGCGTCAATCCGCTCACGGTTCCGATGTTGATCCCCGACGCAGCATCTGGACAGGTGGCGATCGATCTTGGCCTGCACGGCGGTGCCCACACGCCCGTATCTGCATGCGCCTCAGGGGCGGAGGCCTTGATGCTGGCGCAGATGCTGCTCAACGACGACCGTGCCGATCTGGTGTTGGCAGGCGGAACGGAAGCGCCGGTGAACCGTTTGGGCCTGGTGGGCTTTTCTGCCATGCGAGCCCTCTCAAGCCACAACCACGCACCGGAGCAGGCCTCACGCCCTTACGGCCGCCAACGCGATGGCTTCGTGCTTTCAGAAGGGGCAGGGATGTTGGCGATGATGCGCGAGAGCGATGCCAACAGAGAGCACCAGGCTTTGGGCTGGCTGCTTGCATGCGGCAGCAGCAGCGATGCTCATCACATCGTTGCTCCTGAGCCGCAGGGGCTTCAGGCGAGTCTGGCGATCCAGGACGCTTTGCAACGGGCTGATCTCAGTCCTTCAGACCTCGTTGCTGTGCAAGCCCATGCCACGGGGACCAGTCTTGGCGATCTCGCCGAAGCAAGGGCCCTGAGGCGCAGCCTTGGGGCTGCGGCCGATCACCTGCCCGTGACAGCCCCCAAAGGCCAGCTGGGACATCTCCTCGGAGGAGCCGGCGCTGTGGAAGCGATCATCGCGTTCCAGTCACTGCGCGGGGGAATCNTCCCCCGAAGCCTGAATGCAGAACCGCTCGATCCAGAGGTGGACCTGGCGGTCGCCACCAAAGGCCCTGTGCAGCTCCCGGACACCCAGCAGGAGCGGTTGTTGCTCAAAAATGCCTTTGGTTTTGGCGGTCACAACATCAGCCTGGTCCTTGCAGCTCCCGCTTGTAAAAGTCCTGAACCGTCCGCGTGAATCCCTCTCGATCAAGGGGATCCTCTGGCAACAGCAGATCTGTGGAGCGTCCCCGTCGGCAGTGAATCGTGCCCACAGGAGCTGTCAGACGGCTGAGCAACAGTCGCCAGGGCTTGTAACGGGCGCCAAGGGCATCATCCATCCCCNTGTAGCGAAACACCCAGGGCACCAAGCGAGCTTCATAGTGNCGGGCCAAGAGCCAGGCGCTTGGTGACACCCGCTGTTCAATCGGGGTGACCAGTGAGCCGTTGGGGGCAATCATGATTTCTCCGTGCTCCCTCAGCAGTGTTGAGGCGCCGATCATTCCTTCCAACCTCGACTGGGGTTGGCGGTGATCCAGTACCGCTGAACCAGCGTTGCGAGCTGCTGCGGCATATCCAGGCAGAACCCACTTGAGATGCAGCTGCGCTGTGGTCATTCCTGGGAGTCGAAGCACGCCCTGAATCACCAAACCGTCACAGGGACTGCGATGGTTGAAGATGTGCACGAGAGGGACGCCCTCCTCTTCACTGCGCTGACTGTCATCGACNACCACTTGAATCCCGAGCGCCCGAAGCGCCACGGCTGATGCCAGCGTCATCAGCTGAGCGGCCCAATCCGGACGGCGCAAAAGGACAGCAGGAAGTTGGAGGCCATAAAGCGCAAAGCCCAACAGCGCCCAGCAGGCTCTGGCGGCCGGCCGAGCGATCAGCACCAGCGGGTGAGCTGATCGTTTCGTTGGCGATACAGGCAGCTGAGGCAGTGGTGCCAAACGACGCGCCTCCGGACCGATGGGGAAGGTGATCCGGAACGGGAAGTCACCATCGAAGTTGCCGTTCACCTGGGTGGTGTTCACNAGATGGTTGTAGAAGCGATAAAANAGNGGGCGGTCACTCGGCTGAGGATCACGCCAGAAGGCATCCAAGGGCTTCTGATCGGTGAGACCGTCGAGGTTGTAGAAGGTGTCGCCCATCGTTTTGGTGGGCACGGCATGAAAGAGGGCTTGAAGCCCGACGGTGCTGTTCACCGTGATCACACCGCGACAGGTGCGCAGAAAACGGCTGAGCGCTCCATCGTGAAAGTAGTGCACACGACCACGCACGCCATAGCGAACGGCCAGCAGATCGATCAGCTCGGCGTAATTGTTGTAGCCGCGATCTCGCGGGTGGTGCTTGAACGCAAGATGCTCCGAGGCATGGGCATGGCCAGCAAAAGACCGGATCACGTCCTCGATGAAGTCATGCATGCCGCGATACGGCGATCCCAGCTGGATCTGNCTGTCGCTGGACACNTGAAGGACGGCCAGGAAATAGGACAAATGCTCCAGCAGACGGCGTTTCAAAGCCCTTTCCTGCCAGCGGTAGATCCAATACCTCCAACTGCCACGCAATTGGCACCAGAGAAAGCGTGGTGAGGGCTGAAGCTTGTGCTCACCCTCGATGATCGGGTAGTGGGTGAACGCATGCTGGATGAATGTGGGAGCTTTCCAGGCCTTGCGCCAGCGCCATCCCGGGTCGAGAACAATGTCTGTCGGCAAGGCATCCACAGGCGGCAGGTTTCGATACATCGCCGCCGGCTGATTCAAGTTGGAGCGGGCGTTGACGCGGTCCCGCTCCAACGTCACGTAGTTGGGACGCAGATAACCAAGTTCAAACACCCAGGCCTCAATGCCGAGATCCCTCGCTTCTTCGATCGCGATTCTGTGGGGAATGATGAAGTCTCCNTACATAAANATGTGGCGGATCCCTCGCTCCTNCANCANNNGACGCAGGAACGGNCGCCAATCCTGCATGGAGCCGCGNTAAGCCACCCGCACATCTGAGGGGAAGCCGAATTCATGCAGCGGAAACGCGATCTTGGTNACGGAGACACCGCATCCCCGCANATAACGGCTGAAACGTGCAAAAAACAGACCGATCGGCCCCATCAACAACAACACCGGTCCGTCGATGCGGACCTGAACCAGTGCTGGTGCCCGCCCCCTGCTCAAAGCGNTGCCCACCTGGCGAATCCAAACGAAATCCTNGCACGACCTAGCGGCGCCGCAGTCGTCCCCAATGGCGAAACAGGGCCTGNACGAGNGTCNTCCNTGCNGGCGGTGCCTGACGCCACTCCACCAGCTCCTCGATGGCGTCCTCGGGTTCGATGAACCAGCCGCTTCGACGACTCACATAACGGGGATAGTCGATCAACGATGCATGGACCAGGGCCTCCAACGNCAAGGACCGACCGCGACGGGGACAGTCCAGTTGATCCTGGGTGACGCCCCAGCCGGCGTAAAAGGGCAACCCCCAGCAATGCACTGCAACACCGCGCAACAACGCTTCAAATCCGGCCAGTGATGTGAGCACGTGGATGGCATCCACCTGCTCGAANAGCGACTCGATGGAGCCACGGANCAGCAATTCATCGCATGAATGACGTGCNGCCTCCTCCCGATGACCCGCTCGGCAGAGNCCTGCCACGACATCGGGATGGGGTTTGTANANGACATAGGCGTCAGGTTCAGCCGCCCGTACCGCCTGAAGCAGATCGAGATTGGAGCGGATCTGGGGTGCCCCGAAGCGGATGGAAGCGTCACTCTCCACCTGGCCAACCACCAGGACCACACGCTGCGCCCCNGATGGGCGCTGCCAGGAGGCGGCGNTGAGGTTGTATTTGGTGATTGCTCGCTCCACCANCTGNTGCTGCAGCTTNCGGGCCCGCTGCAGCTGCTGCTGCGTCCAGGAGCCTCGGGCGAGATGGCTCTCCAGGTCACTGGGCCCTGTGGCGTCGTAATACATCCCCGATTGATCNACCACCCAGGAGATCGGGTCAATCAGGTCGGCNCCAAGCCCAACAGAGCGCAAGAATCCGTCCTCCACACGGAGCAACGGNAGACCGCGACTGCGCACATGCTGACGAAAGTTGGGCTGCTCCCGCCGACCCCAAACCACCACGGCATCAGTACGCCGGGATGGCCGGCGCTGCCAGGGACGGGCAAACCGCAGTCGACCGCCCGCCATAAATCGTTTGAGATTGCGCTGCTTCCAGGGCGTGAAGCCAAATGCCTGAGCCCGTGGGGGGACAGTCCCACGCAAACGGCGCTGCAGACCGATGGCCCGCATCAGCTCCTCCACCTGGCAAATCTGGCCGCTGTGAGGATTGATGCAACGGGGGTAGGTCACNAGGCANGCATGAACCAACTGCCCCAGTGAGNCCCGCTGCAGCGCCAATCGCCGCAANGGAGCCGTTTGGCGATCCAGGGTCAGCCCCCAGCCGGCATAGAAGGGCATGCCAAAGCAATGCACAGTCCGCCCCCAGAGCAAGGCCTCAAAGCCCATCTGGGACGTCACCACATAGACCGCTTCCGCTCGCTCCAGGAGCGCNGCAGGATGCCAACCGTCAGCGCAGATCTCGACGCGGGGGTGGCTCAAGTCGGACCGGTGGAAGTGGCCTCTCGCCTGACCGCGAATCACATCCGGATGCACCTTCACCACTACAGAGCAGTCAGGGTTTTCCGCCAGCGCAGCCTGCAGCATCCGCTNAAAACTCTCNGCCCCCGCCAAGCCCAGGCCGATCGAGCGATCACCAGCGGACTGATCCACCACCAGCACAAACCGACCAGGAGGTGGTGGCGAATCCCTTGGGGGATTCAGCTTGCTGAGACGCTGCTCGCACCAAAGCNGCTGGAGTGACATGGCTCTCTGCTGCTGCGACGCCGTCAAAGGTGTGGCGATCAGCTGCTCGAGCCGACTCGCAGCGGTGGCATCGATATGGACACCGAGGTCATCCACCAGCAGACAAAGGGGNGGCTGATCACGGCCCTTGCCAAGGGANCGCAAAAAACCGTCCTCCAGATGCCAGACCGGCAATCCCCAGGCCTGGCCAAGCCGGTCCACCCTGTCAGCACTGGCTCGTCTCCCCCAGGCCAGCAGAGCATCCGGACGCTGGCGCCGACAAGCGCNGGCACCAATCACCAGTTCAGCGGGAGCGAGCAGCTGCGGCAGGCTGCGATGCGCAAGCATTCCTGTTGCCGGCACTCCTAGCCGCTGAACGTCCGGCCTTGTCATCAGCAGTGGTGGCAGTTGGACTGACCCCACACCATCCTCACCGATCAGCAGTTCCCAGTTCTGATGCAACACCCTGACGCAACGGCTCTGGCCTTNATTCCCGCNCGNGGTGGGTCCAAGGGCATCCCTGGTAAGAACCTCATGCCAGTGGGGGGTATCCCTCTGGTGGGGCGGAGCATCCGGGCAGCCCTTGATAGTGCCGGCGTGACCAGGGTTGTCGTGAGCACCGACGATCAGGACATCGCCAGTGTGTCCAGAGCTCATGATGCTGATGTGGTGATGCGACCAACGGACATCGCCGGAGACAACGCCA
>NHKA01000018.1:0-19935 GCA_002169615.1 Cyanobacteria bacterium TMED229
T
This sequence comes from Cyanobacteria bacterium TMED229, assembly GCA_002169615.1. Lineage (GTDB taxonomy): Bacteria > Cyanobacteriota > Cyanobacteriia > PCC-6307 > Cyanobiaceae > Parasynechococcus. Next base: position 2 of record NHKA01000018.1, read on the forward strand.
CGAGCAAAGTCCAGAGCAACTGCTAAATGCTTTGCTGCCTCTGTATCTGCAGAATCAGTTGTTGCGTTCGTTGCAGGAATCTGCGGCGTCAGAGCTGGCCAGCAGAATGACGGCGATGAACAATGCAAGCGACAACGCCAAGGCATTGGCCAAGACGCTGACCCTTGATTACAACAAGGCTCGGCAGGCTGCGATCACTCAGGAAATCCTTGAAGTGGTTGGTGGCGCAGCAGCAATGGGTTGACCGGTTGACCCAAGGGAAGACTTTTTGTCGAATATCCAAATTTGCCGACCTCATAGAGGTCGGCTTTTTTATGTCGTTCTTCAATTAAATTCAGATGCCCTGAGATGTATCTCGAATGATTACTGAGATGGAATCACTTGCGGGACTCAGAAAGTTAGCATCGTGAAAAGTGGTCAGTGTAAATAATTCATCTCCTTCTGTCGTGTAATCTTCAGCGACTTCGAAATTAATCACTGACCTGCCATTGGTATCGATAACCACCTCTCCTGCTGAAGCAGGGCTTCCATTAAANAGTATAAGATCACTTGAATCGGTAGTTCCAGATCCTCTCCAAAATAGTTGTGTGCCTGGGTCGATATTTTTTGTTTTGAAATTGATGTCAAAGTCTTTTCCTTCTTTAACAGAGCTAGGGTTTGCTGTCAATTTAACAATCTTTTGAGGAGTCTTCGAGGTATCATTGATAATGATTGTTTCTGATTTGCCGATTAGATCTGTTCTGCTCGGATTTGAGTAGATGAATAGATTGAATTCTTCTTGACCTTCGGTGAGATTGTCACTCAAAGTGTCAAATTCTAATAGGAATTTTTGTTTACCTGGATCGCGTATTGATGTTCCAGATAGTACAGTCTGAGGGATAAAATCAGATTCATTGACGTTTAATCCTTGAATATCCCAGAAAAATTCTTGATCTCGACTATAGCCTTCTGTAAAAACTTGAAATTTGATGCCTTTGCCTTCGTTNACAGTATGATTGGGATCAGTTTTAGTACTCGCTGTTATTGTTATACTTTGATCTTCTGAATTGTTATCAACAGGATTATTGGTTGGCACAGGGCTCTGTGTGTCCAAAATCGTAACAGTAATTGGATCGCCAATCGCATTGATCAAGTTGATATCACTAAATGTCGACAATATAAACGACTCATTCTTTTCTATCGTGCCATCTGAAACGGTGCNAAACATAATTTCGGATCTTCCATCGCCATCAATAATTGCTGTTCCTTTTCTTGCAGGACTATCATTAAATAAAACAATATCATTTAAAGTAGCCGTNCCAGAGCTGCTCCAGTACAAAGGAATCCCTTCATTGATGTTTTTTGTTTTGATGTTGATTTTAAAGTCTTTTCCTTCCTTGACGGAGCTTGGACTCGCTGTCAAGTTGACAGTCTTCTGAGGAGTTGTTGAAGTGTCATTAATAATAACGGCGCCTGATTTCCCTATGAGGTTTTCTTTGGTCGCATCTGAGTAAATAAATAAATTAAATCTTTCCTCTCCTTCTGTGAAATTATCTTTTTCGGTCACAAATTCAAGATTGAATTTTTGCTTACCCTCCTCGCGTTTGGATGTTCCAAATAGATTGGTTTGGGGAATAAAGTCCGCTGTATTGACATTTAATCCTTGAATATCCCAGAAAAATTCTTGATCTCGACTATAGCCTTCTGTAAAAACTTGAAACTTAACTCCCTTCCCTTCGTTGATTGAATTTGTGTTGGAAGAGATCGTAATATTTGGCCTTACTGTAATATTTTTGATGGGCACAGTAGTTGACGCAAGTTTCTTTGTTCTTTGTTGATCCCGATACAGCTCAATCGTTAACTCTCGATCTTCGAAGGACGACTTATCTTCCTTAACAAGATGTTGAATGTTGGCAAGTCCATTCACGCCAATACTTGCCTTGCCAGTGATTCCTCCAAAATCATCAGACGTATCTAGATCTTCTGATGTAATGTTTGTTCCGCTCAGTTGATAATAAACAGTCGTGCCTGGCAGGGAGTCTGAATCAATTCTGGTAAGAATTGGCTCATTGTCTTTATAATCTGATCTGTTTGGAGATAATGTAAACCAGATTCCACCGTCTACGCCACCCGTCCACGTGGGCTGATCAATTCCTGGTTCTTTGGATTTGGTCGGTCCCTGTTCCGGTGTTTCGGTGGATGTGTCAAGGATTGGAACGGTTGTTACGGCCAGCTTTTTCTTTTTCTTCTTATCGGAGTAGAGGGTTATGGTCATCTCTTCAGTCCCTTCAGTTTTGTTGTCATTTCTCAACAAGTGTGGAATAAATGCAACACCATTACTGTTGGTGACTGCTTTTCCTTTCATGCGCGCATAGGAGAGGTCAAAATCATCTTTATTAACATTTTTCCCACTAAGTTTAAAGTAGAGGCTTCTATCCTTCTTCGAATTGGAATCAATTCGCGTGCGGGTCGAGTTGTTTTCTTTGATCTCGGGTCGACTTGCTGAAAGGGAAAACCAAGTTCCCTTTTTTGTAACAGGCCCCCATTGTGGTTGCTTTGTATCTGGATCTATAGAAGCAGTCGAGCCTTGCTCTGGAGTTTCTACTGAGGTGTCGACAATTGGGAATGAAATAGAATCGAGTTTTTTGGTTCGTTTCTTGTTCTTGTAAATCGTGACAGTGGCAATTTCTTCTCCCTCTGTGTTGTGATCGGCTCTTATCAGAAAGGGTATGCTGGCTTTCTCATTTTTTTGAATAATTGCTTCTCCCTCAGTGCGAGCATAATTCAAGTCAATATCGTTTTTATCGACTCCCAGGCCTGAAAGAGAATAATAAACTTTTTTGTCGGGCACACCATTCTGTATATTTGCTGAGATTAAAACATTTTCTTTAACCTGTGGACGACTAATGCCTAGTTTGTAAGGCTGATTGGGGTTCTCGTCGATATCATCGGGCTCATAAGATGTATCGATGATTTTGATGGTTTCTTCAGCTACTTTTTTCTTTCTTTTTTTGTCAACAAAATACTCGAGCTTAAGTATTTCTGTGCCCTCTTCTTTGCCATCTCGTTTAATTTCAAATGTGTGCTTATGTGTGCCATGATAATTGAGAAAATCATTCCCCTCTAATCCCTCGCCAATGAAGTCATCGGTTGTGATGCCGTCTCCTGATAATGTCCAAAAGACTTTTCGATTGCCGTGACATTTCGATGATTTAAGAGTTGAATTAAAGGAGCGACCCTCCTTGACCTCTCTTTTATTGAGAGTTAGATCAAATTCATTATTATTGCATTTCGAATAGGAAGACATAGATCTGAAAGGATTGTTGATTTTAGATTTAAGCGGGAGACAAGAGAGAGATTATAATCTTCTACTCTTATCATTAATTATTACTATAGCAGGCGTTGGCACTTTTTCAATAGGATTCACCAAGCTCTCAGGTGTCTAGATCATCTTGCAATATATTAGCTGAATTGATTTTAGAAAGGATTTTGTTGCATGGCGGCGATGTTATTAGCGTTGATGTCATTGGCAATTCCGCAAAAATCCTGGTTTGGGGAGATGTAACACGGATCAAAAGCCCTTTGTCTAAGCCCCGCCCCTTCGCTGAATGGAATCATATTTCTAGTCTCTGGCCTAACCGTTATGTTCTTGATGAGAAAGCTTGTTGCAGCAACTTCTTTTGTTCTCTTTCGATCGCGAAATAGCGCAATGGTCAGTTCACGATCGTTCAACGACGTTTTATCTTCTTTGACAAGATGTTCAATGTTGGCAAGGCCATTCAGGCCAATGTTGGCTTTTCCTTTCATCCCTCCAAATTCGCTCGATGTATCGAGTGAATTAGACGTAANGCCTGCTCCGCTTAGTTGATAATAAACTNTCTCTCCAGGAAGAGAATTCGANTCAATTCTAGTCAGAATTGGCTCATTATCTCTGTAATCTGTATGATTTGGTGATAATGTAAACCAGGATCCACCGAAAATGTTGCCTGNCCATGANATTTGATTNGTACCTGGGTCTTTCGATTCAGTAGGCCCCTGTTCGGGNGTTTCAANAGATGTATCAAGGATTGGAACAGTTGTTGCGGTCAGCTTTTTCTTTCTCTTCTTGTCGGAATAAAGAGTAATCGTCATTTCTTCAGTCCCTTCGGTTTTGTTGTCATTCCTCAACAGGTGTGGGATGAATGCTACTCCATTGCTGTTGGTGATCGCTTGTCCACTGATGCGTGCATAGGAAAGATCAATGTCATTTTTATTGATTCCTTTCCCTGAAATCTTGAAATACAGACGTCTATTTTTCTTGGAATTTGAATCAATTCGAGTCCTCGTTGAGTTATTCTCATTGATTTCTGATCTGCTTGGTGAAAGGGTGAACCATGTGCCTTTTTGGGTGATAGGCCCCCATNGGGGTTGCTTTGTACNTGGTTTTANAGAATCAGTTGGCCCTTGNTTGGGAGTTTCAATGGANGTNTCAGCAATTGGAAATGAGATGGAGTTTAGTTTTTTNGTTCGTTTTTTATCCTTGTAGAGAGAGACTGTGGCAATTTCTTCCCCTTCTGTGTTGTGATCAGCTCTTAAAAGAAAGGGGAGCCTTGCTATCCCATTGCTTTGAATAATGGCCTCGCCTTTTGTGCGTGCATAATTCAAGTCAAAGTCGTTTTTATTGATNCCNTTGCCCGATAAGGAAAAATAAACTACTTTTCNNGGGATTCCATTTTGTATATTNACNGAGATGTGAATATTTTCTTTTACTTGAGGTCGACTAGCTTCTAATCTGTATGGTTTGTTNGGATCCTGATCGTCATCGTCATCGTCAGGTTCATAGGACGTNTNGATGATTTTGATNCTTTCTTCGGCTATTTTGTTGGTTCTTCTTTTGTCGACAAAGTATTCAAGAGTTAGTGTTTCTGTGCCNTCCTTTTTTTCATCGCTTTTGATGTAAATCTTGTGCTTGTATATGCCTTGTGCGTTGAGAACGTTACTGCCCTTCAGGCTCTGGTCGATGAAATCGTCAGTGGTGATGCCTTTACCTGACAGCGTCCAAAAGACTTTTTGTCCTGCATGGCACTNTGATGATGAGAGGATCGTGTTGAAAACGCNTCCTTCCTTGACCTCCTGTTTGGTGAANGTNAGATCAAAATCTTTATTGTTGCAGTCCNAATAGTTGTTCAATGGCTTAAAGCTAATGCGTGCATGGNTGGCATGATNGATGCCANATTTGAAGCTCGAATTTATCGAATATTTTATATGNTAACAGTTGCTTGCCTTTTTGGCAACAATTGCTCAGTCTTGGGCGCTACTTGCTGGGCTCGTGTTGATTTTTTGTTCCTTTTTGAATGATTCTATTGTGTGAGGCCTGTAATTCTCCAGCGTTGGCGAGTGTGAATGTTATAGGGCCCGCCTGATGAATTCACTTCGTTATTTCCGCGATGATGGCCGTTGTTGCCTTGGGGTTAGTGGCATATTTCAGTATTCCATTGCTCTTCGGCGTGGGGTGGTGTGGTGTCCGGAAGGTCCGTGTTGATCTTTTTGGTTGGATTAGTCATTGTCTTTGCAAGTTCTTATGGCTAATATGTGGCGACTAAGTGTAAGTTGCGCGCCTGCTCTCTGCTCAGTCAAGCCAATCGTGAGAACTGAGTAAGTCGACGCCTGCATGGAGAAAATTGTTTTCATGCAGGCAGAATTTTTTGGAATTCGTTGTGTTTTGCAGCCGATTCGGCTCGGCTAATTTGAGCAATTATGGTGTTGATGGAGCAGGTGATTCACNTGGAGTGTGAAGCCGCCAAGTTGTGATTTCTTGAGANATGAAGCGGCTTGGTTGTCTTTTTGGGAAGGTNGTTGTTCCNGTGGTTGCATTTTTGATGGNTCATTNAATTGCGATAATGAATTAAGGCTTGAGGTGATTTTGCTCGTTATGGGTGGAATTGTTTGCGNNATTTTTTGATGCTAANGTCAATTTGTTTTTGGACAGTGTTGTTCGATTCTCTGGCTCTGCTGAAGATTGTTCAAGGACGGACCAATTCTTTGCTTGATACGATCATTGACAGGTAAAACNACTTCGATCAATTGGAAGTTGTGTTTCAGGTTCGCGCTGAGCTGGATGGCATCACCCACTCCTTCAGCTGTCGTGCCGACCAGACTGTGTTGAATGCCGCCGAAGAAGCAGGCGTGACGCTNCCCAGCTCCTGCTGTTCCGGGGTGTGCACCACCTGTGCAGCGGTGATTACGGATGGCGTGGTGGAGCAAGCCGATGCGATGGGTGTGAAGGGAGAGCTTCAGCAGCAGGGCTATGCACTGCTCTGTGTTGCCTTCCCTCGCGCCGATCTCACGCTCAAGGCTGGGCAGGAGGATGCGTTGTACGAGGCGCAGTTCGGTCAGTATCAGAAGTGAGCTTGCGCCGCCTGGAGGTGCAGGTGCTGTTGCCTCCNGAGGTTCCCGTNGAGCAATGGCGGGGGAGGATCTGTCGGGAGCTGGCNCCGCAAGGTGGTTTGCTTCGTTGGGCNATCACCGCCGTGACNGTTGACCCATCGGGGAGTCGGTTGCTTCAGCTTGAAGCGGTCCTGCAGGAATGAGTTCGGCTCCCTTGCCCGTGNTGATGGTNGTGCCNACAGGCATTGGGTGCTCCATCGGCGGCTANGCCGGCGACGCCCTTCCCAGTGCACGCTTGTTGGCTGCGGCNAGNGGCTGNCTGATCACCCACCCCAACGTGATGAATGGGGCGGCGCTCTATTGGAGCGATCCGCGGATTCATTACGTGGAGGGTTACGGCATCGATCGTTTTGCGGCCGGTGAGTGGACCCTGCGGCAGGTGCGTCGTCAGCGGATCGGCCTGTTGCTGGATCGGGGTATCGAGCCGGAGCTTGTTCAGCGTCAGATTCAGGTGGCGGAAGGCTGTCGCGCCACCCTTGGCCTGGAGATCGGACCGGTTGTCACAACCGATCGGCCATTGGAGGTCAGTCTCGAGCTTGGTTCCAGTGGCGCAAGCTGGGGCCGGATTCGACATCCAGATGCATTGCTGCGTGCAGGGGAGCGATTGCGAGAGGCCGGGGCCACGGCCATTGCCGTGGTGGCACGTTTCCCNGAGGANCCCGAAAGCGCCGAGCTGGCGGCATACCGCCAGGGGAATGGAGTTGACGCNCTNGCTGGAGCGGAAGCGGTGATCAGCCATCTGCTGGTGCGCCANTTGCAACTCCCCTGCGCCCATGCGCCCGCCCTGAGTCCNTTGCCNTTGGATNCGTCACTGGATCCACGCGCAGCCGGGGAGGAGCTGGGNTACACCTTCCTCGCCTGCGTGCTGGTGGGGCTCAGTCGTGCCCCGGATCTNATCGANATGCCNGCNGCGGCGGCGGGNGATCTCAGCGCCAGTCAGCTGGGGGCGGTTGTTGTTCCCGATGGGGCGTTGGGAGGCGATGCTGTTCTGTCCTGCATCGAGCGTGGCGTGCCTGTGATCACCGTGGTCAATCCTTCTGCTCTCTCGGTCACGGCCGAGGCGATGGGGCTGGAGTCCGCTGTTCTGCCAGNCAAGAGCTACACGGAGGCGGCGGGACTGCTGATGGNGATGCGGGAGGGGCTCAGCGCGGAATCCCTGGTTCGCCCGTTGCCGTCATTGCAACGGCTTCGCTGATGGCTCGGGGTTTTGGATCCGCAGCTGTTCAGCNGGGCTGCCCATGTGGTGGGGGTGATTACANCGNCTGTTGCGGACCTNTCCATCAGGGGATGCGCCGGGCGACGACAGCCGAGCAGTTGATGCGCTCCCGTTATTCGGCCTTCGCTGTGGGGGAGGTGGACTACCTCCTGANGACCCATCCGCANCCGGACGTGCCGGAGCTTCAACGGCGACGGGACCTTGTTCAGATCTGCCGGCAAACCCGCTGGTTGGGGCTCACGATCATTCAGGTTTGCGCCGGTGGTCCCGTCGATCGTGAGGGAACGGTGCGCTTTGAAGCGCGCTACCGGGGTGGCGTGTTGAAGGAAACGTCTCTCTTTCNGCGTCGGGGCGGGTCGTGCGATGGCGACTGGCTTTACATCGGCCCGAAGCAACCAAGCGACTGATCTGATTGCTGGCTAGCGCAGGCAGGCCATTGGATGGCGTGGTTGCACGCCGAGGGCTTTGGCGACCCCTGGATGGCAGACCGCCCCTTCNACGGTGTTCAGCCCAGAGAGCAGCTCCGGACGTTCTGTGACCGCTTCCTCCAGGCCGCGTCCGGCGATCCCCAGGATGTAAGGGAGAGTGACGCTGACGAGGGCTTCGGTTGAGGTGAACGGCACAGCCCCCGGCATGTTGCCCACGGCGTAGTGCTGCACGCCATGAATGTTCACCGTTGGGTTGGTGTGGGTGGTTTCGCGGCTGGTGGCCACACAGCCCCCCTGATCAATCGCCACATCGACGATCACCGATCCAGGCCGCATCTGCTGAACCATCGCTTCATCCACCAGCGTTGGAGCGCGGCCGCCTGGCGTCAGCACCGCTCCGATGACAAGATCCGCCGTCGGCACCAGACGCTCCAGCAGGCCGCGGCTGCTCACCACGCTCATCAGCCGGCCGCGACGGTCTGCCTCCAAGCTGCGCAGNCGTTCCGGAGAGCGATCCAGCAGCAACACCTCGGCGTCCATCGCAGCTGCCAATCGCGCAGCGTTCCAGCCCACGGTGCCNGCCCCCAGCACCACCACCCGGGCCGGTTGCACGCCGGTGCATCCTCCGATCAGCACGCCACGGCCGCCATGGGGACGTTCCAANANGTGTGCGCCCACCTGGGCTGCCAGTCGCCCGGCGATTTCGCTCATTGGAGCCAGCAGCGGCAGGCTGCCGTTGGCGAGTTGAACCGTCTCGTAGGCGATTCCTGTGGTGCCGGCGTCCAAGAGCGCCTCACCGACAGCAGGGTATGCAGCCAGATGCAGATAGGTGAACAGCAGCATGTCCTGGCGCAGGTGGTGGAATTCCTCCTGCTGTGGTTCCTTCACTTTCACCACCAAGTGGGCGCCCCAGGCCTCTTCTCGCGAGACCACCTGGGCGCCGGCTCGGGCGAAGGCGTCGTCTTTGATGCCTGCTCCATCACCAGCACCGCTTTCGATGCGCACCTCCAAGCCCTGGCTGACCAGTTCGCGGACGGCATCGGGTGTCAGCGCCACCCGCTGTTCGTCGACTTTGATCTCCTTTGGTATTCCGATGCTGGCCATCGGGGCCGTCAAAACTGACGCTGCCATGGGTCGACGACCCTCATCGGGGGGATCTCTTCAATGTGGCCCCGCAGCGCGATCGCTGCCAGAAAGATCAAGCAGATGCAATCGGCAGGCGCCAACCTGTCCCGAATGCTTGCGGACACACCTTCAGCACGGGAGCCGCCTGGCGGCGCTTGAATTCCGCTCGTTTCAGCAACCTCTCCACCCGCTGGACCAGGTGTGGCTCATGCCCTTCGGTGATCAGGTCTGCGCCCGCACGGCGTTCTTCAATCAGCTCCTTCAACAGTCGATCCAGAACGTCGTAGTCCGGTAGNGAGTCGCTGTCCTTCTGCNCCGGCCTCAGTTCGGCGCTCGGCGGCTTGCAGCGGATTGCCTCCCCCACCAGCTCTCCTTCCGTTGGCAGGTTCAGATCGGCTCGGCAGGTCTGGGCTCCAGCGCCATCAAGCCAGTCACAGAGTGCAAACACGGTGGTCTTGTAGAGGTCGCCGATCACCGCAAGACCACCATTCATGTCGCCGTANAGGGTGCAATAGCCCACAGCCAGTTCTGATTTGTTTCCTGTGGTCAGCAGCAGTTGTCCCTGTTGATTGGCCATGGCCATCAGCAGCGTGCCTCGAATGCGGGATTGCAGATTTTCAGCGGTCACCCCCTCGGGTTGATGTCCGAGCGCCGGGGTCAGCGCCTGATCGAATCCATCCATCAAGGCTGCGATCGGCAAGGTGCTCGTGGTCAGGCCGAGGCGCTGGGCCAGAGCTGATGCATCGTGGATCGAGCCGCTGGAGCTCCATGGTGAGGGCATCAGCAGGCCTGACACCCGATCAGCACCAAGGGCAGCGGTGGCGATGACCGCAACGAGGGCTGAATCGATGCCTCCGCTTAGTCCCAACAGAGCCGCTTTGAAACCACATTTTCTGGCGTAATCGCGCACTCCCAGCACCAGGGCTCGGAACAGCAGCTCCAGTGGATCCGGGGCAGGGGCTGCTTTGGTGTGGACGCCGACCATCCCGCTCTCCCAGTACCGCATCGCCTCGCGTCCGAAGGGGAGCTCCAGCTGAGGCGCACCATCGGCATCCACCACAAAGCTGGATCCGTCGAACACCAGTTCATCGTTCCCGCCCACCTGGTTGAGATAAACAACAGGGCAATCGAGACGTCGAGCGGCGCGGGCCGCCAGCTGACGCCTGAGATGGGCTTTTGAGGCATCGAAGGGCGAAGCGGCGAGGTTGATCAGGAGATCCGGTTGCTTCGCCTTGAGAGCGGCAATCGGATCTGGACCGCTGAGCCGTGCGCGTTGAAGGTCGGCATCGACCCAGAGGTCTTCACAGATGGTCAGTCCCAGGCGTTGCCCGCCAGGCAGATCCAACAGGTCTGTTGAAGGTCCTGGACGGAAATAACGCCGCTCGTCAAACACGTCGTAATTGGGCAGCAACTGCTTGCTGGCCACCTGTCGCCAGCCCTGGCGGTTCAACAGCACGATCGCGTTGTGCAGGTCCGGTTGTTGCCCATCGCCAATCGGCAGGGCCGCACCCACCAGCAGCTGCAGGTCATGGCCAGCGTCAGCCAATCCATCCACCAGAACATCGAGAGCCTGTTGCTGCATCCGCAGGCGGGCGGGGTGCAGCAACAGGTCCCGGGGTGGGTAACCCCAGAGCGACAACTCCGGTGTCAACAGCAGCTCCGCTCCATTGGCGGCAGCGCACCGGCAGGCTCTCAAAATGGCCGCTGCATTTCCTGGAAGGTCTCCCACAAGGGGATTCATCTGGGCGAGAGCGATGCGCATCAGCGGCGGCTTGGCGTGAGCCCATAGAGCCCATGTTCGATCAACAAGGGCCAGACCTGACTGGGCACCTGACTCTGCTGGGGGGCCTGGCGCAGTTCGGAACTGGCGCTCGCGGGCACGGCCAGATCGAGCAACTCAATCCTGGCGCCGAGCTGTTCCAAGGATCGCAGCGTCCCGGGCAGCAGCGGCCAACCCTCCCGTGGGGCGATGGCCAGACGACAGAGCTGCAGAAACTCATCCGCCTTCCTCCAGCGAGGAATCTGCGCTGCCAGATCGCTCCCCACCACGAACACCAGGTCGCGCATGGGCCAATGCAAGGCTGCGCGCTGCAGGGTGGTGAGCGCCCAGGGACTGCTCAACTCCTGCTCGAGAGTGAGTCCCGGTGACTTGATCTGTTCGACCAGCGCTTTCAGGAGACGAGCACGCAGGGCGAGGGGCGCACCATGGGATTTCATCGGGTTGTCGCTGGCCCAGGTGCCCACCTGCTCATAGCGCCCGAGCAGGCCAGTCAGCAGGGCTTGATGGCCGCGCGTGGGAGGGTCGGCGCTGGTGCCCAGCAGTGCGATGCCGTTGTCCATGGCGGCTCAGGGCAGCAACGGCTGCAGATCCGTTCGATGTTGAGGATGCCAGCGCTTCAGCCAGTGGTGGATCACTGGATCGTTCTGGGCGAGACGATTGAGCAGGGCTGCTGGTTGGCCTCCGCCACGCTGCAACCCCTTCAGTAACTCATGGGCCACCAGTTGGCCGGTGCGCTTTGTGCTGTGCACCGCTAGAGCTGCCTGGGCAAGGGCGATCGGGGCTGCTGGAGCCAGGCTGATGCCGCCGCTGATCGGAGCAAGCACCAGCAACAGCTGTTTGAGAGCACTCAGGCTGATCTGGATGCCGCCCAAGAGGGAATTCTGGGTCGACAGTCTGCGCAGCAACTGACGGGCGGAAGCAGGGGCCAACGGCAGGCCATACAAGCGGCACAGCTGAATCACCAAGGCAGTGTCACAGGCCACTCCACCTGCCAGATCGATGGCGAGCACCGGGTTCATCGCCACCCCCGTGGCCTTGGCCGCGGCGTAGCGGCCGATCAAACTCTGCGCCGTTCGTCGGTGTTGCTGCAATCGGAGTCTTTGTCGGGCTTGCTGGAATCGATCCGCTTGCCTCAGCGACTGCAGGGCCAGAAGAAGGCCCCCTTCCCTCATCAATGTTTCCTGAAGTCGCNGGCGCAGTGTGGCCACGCGCGATGGGGCGGTTTCGCTGTAAACGCGTCCTTGGGAATCGATGGCCGGCTGACGGGGGGCTGCCGCAGCCACCGTGAGAGGGAGCGGCTGCGGCAGTCGCGATTCGATGCTTGCAATCAGAGCCGGTAAGGCCTCCTCCCCCCAGCGATCACTGCGGTTAAGCACCAGTTGGAGAGGCTTGCCACTGGCGAGCAATGTGTTCAGAGCGTCGTGATCGGTGCTGGTCAGATCACTGTCCAGCACCAGCAACACCAGATCAGCGCCCAGGGCGACGCGCCTNGCAAGCCGTTCCCGTCCGGTTGCATCAATTTCATCGATTCCCGGTGTGTCAATCAGTTCGATTTGGCTTAATTCCGGAACGGTGATTGGCCAAGGAACAGCCTGTTGGCGACGGGTGCAGCCGTGGGCGATGTCTGTTGCCAGCACAGGCTTTCCGACCAGTGCATTGATCAGGCTGGATTTGCCGACTCCCACACGACCGAAAACGGCGATGCGAAGCCGCCGTTGTTCGAGCCGCTCCAGCTGTCGATCAAGCAGTTGCAGATCTCCTCTCAGTGCCCCCTGCTCCCNGGCGCTCAGATGCAGATCCGAACGCCAGCGGTTCAGCAGTTGCCGGCATCGTTCGGTGCTGGCCGGTGGGGATGCATGCAAGCGCGCCATGGTTGTCATGCTCCCGGCTTGCGCCACCAGCCCGCAAGCACCGCAAGCACCGACTCAGCGCCGATCACACCGACAAAACCTCCAAATTCGTCCACCACCACNCGAACTCCACTGCTGTCCCTCCGAAAGCCGGTGAGCAAGCGATCAGCCCGGATCATTTCGGGCACGTATTCCACCGGTTCGCACAGATCGACAGGTGTCAACAGTCCACGGTTCTCGAGCAGGGCTGTCAGGAGTCGTTCACGACTGGCCACCCCCAGCACTTTGTCCACCTGATCGCCGAGCACCACCCACCAGGATGCGTTGTTGCCCAGCAACAAAGCCTTCTGCGCGTCAAGGCTGAGTCCTCCGTCAAGGGTCGGGGCTGCCACGCGCGGCGTCATCAGAGTCCTGGCGGTGAGATCGTTGAGCTGAAACACCTTGCCGATCATCGCGGCTTCATCGGCCTCGATCTGGCCTTTCTGGGAACCCAGACGGGCCAGCAGGCGAATCTCCTCTTCGTTGGTGGTGATTTCCGCTTCCTCTGTAATGGCTGGCAACAGGCGTTCCAGCAGCAACACCAACGGCTGCATCAGCAGACCCATCAAATGCAGGACCGGGGCGGCCGTCAGGGACACCGGCATTGCAAAGCGGCTTCCGAGCGCCTTCGGAAGGATTTCACCCAGCAGCATCACCAGAATCGTCAGGCCGACGGAAAAGACGGTGAGGGCCACACCGCTGATCCCCCGCGATTCGAACACCCAGGCGGCGTAGCCACCCAGCATCAGGCTTCCGAAGATGTTGAAGCCGTTGTTGGCAATCACCAGCACCGACAGGGTGCGCCCCAGGCGCTGGCGCAGCTGAGCCAATCGTCTGGCCCCCGGCAGGGGCCTGGAGCGGGCGGCGAGTTCGTGGACCCGGATCGGATTGACCGTGAGCAGAGCAGCTTCGACACCTGAGCAGAGCGCGGAGCCGAGCAGCACCACGAACACCAGCACGAGCAGCACCAGAAGGTCGGAGTGCATCACGGATTCAGGTGAATTTCATGCTATCGGGGCTCTGCAACTGCGAATGTTCAGCTGCCATCCTGTTCTCCTGCAGTGTCAGGAGTCAGCGTGACGGAGTTCGACGCAACCCTTTACCTGGAGCGGCGCAAACGGTTCCAGGAGGAGCTCGGTGCTGCGGCAGCCGTGATCCCTGCGGCTCCTCTCGTTACCCATCACGCCGATTGTGAATGGCCCTTTCGCCAGAACAGTGACTTTTTCTTCCTGACTGGTTTCGACGAACCGGATGCGGTGGCCCTGTTGCTTCCGCATCGCCCCGAGGGGGAGCAGTTCGTGTTGTTTGTGCCGCCGAAAGATCCCGCGGCCGAGGTGTGGACCGGGTTTCGCTGGGGTACGGAGGGGGCAGTGGGTCGCTTCGGGGCGGACATCGCGCACCCTCTGGAGCAGTTGGCTGAGAAGTTGCCGGACTACTTGGACGGTGCGGAGGCAATCGCCTTCCGCATCGGCCGTCACCCTGTTGTTGAGCCATTGGTGTTACGAGCCTGGGGCCGTCAGCTGGATCGTGCTCCCCGTATCGGCATGGCCGCTTTGGGCCTTGTCGCTCCATGCCCGATCCTGCATCGCCTGCGATTGCGTAAGGAGCCCCACGAGCTTGGGCGGATGCGGGAGGCCTGCCGTATTTCAGCGGAGGCTCACGAATTGGCCCGCTCCCAGACGCGACCGGGCATGAATGAATGCGAGGTGCAGGCGGCCATCGAAGCCCATTTCAGGGCTTGTGGTGCGCGAGGGCCCGCCTACGGATCGATCGTTGCCGGTGGCGACAACGCCTGTGTGCTGCATTACACCGCCAACAACGCTGCCCTTCAGGACGGCGATCTGTTGTTGATCGACGCCGGTTGCTCTCTGCCGGATTACTACAACGGTGACATCACCCGAACCTTTCCGGTGAATGGACGCTTTTCATCGGAGCAGAAAGAGCTGTACTCCCTTGTGCTTGAGGCTCAGGTGGCTGCGATTGAGATGGTGCAACCGGGAGGGACCGCCGAGAGCGTGCACGACACGGCCCGTCGCGTTCTGGTGGAGGGGCTGATCGATCTAGGGCTGTTGACCGGCGATGCCGATGGCGTGATTGAACGGGGTGACTACCGCCATCTGTACATGCACCGCACCGGTCACTGGCTGGGATTGGATGTGCACGACGTTGGCGCCTACAGGCTTGGAGAGATGCCGGTCTCTCTGGAGACCGGCATGGTGCTCACCGTGGAGCCAGGGCTCTACATCAGCGATCGATTGGCCGTTCCCGAGGGCCAGCCGGAGATCGATGACCGCTGGAAGGGCATTGGCATTCGCATTGAAGATGACGTGGCTGTCGTTGATGACGGCCATGAGGTGCTCACCCATGCGGCCTTGAAATCAGTGGAGGCGATGGAGCGCCACTGACTCAGACCTCCTGAAGACAATGAATGCTTAAGGGTGCATTGCTGACGTGCGTGTCCTCAATGGATCAACAGAGATCCAGCGACGCTGTTGTGGAGGAGAGGATGTGGTCAGCGCCTGCGTTGCGCAGGGTTGCCTCGTAGTCAGGTCGTGCGTTCGGGTCTGACAGCACGTGGGGAGGCGCCACGGCCAGGCTGAGCCAGGCACGGTCAGGACGCTGTCGTTGAGCACCAAGCACCGTGCGCACGTCAGCCACGGTGTCACCGAGGTAGCAGACCAGTTCGGGTTCATCATCGCCGGCGAGCTGATCCGCCAGTCGAATCAGGCCGGTGGGATCCGGCTTGTCCGGAGCATCTCCCATGGCGATCAGGGCTGGATCCTTTAAGCCAAGCCGTTGCTCGAGCACGTAACGAGCCGATGGGGGCTCGGCACCACTGACAAAACCCCAGCGATGCCCTTTCGCGGTGAGCTGTGCGAAGAACGCCGGATCGACCAGGAGCGGTTCATCACGGATGAAACCGGTCCAGGCGCCAGGGTCGCCATCAGGATCACCGCCGAAATAGAAGCCGCTGAAGATGCTGATCAGCGCTTTTCGTTTTGGCACATCAGCGCCGCTGCGCCGCAACAGCTCCATGCTGGCGTCCCAGTCGTTGTTCCAAATCCCTTCTGATTTCAGTGCATCGATCTCCTGGGGAATCGGCCTCCAGCCGCTGTAGTGGTGCACGGTTTCCTGGAGGGCTCGGCGATAGCTGCCGGCCACGTCCCTGATCACACCGTCGATATCGAACAAATAAATGGAGAAGCCCAGGTCATGGAAGGGATCAGGCGGCTGGTAGGTTAGTCGTTTGTTCTGATGCCTTGAGTGCTGACACCATGACGGTCTCCGAAGGCGCTGCCCCCACCGAACAGGCGGACGCGAGCACTGCTGCTGTGGTGGAAGAAGCCTCTCCGTCCACGGCTGAGGCTTCCGCTGCGACCGAAAAGGAGCAAGCCGGTGAACCCGAAGCCCGTCCCGTCCTGCGCGGAGGTGCTGCTGCTCTCGCGTCCGCCACGATCGATGCCGATGGCGTTCCTTCCGGATACACCCCGAAAGCTGACGAGGGTCGTTTCCTGCTGAAGATTCTGTGGTTGCCGGACAATGTCGCCCTCGCCGTTGATCAGATNGTNGGTGGTGGTCCCAGCCCTCTGACGGCTTACTTCTTCTGGCCCCGCGAGGATGCCTGGGAGACGTTGAAGACCGAGTTGGAGGGTAAGAGTTGGATCACAGATAACGAACGCGTGGAAGTGTTGAACAAAGCCACGGAAGTGATCAACTACTGGCAGGAGGAAGGCAAGGGCAAGAGTCTGGATGAGGCGAAATTGAAGTTCCCGGATGTCACCTTCTGTGGGACAGCCTGATCGTTGCAANGGTGCTCATTGTTAATGAGGATGCGGTTGACTGTTCAGCNGTCAGCCGCTTTTTAATGATNCAACAGTGTTGCTGAATCAAAGCCAATCGATCNAAGCTCGATGAGCTTTGACGCAACAAAAAACCCCAGCATTGTTGCCAGGGTTGATGAAAGTTGTCGATGGATTGATGCCAGCTTGATTTAATCGGCTGTTTTGCTGGCTTGCATTCTGGCTCGCGCCATATTCATTTGTTGCTGTGCTTTCACTTTTTCGGGCGAAGCGGGTTGTCCTTCCATGCCGGCAACAGCAGTTGATGCTGCTTGGAATTCAGTTTCAGCAGCAGCACCATCGATGCTGCTGCCGAGTTCGGCATTGTTCACCAAAACGGTGACTTCATCGGAGTCAACTTCAGCAAATCCACCCATGAGGGCAATGGAATTCCAGCCGCCGTCTGCACGGACACGCAGCACACCAACATCAATGGCTGTGAGCAGTGAGATGTGACCGGGGAGAATACCAATCTGGCCTGTGGTGCTGGGGAGGATGACCTCTTCAGCAGTGCCGTCAAAAACGTTCTTGTCTGGTGCAAGAACGCGAAGGGTGATCGAGCCGCTCATCAGTTNGCCTCAGCGGCGATCTTTTCNGCTTTGGCTTTCACCTCATCAATGTTGCCAACGAGGTANAAGGCCTGTTCNGGCAGATGATCCAGTTCACCGGCAAGAATCTGGGTGAAACCAGCGATGGTTTCTTCCAGCTTCACGTACTTGCCGGGCATGCCCGTGAAGATCTCAGCCACGAAGAAAGGCTGGGAGAGGAACTTCTCAACCTTGCGGGCACGATCNACGGTCTGGCGATCTTCCTCGGAGAGTTCATCNAGGCCCAGGATGGCGATGATGTCCTGAAGTTCCTTGTAGCGCTGCAGGGTGGACTGAACAGAGCGGGCAACCTTGTAGTGCTCATCGCCGACGACGGCGGGCTGGAGCATGGTGCTGGTGGAATCCAGAGGATCAACAGCGGGGTAGATGCCCTTNGAAGCCAGGGCCCGGTTGAGCACCGTGGTGGCGTCGAGGTGGGCGAACGTGGTGGCAGGGGCGGGGTCCGTCAGGTCGTCCGCTGGAACGTAGACAGCCTGGATCGAGGTGATTGAGCCCTCGAGAGTGGAGGCGACACGCTCCTGGAGTGTGCCCACGTCAGTNCCCAGGGTGGGCTGGTAGCCAACGGCAGATGGCATCCGGCCCAAGAGTGCGGACACCTCGGAGCCGGCTTGCACAAACCGGAANATGTTGTCGACGAACAGCAGAACGTCCTGTTTGTTGACGTCCCTGAAGTGCTCAGCCATGGTCAGCGCCGAGAGTCCGACCCGCATCCGGGCGCCGGGGGGCTCGTTCATCTGGCCGTAGCAGAGGGCCACTTTTGATTTGGAGAGATCGTCGGAGTTGATCACTCCTGATTCCTTGAATTCCTCGTAGAGGTCGTTTCCTTCACGGGTGCGTTCGCCCACGCCACCGAACACGGAAACGCCGCCGTGTTCCTTGGCGATGTTGTTGATCAGCTCCTGGATCAACACGGTTTTGCCTACACCCGCGCCACCAAACAGGCCAACCTTTCCGCCTTGTCGGTAAGGAGCCAACAGGTCGATCACCTTGATCCCTGTTTCGAACACCTTGGGCTTGGTCTCAAGCTCGATCAGCTTTGGAGCATCGCGGTGAATCGGAGCTGTTGCTGATGCATTCACGGGGCCCTGCTCGTCAACGGGCTCGCCCAGCACGTTGAAGATGCGTCCGAGGGTTGCTTCACCAACGGGCACGGTGATAGCAGCTCCGGTGTCAACGGCCTCCATGCCGCGGACCAGACCATCCGTTCCGCTCATCGCGACGGCGCGAACACGGTGATCTCCCAGCAGCTGCTGGACCTCGGCCGTCAGAGCAACGTCCTGGCCAGCGGTGTTTTTCGCCTCGATGCGGAGGGCGTTATAGATCTTCGGCAGTTTCCCGGCGGGGAATTCCACGTCCAGAACCGGGCCAATCACCTGGCGTACGACGCCCTTGGTGCCGGCGGATGCAGGAGCAGAAGCGACCATAAGAAGACAGGATGCGGGTACAGGCGCAGCGCGCTCGGGCCCTTTGAGAGCGGCGCAACCTTACCACTGTCGTCGCGTGCCGGACCTGTTCGGTCACCCGCACAGATTGCCGCTGGTGGGAAGGCACCACGACTTCATACGTTGGCACTCATCGACCTTGAGTGCCAGCTCNCGTCGATGCGTGGCGCCAAGGCGCCTTGTCCCTGCTCTTGCAACAACCCATGGCTGCTGTTTCTCTCAGCGTCTCAACCGTTAAGCCCCTCGGCGATCGCGTCTTCGTCAAGGTCTCTGAATCCGAGGAGAAGACTGCCGGCGGCATTCTTCTTCCCGATACCGCCAAGGAAAAGCCCCAGGTGGGTGAAGTGGTCCAGATCGGCCCTGGAAAGCGCAATGACGATGGCAGCCGTCAGGCTCCAGAGGTCGGCGTGGGCGACAAGGTGCTTTACAGCAAGTACGCCGGTACCGANATCAAGCTCGGCGGTGATGAGTACGTGCTGCTGACCGAGAAGGACATCCTGGCCATCGTCAACTGAGCCAGCGATCAATCCGGGTTCCGACCCAGCGTTTCTGAACATCTCACCCAACCAAGGACACGCCTTCCATGGCCAAGCGCATNATCTACAACGAGAACGCCCGTCGCGCTCTTGAAAAAGGCATCGACATCCTCGCGGAGTCTGTTGCAGTCACCCTCGGCCCCAAGGGCCGCAATGTGGTGCTTGAGAAGAAGTTCGGTGCACCTCAGATCATCAATGACGGCGTCACCATCGCCAAGGAGATCGAGCTCGAGGATCACATCGAGAACACCGGTGTNGCTCTGATNCGTCAGGCCGCCTCCAANACNAACGACGCNGCCGGTGACGGNACCACNACNGCCACCGTCCTGGCCCACGCCATGGTCAAGGCCGGTCTGCGCAACGTGGCCGCTGGTGCCAACGCCATCACCCTGAAGAAGGGCATCGACAAGGCCTCTGACTTCTTGGTCAGCAAGATCAAGGAGCAGGCCAAGCCGATCGCCGACAGCAACGCCATCGCCCAGGTGGGCACCATCTCCGCCGGCAACGACGAAGAAGTTGGCAAGATGATCGCCGATGCCATGGACAAGGTTGGCAAGGAAGGCGTGATTTCCCTCGAAGAGGGCAAGTCCATGGAGACCGAACTGGAGGTCACCGAGGGCATGCGCTTCGACAAGGGCTACATCTCCCCTTACTTCGCCACCGACA
>NHKA01000019.1:0-55680 GCA_002169615.1 Cyanobacteria bacterium TMED229
AGCTGCAGGATCACTTGATCTCCTTATGGNGNGTCATCTTGTTGCAGTGGGGACAGAACTTCTTGATCTCCAGCCGTTCGGTGGTGTTCCGGCGGTTCTTNTCGGTCGTGTANCGGGACACGCCGGGTGAACGCTTGGCGGGATTGGACCGGCATTCGGTGCACTCGAGAGTGATCACGATCCGGACGCCCTTGTTCTTGGCCATAAAGGACGTTGCGCCGCTAAAGCGAAGCGAATTGACAAACGAAGAGCTTACCTGCCGATAGGACAAACCCCTTCAACCGGGCAGATCTGGCCAACTTCCTAAGATCGCACGCCCAAACGCCACGATTCATGCGGGTGTCCCTCTCCTGGCTCAAGCAACTGGTCCAGGTGGATGAATCCGTTGAGGAGCTATCCCAGCGCCTTTCGATGGCCGGGTTCGAGGATGAAGAGATCGAAGATCTCAACGCACGAGCCAAGGGTGTTGTTGTTGGTTTTGTGAAGGAGCGCGAGAAACATCCCAATGCCGACAAGTTGAGCGTCTGCACGGTTGACATCGGGGCTGAAGAAACGCTGCAGATTGTCTGCGGGGCAGCGAATGTCCGTGCCGGAATCCATGTCCCTGTTGCCACGGTTGGTGCCGTACTTCCCGCTGTTGACCTGACGATCAAGGCCGGTGAGCTGCGCGGTGTAACAAGCGCAGGAATGATTTGTTCACTCTCCGAGCTGGGACTCGCGACCGACTCTGAGGGAATCGCGGTCCTTGACGATCTCAGCGAGGACCTGCCAGCCCTGGGATCTCCAGTGGCAGCGGTGCTTGGACTGGATGACACGATCCTGGAACTCGCCATCACGGCCAACCGTCCAGACGGACTCTCGATGGTCGGCATTGCTCGAGAGATTTCAGCCCTGACTGGGGGTGCGTTGTCTCTGCCGACACTGGACCTCTCGCCGGAGCATGAGCCCCTTTCCTGTGATCCAGAGAGTGCGGCTCTGATCAAAGCCGGAGGGTTGTATGGCGTGACCCTGATCGAGGGCGTGGACGGCTCGATCCCTTCACCCGCTTGGCTGCGTCAGCGGCTGGAACGGGCTGGAGTCAACAGCGTGAATGCCGTGGTGGACATCACGAACCACGTCATGCTCGAACAGGGGCAGCCCTTGCATGCCTTTGATGCCGATGCCCTGGAACATCTCACTGGCACGAGCGTGACGGCCGACAGTTTNGGACTTCGCTACGGCCGCGATGGTGAATCGTTCGTTGGTCTGGATGATCGGAAACTCAGCCTCGATCCACGCTGTCTGGTCGTCACCTGTCACGACCTTCCGATTGCCCTGGCCGGTGTGATGGGCAGCAAGGACAGTGGCGTGAATGCGAGCACCAGACGGATCTGGCTCGAATCGGCGATGTTCACACCCACCTCAGTGCGGACCACAGCGAGGGCGGTCGGTCTGCGAACCGACGCCAGCAGTCGNTTCGAGAAAGGGCTGCCCGTGGAGCTGACCCTGGCTTGCTCCGGCCGAGCCGTGGAGATGCTCAGCCAGCACTTTGATCTCAAACTCCATGGACGGTGGGTNTGTGGAACCGTGCCGGATCAGGCTCCTGCCGTGACCCTGCGCCGCGANGCATTGCATCGCCTTCTTGGTCCGGTTGAGTCGGAGGATGGATCGCAGGAGCTTGATGACCTCAGTGTTGAGCAGTGCCTCACGGCACTGGGATGCACGCTCACACCCACGGAGACGGGCTGGACTGTGGTCAGCCCCCCGTCACGTCGACAGGATCTGCAACGCGAAGTGGATCTGATCGAGGAGGTTGCGCGACTGACGGGCTTTGACCGGTTCGGAGCTCACCTTCCCGATCCATTGGCTCCAGGGATGCTCACCCCCCGACAAGAGGCTGAGCGTCGGATCAGACGATTGCTCTGTGCTGCCGGGCTTCAGGAGGTCACAGCCTTGTCGTTGGTGGGAGCGTCAGCAACCGAACCCGAGAGGATTGCAATCAGCAATCCTCTTCTGGCGGAAACAAGCCATCTCCGCACCAATCTCTGGGAGGAACACCTTCAGATCGGTNTCCGCAATCTCAAGGCATCCCAGCCGGGTTGCTGGATTTNTGAGATCGGTCACNTNTACACAGGCACGGCTCAGTCNGTTGATCAACGCTCGATGATTTCGGGGTTGATCTGTGGTGAACGACGCCTGGANCGTTGGTCCAGCAGCGGCAAGGTGGTCATGCCGACTTATCACGAGGCCCGTGGTCGGCTCACCCAAGTGATGCAGGCACTCCATCTGGATCTCAGCGATCGACGTCTTGCGAACGACGAAAGACTTCATCCAGGACGCGCGGCCACACTGGTTCTGGAAGGTCGTCCCCTCGGATGTTTCGGACAGCTCCATCCAGCCATCGCTCAGGAGCTCGCCTTGCCGGAGTCGACCTTCCTGTTTGAACTGGATCTGGAGCGTCTGCTCGATGCAGCAACACGGACCAATCGCTGGCAGCCAGGATTCAAACCATTTCCGACAGTTCCCTCCAGTGAGCGAGATCTTGCCGTTGTTGTGGATCGCAGCTGTCCTTCCGCGGATTTGATCCAAACGATCCGCAAGGCGGGGAAGCCATTGCTTGAACACGTTGAACTGATCGACCGATTCGAGGGTGACCAGCTGGGTGAACACAAGGCCAGCCAAGCCTTCCGACTGCGTTATCGCGGCAAGGCAACACTGAAAGAGGATGATGTTGCGCCTGTGCACGACAAAGTAAGAGCTGCTCTGGAAAAACAATTCAANGCGGAGCTGCGCAGCTGATCATCAACACAACGATNGATTCATCAATCAACTCGACTTGAGGCTGTTGACCTGAGGTTGATGATGATCGATCAAATCATGATTTACTGGCAATGCTTCATCTATGGCCAGCNANNCTTGCCATCGTGATCCACAAGTTTCATGATCACAAGATTCTCGAGATGTGAGGTCTGAGGGAAGAANTCGATGGGCTGAATCAATTGAATCGCATAGTCAGCCTGACCAGCAAGGATCAACTTGAGATCTCTNGCTTGNGTTGAAGGGTCACANCTTAGATAGGCAATCACTTGCGGCGGGCAGCCAAGAATGGTTGCNATAACNGATGGNTCCAAGCCTTTTCTCGGCGGATCGAGAACCAAAATGTCACACCGTGGCAAATGTTTAGCCAACAAATCAATAACATCACCAGCTTCAAATTTGCATTTGTGTTCCAACTGATTGAGAATTGCATTGCGATTGGCTTGATCCACTGAATCCTTGTTCAGTTCAAGACCCACCACATCAAAACCATGGGCCGCGAGGGGGAGACTGATGGTCCCGATCCCGCAATACGCATCGATCACCAAACCTGAACAGCATTCAGATAGAAGCTGTTCACAGAGAATCGAAACGATTCGTTCAGCCTGGGGAGTGTTGATTTGATAGAACGTCGTCGTGGAAATCAACAGCGATTGATTGCAGAAGACATCCCGAATGCAGTCGTCGCCAGCGACCAATTGGGTCTCTTCTCCCAGAATCAGATTGCTGCGCTTGGGTTGNAGATTGAGGGTCACGCCACGAACCATCGGCCATCGCTCGATCCAGCGTTCCGCCCACCCTTGGAGTCCTGGCAAGCGATCGTGGCTGCTGACCAGAGTGATCAANACTTCACCCGTATGAACACCCAGACGTAGGCCGAGATGGCGNAACCCTTCAGCCTTGAGAAGATCATGATCAGCGGGCCATCCACTGGCGTCCAGATCACTCTTCAAGGGAGCAATCAAGGCATCCAGACTGGGATGCAGAACAGGACATCGATTCAGATTGACGATGCGATGACTGCCGCGTTTGTAGTAACCNAGGCGCAAGCGACCCTCAGCATTGCGATCCAAAGGAATGAAGGCTCGATTGCGGTAACCGAGAGCCGCCTGGTCATTCGAGAGAATTCGGTTGGTGGATGCGCCAATCGTTCCGATTCTGTTGAGCTGATCCCAGACAGCTTTGTTTTTCCATTCGGCCTGGCCCGTCGCACTGAGGTGCTGCAACGTGCAACCACCGCATTCCGTCGCCAGGATGCACGGTGGTCGTTGCCGCGATGGCGATGGACGAAGCAGCGTCAGACGTCTTGCACGCCAGCGTGATCGCTGACGTTGCTGCAATTGAACGCGTGCCTTTTCGCCGGGGAGATGGTCAGGCGTGACGATCACCCAGCCATGCCAGCGCGAGATGCCAAACCCGTGCTGATCCAGATCCGTTGCCTCAACATCAATGACCAGGCCAGGACTTGGTGCTGGTGTTTGTGCAGCGGTGCGGTCAGTCATCGGCTTACGGCTCCGGCGTTGCAAAGGCGTAACACCCGAGGCAGGAGCAGGCGGCTGGAGCCCTTGTGACCACTAAAATCCACGAAGCCTGTTCTGTGTCATGAGTGTCGTCCGGGATCTCATCCTCCAGGCCGATGATGATCTTCGGTATCCCACCAGTGGCGAGCTGAGGACCATGGTCGAGTTTCTCGATCAAGGCGCCATGCGCGTTTCGATCGTGAGGGTGTTGACCGAGAACGAAAAGAAGATCGTTGACGAATCCGCCAAACAGCTTTTCGGGCGCAAACCCGAGTATGTCGCTCCTGGCGGGAACGCCTATGGCCAGCGTCAGCGCGCTCAGTGCCTCCGCGACTACAGCTGGTACCTCCGCTTGGTGACCTACGGCGTGCTGGCTGGAAGCACCGAAATGATTCAAGACATCGGTCTTGTGGGTGCACGGGAGATGTACAACAGCCTCGGCGTTCCGATGCCTGGCATGGTCGAAGCCATGAAAACCATGAAAGATGCCTCCTTGGCACTCCTGTCAGAACAACAGATCAAAGTTGCTTCGCCCTACTTCGATTTTCTGATTCAAGGCATGCAGACCTCCACCTGAGGAATGTCACGTGTCTCTGGTGAGACGCGTCTCAGGTCTTGAGCCGAGACTCCANTGCGATCAGCNANCNCTGCTCGGGCCTGCTCAACAGCAGGCCCTTTTTTATGCGATGCACCAGCTAAGCGTCCAGGCAGCTTGATTTTTNNATGTTCGCAAGTCTCATTCAAGACGCATCTTGCATGTAAGCGCAAGTCTTTTGTGAGATTAAGGAGACACTTGTGCGTGCCATATTGCGTACCTGTGTTTAAAGCAGGTACGCCAGCCTCAATGTGATTGCCACGACAGTGGTTTGCTGTCTCCGATGCAGTCCTGGACATGGCGTGGACCACTGCAGCAACGAGAATCAACCACGAACTGATTCGGCAAGACGATGTGCAGAGTTATCAGTGCTGATGCAAATAAAAATCGCAAAAAATAGGATATTAATAGTATCTCGTAAATCGCATTTGAGACTTAAGTCGTGTTGCATGACTAGACCAGAATGGGACGTACGAGATCAATCCTGGTATGCCTTTGGTCCTGCCCCTCGGTCCGCGTCCGCTTTTGTTCACGATGCCAAATGGCAGTTTGAATGAGCGATGGTTTGACCAACTGAGCAGGCGTTTTGTCGCATCAACATCGTTCCCTCTGCTTGAAGTCTTCGGGACAGCAATGATTGGATTGTTCGGCCGTCATCAAATTGGAGATGCTCGGCGCGATGCCTCTTCTGGCTGTTGGTAGGCCCGAGGTGGCGGTGGTTTCATGACCGACATCGCGTTGTTGATTGCGTACACCGGAATTCTTGAGCTCGAGATCTCAGAGCTTGATCCCCGTTCTGAAGCTGCTTTTGCGCAACACACAGACTCCTGACCATGAAGGTCTTGGTATGCCTCACGCACAAGCCAGACAAAGCAATTTGATCCCTTGATTGGTTGATTGTTGAAGAAATTGCTCGTCTTCCCAGTCAACAGCGACGGAGATTGTCGAGGGGTTGGTTTTGTTGTCAATCTCGCCTTGAGCAAGTGTTTCAACGCGTCTCATTCGAGACACAGNACAGGACTTTTTACTGGACGCAATTAAGAGGGATGAGACTAATTATTGGCGGCGGTAGACCCCGCTGAGAAGCTGATAAGCCTCAGACACCCGTCGCATTGATTCCTGAGATCCTCCGGTATCAGGATGAGCGTTCTTGGCACTGGTCTTGTAGGCCTCTTTAATGGATTGGAGCGTGACCTCCGCTCCGGGTTGCGTCGATAAGCCGAGAAGCTTGAGCGCACCATGCACGGTCATGGTGGATTCCAGGGTTTCGAAGGAGGTCACCTTGTTGCTCCGTCGAAAGCGGTTGACGAAACGACGGATCATCGTGGGCATTCGTTCCGCCAGCGACCCCGTCGCGAAGGGATCCTCCAGCGTTCCCGCAACAGCCATCACGCGACCAAGAGTCGGTGGTTCTACGGTCCAGGTTGGGCACAGTTGTTGGACCGAGGCATTGGCACCGGTCCAGGTGAACAGTCTTCCGTCACTCGCATCCAGGCTCGGCCATAGATCACGGGCCAACCAGGTGATGGCCGCCTCAACAACAGTATTTCCAGGAGGTTGTCCGTAGAGGGAGCGCCAGTGATCATCCGCCGCGGTTTGAGCCAAGGTCAGATCGTGAAGCGAAACGGCGGAAACCATGGGATCTGACTCCGGTGATCCANTCAGGTCCTCTGGACTCGCCAATGTCTGTTTGAGTCGCTGGGATCGCCGTCGCACAAAACCAGGCAATTCAATCCCTGATGGCTCCGGTGCGGAACCAACAGGTGTTGACATGTCCTTCACGTCAGAGGCCAGAGACGTGCTCAGAACATCCTTTTGGATCAGAACCAAACTGCTGGCTTCTGATGGCCGTGGCGATTGATCAAGCTCCTGTGCCTCAGCTGTTGACGGCGACGCGTCGTCCTGTTCCTCAGAGAGCAGATACTCCAGCAGATGCTCCACGACAGCACCGCGGGAACGCACGCCATAGATCGGTTTGAGGCGGTCAAGAGCCGCAATCAACGCATCAGACAGCGTGAACGAGGTCTGTCGTCTCTTCTTGCCGTCCTCAGCCAAGAGACCCGCTTCGCTGCAGGCAGATTATCGACCCTGCAACTGTCGCAGCCATTCCTGCTGCAGTTGAATCGCATTGTTGAAACGCGCATCAGCTCCTGTCGCAGGGGCAGGGCGGACAGCCGGCGTCAACGGTTCCGGAGAAAAGGCCGGTGGTCTCTGAACTTGAGGGACCAGCGGCGCCATCGGGGCAGTGGGCTTCGGGATGGCCGGAGGAGCGGTCTTCGGAACGACAGGTCGGTTTTTCTCCTGTTCCAGCCGTTTCCTCGCCTCCCGTTGCTGTTCCTGACGACGATGGAGCATCGCCAGCTGTTGGACGGGCACCACACTCAAAAGATGGCCTGGTGTGGCATCCGCCGGNTACACCATGCTCACTCTCACCGGGTTGGGTTGACCGGGAATCAGGNTCAGATCCGTCAGTGCAAGGCTCTCACCGGAACGCAGGCCCACNTGCACATCTCGGATGCCCTCACGGGTTTCAATCCGGATCGAACCACGAAACGCCGTAAATGTTTTCTTGCCGGANACAACTGGATGGCTCATGACGAGCTGATGGGTCCCCGATCCACTGAGATTGAGATCGACGTCGTAGCGAACCCCNTAGGTGCCGATGTTGTTGAGTGCGGAGTCGATCATGCGTGTTGCCAGCTGATTCACCTGAACATCCCTGGTTCCAAAGTTGTGTCGTTGCGTGCTGGTGAAAGGNACATGCAGAGGGCCTTGGCGCANGTCGTGCTGAATGCNGGCGCGATAGGAATCTCCCAGGGCTACGCCTGCAACCCTTGAAAACACACGACCGAGCTGAATCTCGCGAATTCTGTTGAGATAAATGCGTCCGGGAGCAAGGCGCCCCGAATGCAACACACCGATCAGGGCAGCAGGGTTCTTGGTTTCCTCCGCTGCAACGACAGCCATCGTGAAGGGACCGTCACTGCGGCCATGCAGCAGNCCATTCGCAATGCCNCGAGCCGGAAGCATGGTGCTCACAACAACCTTGCTCTCACCTGGAGCAATCGTGACTGTGGGTTTCAGTTTGCGATCCAGTTCGCTTCGAAGCAGTTGCACGGCTGTGGCATCTCCAGGACCGGTATTCCATGGCCTTTTGCCGAGGGGTTTGACGCCCATCAGGTTGTTTGAGTGATAAGGCGCCTCAAAGCTGTTCTTGACGGAACCTCGATCAAAGTTCAACGTGACTGGAGAGCGACCCGGATTGGTTGCGATCAGCGCGAGTGTCAGCAATCCCCGGGCGCGTCGACCCCCGAGCTTGCTTTTGTCGTCCGGGTAGTACTTGTGGTGCATGTGCACCCCGAATTCGCCGTTGAAGGTGTACGCGGGATTGCGGAGCGGTTGGTTCGTTTCAGCGGCGATGGCCGACCCCTTCGCCGTGTTCACGAGAATGCCTGGACCGGTGACAATTTCTGGCTGATTGGAATGCAGCACAGGCACGTTGTTGAATGTGCCGTTCAGTCCCCGAGCCCGTTGTCCTGCCATCAGTGCGACGTAGGACGCCGCCGACGGCGAATGGACGATCTCAACGGACGCGAAGGAGACCGCACTCAGGACCAGGATTGAGACTCTTCTGAGCGGCATGAAAAGGATGCGTTCCTTAACGTCGGACGGCCCGGTCAGGTGTCCCTTGAAGGGCCACAACTTAAGCGGCCTCCCTGTTCTGCGCCAAGCACAACGCCCCGCGAACCAGAGACGATTCCGCCAGGATTAGCAAAGGTCAATGCTCATCATGCTGCCTTCGTTCTGTTGCTCCAGCGGATCATCCGCCTCAACGCGTCGTCACCACCAAGATCGCAAAATGGCCATGCTCACCTTCTGGCGTGATGGCCTCGAGCGTCAGTTGGCTGCGATCAATGCGGCGATCAGCACCCTTCAACAACAGATTGATCGGGATGCTCAGACGCCGGCCTGATTGGTTCAGGCCAGTGCAGCCAGCTTGCTCAGTCCCAGCTTGAGTCTGCGCTGAACGGTCATGGCTGAAAGATTTAGTTCCTTGCCGGCCGCGCGAAGGCTTTTGCCTTGCAGGATCACAGCCTGGACCGCATGGCGCTCCTGATCAGGAAGCTGCAACAGACCTAAATTCAGTTTCTGGTACCGATCCCGTTTCTCAAGCGACTCAAGAGCATCAGCCGTGCTGTCTGTCCTCTGGTCCGGCAACTCAGCCCAGCGGTTCTTGCACCTGTACTGCCAGATCACCATGGCGTCTTCAGGGCCAACGGCCTCGGTGCCCTCCCGCAACAAGTGCTGAGCTCGTTCTTCCAAGCGTCTGGGCAGCCGCACCAGAGATGCCTGATCTCTCAGGTAATGGAGGATGGCTCCACGGATGTGCGGTCTGGCAAATGCTGAGAAGGGAACCGGCGAAGGCACGTGGTATCGATCGGCGGCCTTGATCAGCCCAAGCATTCCGACTTGAACCAGATCATCGTTGTTGTGGCCTGTGCGGCGGGAGAAGCCTGTCGCGATCGGGGTGACGAGGCTGAGGTGTTGTTCAATCCGCTGATTGCGGCTCTGAATGGTTGCTGTGGTCATGAAGGAAGCAGTGAGATTCGTCAGCGAATCCCTTATGACCAGCGATGCACAGCCATCTGCAGGTCGTCATCCGTGCGACTACTGAATCGGTTTCGGCTGAACCACCTCACTCAGGAGAGCTTCAGGGCCTGACTGACGCAGCCAATGTCGATCGGATCGTTCTGTACTGAGCAGGTAACCAGCGAATCCAAGTGCATTGACGCTGAAGCCATTCACGCCGTCGCGCAGACGTCTGACCAGCGCCATCCATTGCCGTGTCAACAGCATGTTGTAGGGGGCCAGGGGCTGTGGATCGGTGTTGGGGGACCCCAGACCGATCCGCTCGCATAGGTCCAGATAGCTGCGCCACAACAAGGGGCCATCGAGATCCTGACTCTCAAAACGCTGCATCACGCAACTCCGGCTCAGGGCAGTGACAAGAGCCCTTTCGCTGCGGGATGAATCGGGCTGATGGCTGTGGCGTTCAAACCAGTGTTGTCTTGGACAAGTTGGCGTGTTGAGTCGCCTTGGGAGCAGCTGGAGGTGACGATGCGGTTGGCTGGCACCTGCCTCTGGACCGCTGTTGAAGAACCAGAGTCCTGTCGTGTCCTGGTCGACTTCAGCGACGGCAGTCCAATCCGCTAACGACAACCATCCCTTCTGGGGTGCCCAGGTCTGGGTGATCAGCAACATATGGCCAATCTGAACAGGATATTTATTGAGGATGAGTACATGCTGTTCGCCGATGGCAGCGACCTCAAGTTCGCGGTCCCAGGGACGGAACGGATTGGGCTTCGGACCAGCGGAACGCAGATGACGCGGCGGCAGGCCGCTCAGATGGCGCAGTTCAAATGTCACCCCATCCCACCCGGAGATGTAATCCAGATCAGTGGGCAAAGGCTTCAGTGCGGCCGTGGACAGAGCTGCGTCACTGCACACAAGCGCCTGTTTCCAGAACTGCTCAGCCGCCATCGTCTCGCAGCCTTGCCAGAGAGGCTCCCCGGTAGAAGTGTCCAAGGATCTCGTTGTACTTCAGACCCTTGAGCGCAAGGTTCTGAGCTCCTTCCTGACTCATGCTGGCTCCGAGATGGCCATGGGCCTCGGCACTGATTGCACTGTTGGCGGCATAGAGGCTTTCGACAATTCCTCCCTGGTAACTGAGGATGATGCCCTGCGTCGCCTGGGTTGCATCCCGAGTGGTCACGGTTCTGGAAGCATCTCCCTTATAAGCCTGCCAGCGGGTTGTATCTCCAAGGTGATAATCAGCTGAGGCTGGTCTTGCCAGATGAGCCAGCGCATAGGAACGCGCCGCGACAGCCTGAGCCTTCAGCGCTTCAGCAGCCCAGTAACTGGGCATTTCAGCTCCCACCACGGAAGCGATGTAGGGCTCGAGATCGAGTTCGTTGATGGCCAACCAACCTTCACCACGATTGATCAGCTCAACGGTGTGGCGGTAGGGAGAGGCGTTGATCGACAGCCTGCCTCCACGGCAACGGATTCGCCCACCAGCATCGGAACGCAACAGGGCGTTGACCTGCTCATCTGTGATCACCCGTCCGCTGGGCATGCGACAGCGGGTGGCTGGATCGGTGGCAACCGACTTGATCGGAACCTGGCTCAACAGGGCCACACGAATTGGTAACGCCACAGAGCCTGTCCCGGTGGGGATTTCAGGCACGAGTGGCGGGGGCGTTTGAACCGCCGTCGTGATCGATGGCTGATCAGAGTCACTCGGAACGGTTCGCGGCTCGGATGAATCTTCGAGAAGATCCAGAAGCGAAGTTGACTCTTCCGCTGTTGAACCCTCATCGCGGCCGGCGAATCGATAGGCGGCTCCCGCCGCCGTTGCGATCACCAGAATCATCAGCAGCAGCTGAACCGCTGTGCGATGGGACGGAGCCACTGAACGATCCGTTTCGACGCCAGGAATCATGACTCAGATCAACGGAAGAACGCAGAATCAGCCCTTCACGGGGGGATCGTCGGAGGCGATTCGCAGTTTCGACTGGCGTGGAACGGCTCTGGTCATCGGTGCTGGAGGCATCGGCCGGGCCGTCCATCAGGTTCTGCAACAACGTTGCCCGGATCTCAACGTGCTGATCTGTGGCCGTCGGGGTGGTGAGGGAGTGGATCTGACGGTTGACGTTGAAAATGATCAGTCACTGGTGGAGCTGACTCAATCACTACGCCAATTTGGACAACCACTCCGACTGGTCTTCAATTGCAGCGGTCGTCTTCATGGTCCGGATCTACGTCCTGAAAAGCGCCTTCAACAGGTGAGCCGATCACAACTGCAGGAGCAATTCTCGATCAATGCCATCGCACCAATCCTGCTGGCGAAAACGATCGAGCCGCTTCTGAGTCGTGATCAACCCTTCCATTTCGCCTCCCTGAGCGCAAGGGTTGGCAGCATCTCGGACAATCGATCCGGGGGGTGGTATGGCTATCGCGCTGCGAAGGCTGCCCAGAATCAATTGCTGCGTTGCCTGAGCATCGAGTGGGCCCGGCGCTGGCCGTCCGCGACAGTCACCCTGTTTCACCCAGGCACAACCGACACGGCACTGTCACGACCTTTTCAGGCGTTTGTGGATCCAGAGAAGCTGTTTCCACCTCAACGTGCCGCAGAGCAGCTCGTCGGTCTCCTGTTGAATCAGTCACCCGAAAATTCAGGTGCTTTTCTGGCCTGGGACGGTCAAGCCATCCCCTGGTGAGCGTGTTCCTGCAACTGTTCAAGGCTGACCACTTGCAGGGCTGTGTCCTCCGTCGCCTCAAGCCTCACACCGGGCGCCATTCCATCCTCGTACGCCTGTCTCCATCGCGGTGCGCAGACGCACCAATGATCACCGGGTTTCAGCCCAGGAAACTGGAAGGCCGGAACAGGTGTCGATAGATCATTGCCCTGGGCCTTGCTGTAGCGGAGAAAGGATTCCGTCATCACACAGCAAATGCTGTGTTGCCCATGATCAGCCCGATCCGTTTCACAGAAGCCTCGACGGGTCCAGCCGGTCATCGGTTCACATCCGCAGACCTCCAACGGCTCTCCAAGAACGTTGCGGGATGTGGTTCGGGCGGGGCTGCTGCTGGTCATCCTGACGCACTGATTAGGAGGAGTCTGACCAAGGAGTGGCACATTTCGACGTCAGACAGTTGACGAACCCCTGGGGGAACGCGTTAAAGGTCAGTCAGTCATGTCCCCTCGATGGATTGGGAATTCACAGAAGATGCTGCCTTCCTCGCCCTCTGCGATGCCTTTCGCGAAAGCGGTGAAAGTTCGGCCATCGAGTTCCTGGCCAATGGTGAAGGTGCCTTTCACTTCCAGGATTTGGCTCAGAACGCAGCCGGTGAAGGCATTGACCTGAGTGAATCGAACGCGCTTGAGGCGTTTCAACAGGACGTGATCGACACCATGGAGAAGCTCTGCCAGGACTGAAGCGGTCCAGGTGGTGACCTCACCCTGGCTTGGGCCAATGGGATCAGTCGAAGTAGAAGGCGATCTCCTTGTCCTTCAGGCCATTCCAACCAGCCTCGATCAGCCGTTGATTCAACGCTGCTTGGTCGAAGTGCTTGGCACCGGTCTTGACGACGCGATTCCGCATCGACTTGAGAACACCGCTGCGGGCGCGCTTGCTCTCCAGATCCATCACTTCGTTGTACAAAGCGAGCATTGCTTCCGGGATGGGGGTTCCATCGAGGTCAACACCAGCCTTGATGGCCGCATCAACGCCGTCAGGTCCTGCAATGGCCATGGTCTGATGGAAGAAAAAGACTTGTCAGGTTATGGGGCGAATGTCGTTTCAGGCGCTGAAATACCGAGCCTTGCTGTGAATGGCAACAAGCGCTGTGGTGCTCTGTTCCGGTGAAAGCTGATCACTGGCATCCATGCTGAGGCCGATGCGATCGGCCTCCAACCAGGCCAACTGTTGTCTTGAGTCGGCCACATTCGGGCACGCTGGGTATCCGAAGGAATATCGGCTGCCTCTGTAGCGCTGAGCCAACACATCCCTCAAAGGCATGTCAGCTGGGTCTGGATGACCGAGCTCATGCCTGACCCTTGCGTGCACCCACTCCGCAAGAGCCTCGGCCATCTGAACCGCTAGTCCATGGAAGTAGAGGTAGTCGCTGTATTGATCCCCTTTGAACAGCTCCTGAGCCACTGCACTGGCCCGTTCACCCATCGTGACGGCCTGCATGGGAAGAACGTCCAGGGGAGCACCATCACCGGTGAGGTCCATGAAGTAATCGGCGATGCAGTAGCGGTTGCCTGAGCGTTGACGCGGCAGGTCGAACTGCCCGAGTTGTTGCTCCCGATTGATGTCAAACACTTTGAGGCTGTTTCCCTCGCGACCAGCAGGGAAGTAGCCATAAGCCGCTCTCGGAGTGAGCAGCGTTTCGTTCAAGCACCGATCGATCCAGTGCTGAAGAACGGGTTCCGCCTTCTCAGCCAACATCGCTTCGTACTCCTCACGGCTCTGCTGCTGCGTTTTCCGGATTTGCCACTGCCCTGCAAACAACGCATTGCGATCGAGATAGGGGAACACGTCTTCCATGGCGATCTCGCTTTCATCAAGGCATCTGGCGCCGAGGAAAGGTGGAATGGCCGCCTGCTCAGCGGGAACGGCATCGGAGCGTTCTGTGCTGACGGGGGCAGCAGGTTGAACAGGGGCATCCCCGTTGGCGTCTGACGCACTGACGGAGGCATCCACTGACTCAACGGTGTCGACAAGGTCAACTCCATCCGGAGCACCGTTGAGAAATCCGCCGGTGTTGCTCCAGCCGTCCTGCCCCTTTGCATCCATCAAGGCATCCATGAAGCGAAGATCGGCAAAAGCATCCCGCCCATACACAACCTTGCCGTTGTAAACCTCGCGACAGTCCTTCTGAACGAAACGAGGTGTCAGGGCTGCACCTCCAAGGATCACAGGTACATCGATGCCGGCCTGATTGAAGGCAGCCAGGTTGTCCTTCATGAAGGCCGTTGATTTCACCAACAATCCGCTCATGGCGATGCAATCCGCCTGATGCTTCTGTTGGGCTTCGATGATTGCCTCGCAAGTCTGTTTTATACCGAGATTGACAACCTCGTAACCGTTATTGGTGAGAATGATGTCAACCAGGTTCTTGCCGATGTCGTGCACATCTCCCTTGACTGTGGCGATCAGGAACTTGCCTTTGCTGCTACTCGCCCCATCTTCTTTGTCCATGTGTGGTTCCAGATAGGCCACAGCTGACTTCATCGTCTCGGCGCTCTGGAGCACGAATGGAAGCTGCATCTGACCGCTCCCGAACAATTCGCCGACCACCTTCATGCCGTCGAGAAGGAATGTATTAACGATGTCGAGGGGTTTGTAGGCCTTCAGGCCTTCATCCAGTGCAGGCTCAAGACCGATGCGCTCCCCATCGATGATGTGCTGCTTGAGACGCTCCTCCACGGGCAGATCAGCCAGAGAGGGACCAGACGCCCGCGCTTCCTTCGTGCTGACGCCCTCGAACAGCTTGGTCAGTTCAGTGAGCGGGTCGTAAGTGCAGATGCCATTGTCAAAACCACGCTTGTCGTTGATGAGATCACGACAAACTTTCTGATGGTCATCGCTGATCTTGACCAACGGGAGGATCTTCGCCGGGCTGACAATTGCGGCATCCATGCCGGCCTGGCAGCAGTCGTGAAGGAATACGGAATTCAACGTGATCCGCGCTGCTGGGGACAGGCCAAAGCTCACATTGCTGACGCCGAGAACAACATGTGCACCCGGCAGGTTGTCGCGAATCAGCCGGATCGAATCCACCGTGGCTTTGGCATTCAGTCGGTCCTCCTCGATGCCGGTGGAGATGGGCAGCGCCAGCGGGTCGTAGAAAATCTCATGGGCAGGAATTCCAAACTCAAGGGCGTCGCGATAAGCCCGCTGCGCAATGGCGAACTTCTTCTCTGCCGTGCGGGCCATTCCGTCTTCGTCGATGGTGCCGACCACCACGCCGGCTCCATAGCGGCGTGCCAGCTCAAGCACTTTGAAGAAACGTTCATCCCCATCCTCGTAATTCGTGGAGTTGAGGATGCACTTGCCACCGGCCACCTTCAGGCCGGCTTCCATCTTCTGCCACTCCGTGGAGTCGAGCATCAAGGGAAGGTTGACATTGGTGACCAGACGGCTGACCAGTTCGTGCATGTCGCTTTCACCATCGCGACCGACGTAGTCGACGTTGACGTCCAGAACATGGGCGTTCTCCTTCACCTGACCGCGCGCAACGGAGACAAGGCCGTCCCAGTCCTCCTCTGCCAGGAGTTCCCTCACCTTGCGGCTGCCGCTGGCATTGAGTCGTTCGCCGATGATCAGAAACGAGTTGTCCTGGTGATATGGCGTGACGCCATAGATCGATGACGCGGCAGGCTCGTAATTGAGGCTGGGGCGCACGTCCTCAGCGCTGGCACGATCCCAGCGGGAGGGCCGTTGCGCCGGCTTGAGCTCCTGNGCCAGTTCCGCCAGGCTGCCGATGTGGGCGGGAGTGGTCCCGCAACACCCACCGATCACCTGGACGCCCAGATCCTCAACGAAGTGCATCAGCTGCATCTTCAGTTCAGTCGGCGTCAGGCGGTAATGGGCCACGCCTCCGATGTTTTCGGGCAGGCCTGCGTTGGGAATGCANCTGACGGTGAACGGAGAATGCTCGGACAGATAACGGATGTGCTCCTTCATCTGCTCCGGACCGGTCGCGCAGTTCAGTCCGAGGATGTCAATCGGGAAGGGTTCAAGGATCGACACCACGGCTGCGATGTCTGATCCCACCAGCATCGTGCCGGTGGTCTCCATGGTCACGGAGACCATCAGGGGACGACGTTGCCCGGTCCGCTCAAATGCCTGCTCGATGCCCTGCAGCGCTGCTTTGATCTGCAAGACGTCCTGGCAGGTCTCAACGATGAACAGGTCGACATCACCAGCAATCAACCCTTCCGCCTGCTCCTGGAAGGAGTCCCGCATCGTGTCGAAATCGATGTGCCCCAAGGTGGGCAGTTTCGTGGTTGGGCCCATGGACCCTGCGACGAAGCGCGGTTTTTCTGGCGTGCTGTAGCGATCTGCCATCTCACGCGCCAGTTCCGCGGCTTTCTTGTTCAGCGCGAAGGCACGATCTTCAAGCCCGTATTCCACCAACACAATCGAAGCGGCACCGAAGGTGTCGGTTTCGATCACATCGCAGCCCGCCTCCAGAAACTGCTGGTGGACCGCCTGCACCGCATCGGGCCTTGTGACCACGAGGTTTTCATTGCATCCCTCCAGCTCGACCCCACCGAAATCCTCGGCCGTCAGATCCATCTGCTGCAGGCTGGTCCCGGTGGCACCGTCGAACACGAGCACCGGACGCAGAGGTCCGTTCAGATGCTGAAGAAACCTGGATACAGCAACCGGTGCCGTGGTGGTGCTCGCCGCCATCTATCCAGAATCAATCCGCAAAGTCTAAGAACGGTCCAGCCCGAGCTTTCGCCGCGTTCACACCGGAATGCGCATCACCCAGTGCTCAAAACTCGGATCACGGCCTTCCGTGATGGCCACAAGACGCCGTTTCAGTTCATCCATCACGGGACGTTCCGTGCTGAGGGTTGTGGATTCGATCTGACGAATCGGAGTGATCTTCGCTGCCGTGCCGGTCAGAAAGACCTCGTCAGCGATGAACAGCTCTGTTTTGTCGACAGGCCGTTCGATCACCCGCAATCCCATGGTCTCTGCCAGTTCCATCACACTGGCTCTGGTGATGCCTTCGAGGATGTCCTGATCCACGCCGGGCGTGATCAGGTCACCGTTGCGCACAAGGAACAGATTCATGCCGCTGGCTTCACTCACCTTGCCGCGACTGTTCAGCAGCAAGGCCTCATCAAAACCGCTCTTCACGGCTTCCGTCTTGGCCAGAGAGCTGGTGATGTAAGCACCGCTGATCTTCCCGCGCAGCGGCAGCGAACGGTCCTCCTGGCGGGTCCAACTGCTGATCCGACAGCTGACGCCTTCAGGGGACAGGTAATCGCCGAGGGGCAGGCCGTAGATCAGAAAATCGGTTTCAATCTCGTGCAACCGCGGTGCAATGCCCAGGTCACTTGTGTAAACAAACGGGCGNAAATAGATGGGTTGCTGCGGCTGATTGGCCTTCAGAAAGGCTTGCAGGGCTTCAAGAATCGTGGTCTCGCTGAGTTCCGTCAGCAACAGACGGGCGCTCTGACTGAGGCGTCGTGCATGCCGATCAGCACGGAACAACAGCATCGTGTCGGCATTCTGAGGGTCTGGAATCGCCCGCATCCCGCCGAACGCACCGGTGCCGTAGTGCAACGCATGGGTCGCAATCGAAATCCTTGCCTCTTCGAAGGGAACGCACTGGCCTTGGAACCAGGCATAGGGCAGGAACTGATGCATCGCAGACGGGGCCCGATCGCTGAATCTTCTCACCTGTGCATCAACCGTCGAGCTGGACAATGGCTGGATGCATCGACTGGCGAGCTGTCCGGGGCTTGACCCTCCTGAAGAGGTCGTGCTGGTGGAGCAGCCACCGGCGGACGTTCTGCTGCTGTCGAGTGCCGGCACAGATCTCAGCAGCCTCGCAAGTTGTCTGGAGTCAGACCACCTTCAATGCTGGAGGGAAAGGATTCGTGGGCTGGACCTGAGCTGCATCCAGCATCCGGCCCAGGTTGACCACTACCTGCGCACAACGGCCACAACCGCACGGCTGATCACGGTGCGCCTGCTCGGGAGCCGTGGGCATTGGAGCTATGGACTGGAACAACTGAGGTCCTGGCAGCGGTCGGTCCAGGGTCGGCATCTTGTGATCCTCGCTGGCACATCGGATCAGCAAAGGGCTCTCCATGACCTGGGATCGATCGACGTCGAACTGGCGGATCGTCTGGCTGCTCTGTTGCGGGAAGGGGGCTTCGCCAATGTCGAGCAGTTTCTGAGGGTGGCAAACGAGCTGCTCGAGGATCGCCAACCAACGGCCTCTGAGGTCTCGATCCATCCGGTGGAGGATCCTCTCCCCTGGGATTGGCAAGCCGATGCCGGCGCGAGGGTGGGCATCGTTCTGTACCGGGCGCTGTTCCAGTCCGGTGATCTCCATCTCGCCACGGCCTTAAACCAGCGTCTTCGCACGGCTGGACTGTGTCCTCGGTTGATCTGGGTCAGTGGTCTTCGCGATCCCGCTGTGCAGTCAGGTGTGCTGGATCTGTTTCAGGACGAGCGGGTGGAACTGGTGATCACCGCCACCGCCTTCGCTTCTGTGCGTCAGGAGGAGGCAGGACTCGGCAGCCCCCTCTGGGAAGCCCTGGACCGACCGGTTCTGCAGCTGCTCACGAGTTCAAGGCCGAGGGAACAGTGGTTGGGCAGCACCAGGGGGCTTGATCCTCTGGATCTCTCCCTGCAGGTGGTGATGCCGGAGCTGGATGGACGGATCACCACCCGCCCCTGTGGATTCCGCCAGCTTTTGCCCCATCGCGGACATTTGGCCACGGCATTGCCTGAATTGATGCCGGATCAGCTGGGCCTGGATTGGCTTGTGCGGCACGCCAGAAACTGGATTGATCTGCGCCGCACCCCCGAGAACGAACGCCGGATCGCACTGGTGCTCGCCAACTACCCGGTCCGGGATGGACGACTCGCCAACGGCGTTGGTCTGGACACGCCATCGAGCTGCCTATCGATCCTGCAGTGGCTCAAGCAGACCGGACACGATCTGGGTTC
Organism: Cyanobacteria bacterium TMED229; assembly: GCA_002169615.1. Classification (GTDB taxonomy): domain Bacteria; phylum Cyanobacteriota; class Cyanobacteriia; order PCC-6307; family Cyanobiaceae; genus Parasynechococcus. The sequence continues at coordinate 19,185 of NHKA01000019.1, forward strand.
AACCCCTTTGCCGGAGGACGGTGATGCGCTGATGCGCATGCTCTTGCTGGGTCGGACCAACACGCCGGAAAGTGTCAGCCGTCCGCCCCTGACGCACCATCCCGTCGAGGCCTACAGCGCCTGGTGGGGCGAATTGGCTGAGACCGCTCGACAACCGATCCAGGAACGGTGGGGTGATCCCGAAGCGGCGATCGACCGCGATCCAGAGGGATTTCCAGTGCATGGCCTGCGGTTCGGGAACGTGGTCGTGTTGATTCAGCCCGATCGTGGATACGACCCTGATCAGATCCGGGATCTCCATTCACCTGATCTGCCGCCTCCGCATCGCTACCTGGCGCAGTACCACTGGCTCAGGCAGAGCCATCGCACACAGGTGCTGGTCCATGTCGGCAAGCACGGCAGCGCTGAGTGGCTTCCAGGCAAGGGCGTTGGACTGAGCAGAGACTGCGGGCCTCAACTCGTCCTGGATGCCATCCCCCATCTCTATCCCTTCATCGTCAATGACCCCGGTGAAGGATCCCAGGCCAAGCGCCGCGGACAAGCGGTGATCATCGATCACCTCACCCCACCTCTGGGTCGGGCTGGCCTGCATGGGGGGCTCCAACAGCTCGAGGGGCTGCTGGACGAACTGGTGGAGGTGCGACTGCTGGGAGGCCAACGGGCCGCACTGTTGGAAGCGCGGATTCTGAACCTGCTCAGGAGCCTGGATTGGCCAGGACTGCCCAGTGAAGCGATCATCAGCGATGACCCCGAACAGCTGCAGCGCTGTCTTGATCAGGCCGAAACGTATCTCTGTGAACTGAAGGAATCCCAGATCCGAACCGGACTGCATCGGTTTGGCCAACGCCCCGCAGCCGTTGCCGAAATGGAGCTCCTGGTCGCCCTGGCCCGTCCACCCCAGTCTGGACACCCTGGGCTGATTCAGGCTCTGGCAGGCAGGCTTGGCCTGGGGATGGATCCCTGGGGGCAGGAGGATGGTGATCTCCTCGAAGCAGCCGATCGAACACGCCTGGCGGCACTGGGATGCCAGAGGGCGCGTCGGGTGGGGGACGCGTGCGCATGGCTGGAGGAGCAAGCCCTGATCCTGGCTGGACGCTTGGTCGGGCAGGTCAGTCCTGGGAGCGCAGCGTTGCATCCCGAGCTGAGTGACTGGCTCGCACAGAGCCCGACCGTTCCCATCCTCAGCCATCTGCGTGATGACCTGTGGACGCGTCTATCGCGTTGCGCTGAAGCGGAACAACACGCCTTTCTCAGAGCCGTGTCGGGGCAGCGGATCGCCGCAGGACCCTCCGGTGCCCCCACGCGTGGCCGTGCGGATGTGCTGCCCACCGGACGCAACTTCTACTCCGTTGATCTGCGCGGACTGCCGACTGAAGCGGCCTGGGATCTCGGACGNCGCTCCGCTGAACAGCTGCTTGAACTCCATCTGCTTGAGGAGGGTGACCATCTGCGTCATCTGGCCCTGTCGGTGTGGGGAACAGCCACGATGCGCAACGGNGGGGAGGACATTGCCCAGCTGCTGGCCCTGATCGGTGTTCGTCCGGTGTGGGATGGACCGACGCGGCGGATGGTGGCCCTGGAGGTGATTCCCCTGTCCCTTCTCGGACGACCGCGGGTTGATGTGGTGCTGCGCATCTCCGGTTTGTTTCGGGATGCCTTTCCGCAACTGGTGGGATGGGTGGATCAGGCTCAGCGCATGGTGGCCCGCCTGGATGAACCCGATGCCTCCAATCCATTAGCTGCTGCATGGAAGCAGGACGGTCCCCAGGGACGCATTTTCGGTTCCGCTCCAGGTGCCTATGGGGCAGGACTGCAGGCCCTGGTGGACAGCGGGAGCTGGGAATCGCGACGTGATCTCGGTGAGGCGTATCTGTGCTGGAGCAGTTGGCGGTACGACGGCACGGATCAGGTCCTGCCCGATCGCCGTGGACTGGAGCGGGCGTTGCGTTCAGTCCAGATCGTTCTGCAGAACCAGGACAACCGAGAGCATGACCTTCTCGATTCCGATGACTATTACCAGTTTCACGGTGGGCTCTCAGCAGCGGTTGAAAGCAGCGGAGGCCAACGCCCTCAGCTGTGGTTCGGTGACCACTCGCGCCGGGAACGTCCGCGACTGCACCGCTTCGAAAAGGAGCTCGACAAGGTGATGCGGAGTCGCCTGCTCAACCCTCGCTGGATCGAGGGAATGAAGCAGCACGGCTACAAGGGAGCCTTTGAGATGGGGGCGAGTCTCGACTATCTGTTCGCTTACGACGCTGCGACCGATCGCGTTCCGGACTGGTGTTACGGATCCATCTGCGATCAATGGCTTTCCAATGAGCAGACCCTTTCTTTTTTGATGAGCCGCAACCCCTGGGTTCTGCGCGACATGGCCGAGCGCCTGCTGGAAGCCTCCAACCGGGGACTCTGGGAACAGGCCAGTGATCACCAGATGGATCAGCTGCGTCAACTGGTGATCAACAGCGAAGCAAGGATTGAACGGGGAGACCTCACTTGTTCAGATCGCGAACCATCTGGCGGAATGGATCGATGGAACCCGCCTTCAAGGACGGGGTGAGATTGGCTGAGGAGTCCTGTTCCTCATTGCCCTTCAACTCCTGCTTGCGTGCCACCGGGGCTGCATTCGCTGCTGCCGGCGTGTTGACACCGGCGACGGCGGTGCCCTTGAGGCGTTGCTTCATCTCGGAGGTGCTCACCTGCTCGGCGAAGGTCTTTTTCACCGGTTTGGGAATGCCCGCTGTGAGATCAATGGACTCTTCCTCCTTCCGAACAGCACCACCGAGACCTTCGGTGCGCTTCGTCAGCTGCTCTGTTTCTGCTGCGACCTCGATCACACGCTCCTTGGTTCCCGGGGAATCGACCGTGCCCGGAAATGTTCTGCGGATTGTCTTTGATTCCCGCATGTAATCCACATTCCCCAGAGACGACGAGGAATCGGAGTCGAGATAAAACGCTTCGGGTTTGGCTTTTTTGGGAGCGCGGGGCTGAATCGGTTTGGCGTCCTCCGACGCCTTGGTGACGTTGTTCAGCAGACGATCAAAGAAGCCCATGCCGATCGGATCTGGAGTCAGATGAACTTAGCGGCCACCAAGGTCCAATCCGTGACTGTCCGTGCCACACGTACGCAAAAGGCCAAGTTCGGCGAGCTGACGATCAATCGCCTCACAGACCAACGGGCTCGGTTGCCAGCGGGGCTGCATGTCGTAGTCGTACCAGGCTTCACCCCCATCCATACCAAGTGCAGCGGCAGCGGAGATCAATTCAGCGTGTCCAAGACGGTACCGAGCGGGATGAGCCAGCACTGCCAGCCCACCGGCGGAGTGAATCGCCCGAACGACTGATTCGGCCCGCAGCGCTTCCCCGACGACGGCATCGCCGCGGTTGTAGGGCTGCAGGGCCGGGTGATTCAGCTCGAAACCAAGAGCCAGCACATGCACGAGGCAGCCTTCAAGGAGGCAACTGATCTCCATCCCGCTCCAGAGCGTTGGCAGATCGGATCCGTTGGTTCGCTTCCGTTCCAACCAATCACGCATCGGAGGGTGGGCGTGGGAGCTGTGGTGATCGGTCACTGCGAGGTGTCGCAGGCCTTTCTCTGTGGCTTGCGCGATCAACTCCTCCGGTTCAAGGCTGCCGTCACTGCAGATCGTGTGGCAGTGAAAGTTGAGCTGACCCGGGCAACTGTGGGGACCAACCTGAGCCAATACATCGATGAGCGGATGGGTGCCCGTCGTCATCTCAGGCTCCCGCTGTGGCGTCGCGTTCCTGGCGCAGGCGTCGCCAACGTGCATACAGCTGTATCGATGCGGCCATGAAGATCACCAGGAACACCATGAACCAGGTGGCAGCTCCTGTTGGGAATTGATTCTTGAACACAACAAGCATCACCACAAGCACAAGCAGAAGCGTCGGCAACTCATTCAGCGCACGCAGCTGTCTTCCACTCCAGCTGCAGGCATTGCGTTGGAGCTGCCCCATCAGCCGATAACAGAGCACGTGGTAGGCCAGAAGACCGGCAACAAATGCAAGTTTGGCGTGCATCCAGCCCTGTTGAAGCCAGCCTGGCTGGCAGATCAAAAGTCCCACAGCCATGGTGACGGCCACCACCATCCCTGGGGTGGTGATGATATTGGCCAGACGCCGCTCCATCAGTGCGTACTGCTCGCGAAAGGGAGCCTGGAGTGCCGGATCGAGTTCGCTCGTTTCGACGTGATAGATAAAAAGGCGAACCAGATAGAACAGACCTGCGAACCAGACGACCACACCCACGATGTGGAGCGTCTTGAACCAGAGATACGCCTCGGGTGGCAGCGCCATGGGAACAATCGGGCCTGATATGACCCTACGCAGCACTCATCTCAGCGCATCAAGAAAGCCAGTGGCCTTGCTTTGGTGGCCTTGAAGTGTGGTTGGGGACATCCGATCGAGATTGCGGGCCATCATGGCCAGTCGATATTGCCCTCGAAAAAAGTCTTCGTGGTCTTTGATGAAACTCCAGAACAGACCATCCCAGATGTCGCACCACTCCCCTTTGCGGTAATCAGACATTTTACGGACATAATTTGAACCTGAGAGATAGGGCTTGGTGGTGAAGATTCCGCCATCCGCAAACTGACTCATCCCATAAACATTCGGAACCATGACCCAGTCGTAGGCATCCACGAATAATTCCATGAACCATGTGTACACACGCGTGGGATGAAATCTGCATAACAACATCACATTGCCCAGCAGCATCAGCCGTTCGATGTGATGGCAGTAACCCGTGGTTAGCGCATGTCGAATGGCGTCATCGATGGGAGGAAGACCTGTCGTGGCGGTGTAAAACGCATCTGGAATCGGCTTGTCACTGAAGTTCCAGAAATTGGCATTGCGCATCTCCTCACCATGGCGTCGATACATCGCCGCCATGAACTCTCTCCAGCCGACGATCTGACGAAGGAACCCCTCAAGTGAATTCAGGGGAACATCACCAATCTCTGCCCGCTGCAATGTGCGTTCGAGAATCAATTGGGGGGTGAGAAGACCGCAATTCAGCATCGGCGTCAACACGCTGTGCCACATCACGCGGTGCTGACTGCTGATGGCGTCCTCATACGCACCGAATTGAACAAAACGATGGTCCAGAAAATGATCCAGCCAGCGGCGTGCATCGGCATGGGTGATCGGATAGGAGAAGTCATCCGTGCTGCCGATGCCGGGAAGATGTTCCTGTTCCAGCTGCTTCAGCTGCTCGAGGAGCAGGGCTGTCATCACCGTCCCCGGTTCCTCCGGAACGGTGATGCCCTTGGGCAGCTTTTTGCGATTGTCGGCGTCAAAACTCCATCGCCCACCCAGAGGGCCACCCTGATCGTCAAGAAGGAGATCGAGCCGCCGCCGCTGCATTTCATAGAACCGCGCCATGAACGGCTTCTTCGTGCCTGCGAAGTGGTCCTCGATCACCGTTTGCGGCGTCAACAACATCGGCGTGGCCGTGATCTTCAACGCAGCGTCATGGCGTGCAAGAACGGCTCGAACGCGCCGTTCCAGCAGGTCATCCACTGGATCGGCAAGGTGAAAGCAGCGGTAACCCGCCTCGAGCAGAATTTGCAGATGTCCTGTGGTGTCCTGTGCACGGTTGTGCCTCTGGTAATGCACCGTGAATCCACGCTGCAGCAACGACTGTTCGTAGGCCTGCATCGTGGCCCTGTGCAGCAGCAGCTTCTGACGGTGCACCCGATGCGGCCACTGCGGGTCTGTTCCGAACAGCAGAGGGTCTTCAATCAGCGCGATCGAACGTCCGGGTTCGATGGCTGGATGGTTTTCGAAGAGCTGGTGCGGAAAGATCAGTGAGATGTCCATCGCATCAGGTGGTTTCGCCAGCAAGGCGACAGGCGCGTTGTCCAAGGGCGGTCGCATATCCGCGGTCAACCAGGCCGGCGCGCGGACTGAGCACTCCCGCTTTGCAATCCATCACCACCTTCTCGCGATGTCCGCGTTGATCGTTGAGACGCAGCACCAGTTGCCAGTGGTTCTTGGCACTGCGGGTGATCCCATCAGCGCACACGGGCCCCGTGCAGAGACCNGGNGAAGCCTGGGCCATCGGGCTGAAGGTCAGAGTGATCAGCAGCCATGCCGACATCAGAAGCTGGATCAAGGCCTTNCCAAACCGGCACCCAATCTGATGGGAAGCNATTCAATCCGCGAGGCTGCAGCCANCCGAGACAACAGAATTNAGGGGGGTTTCGTCGTTTCGGAGTGATGCAGCANANGCANCACATCATCACCAAAGCACCGCGATTNNNGATGNGTGCGACATGCGCATGNNTNAGGAAANCGAACGGAAACCTGGATGAATTGGTTCAGTTTCCGTCGCNAANTCGATGGCATGGGCNGGACGAACTTGTTTCAATCACCGCGAGCCAATCACGACGCATGATGCNTATCGGATGGGTCATCCCCGTCCCCAGAGCGTTCGTCATCCGGATGGAAAAAGGCGTGAATCTGAATCGCCAGTGATGGACCAACACCGGGAGCACGCTCCAACTGCTCCACATTGGCCATTTGAATGGCATCAATGGAGTGAAAGTGAGCCAGAAGATCCCTGACCCGCTTCGGCCCGACGCCGGGTATGTCCGACAAGCGTGAGCGTTTCATCCGCTCTCCCCGTTGCTGACGATGAAAACTGACTGCAAATCGGTGCGCTTCATCCCTCAGCCGACGCAATAAGGCAACGCCCAGTTGATCCGGTTCACTCTCCAGGGGTTTGCTCTCACCGGGAAGGAAAACCTCCTCGCGCTGTTTCGCCAGCGAACAGACGTTGAGATCTTCGTGCAAATCCAGCTCCCGCAGCGCTTCCATGACCGCTGAAAGCTGGCCCTTGCCGCCATCAATCATCACCACATCAGGCCAGTCATTGAGGCCATCGGTCTGCAGAGCACTTCCTCCCCTCCGGCGCAGCTCCACGAGATCAGCCCCTTCCGCCTTCACCCGGGCCCAGCGCCGAAAGCGACGCCGCATGATCTCAGCCATCGCCATGAAGTCATCGCTGTGACCTGAACGAATGCTGCTGCTGCGAATCTTGTATTTGCGGTAGTGCTGTTTTGCAGGAAGCCCGTCAACGAACACCACCTGGGAGGCCACAGCATCACTCCCCTGGATATGGCTGATGTCATACCCCTCAATCCGGCGGGGTGGGGAGGGCAAGTCCAGAAGCTGGGCAAGATCTTCCGTGGCCAGAGCCTGTTGCTCCTGACCCTGCTTGGCGCGGAGAAGTTCGAAGTCTGCATTGCGCTGCACTAACTCGATCAGATCAGCTTTCTGTCGTTGCTTCGGGCAGCGGATGTGCACCTTGCGCTCCCGTTGTTCAGTGAGCCAGTCCTCCAGCAGATCCTGCTGGGGCAAGGGGTGCTGCACAAGAAGTTCCGGAGGAATCTCCACGGCATCCACCTGGCTGTAATGCTCCTCGATGACCCGCTGCAGAATCATTCCCGCCTCCATCCCACAGGCGTCAGCGGCATAACCGAGTCTCCCGACCAACTTGCCGGCCCGCATCTGAAACAACTGCACAGCTGCAAGGCGATCGTCACAGGCCAGAGCCAGCACATCCCGGCTCACGGAAGAGTCCGGCAGGCTCATCTTCTGGTCTGCCGTCAGCTGATCCAGACCTTGCAGCTGGTCACGCACGCGAGCAGCGGATTCAAAATCGAGGCGCTCGGCGTAGCGTTCCATCTGCTCCTCAAGCAGGGTTTGGAGCTCGTCGCTGCGGCCCTGAAACACCATCGCCACCTTGCGCAGAATGCGGTGGTAGGCCTCTGAGGTGACTTTCTCCTGGCAGACACCGGGACAGCGGCCGATGTTGTAGTTCAGGCAGGTTCGATCCGGGTACATCGGCCGTGGACGCTGCCGCAGGGGGAACACCCGTTTCACCAGGAACAACGTCCGCCGAAGCAGGCCGACATCGACATAAGGGCCGTAGAAACGGTCGAGCGGACTGCGGAAGCGGCGGCGACGGGTGATGAAGATGCGGGGGTAGGGCTCACTCCAGGTGATGCAGAGATAGGGATATTTTTTGTCATCCTTCAGCAACACATTGAAGTGCGGCTGATGGTTCTTGATCAGGTTCGATTCAAGCGCCAGCGCCTCAGCTTCACTGTCGGTGACGATGAACTCAATGTCACAGACCTGACGCGTCATCAGGCGGATCCGTGGCGACAGATCATGTCGGCTGCGGAAATAACTCCGAACACGACTGCGAAGACTCTTTGATTTACCGACGTAGAGAATGCGATCCTCAGCGTCACGCATCAGATAACAACCGGGCTCAGACGGAATCTCCTTGAGTCGTTGTTCCAGCCGTTCCGGCTGTGTCAGAAGCGCAGCACCTATGCCTGTCGTCGCCAAGTTCCGATCAGCCGCCGTAATTCCAACCCGTGCTCGCCAGGTTCAACGCCTCGCCATCAGCAATCAACCGCGCCGTTTTCACTTCCCCGACAAAAACGGTGTGGTCGCCGTGCTTGATCTGTCCAACAAGTTCACATTCAACACCGCCTATTGCATCGTCCAGCAAAGGCAGCCCGAGATCGCCGAGCTGAAACGGTGCTGCTTCAAAACGTCCACCAATGGCCTTCTGCGGTTTGAAGAACACCGCCGCCAAATCCTTCTGGTCGGCGCGGAGAACATTGAGGGAAAAGCGCTCGGTCCGTTCGATGATGCCGTGGCTGGTGCTGTCAGCCCGCACGCCCATCACCACAAGGGGTGGCTCGAACGATCCCTGGGTCACCCATGACGCCGTGAAGCCGTTCACGTCATCGCCTTCGCACACGCCGCAGACGAAGAGTCCATGGGGGATCTTGCGCAGCAGCGTTTTCTTGGCGTCGAGATCCAGGCCCATCAGTCTTGGACAATGTCACCACGAAATCTAGGCAGGCAGGCCTTGCATAGGATCCAAGCAGTGCCGTTCACACCATGAGGGCGCTTTATCCAGGCAGCTTCGACCCTCTGACCAACGGTCACATGGATCTGATCGAACGGGCGTCGTCGCTGTTCGGAGTTGTTGTTGTCGCTGTCCTGTGCAACCCCAGCAAGAAGCCGGCGTTCAGTGTTGAAGAGCGCATCACACAGATTCGCTCTTCAACAACTCACTTAAAGGATCTCGAGGTGATCAGCTTTGACGGCCTCACCGTCCACTGTGCCAGTGCCCATCGTGCCGATCTGATTCTGCGCGGACTGCGCGCAATGAGTGATTTCGAATATGAACTGCAGATCGCCCACACCAACAGGTCTCTGGCCGATTCTCTGGAGACGGTGTTCATGGCGACGTCGGCCCGTCACAGCTTTCTCAGCAGTTCTGTGGTGAAAGAAGTGGCACGTTTTGGTGGGCCGGTGGATCACATGGTCCCAGCGGAGGTTGCGAAGGACCTCAACAGGCTTTTCAATTCGGCTTTAACACCACGGAAGCCATGAGCGAAGCCCGGTTCACCGTGCTCGATCAACTCGACCAGCTGGAGGAGATTGTTCTTGAGGGCAGTCGGGTGCCCTTCACCGGCGGGCGTCTGGTGAATGAAGGTGATGCGGTGGAGATTCTCGATTCGGTTCGTGACAGCCTGCCCAAGGAAATCGAACGCGCTGGGCAGCTCTTGCAGCGCCGTGACGATTTCATCAGCACGGCCCGTCAGCAAGCCGAGGAAATTGTTCAACAAGCCCAAAGGCAGCGCGAGCAGTTGGTGAACAACGCCGCGATTCGTCAGGAAGCCGAGCGACAGGTGAATGAGCTGCGGGATCAGACCCGTCAGCAGTGCGAGCAGTTGCTGCAGTCCACCCGTCAGCAGAACGCTGCCATGGAACAGGAGATGCAGGCCAAGCTGGTCCAGCAAGAGCAGCAGTTTGCCGCCCGACGTCAGCAGTTGGAGCAGGAGGCTCTGCAACGACGTCAGCAGCTTGAGCAGGAAGCCGTTGAATTGAAGCGTCAATACCTCGAGCAGCATGAGGCCGGTCGCAAGCAGGGCTTGCAGGAACTGGAAACCATTCGCCGCGAGGGGCTGAGATTGCAGAAGGAAGCTCGCGACGAAGCGGAACGGTTGCACAACGATGCCCTTCAGTTCCGTCAGCAGACTCAGCAGCAGTGTGAGGCGTTGATTCAGCGCAGCCGCCAGGAAGCTGCCGGCGTGCAGGACGGAGCAAACCGTTATGCCGAACAGACACTGGGTGAACTTGAAGTGCGGCTCAAGGAGATGGCCCAGGTGGTGATGGCTGGTCGTCAGGAGCTGGTGAAGATTCAGACCATTCGTCTGGATGGAGACAACCCAACTGAGTCATCCGAGACCAAAACCGTGCCGATCAGCCGGGCGCGCCGAGCGGCGACCCGCCTGCGTTCGATGAAGAACACCGGCTGAACTTCTGACTGGCGGAGAGAACCTTCCCCATCACGCTGTTCGGNGCAGATCCGCCATTGGAGATCATGCTGACGAATCGGCGCCCTGCGTCAGTTTCAAGAATTCCTGAAATGGCGCGGACGCCTGTCAGCGTGCCTGTCTTTCCCCAGAACCGGCCNTCAAGAGGTGTGCCCCGATAGAGGTATCGCAGTGTGCCCCGTTGTCCTGCAATGGCCATCGAGGCCTGGTAGTACGCAGCCATGGGGTGTTGACTCATTCGCAGAAGCAGAGCAGCCAACGTTCGGCTCGTCACCAGGTTGCCCCGGGACAGCCCACTGCCATCGCGGATTCTGAGCCCCTGAATCGGGATTCCCTGTGCCTGCATCCAAAGCGTGTTGGCATAGGAGGCTNTCCCCACATCCCAGTCATCCGCGGCCTCGCGCATCANCACTTCGGCTGTGAAGTTGTGACTTTCGGTGTTCGCCAGACTCATCAAGGCATGCATCGGGGCCGACAACTCGCTGTGCAGCACCACTGGTTCACNNGAACTGCGTCCGGATGCCGCTTCGCGTCCGTCGTTGTCCACCATCACCATCTGAATCTGCCCACCCTGCTTGCGCACACTTGATCCGATCACCCGCTGCAGACGGGCGGCAGGATCCATCACAGCCATATGAACGGCATTGCTGGTCAGTGCCAGCCTGGTGATCGGAGCTCCATAGGCGTAACTACGGTCGGCGGGATGCCAGTCACTCGGCCACCAGCGTTGTCTTGGTTCCTCGCGAACCATCAACCGAATGGGTGCCGTTGAANTGGAAGGGGGCTGACTCCCTCCACGGCCGAGCGCCACCATGGCGAACTGCTGGATTTCCGAGATGCTCAGATCCGGATCACCCGCTCCNACGATTTCAAGCGTTCCGTCTTCGTGTTGAAGAAGCTTGGTCTGCAGTCGAAAATCCGTACCGAGCCGATCAAGNGCAAACGCCGTGCTGATCAGTTTCTGATTGGATGCAGGAACCCNTGGTTTCTGACCGTTCAGATCAGCCAGCAGTTGCCCANGCTCATCGAGNACACTGATGCTCCATGCCGACTTCTGACCGGCGACAGCTGCCGTGATTGCGTTTTGAAGAGCAGCGCATTGTTGACCAGTCTGGAGAACCGGAAATCCCTGATGGTGTCGAGGTGGCGGTGGCGCAAGGATCGGCTGTGCCGCAACCGGACCTGGTGAGGTGAGACTCAAACCAAGAGCCAAGGGAAGCATGAGCAATTTCATGACTGGCGAACACCACTGACGACGCCGACGACGCGGTAACGNCTGCCTTCGAGTTCAACGGGAACACCGACTTTGATCTTCGTGCCGCCGACAACGATTCCTGACGGNCTGCGCTTCGCTTCAGCCTCCAATTGGAACCGGACGTACAGCCTGGGAGAAGGATTTGGATTCTCAGCCTGCACCACGAGCCCATCCGGTTGTACGGAAAGCAGCTTCGGCTGGATCACTTCAACATTGATGAGTCGGACACTACCGGCTGGCTGATTCCTGACCACGAAACTCAGCTGTCCTTCCTCTCGAATCGCCTGCAGCAATCCTTCAGGGTCAGCTGAGACCAGGTTGCCGACATCCACACTGACCTCGACGGGCTCCATGGCTCCCGTGGCTTTGGCGACGGCATTGGTCAACTTGGGAGACCAAACGACACCGGCTATCGCGNTGACGGCGATCAAGGCAGCACATCCATCGACCGGGGATAGCCGTTTCATCCAGGAGGGAGGCTGCATCGGGATCAACAGTCAGGCCGAACCATACGGATGGTTGGTTCTGTGATCAAGGACGCTGCCTCAATTGCGAAGGCCATCCAGAAAACGATCGACATTGCCAAGNTGCTGTCTGAGCGAGTCAGCTCCTTCACCGGCCAGTGTTTCAGCGATCTCCTCCGCTCCGGGGCGCTGGTCAAACACGGCGACCTGGCGATATCCATCGTCATCCAAACGGTAAAGACGCCAGTCATCGGGGTAACAACGCATCAAGGCACCGCCATCGATCGGCTCCAACCAGAAGGCCTGTCGCCAGGACGACACAAAACCGCGTCGGCGCTCTCTCGCCACACTGCCGATGCCAACGGCTGCATCNTCAAGCCGTCCATTCAGCATCAGGGTGACACCGCCATGCCTGGTGCACACCTGCTCGAATTCCTCGTAGTCAGCCGGCTGGGGCATGACGGCCAACAGCAGACCATCGGAGGGTTGATCGCCNCNGCGTTGCATCCATTGGCGAAAATCAAGAATGCGATCCGCAAGATCGGAGGCATCCCTTCTGGCTAAGGCTGCAGCACCTGCATCCGGCCAGAGAATCGACAGGCTTGGATCCACCTCNAGNAGGGCTCGGCTCAAGCGGAGTGCAACCGGAAGGATGCGCAGATTTTCAAAGCGAAGTGCAGCGGACCAGCGCGTGCCGTCACCGCTGTTCAGAGCACTCCCGAGCGCGGCCATCATCGACTGCTCTGCGGAGGCAAGATCCGCCGGCAAGGCGACGGACTGGGGATCGGACGAAGTCATCGCCCCAGCATCTCAGTCCCCGAGACCGGCGAGCTGCATTGCCTGCTCCATCAGACGTGGAACCCTGATCAACTCCTCTTTGTTCAACCAAGGCCCAAGGCTCAAGCGCAGGCCGGAGCGGCGCAGGTCCTGATTCACCCCCATGGCTGTCANAACAGGACTGTCGGTGGTGAGGCCAGAACTGCAGGCGCTGCCGCTGCTGACACAGACCCCGGAACGCGCCAACTCCCNCACCACCGCACGGCCGGACAGGGGACGACCTTGGCGATCGTTCAGCAGAAGACTGATGTGGTGGGGGAGACGTTCGCCTGATCCCGGCCCGCAGAGCTGGACCCCGGGGATGGACAAAAGGTCCTTCAACAAATGATCGCGCCATGGACGAAGGTCGGGATTCGCCCCAGGTGGGCAGTTNACAGACAGAGCGTCAAAGCATGGAACCTGCTGCAGGGCCGCTGCCAATCCGGCGACCAGAGCGACGGGTTCCGTACCGCTGCGCAGTCCCTGCTCCTGGCCGCCACCACCTTGAAGGGAACGGATCTCCANATCGCGATGCTTCAAGAGGAGACCCACTCCGCGCGGTCCCTGCAGCTTGTGAGAGGACAGGCTGAGCAGATCAATCGGAAGCCCGCTCCACTGAATGCGTCCTTGCGGAATCAGCTGGGTCGCATCGGTGTGAAACCGAATTCCACGCTCCCGACAGGCGTCCCCCACCCGGATCACGGGTTCCAGAGCACCCACTTCGCTCTGCCCCCAGATCAACGACACCATGCGGGTGGGCGGCGCNAGGAGCTCCTCCAGGCGGTCCAACCGGATCACACCCTGGTGATCCACAGGCCAGTGCACGCACTCCCATCCCATCAGCTCCAAGCATTTCGCCGCCGCCGACACCGCTGGATGCTCCACCGCTGAGATCACCAGACGCCCTCTCATCAGACAGGCCGCGCTGCCGAGCAGAGCAAGATGAATCGACTCAGTGGCACCAGAGGTGACAATCACNTCATCGCGATCCGCCCCGAGCAAGGCGGCGATGGCGAGCCGTGACCGTTCAAGCACCTCGGCCGCGGACTGACCGCAACGATGCAGACTGCTCGGGTTGCCCCAAGCCATGCGCTGCACCGTTGTGACGGCGTCGATGACGGCAGGCAGAGGTGGCGTTGTGGCCGCCGCATCCAGATAAATCTCAGGGAGTGTCGCGCTCATAACGGGCGCGGGTGCGCTGTTCCAGGGATTCGCTGGCCAGATTCAGCATCGAATCGAGGGAGGTGTTGTTGAGAAAAGCCATCACCTGTTGCTGCGCTTCGGTTCGGAGGCAGGCATCCGGTCGACGGCATCCATCCACACAATCGCTGGCGCAATCAAAGGNTTGGCTTNTCCCTGGGGCAGAGGCGGCGGGTGGCANGTCCTCAGGCAGGAGCTCAGGCGTGATCACTCCNTCGAAAACGGCGCTGGCGGGACCTGTCATCAGCACAGGGCCTGTACGGTCTCGCCAGCTGATCTGAAGCGGTCCGCCNGGAAGCATCACCTCGGCATGATCGTCTGAGAGNCCAAGCAGCACGGCAGCGACAAGCGTGGCGCAGGCACCGGTGCCACAGGCCAGNGTGGGGCCGGCTCCTCTCTCCCAAACGCGGATTTCAAGGGAATCGCGCTGATGAACCTTGAGGAAATGAACGTTGGTCTTCGCAGGGAAACGGGGATGCCGCTCGAGGGCATCACCCCATTGTTCAAACGGAATGGCCTCGAGATCATCCACAGGGACGATGACGTGGGGATTGCCCATCCCCACGGCGGCAACTTCCAGATCAACACTATCGATGCTGATCACACCTTGCGGACAACCTGAGGAACCAACAGGCAGCGTGGTGGGAATTTGCTCGGGGAGCAGAAAGGGTGCGCCCATGTCCACGCAGAGCTGACCATCCGGCTGAAGCTCNGGACCGATGATTCCGGCCAGCGTTTCAATCGACCATCTCGTTCCTGGGGGGTTTCCGTCGCTGTCGGCCAGGAATCGAGCGAGGCAACGGATGCCGTTGCCGCACATCTCCGCCTCGGAACCATCAGCATTGAGGATGCGCATGCGCAAGTCACCCGGTCCCTGTGGGGGAAGCGCAAGGATCAGACCATCACCGCCGACACCAAAACGTCGATCGCAAATGCGGCGGACCCATTCAGCCTCTGGATCGGAGAGGGATGGCGCAAGATCACCGGAACGACCGTCCAGAATCAAGAAATCATTGCCAAGACCTTGATATTTGCTGAATTGCAACAAAGGATCAACAGTCGGCCTTTTCAAGATTAGTTCACCGCTGGAGATTTCCACCCTGTTCAAACCGTGCACACAGGCCTGGTTGATTCATGCAAAGCTTCGTCACGGGATTCAATGCGACGTGGAGACAAGAACGCATCGGANCCTTTGAGAATCGATCGGACCNCAACATTCCCTTCAGTATTCACAAAGTCTTCAACTGATCAATGTTGCGAAAGCGAGACAGTCCAGGGACTTGTCGCTTGAATTGAACAAAAGAATTTCATCAGTGACACCAAGACAGCGATTAAGTGCATTGATCGAAAGCCGATGGTTCGATCTGGGAAAGCCATCCTTGATGAAGGAGCATAAATATTCCATTCTTCTGCGTAGCATCAGAGAGGAGAAAAAGCTTGTAGCCATCGAACTGATCGACCTCATGCTTGAAGACACAAGCAACAAACTTGACACTCTTTGATCTTCATTATCTTAGTGATGACGGATAACTTCGATTTTTTGGGTTGAACTTGATCACGGGAGAGCATCAGACGTCAGGACATCAATGACGCCTACTTTCCTCACACCATTGCATCGTGAATGCTCGATGTTTATCGAAGCACCGTCATCGATGGTTGCGGTCCAGAGCAGTCGTTGCTGAACTGAACCAGGTCGTCTCTACACGCTGCANAAGNCCATGGAGACCGCTCCACTTGATCCAAGTCTGCCGGGNGTGCGGTTGCTCCAGAGCTGGATCCGTGAGCGCACACCCCTGAGCATTGACNCNATCGGTCAAGAACGCATCGAAGGCCGATTGGTTTGGCAAGACCCCGAGTTCCTGGCGATCGAACCGCCACGCAGTGATCGAGTGCTGCTTCTNAACCGTCATCAGGTGGTGGTGATCCGCACGCTCGGCTNANCAGCGGGTTCGCTGTGGCACGATCGCAGCCGTCCCGCCAGTCGGTCCGTTCGTGAACAGCCGTTACGACTCCCATGAGCTGGAACAGCGCTGGCAAACCACCTGGCGTGAGCAAGGCGCTGATGCAACGCCAAGCGGGAGCGAACGACCATCCTTCTATGCCCTGTCGATGTTCCCGTATCCCTCGGGGACTCTGCACATGGGGCATGTTCGGAACTACGTGATCACCGATGTGATTGCCCGAGTCCAGCGGATGCGTGGGCACGCCGTTCTNCATCCGATGGGGTGGGATGCCTTTGGGTTACCTGCCGAAAACGCTGCGATTGAACGCGACGTCGATCCAGGCGAATGGACGGATCGCAACATCGCACAGATGCGTGGTCAGCTCGACCGTCTCGGCCTCTCCATTGACTGGGAACGGGAACAGGCCACATGCCACAGCGATTACTACCGCTGGACCCAGTGGTTGTTTCTGGAATTGTTTGAGGGTGGACTCGCTTATCGNAAGAATGCGACTGTCAACTGGGATCCGGTCGATCAGACCGTCCTGGCCAATGAACAGGTGGATGGGGATGGCCGCTCCTGGCGTTCGGGAGCGTTGGTGGAACAACGCCAACTGAACCAATGGTTCCTGCGGATCACGGACTATGCCGAGCGCCTGCTGAAGGATCTGGACAAGCTGTCGGGCTGGCCTGAGCGGGTTCGCACGATGCAGGCCAACTGGATCGGTCGATCCGAGGGGGCCGAAATCGTCTTCCAGGTCAACGATTCCGATGACCTGGCGATCACTGTCTTCACGACCCGACCCGACACCCTTGCAGGGGCNTCCTATGTGGTCCTCGCTCCGGAACATCAGCTGGTCGACAAGCTCACATCGAGCGCTTGCATGGCATCAGTGGCCAACTTCCGGACGGAGGTTGGACGGCTGAGTGCGATCGAACGCACCAGCGATGACCGGCCCAAACGTGGCGTGCCGATCGGATCCAGTGTGATCAATCCGTTGAACGGCGCGTTGCTGCCGGTGTGGATCGCCGACTACGTGCTGGCTGATTACGGCACAGGCGCCGTGATGGGTGTGCCCGCCCATGATCAGCGCGACATNGTGTTTGCCAATTCGAATGACCTNCCCATCCAGCAGGTCATCGAAGCCGATGGTGCAGCTGAAGCCATTGCCGCTGGAAAGGCCTGGACGGAACCAGGAATCCTGATCCATTCGGACGACTTCAACGGCATGGCATCCANTGATGCCAAGGCAGCAATCACCCGTCACGGCGCGTCCGCTGGATGGGCCAGCAGCAAGATCAGTTATCGCCTGCGCGACTGGCTGATCTCNCGACAGCGCTACTGGGGTTGCCCGATTCCAATCGTGCATTGCCCGAACTGCGGNGCTGTGGCCGTGCCTCGCGAGGATCTGCCTGTGGAACTGCCCCGTGGCATCGACCTGTCCGGGAAAGGCGGATCACCGTTGAGCCAACAGACGGACTGGGTGAACGTGCCCTGTCCATCCTGCGGTGAACCGGCCAAGCGGGAAACAGACACCATGGACACCTTCATGTGCTCCTCCTGGTACTTCCTTCGCTTTGCAGACCCGCACAACAGTCAAAAGCCCTTCGATCCGGAGGCGATTGCTCGCTGGCTTCCCGTCAACCAATACGTGGGCGGGATTGAGCACGCCATCCTGCATTTGCTGTACTCNCGCTTCTTCACCAAAGCGCTCAAGGATCGAGGCTTGATCACTGCGGACGAGCCGTTTGAGCGGCTTCTGACCCAGGGCATGGTGCAGGGGGTGACGTATCGAAATCCGACAACCGGTCAATACATCGCACCGGCGGACGTCAACGATCCCGACGATCCCAAGGACCCCAACACCGGTGATGTGCTGGAGGTGTTGTTCGAAAAGATGTCGAAGTCGAAGTACAACGGCGTTGATCCAGCGGCGGTGATCGACCGCTACGGAGCCGATACCGCCCGGATGTTCATTCTGTTCAAAGCCCCACCGGAGAAGGACCTCGAGTGGGATGACGCCGATGTGGAAGGCCAGTACCGCTTCCTGCAGCGGCTGTGGCGACAGATGGAGAGCGCTGCTCCATTGCTCGGTCGCTCAGGACTCGATCAGCCGCTCCCCAGCGACCTGACATCGNAGGAGGCCGAACTGCGTCGTGCCGTGCACAACGCCATCCAGGCGATCAGTGACGACCTGCACGAGGAGATCCAGCTCAACACGGCGATCTCCGAGCTGATGAAGCTCTCCAACAGCCTCCAGGCGATCGGGCAGACCAACGTGCGGCCCGCCGTTCTTGCGGAGGCCATGAGCGTNCTGACGCGTTTGGTCGCGCCGTTTGCTCCCCACATCGCAGAGGAGTTCTGGCACCGTCTTGGGGGAACAGANAGTGTGCACCGGCANTCCTGGCCAGAACTGGATGCAGCTGCCCTTGTTCAGGACACCGTGGAAGTGGTGATCCAGGTGAAAGGCAAGGTTCGCGGCAAGCTTCAGGTTCCGGCCAGTGCCGAGAAAGCTGAACTGGAACAGATGGCCCTGGCCAGTGACGTGGCCAAGAAGTGGCTGGATGGTCAACCACCCCGGCGGGTGATTGTTGTCCCTGGAAAGCTGGTGAATCTGGTGCCCTGATCNTCCGATCAGAACACCAGATGNATCGAACTGAGATGTTTGGGTCTGCGGGAGTCCGTCAGACNTTGCTGAACNGCATGCTGGNTGGNCTGGNCCANTCNCCNTCNGCNNCNNANCCNCGCNGAGTTGCCGGNGAGNTGGCGCATGATCCAGAACACCGCCTCGTCGGTTCCACCACCGAGGGCCTGACGGATCTCAGCAACGGAACGAGGCGCTCCGTCATTCAGCACCGCCTCCACCCGACTCTGCAGATCAAGGACCGCGGCAGCTGCCTTCTTGCCGGCCTCAACTCCGGGTTGGTGATAGGCGTTGATGTTCACAAGTTCACCGTAAAAACCAACGGCGCGTTCAAACAGCCCGATCAAGGCTCCGAGCCGGCGGGCATCGAAACGACGCATCGAAATGCTCATGTTCTGGCGACCTCCCTCGGTCAGAGCAGAACGTGTGCCCTGCAGGAAGCCATCCAGGAAGTCTCCCGGACGCTCATTCTTGATCACCGGAATGTCCTCAACATCCTCAAGGCATTCGATGAACGTGGCGAAGAAGTTATCCACGCCATCACGCAGCTGCTGGACGTAGGCGTGTTGATCCGTGGAACCTTTGTTGCCGTAAACAGCGATGCCTTGATGAACTTCCTGGCCATCGCGATCAAGGCGCTTGCCCAGTGATTCCATCACCAGCTGCTGCAGATAGCGGCTGAACACCTCGAGACGATCGCGATACGGGAGCACCACCATGTCCCGCTTGCCTTTGCCATCGCCAGCCACATACCAGGACGCCGCCATCAGGGCAGCAGGATTGCGACGCAGGTCGGCCACTCGCGTGGCTTCATCCATCTGAGCGGCGCCCGCCAGGAAGGCGCGTATGTCGCTGCCGATCAAGGCACCGGGGAGCAGACCAACGGCACTCGTGATGCTGGTTCGGCCACCCACCCAATCGAACATGTCGAACCGCTTCAACCAGTTCTGCGCCTTGGCCTCCTGATCCAGCTTGCTGTCCACCATGGTGATGGCAACAGCCTGTCCAGCCCACTGTCCGCCCCTCTCCTCCAGGCGATGACGGGCCTGTTCCATCCCGAGATGGGGTTCGGGGGTGCCGCCGGATTTACTCACGGTCACCACGAGCGTGGTTTTGAGCTTGTCGCCAAGCCCTGCCAGCACGGCACTCATTCCGTTGGGATCAACGTTGTCGAAGAAGTGGAAGGGAAGCCCTTCACCTTCGTTCTGGAGGGCCTTGATCATCAGCAGAGGTCCCAGACCACTGCCCCCAATCCCGATCCACAACACGTCTGTGAACGCTTCACCGTTCGGTGCCTTGATCGTTCCAGAGATCACGTCCTGACCGAATGCCTCGATGAGATCGATCTCACTGGCGATGTGATCGCGAACGTCGTCCGTTGGAGCCAGCTGGGGACTTCGAAGCCAGTAGTGGCCCACCTGGCGCTGCTCGTCCTCATTGGCGATCGCTCCGGATTCAAGGTCCTGCATGGCTGCGAAGGCCTGATCGAATCCGGGTTGCAACGTCTCCAGATGGGAGGCGTTCACGTGCATGCGGCTGACGTCAAGCCAGATCCCGAGATCATCGTGATACCACAGGAGGTCGCAGAAACGCTGCCACTGCACCTGAGCATCACTACCGCTGAAATCCGGGAAGCTCATCGTTGATGGAAGAGGCACTCTCGCCGAAACTATCTACGTTCTTGAAGGTTGCCCATTGCCTACGACACCATATGCAGCTGCTGACAGAGCCGGTGCGCGCATTGGGCTTCTGAACAGGGTCTGTCTCTGTGGTGTGTTGTTGTGCAGTGTTTCAGCGGCAGCCCTGGTGATGCTCAAAGGAGATGTGGCCAGAAGGCCAAGCTCCGAATCAACAGCGGTCGTGACCTTGCCGAAGGTTCAGGATCTTTCTGGGCAGACCGATCCAAGCGATTTCACCGCTGAGGAGTTGAAGCACCTGCAGAGCCGCTTCGGTGTGCATGGTCCCCAACCTCCCATCGCTCAGCTGTTCACGGAGGGTGTTGATCAACTCCAGCCCCTCCGCACCCAGACTCTTGACAGGCTTGAATCACTCAAACCGGTCATTTTGCGCGAGGCGAACATAAAGAACGTGAACCCGATGTTAATCATCGCCATTTTATTTGATGAGATTCAACATTCCAAACCAGGAGAAGATCTTCCCTTTATCGTTCATTCGGGATTGGTGAAAACCCATGGTCCAGCACAGATTGGAATCACTGAGTTAATTCATCAAGGACTCCTCCCATCCGAGCCAACGAAGGATGACATCGCCTGGGCCAGAAATGAACTGATGAATCCTGCTGCCAACATCAGGCTGCTTGCTGGAAAGATGCATCGATTGAAACAGGCCCTGGGACTACCAAACACGTCCATTCTTCAGGCCAGCCGCTCCTACCTTGACGCCAAGGCGATTGCGACACTGGCTTATCTGCACAACGGCAAACTNGACTATCCGGCNAGGATCCTCCGCTACATGCAGGATGCAGAACTACACCAGATCATCTATGGNCAACATCTGATGCCTCAGGATCTGTTGATCTAGGCGGCACACATGGAACAGGATNTGGCATCAATGTNTTGAATCAAAGGANTCTCGCCATGAGCCCTTCGACGTCTATGAAACACANAGATCACCCAGTGANGCCAACCGACTTTGCAGAGCGGACCAATCAAAACTGCGNGGGTCACTGCGTTCACCACCAATATCAACATGTCGATGGGTGGTGATGGCTGCAGGTGGCAGATCAAAACTGTTGATCCAGCCGGAGAGCACAAGAGCCAGNGCGTCGTATTGCCGATCGGTGTAGCCACTGTGCGTGGCATTGCTGTTCGCTCCGCTGATNGGTGTTTCCAAACTCACATGAAGCGCAAAATTGTTGACTGAGCCTTTGAAACGTTTGTTGGTGATGGCCCATTCNCCAAGAAAGGATGAATAGCCCGCTCCGTAGGCACGATTGATCGGATCCACAAGATCCAGCACACGTCCATCAAGNCCGATCAGGGTGTGGTANCTCACCTGGTCTTCATCGCGTGGATGGGGCGTCAGGAAAGTGTTCACCGCAGATGTCAGGGAATACACCGTTTCGTGCATCACCACGACGCGAGGATTGATGTCGAGATTGCGTCCGTAGGCGTCGCGGGTGTGGCGTTCTCCGTAGTTGGTGGGATCGATCGGCAGATCACTGCGCCAGGACGACTGACGACTCTGAAGAGCNATCAACCGTTGACGAATGCTCGGATCGATCCCGGAACATTGACGTGCCAGGGGAGATGTCCACGACCGTGCGCGTGGTGGGCGAGGGGCAGTACCGGAGGGTTCGGCTTCGATCTCNCGACCGCGTTCCTGACTCACTTGGTCAAGCAATTCAAGCAACGAAGGGCGCGAGCGGGCATGGGAATAATCCTTTTGATCTGCAGCAAGCCACCCCAGAAACAGCAGCGTGAATGACCCTGCCGTCATCGCCAGAACAATCGCAAGGGGATGGCGTTTCACCCCTGCCCAGGTTGCCGTCAGGCGATGTTTCAGAGGATCNGGAACCATCGCTCTCGAAGCGCCCTTTGCTCAGCTGTTGCCCCAGGATCCCAGTCCAGACGCCAGTGGTCTATCCCTTCGTCAGGAATTAAGAGAGTCTGATGCAGCAGGCCTCGACGGCTGAGCGTGAACTCCGCCTCAACACCGATCCTGAGCAGAAGCGGCAGATCACTGCTCCGGCGCAGCCTCCGACCATCGACAGCGAGCACCTCGTCGCCCACCACCAGGTCGGCATTCGCTGCCGGACCATCTGTGGCGACGCGGGTGACCACAACCTCTCCCTGTTCATCACTGAGGGTCAGACCATGNTTGGGATGGGTGGATGGAATGGGATCCAGCCGCAGCCCCAAGGCCCCAACCGTGCGATCCAGCGGAAGGGAATCCGGCTGATCCAACCAGCCATCGAGATCAGAGGCGAGNGTGGNATCCACCCCCTCGAGGGCAGCCTTGATGTCACCTCGGCAGTAGCCACGACGCTGGCGACCATGGGATTGCCACAGCGAACGCAGCACAACGGCGAGCGACGAACCCACCTCCCGCAGGCGGACATCGAGAACGAATGCTGCGGCAGCCCCCAGCCCGTAGTANCTCACCTGGGAGTCACGTGATGCNGGCGTCGCCTTNTACAACTTGACCCAGGCCTCCTCNGCACTGGCCGCGAGACTCTGCNTTCGACGACCGGGCGTCATCAGCACCCGGGAGAGCTCGATGCCGAGATCACGCAGGAANTCGACCCGCGTGCTGCATCCGGCCAGAAGGGTTGTCGTCAGATCGAAGTAACTGGTGATGCCCTCTGCGAACCAAAGCCCCTCACTGACCACGGCACCGCTGTAGTCGTAAGGGAGGTACTCAACGGGGCGGAGCCGCCGGACATTCCACTGGTGCAGATATTCATGGCCGACAAGCTGGAGCAGCTGGCGGTAACCATCGGGTTTGGCAAGCGCCTGCCAGCTGTACTGGAGCACAGCACTGTGGTCATGCTCCAGCCCGCCGTAACCACTGTTCAGCATCTGGATCACCAGCTGGTAACGATCTCCAGCAGGTGGCGATGTTCCCATCAGATCACAGGTGGATCTGCACACAGAAGCGACATCTCGCTTGAGCTGACCCGGCCAGCCTCCAGGAGGTGCACCGATCAACAGAAGCTCGTGATCGGAACCATGCACCTCAAAGTTGTCCGCTTCGAATGGTCCGGCATGGACCGGGCTGTCCACGAGCGAATCGAACGACTCTGCGATCCATCCATCGACATCGGATGGCAGCGGCACATGCACGGTCCAAGCATTTGGCGCTGATACCCGCAGACGATGTTCAGTCCAACGTTCAGCTTCAACCTCCATGGCAAGCGCCGCGAGGCTCAGCGAGGCGAAACTGGGATCGAGGTGGCAGGTCCTCACCGTCAGGTGCCGCGCCTCGATGGCATAGGACAAATGGATGGGGGCAAGATCGGGCAAATCGATCTGCCAACGGGATGGTGCAGTGCGTCGCACCGCAAGTTGACGATCACCACAGCGCAGCACAAGGCTGTGGAGGTGTTGAACGTGATCTCGCTGGGTGTAGGACCCGGGAGTCCACACCGGCAGTTGAAACCTCTGCGTGAGCACACGCGGACGCCAGATTTGCTCGACTCGCGCGATCTGGCGTTCTGGATGCAGCAGATCGATGTGGATCTGAACCTGATCAGACACGTGGCAGGGCGTTGAACGACACCTGCATGGGTGGCATGGAGGGGGCGCTGGCCTTGGCAAACGCGTCGAGCAGCGCATAGCGGCGTGTCACCCGCTGAAGCCTTTCGGCGAGTCCGATTTGTGTGCTGATCCGCTGCAGATCGCCGTGGAGATCAATGGTGCCGTCGGACTGAATCGACCAACCGAGAGGGCAGCAACCATCGAGGGAGGCGAGAAGATCAACCCTGACTGGGGTCGTGCCGAAATGATCGAGGTCAGCCCGTTGCATCACCTTGAATCCTTCATCGTGCAAAGCACGCTCGAGTAGATCCAACCGAGTGAAGACTGTGGGCAGGATGGAGAGATGGGACATGAAGCCGATGCCCGCTTGTTCAGACCCTAGCGAGCTTGAATCACCTGGCCAGACGTTGATGCATCCGGCCATGAACGGGCCTTCAACCCTGGAGCCGCCGCTTCAGCTGGGGGTGATGGCTTCCGGTAACGGCAGCAATTTCGAAGCCTTGGTGCAAGCGATTGAACGCGGTGAGCTGCCCGCCCAGATCCGCTTGTTGGTGGTGAACAATCCCGGTTGCGGAGCACAGCATCGAGCCGATCGCCTTGGAATTCCATGGGCCGTTGTTGACCATCGCATTCACAGGAATCGCGAGGACCTGGATCGGGAACTGGTGCAGTGCTTCAAATCCGCCGAGGTCGAGTCCGTGGTGATGGCGGGATGGATGCGGATCGTGACGAATGAGCTGATTCAGGCCTTCCCACAACGCCTTCTGAACATTCATCCCTCTCTTCTGCCGAGCTTCAAAGGCCTGGATGGGGTTGGTCAGGCTCTTGCTGCAGGCGTGAAGATCAGTGGCTGCTCGGTGCATCTGGTCACCGAGGATTTGGACGCTGGACCGATCATTGCCCAGGCGGCCGTGCCGGTTTTCCCGGAGGACGATCACGCATCACTGGCCAAACGGATCCAGGTGCAGGAACATCGTCTGCTTCCGCATGCGATTCGCCTGATCGGAGCGACCTGGCGTCAGGGATAGAACGACTGAAGCGGCAATCCGGTTTCCGGTGCCAGACCGGCCATGAGATTGAGACACTGAATCCCCTGACCGGCTTGGCCCTTGACCAGATTGTCGATGACGCTCATCAAGATGAGCTGACCGGAACGGGTGTCCACCTGAACCGACAACATCGCTCGATTGGTGTGCCGCACCCACTTGGTGGCTGGATACGTCCCCACCGGAAGAACGTCGACGCAGGGATGGTGTCGATACACAGCCTCCAACACCGTTTTGCAGTCCTCAGCGGTCAAACCTGGATCGCGCAGTCGGGCGTAAACCGTCGCCAGCAAACCGCGCACCATCGGGACCAAATGGGGGGTGAACTGAAGCTGCACGGAGCTTCCAGCCGCCTCCTGTGCGGATTGCTCGATTTCCGACGTGTGGCGATGTCCAATCACGCCGTAGGGAGCGATTGATTCAGAGGCTTCCGCGAGCAGCATCGCCTGCTTCGGGACACGTCCACCGCCGGACGTCCCTGTCTTGGCATCGATGATGATGCCATCGGTGTCAATCAGTCCCTGTTTCAGGAAGGGAAGCAGGGGCAGCAGGCTGGCCGTGGGGAAACAGCCGGGAGCTGCAACGAGAGCAGCTTCGGCGATGGCGGGCCCATGCCACTCCGGCAGGCCATAGACCGCTTTTCGACACAGTTCAGCGTCATCGCGGGAGAGATGACGCGCTTCCTGAACGTAAACCTGACTCCATTGATCGAGGGAGCGGTAACGGAAATCAGCGGAGAGATCCACAACCCGAACCCCCCGTTCCAGAAGCTGAGGGGCCAACTGGCAGGCCAGTCCATTGGGAAGACTCAGAACTGCGAAATCAGCTGCTGAGGCGATCCGATCCGCATCGACGGACTCGACCAGGGGGTCATCGGCAAGGGGCAGAAACGGGCAGACGCTGCTCCAGCGCTCTCCCGCACTGCGTTCACCGCCAAGAAAGGTTACTGAGAAGGTCGGGTGTCCCTGAAGCAACCGCACGGTTTGCAGGCCGCCGTATCCGGAGGCTCCGATCACCGCCACCCGTCTTCGATCAGCGCTCACCATGCCCTCCAGCCGTGACGATGTGCTGCTGTCCATGGGCGCATCAGACCGCGGCTGATCGTACAGGTATCGATAATGACAACGCATCCAACAGCGGCTGGGACCCTGGAGCGCTCAACAACGACGGCAGAGCAGGGGAGCATCTCCTTTGATTCGATCCCCGACGCTCTCGCTGCCATCCGCAATGGCGCCTGTGTGGTGGTGGTGGATGACGAGCAACGTGAAAACGAAGGTGATCTGATCTGCGCTGCTCAGTTCGCCACGCCGGAGGCGATCAACTTCATGGCCACCGAGGCACGAGGGCTGATCTGCCTGGCGATGCAGGGAGGACGGCTCGACGAACTTGATCTGCCACTGATGGTGGACCGCAACACCGATGCCAACGAAACCGCCTTCACCGTGAGCATCGACGCCGGCCGTGAACATGGCGTCAGCACTGGAATCTCAGCAGAGGATCGCGCCAGGACCATTCAGGTTGCCCTCCATCCAGACACCCGCCCTGCAGATCTGCGACGTCCAGGACACATTTTTCCCCTGCGAGCGCGCCAGGGTGGTGTGCTGAAACGGGCGGGACATACCGAAGCTGCCGTTGATCTCTCTCAGCTGGCTGGACTCTCCCCTGCGGGGGTGATCTGTGAAATCCAGAACAGCGATGGATCGATGGCGCGTTTGCCGCAACTGCGGGAATACGCCACCCAGTGGGGGTTGAAGCTGATCAACATCGCTGATCTGATCAGCTATCGCCTGGCCAATGAACGATTCGTGCAACGGCAGGCCCACGCGGTTCTACCAAGCCAGTTCGGTTCATTCCAGGCGATCGGTTACCGGAATCAGCTCGATCAATCCGAACACATCGCCCTGGTGAAGGGAGATCCCAGTGCACTGCAACAACCCGTTTTGGTTCGCATGCACTCTGAATGCCTCACCGGTGATGCCTTCGGGTCACTGCGGTGCGATTGCCGTCCCCAATTGGAGGCTGCCCTCCGACGGATTGAACAGGAGGGTGAAGGTGTCGTGGTGTATCTCCGCCAGGAAGGGCGCGGGATCGGCCTGATCAACAAGCTCAAGGCCTACAGCCTCCAGGACGGTGGCCTGGACACGGTGGAGGCGAATGAACGGCTTGGTTTTCCCGCTGATCTGCGCAACTACGGCGTCGGAGCGCAGATCCTCTCTGACCTCGGCATCCGTCGCCTGCGTTTGCTCACGAACAACCCCAGAAAAATCGCAGGCCTCGGCGGGTACGGACTTGAAGTGGTCGAACGGGTGCCGTTGGTTATGGATGCAGGGGATCACAACGCTGATTACCTGGCCACCAAACGCGACAAGCTCGGGCATCTGATCAGAGAGAACGTGCCCTGCACCGTGGTGGCTCTGGCGGTGGATGCAGGCAATGGCGCATGGCCCGGCCTCCGATCAAAGGCTGAGGCCCTCGCTGCTGACCATGGGTTGGAGCTGAAAGCACTGCATGCGCCAAGGCTCCTGGCGTTGTGGGAGCGTCCGCAGTTCGTCTGGCAAATCGAGCCGGGAGATCAGGACCCGGCATCCTTCCTGCATGCACTCTCTCAATGCCCGGAAACACGGCGGCTGGGGGTGATGCGGATGGAAAGCGAATCCGCTGCCCTTCATCCCCCTCAAACCCTGGAACGCATTGATGGACAACTCGCTGATCTCAGGAATCAATCAGAGAAGGGAACAGCCTTAGCCATTCCCTGTCTGATTCACTGGCAATGAAGCTGACGATTCAGCTCTCCTGAATCGTCACCTTGGTGATGCGTGAGCCGTTCTTCAGCTTCGACACCACATCCATTCCTCCGGCCAAACCGAAGACGGTGTGAACGCCGTCAAGGTGGGGCTGGGGCTCAAAACAGATATAAAACTGAGAACCACCGGTGTTGCGTCCGGCATGGGCCATCGCCAGGGTTCCCGTCTGGTGCTTCTGACTGTTGATTTCGCAGTCAATCTGATAACCAGGGCCACCGGTGCCAGGCATCCCCTTGGCACCGTCACGGGTGTTGGGACAGCCACCCTGAGCCATGAAACCAGGAATCACCCGGTGGAAGGCAAGACCGTCGTAGAACCCATCTTTCGCCAATTTCACGAAATTGGCGACGGTGTTCGGAGCATCAGCTTCAAACAGCTCGAGCTCGATCAGGCCTGCTTCCGTGTCCATCAGGGCCTTTGTCATCGGAGCTCGAGCAAAACTGGAGTTTAGGGATTCATCCTTCAATGATCGAGTCACCAGACCTGAGTCAGGCCCGCGTGGGCGTGATCGGCGGAAGTGGGCTGTATGAAATGCCCGGGCTGGAGCGGGTGGAGGAGCTGGAGATCGAAACCCCGTTCGGACCACCATCCGATGGGCTGCGACTCGGCCGATTGCGAAACATGGAGATTGTGTTTCTCGCCCGCCATGGTCGTCACCATCACCTTTTGCCAAGAGAAGTGCCGTACAGAGCCAACCTCTGGGCGATGCGGAAACTGGGTGTGCGCTGGCTGATTTCCGTATCGGCCGTGGGGTCGCTCCAGGACCGTCTGAGACCTCGCGACATGCTGGTGCCGGATCAATTCATCGACCGCACCCAGGGACGACTGCAAACGTTTTTTGGCGACGGATGCGTTGCCCATGTCAGCCTTGCTGACCCCACCTGCGCTGTGTTGAGCGCGATGCTGGCGGACGCCGCGGAGGGAGCCATGCCAGCCGGCCATCGACTCCATCGCGGCGGAACCTATCTCTGCATGGAGGGTCCCGCCTTCTCAACCCGTGCGGAGAGCGAGCTTTACCGCAGCTGGGGCTGTTCGGTCATCGGCATGACCAATCACACCGAGGCCCGGCTGGCCAGAGAAGCGGAAATCGCTTACAGCTCCTTGAGCATGGTCACCGATTTCGACTGTTGGCATCCCGACCATGACGACGTCAGTGTGGAACTGGTGATCGGCAATCTGAAGGCCAACGCGGAAGCGACGGAACCGATCCTGAGCGCATTGATGGAAACACTGCATCTCGAAAGACCCGCTTCGGACGCCCACACTGCCCTTTCGGATGCGTTGATCACGCCGAAGGATGTTGTTCCGATCAACACCCGACATCGGCTCGACCTGTTCACAGCGCCCTACTGGGGAGCCTGCAATCCACTTTGAAGTGTTACGCCAAGGGACGCCAAGGCAGGCCTCAACTGCTGGTCATGCTGATAGAGCAGGTCCTTGGCCTGCTTCACATCGAGATCGGCTGCCGCCATCAGCAAAGCGAGCTTCACGGAGCCTCCGGTGTTCTCGAGCAATTGCAAACCGCGCTTGCGATCCACACTGGCCAGATCGCGAAGAATGCGAAGGGAACGATCCACCAACTTGCTGTTGCTGGCGGAGACATCAACCATTCGGTTGCCATACACCTTGCCCAGCCGCACCATGACGGCGGTCGAGAGAATGTTGAGCGCCATTTTTGTGGCGGTGCCCGCCTTCAGCCGGGTTGACCCCGTCAGCAGTTCCGGACCCGTCAGCAACCGGATGTCGATATCGCAAGGCAGAGGGGCTTGTTCTGTCGGCACACAGGCCATCGCGATCGCCAGAGCTCCGATGGCCTTGGCGTAGGCCAACCCTCCTTTCACATAGGGAGTTGTGCCTCCGGCGGCGATCCCGACAAGGCAATCCTTGGAGCAGAACCCTCGTGCATCGAGGTCATCCCGCCCCGCCGTCTCCAGATCCTCCAGCCCCTCGGAACTGCGCAATAAAGCAGGAGCTCCACCGGCCAGCACGCCTTGCACCATCTCCGGATCGCTGCAGAACGTTGGCGGACACTCCGCGGCGTCGAGCCCCCCGAGCCGACCGGAGGTACCGGCACCCAGGTAATAAAGACGGCCTCCGGAACGCAAACGTTCAGCGACAGCGTCCACAGCAGCACTGAGGGATGGCGAGGCATTCAGAACCGCATCCTGAGGACGGCGATCCTCCTCGATGAACAGATCGACCAGATCGGTTGTGGAGAGTTGATCGAGATCTTGGCTTCGGGGGTTGGCCTGCTCTGTGAGGAGGTGTCCGCGATCCGAGGAGGGCTCAAGGTCCCTGTTGAAGACAGCCATAACTCAAAGAAGGCCCTCGAGGCGTCGTCTCAGATCATCAAGCTCCGGATTGGAGGACACAACGGCATCGTCAGAAGACTCCGATGACGTGTCTGACGGACCACCAGATGCTTCATCCTCCTTCCAGTTGGCAACATCGCGGTTGGCTTCCGGCGGTGCCATGAACAGACGCTCCTCATCGCTGCTGGGAACGAAGCCGGCCTCAATGAAACGAGCTTCATAACCAGCCTCGCGGCAGAAGATCTCAACGTCCTCACGCTCGAGATCCTCAACCGTTGGAGCGGGGAAATCTTGAGCCTCTAGCAAACCTGCGTAGCGCTCGGCGTCGTCGGGATTCTCAAACAGAAGAACCACCGTTCGACCAGCCACCTCGAGGGAATGAATGCCCTCGCTGTCACTGCCGGCGTCAAACAGGAGGACGTGGACCCGCATCGTTCCGCTTGGTGGACGCGGAGTCTCTCATCAATCCTTAGATCGCATCAGGTTCGATGGCCAGCTCCTGAAGGCGTTGGTACAGGGCGCGTTCGGCATCCCCGAGATCGGCTGGAATCACAATCACGATCTCCACAAGTTGATCGCCGCGGCGCTCTCCATCACTTAAACCACGCTGGCGTAAACGCAGCAGACGCCCGCTGGAGGAGCCTGGTGGGACCTGGAGCGTGACGGGTCCATCGAGGGTGGGAACATCAACCGCACATCCCAGCGCAGCATCCGGTGGAAACAGTTCCAGCTTGTAGAGAACGCGCAGGCCATCGACGCGTAGGCCCTCGGGAGTGATCACGCGAAGTTGCACAAAATGATCCCGACCTCCAGGGGCGACACCCTCCAGACGCAGACGCCAACCATCACCGGCATTGGGGGGTGTGTCCAGCTGAACCAGCGTGCCGTCCTCAAGACTTAGCTCCACCGAGGTGCCGTAAAGCGCCTGATCCGGACTGAGATCAACGACAGATTCCAAGTCATCCAGAGCACGAACCGGTGGTGGGCCCGCTGGTGATGGAACCGGAGGCTCCGGGGTTGGTGTTCGCTGGTTTTGGTCTGTTTCAACCCGTCCCAGAACGACGTCCAGATAGTCCTCAAAACCTGGAAAGCCCTCTGCAAAGGGATCCTGCTGCTGACCTGCAGCTGGGACATCACCGCTCTGCCAGGCCGCCCGTCGGCGGGGGTCGCTGAGCACGGCATAGGCCTCATTGACCAGCTTGAAGCGTTCCTCGGCAATCGGATCGTTGCCGTTCAGATCAGGGTGCCAGCGTCGGGCTTCTCGTCGGAACGCCTGTTTCAGCTTGTCGGCATCACTTCCGGGCTCCAGTCCCAGCAGTGACCAGTAATCCGGATCAGCGACGGTAGTCATCGTCCCAGGGATCGAGGTCGCGGCGGCTCATTCCCCGATTTGATGACGCGGAACGACCGGGATTCGCCCAGGGATCGTCATCCCAGTCATCGTCGGAGAACAACTCGTCTTTCAGTGAACCAAGCGTGTTGCGAATGCCCTGGAGCGGGTTGCTGTCCCCCTGGCGTTCAGCCGAGAGGCGGCGGTTCAGACCGAACAACGCTTCCTCGAGACTGCTCGCTGCGAGGTCGATCTCCTGGGGATCATCCTGTGCGATGCAGTCCTGCACGTCGCGCATGGCCATCTCAACGGCACGCTGTTGCCGCTCGGCACCGAAAGGACCCAGTTCCAGAGCAGCGTCCCGCAATCGGCGTTCCGCCTGAGCAACAAGCGTCTGAGCGCGATTGCGCCGCTCGATGGCGTGGCGACGACGGCGGTCCTCGTCAGCGCGCGCCTCGGCTTCAGCCAAGAGCGACTGGACTTCGTCTTCATTCAGGTTTGATCCGCCCTGAATGGAAACGGACTGCTTGCGTCCGGTGGTGCGGTCCGTGGCACTGACCTGCAGAAGGCCATTGGCATCGATATCGAAAGCCACCTGGACCTGGGGAACACCCCTGGGAGCCGGTGGTATGCCGGAGAGTCGGAAACGCCCCAGCGATTTGTTGTCCGAGGCCATCTGGCGCTCGCCCTGCCAGACGTGGATCTCAACCGAGGACTGATTCGCTTCTGAGGTACTGAACACATCGGACTGGCGAACCGGGATCGCTGTGTTCCGAGGAATCAGCACCTTCATCAGACCACCGACGGTCTCCAGCCCGAGGGAGAGCGGCGTCACATCATTGAGCAGCAGATCCCGCAACTCACCGGTGAGGATGCCGGCCTGAACCGCAGCTCCGATCGCCACAACCTCATCAGGATTGACGGACTGACAGGGATCAAGGGGAATCAACGTACGCACGAGCTGTTGAACCATCGGCATGCGGGTGGCGCCTCCAACCAGAACCACATCGTCGATGTCCTCCGCGGACCAGCCGGAATCCCGAAGTGCAGCCTGCACGGGACTGAGCAGGCGATCGAGCAGGTCAGGACAGAGAGACTCGAAGGTGGACCGTTCCAGGCTGGTTTCGATGTGGAGTGGGCCGTCACTTCCGGTGGCAATGAACGGCAGTGAAATCGGAGTGCTGTGGACACCTGAGAGTTCCTGCTTGGCCTTCTCTGCTGCTTCGGTGAGACGCTGCAAGGCCTGCCGGTCACGCCGCAGATCCAGTGCATGGTCGCTCTCAAAGGCGTCAGCCAGCCAGTCAACGATGCGTTGATCAAAGTCATTGCCACCGAGCTGGGTGTCGCCATTGGTGGACTTGACGTCAAAAACGCCGTTCGCGATCCGCAACAGCGAGACATCGAAGGTCCCGCCGCCAAGATCGAACACCAAAACCCTGCGGACGGCGCTGCGATCAAAGCCATAGGCAAGGGCCGCTGCCGTGGGCTCATTGAGAATCCGCTCAACCGAAATTCCGGCGAGACGACCCGCATCACGTGTGGCCTGACGCTGGGCGTCGTTGAAATAGGCAGGAACGGTGACCACAGCGGCCTCCACCGGTTCACCGAGATAGGTGGCGGCGTCATCAACAAGCTTGCGGATGATGCTGGCCACCAGCTCTTCAGGGGCGTATTCCCGTTCTGTGACAGGGCAAGGAACCCTGACCTGCCCTCTCTCGTTCGCCCTCACGGTGTAGGGAACAGACAGGCTGCTGTCATCCAGCTCGTCCCAGTCACGACCGACGAACCGCTTGAGGTTGGAGAAGGTGTTGCGAGGGCTGAGCACCAACTGGCGGCGAGCCAGCTGGCCCACCAAAAGCTCCTGATCCTTGCTGTAACCAACCACCGAAGGGGTGGTGCGCCCCCCTTCAGCATTGGCGATCACCTGGGGACGACCAGCTTCGAGAACGGCGACAACCGAATTGGTCGTACCTAGGTCGATCCCGACAATCCGCCCCATAACCGTGAATCGTTAAACCCAAGTTACCGGCCTGTTCCAGTCCTTAGGCGTGTGGTACCAGGCTGTTAAGGCGTTCTTAGTGACCTCAGCAAAAGTTAGCGATATTTTGTCGAGGTGTGATTTTTATGTGAATGTCCACTGACACGGACAAGCTTTATCGACTGCGCAACCGACCTCCATCTGAAAAACTGGTGGATGTTGGCTTCAAGAATCTAGCGGTAATTCTGGCCTCGATGGTTGCAATTATCTTGTTCTTGATTCTCATTGTGGTGTTCACCGGTGGACTTGAATCCATGGGGCGCTATGGGTGGAAGTTTCTCGTTACATCTGATTGGAATCCGGTCGACGATGAATACGGAGCTGGAGCTGCCATTTATGGAACATTAGTGACGTCGTTCTTATCACTTCTCATCGCCGTTCCCCTGGGAGTTGGCACAGCGTTATTTATCACTGAAAACATCATCCCGCTGAAGATTAGAAATGTCATCGGGATCATGGTGGAGCTTCTCGCGGCGATTCCATCCGTGGTTCTCGGTCTCTGGGCGATTTTTGTGATGGAACCATTCATTCGCCCTCTTCTTGAATTTCTATACACAGCTTTTGGATGGATCCCATTCTTCAGCTCACCACCGATGGGACCGGGAACGTTACCGGCTGTTCTGATTCTTGTCGTGATGATTTTGCCAATTATCACGGCCATCTCCCGTGACTCCTTAAATCAGGTTCCATCCAAACTGCGCCAGGCAGCGTATGGAGTGGGAACGACGCGCTGGGGAGCGATTATGAATGTGATTCTCCCGGCCGCTGTATCGGGAATTGTGGGAGGCGTGATGTTGGCCCTCGGACGAGCCATGGGTGAAACCATGGCAGTCACGATGATCATTGGTAATTCAAACAATTTCAGTGTTTCATTGTTAGCACCAGGCAACACGATTGCATCGATGCTTGCTAATCAGTTCGGTGAAGCCGATGGTTCACAGGTCTCTTCATTAATGTATGCCGCCTTTGTTCTCATCATCATGACATTGGCCGTCAATATTTTTGCTCAATGGATTGTTAAGCGTTTAAGTCTCAAATACTGAATCATGACATTCTCATCTTCCGCCAGAACCGCCGAAGGTCTTCCAGATCTGAGCTACAAGCCTGGACTGGGCCGCAACATCAACAGCAGAGTTCTCACTGTCATTGCTGGGATCTTCTCCGCCATTGCGGTGCTGCCACTATTGCTTGTCCTCGGCTATGTCCTGCTTAAAGGGGCCTCCAAAATCAGCCTGACCCTGTTGACTGAATTGCCTCCACCACCAGGCCTTGAAGGAGGTGGAATCGGTAATGCGATCCTCGGCACATTGGTTGTAACGATAATTGCCGGCCTGGTGGCAATTCCAGTTGGTGTAGGGGGCGGAATTTTCCTGGCCGAGTATTCCAGTAGCGGCACATTCGCTCAGTTCATCCGCTTTGGAACAAACGTCCTCTCCGGAGTTCCCTCCATCATCGCCGGCGTCTTCATTTACGGAACAATCGTCACCAGTCGCATTGTCTTCGGCAACGCTTACAGCGCTCTGGCTGGAGGTCTTGCACTGTCCATTCTGATGCTCCCTACGGTGATCAAAACCACTGACGAGGGACTCAAACTTGTGCCCGACGATCTTCGTCGAGGCGCCCTCGGTGTTGGAGCCTCGCGTTTCGTCACCATTCTCAGAATCACCTTGCCGACGGCATTCACGCCGATCGCCACAGGTGTCGTTCTGGCCATTGCCCGTGCGGCGGGTGAAACAGCACCTTTGATCTTCACAGCGCTGTTCTCTCCGTTCTGGTCCGAGGGGATTTTCAACCCAGTCGCGACGCTCTCAGTTCTGATCTACAACTTTGCGATCATGCCCTATGAGGTCCAGAACGAGCTGGCCTGGGCAGCCTCGTTCATCCTTGTGGCGATGATTTTGGTCCTCAATCTGCTTTCCCGCTGGTTGTCCCGATTCGCTTCCAAGTGATCGGCTGATTCAACATTCAATCCTTCGTTCTGACCCACTGCTCCCCACCTAGCCATGACAACTTCCACGCTTCAATCTGAGCAGCTTCAAGTGTCCGAAGAGACGGCCATATCCATCCAGAACGTAACGATCAGTTACGGCAGTTATGAAGCTGTTAAAAATGTCTTCTGCGATGTGCCTCGCGGAAAAGTCACAGCCTTCATTGGACCCTCTGGTTGCGGCAAATCAACCGTACTGCGTTCTTTGAACCGCATGAACGATCTGATTGAAGGTTGTTCCTTGAAAGGCCGCGTTTTATTTGATGGGGTGGATCTTTACGGTTCCAATGTCGATCCTGTTGAAGTACGCCGTCGCATCGGCATGGTGTTTCAGCAACCGAATCCTTTCCCCAAGAGCATCTACGAAAATATTGCTTTTGGTGCACGCATTAATGGATATTCCGGAGATATGGATGAGCTGGTCGAACGCTCGCTTCGTCAAGCCGCTGTTTGGGATGAATGCAAAGACAAATTGAATGAAAGTGGGTATTCCCTTTCAGGTGGACAGCAACAACGCCTGTGCATCGCGCGGACCATCGCGATTCAACCGGAGGTGATTCTCATGGATGAACCATGTTCAGCACTTGATCCGATTTCAACGTTAAAAATCGAGGAAACAATGCACGAGCTCAAAAAGAGCTTCACCATTGTGATTGTCACCCACAACATGCAACAAGCTGTACGTGTCAGTGACATGACGGCGTTCTACAACGCTGAGGCAGTTGAGGGCGGCAGCGGCAAGGTGGGTTACCTGGTTGAATTCAATGAAACTGAAAAAATCTTCAATTCACCCCAACAGCAGGCCACCCAGGATTATGTATCAGGCCGTTTCGGCTGATGCATCCTTAACCGCTTTCGCAACCAGGACAGGGGGTGAAACATCGATGTTTCACCCCCTCCTCCAACGCAAAGAGTTTGTTGATTGAAATGGGCAAAAAAAATCCGGCCCTTGGGACCGGAGAAGCGGAGAGCGAGGGATTCGAACCCTCGATAGAGTTGCCCCTATACAGCATTTCCAGTGCTGCGCCTTCGACCACTCGGCCAGCTCTC
>NHKA01000020.1:0-14798 GCA_002169615.1 Cyanobacteria bacterium TMED229
CTATGCCGGTACGCCTCTGCAGGCCCTGGCCCGCCGCACAGGNCTCACCCGGCTGTTCGGCCCCGAGATCGAAGCGATGGAGCAACTGCTGCCGCCCCTCGTGCCGGAGAGCTTCAACGACCGGCTGCCCCAGATCAATCCCGCCAGCGACGAACGCCGCGGCCGCGTGGCACTGCTNCTNGGTTGCGTGCAGCGCTGCTTTGATCCAAGCGTGAGCACAGCAACGGTGAAGGTGCTGCAGGCCAACGGCTTTGAGGTGGTGATCCCACCGGACCAGGGCTGCTGTGGTGCGGTGAGCCATCACCAGGGGGAACTGGAGCTGACCCGTCAGCTGGCCGCTGATCTGGTGCGGAGCATGAATGGCATCGAGGGCCATCTGGACGCGGTGCTGGTCGCCGCCTCGGGTTGTGGCCACACGATGAAGGCCTACGGCGATCTTCTCAATGGCGACACCCAGTTCCGCGCTCCGGTGCTGGATGTGCAGGAATTCCTCGCCGATCAGGGCCTGAGCGAGACGTTCCGAGCCCGGTTGCAACCGCTGGCCTCCCCTGTGGCGATGCACGACGCCTGCCACATGATTCACGGGCAGGGCATCCAGGCCCAGCCACGCCAGCTGCTTCGCGCCATCCCCGGTGTCCAACTCCGAGAGGCCACAGAGGCCGGCGTCTGCTGCGGCAGTGCAGGGATCTACAACCTGGTCCAATACGAGGAAGCGGCTGA
This sequence comes from Cyanobacteria bacterium TMED229, assembly GCA_002169615.1. Taxonomy (GTDB): domain Bacteria; phylum Cyanobacteriota; class Cyanobacteriia; order PCC-6307; family Cyanobiaceae; genus Parasynechococcus. The sequence goes on from NHKA01000020.1 coordinate 721, forward strand.
GCTGGGGCGGATCAAAGCCGACGACCTTCACGGCACCGGCGCTGAGTTGGTGGCAAGCGCCAACATCGGCTGCACCCTGCAACTGCGCCGTCATCTTGCGGACCGCGCCAAGGTGCACCATCCGATGGAACTCTTGGCCGCTTCAGCCGGCCTGCATCCGCTTCCAGGCCTCCAACAGGGTGTCGGCCGTGCCGAGGTTGCCGGGGAAGGTGAGGATCGGCAGCCCGTTGAACCGGCCCGCTGACGGCCGCACCAAGGACAAGCCTGGCAGCAGCTGCCCCTCCAGCTGCACAGCCTCCAGCCCCAGCCCAGTGGACAAAAGGGTTTGCGTGGTGATGCCCCCTTTGCTGATCAAATAGCCCAGATCAGGAGCCAGGGCGGCCGCNAATCGCCCCATCAANTCNGCCAANGCNCANGACAANCGCCGNCCCTCCTNNNCTGAAGCGCAGNGCAGCTCACCGCGGCTGGTGAACANCACNGGCGTGAGGCCTGCTCCAAGCAGCTCTTGCAGCTGCTGCAACCAGACCCGCTCCAGATCCGCCAGCAGCAGCTCGGGCGTCGGCCCCTCCAGCACCCGGGCGATGCGCGGCACCGGCAGCTCAACCCCTTGGCAGCCCGGTTCCACCAGCAGCCNCTCCAGCTGCTGATCCGCGAGTGGCACATNGGATCCCACCATCANCAGCCCGGGCAGAGCACGATCGTCCAAGGCACGGCGCCGCAGTCCCGCCAACCCTGCGGCATCCAGCGGTTGCGGCCCTGGATCCGCCAGGGCTCGCACCAGACTCGCGGCCGAACGGAACAGAAAACGCTTCTCGCCGCGCAAGGCCCGGACGGCAGCAGCGAAGCAATTCAGCTGCTGCTGCTGCTCGGCATCCACCACCACAGGCAGATTGCCCTTGAACGTTCTGAGCCGAGCGATCAAACGCGGCAGTCCGGCCCCAGCCGCCGCATCCAGCGCTCTGCCACTGATCCGTTGCACGTCTGCACGACGGATCACGCCGCCGCTCTTCTCCTCCAGCCAAGCGGCCAGATCACTGGTGCTGAAGCCGAACAACCGGTCCCTGGCAAAGGGTGTGGTGTGCACCGGTTCGCCGTGGAGGAGATGCACCCCGTTCACCGTGGTGCGGCCGCCCTCGAGGAACGCCGGGATGTGAAACGTGGCATCAAACGCACCGAAGGCCTCCTGCAAGGCCTCCGGCTCGAGCACCCCATGGCCCCGCAGGGTGGAATCACCCCGGCTCACAAGCAGAACATCCCGCCGTCGTAAGCCTTCAGCTGCTAGCGCCCGATCCAGATTCGAGGCGATCTCCCGGTTCCGCGCTGCTGCCGCCCCAGCCGGCAATGCCCGCGTGTCGGCCAGCAGAAACAACAGCGGTGATGGATGCCGTAACCCCCTGCGCAAACTCTGCTCATCCCAGCGCAACAGAAGTGGACAGCCATGCACCGTCTGCGAACCGGTGGGGTCGTCGTCGATCACCACAACCTTCATGGCACGATCATGCCGTGCACCATTCCCCTGCCACCCGGAAGGATCTCACCGACCTTGTGCGCCAATGGCACGAGGAGGGAACCGCCTGGGTGCCCAGCGGACTGGGAAGCCGACTGCACTGGGGTCCACCAACCCATGGGAATCCTGCTGGACTCAGCTGCCGCGGTCTGAAGCGCGTCATCGACCATGCCGTGGATGACCTCACGATCACCGTGGAGGCGGGACTTCCCCTGCAGGAGCTGCAGAGCCTGCTGGCGGCCCAGGGCCAGTGGCTGCCGGTGGACTGGCCGCGTCAGACGGATTCCAACCAGATGGACAGTGCTGGCACCATCGGCGGTCTGGTCGCCCGCGGCCTGGCAGGAGGCCTGCGCCAACGGCACCTGGCTGTCCGGGACCAGATCATCGGCATCGGTCTTGTGCGTCCGGATGGAACCACGGCCCGTGCCGGTGGACGGGTTGTGAAAAATGTGGCCGGTTACGACCTGATGCGCCTGCTCTGCGGAAGTTGGGGCAGCCTTTCGCTGATCACCGAGCTGACGCTGCGGGTTCAACCGATCCGGCCAGCCCATGCTGGTCTGCTGCTGAAGGGTCCGCTGGCGGATCTTGAAGCATGTCGGGCAGCGGCACTCAATGCCAGCCTCACGCCCGAACGCTGTGACTGGCGCCAGCAGGAGCCAGGCCACTGGCAGCTTCAAGTTCTGGTGAGCAGCGTGTCCGATCAAGCGGTGGAGAACCAGCTGAGCCGCCTCGAGGCCCTTGCGGAGCACCACCGGCTGAGCGCGGAACGACACGCGTGTGATGCCCCCCTCTCCCTTGAGCCAACGCCCGGTGCTCTGCATTGGCTCGTGAGAGCCGTGCTGCCACCNGCCAGCGTTCATCACGTGCTGAGCAGTCCGGAGATGCAGGCGTTGCAGGGTTGGTCCTGGGACCTCGCCGCCGGAGCGGGCTGCGGCGACGGTTGGCAGCCAGCAACACTGGCCCCGTCCACCCCTCAAGCCGTTCTGGCACTGCGCCGGAAGATCGCAAGCATGGGGGGAACGCTCACGGTGCTGCAGCAACCCAAAGACGCAACGCAGCGCGTGGACGCATGGATCGATGCACCGGCGAAAGCGGTGATCCAAGCGGTGAAGCGGCAGTTTGATCCAAAGGGTCAGCTCTCCCCCGGACGCCTGCCGGGGGTGGCCGGCTGATTCAGGAGATGGCGTAGCGGCAGCTGAGGGCGTAGGAGGCGCCAGGCTGAANCTCCAGCTTGCGATCGCCTGAGATCAACGCNTGACGGGGACCCGTCCAGGGTTCAACACACACCATTTTGCGGGGTGGTTCCGTCCAGATCACCGTCAGATCCATCGGCTCCTGATGCTGAAGCTGCAGGTGGTGTCCGTTGGTCTTGTCGATCAAGGTCACTGGACCGGCTGGGCGGCAAAGGAAATCAACGCCTTCCGGCAAACGGCTCGTCTGGGACTGCGTGTCGGTCTCAGCCATCTCCAGATGGTTGAGGCAACGCTCATTCAACCCAGCCAGATCAACCTGCGACAGATCGCTGATGTTGAAGTACGGGTGCAGGCCGAAGCTGAATGGCATCACGCTGTCGCTGCGATTCAGGATCGTCGTGTGAATCTCCAGCGCCTGGGCCACCGGGCGGATCTCCATCTCCACCAGGAAGGCGAAGGGATAGGCAGCGCGGGTGTCCTCGGTGTCACTGAGGCTGACCACCACACCGTTCTGATCCTCCAGCAACTTCAGCTGCCAGGGCAGATCACGGGCGAAACCATGCTGTTTCAGCGTGTGCTCNACGCCGTTCACGGGCAGCNCATCACCCGGAAGGTTGCCACAGATCGGAAACAGCACGGGGATCCCCCCGCGGATGCTCTTGGTGGGATCGGCGTAACGCTCCTGATCGAAATACAGGACCTCCCGATCACNGCATCGCCACTCGGTGACGATGCCTCCCCGCTCAGGAACAATCCTGAGACGATCCCCCGTCTCAGGATGGATGTACTCCCAATGGACGTAGGGAGCACTCTGCTGACTCAGGCTCATCGGCATCCGCCTCGGCGGGTGATGTGGCCGGAAACTAGCTGTGGCTGAGAAAGCTGCCCGTGCTCTGGCTCACGTGGAGGGTTGAGGGAGGGTGGCAAGCCAGTCCTGGAGGGCTGCATTCACCTGATCAGGGACTTCATCGTGGGGGCAGTGACCCGCGTCCAGCACCACTTCCGTGGTGGCCTGCGGTGCATGACGCTGGAAACTCGAGCGTCGTCCAGGAGCATTGATCCAGGGATCGCGAATGCCCCAGAGCAACAACAGCGGAGCGGTGAGGTCAGCGAACAGCTCATCCAACGGTTGGCCACGNGGAATGTCGAACACCGTTCGGAACACCCCGAACGCCCCGGGATCAAGAGAGGGCAGCCGGATCGACTCCACCAGCGCCTCATCCACATTGGTTTTGTCGACGTACACCTGGTTGAGGGTGCGGCGGATCGTCGCGGGCCGGCGCAGATTTTCAAACAACAGCCGCTGCAGCACAGGGCTTTTCAGCAGAGCTGAGCCAATGGTCTGACGGGCGATGGCCCCCCAGCCCTTCGGAGGCTGCTGTTCATCGCTGAAAGGCCCGGCCGCATTGAGCAGCACCACACCGGCGCAGTCGCTCTGCAGAGCAGCACCTGCGGCGAGAGCAGCGAACCCACCCAGGGAATTGCCTGCAATCACGGTGGGACGACCGATCCGTTCGCGCACGTAGGCCACGAGTTGATCACGCCAAAGGGAGCCTCCGTAGGACAGACCACGCGGTTTGGCACTGCGACCAAAACCGAGCAGATCCAAGGCATGCACTTCATGGGTGCGACCGAGCACCGGGATGTTGTGGCGCCAATGGTCTGTGGAGGCACCGAAACCATGCACGAGCAACAAAGCCGGAGACTCCTCATCCACCTCGGAGGACCCTTGCTGAACACAGTGCACGGGATGTCCGAGATATCTCCAGGTGAAGGTCTCCACAGTCCGTTGCAGGAGCGGCGATGCTAGGCAGCGCCAGTGATGGACCGGATGCAGAGTTTCGAGATGATGGGCGGTCCGCTTTCCGATGCCGCCATCTGGCGTGGAGCGCTGTTCTGGGCACTGGCGCTCTACATCCCCTTGAGCGGTCCCCTCTCACGGCTTGAGGAGAGTCTTGAGGACAGTCCCTTAACGGCAGGCGTCAGACAAACAGTTCTGATCGGGAGCAGCCTCTTGGTTGCCCTCGTGTCGGGNTTGCTGGCGCAGCTGGTTTTCAGCTGGATTCTCGGGCCCGAATGGGGCTCCAGCCTGGCCCTGATCGGCATCGGCTGGAGCTTGCTGCTGGTGATTTCCGATTCAGGACAATCGGAGGACTGACCTGAGCAGCGTCGTTAGACGGTCGACGTGCCTGCGGTGGGGTCAGCAGCGAATTCCTCGGGAACCTGATTGCCACCAGCGGGTGGCTTGTCCTTCAACACCACACGCAGCAGCACAGGCGCCAGGAATGTGGTGCCGATCACCATCAGCAGGATCGCTGCTTCCAGTCCTGGATCCAGCAACCCGGAGGCGGTGCCAAGCCCAAGGAAAATCAGGCCGACTTCGCCGCGGGGCATCATGCCCAGACCAACCACGAGGTTGTTGGTGGGCGTCTTGCTGAAAATGGCCCACCCGGCGGCAACCTTGCCGATCACGGCAACCACGAACAGGAAACCTGCAACCACCAGGGCGGAACGAGCAGCGGGATCAGCCGGATTGATCACGGAAAGATCCATGCCCGCACCCACCAGCACGAAGAACACCGTTGCGAAAAGAGCAACGATCGGCGTCACAGCCTGCTGAATCTCCTCGCGATGCTTTGAGGTGCTCACAATCAGGCCACCGGCGAAGGCGCCCAGAGCCGCTTCAAGACCGATCGCTGTTGCTGCAAAGCAGCTCAGGGCCAACAGCAGATAGGCCCCAATCAATTTCGCGCCTGGAGCCTTGAGTTGGTCGATCATCCAGTCAAAGGCTGGAGCGGCCTTCTGGCTCAGCAGCAGCGCCACAACCACGAAGATCACCGCAGCAACAACGAGCTGGACGATCGGAGCGATGGCGAGGGTGCCTCCAGCGGCCAGGGAGACCACCACGGCGAGAATCACGATGCCGAGGATGTCATCGAGCACAGCCGCGCCGATCACGATCTGACCCTCACGGGTGCGCAGATAACCAAGTTCGCCGAAGACACTGGCCGTGATGCCAATGCTCGTCGCCGTCATCGAGGCGCCGGCAAAGATGGCTGGAATGGCGTCGACGTGGAAGATTGCCATCAGCCCGAGGGTTCCGAGCAAGAAGGGCAGAACAACCCCTGCGACGGCGACGGAAAAGGCCTGGACGCCAACGGCCATCAACTCTTCGAGCTCACTTTCCAGACCGGTGAGGAACAGAAGTGAATAAAGGCCGAGTGTGGAAACGGACTGAAGCGCGCCGAAACTCTCCTCATAGAGGTTCGGAACTTCTTCAGCAGGAACGTGGGCAAGTCCTGCAACAAGATCCGAAAAAGCTGCACTGAGTTGAACGCCTGTTTCAGGAGGAACAAGCAGATGCAAACCCGAGGCGCCGATGATCACACCGGCCAGCAATTCGCCGAGAATTGTGGGGAGTTCAAAACGAATGAGAACCTCAGCCAGAGTCCGAGCTCCGACAAAGATCAGGATGAATCTGAGAACGCCGATTAACGATTCGGCCACCTCGAGATCATGACTGCTGATCTCACTCAGCAGGGTGGGGAACAGCATGGTGCTGCGATGCGGTCCCGCCGACATTAGTGGTGAAATTCGGGACGGACTGTTCATTCGGGCCGTCGTTTGGGACGGTTCGCACGAGAACCGAAAGCTTGTTCCGTTGTTTACCTGCAGCCCGACGTGGGATGGCTACTTTCCGAACAACCGCATGGTCCGGCGGACGTTTCGTTCTCCCTTGGCCGTGGGTGCCTCCAAGTATTGCCTTCTCAAGCAATCCATGACGACAGCGCACCAACCGCAGTCTTTTGCTGCCGTGTCAGCCCCCTCGGAAGAGGAGCTTCATCACCTTGATGCCTACTGGCGTACGGCCAATTACCTCGCCGTCGGGATGATCTACCTGCAGGACAACCCCCTGCTGAAAGAGCCCCTGCGACCTGAGCACATCAAGCCTCGCCTGCTGGGCCACTGGGGATCAAGTCCTGGCCAGGCCTTCATCTGGACCCACGCCAACCGGCTGATCAAAAAATACGACCTGGACATGATTTACATGTCCGGACCCGGTCATGGGGCACCAGGGGCCCGCGGCCCCGTGTACATCGACGGCAGCTACACCGAGCGTTATCCCGATAAATCGATTGATGCGGAAGGGCTGCGCAAGTTCTTCAAGATGTTCTCCTTCCCGGGACACATCGGCAGCCACTGCACGGCTGAGATGCCGGGTTCGATCCATGAGGGTGGAGAACTCGGTTATGTGCTGTCCCATGCCTGCGGCTCGATCCTCGACAACCCCGAGCTGATCACCATTGCCTGCGTTGGTGACGGTGAAGCTGAAACGGGACCGCTGGCCACCAGCTGGCACATCAACAAGTTCATCAACCCGATCCGGGATGGTGCCGTTCTGCCGATCCTGCATTTGAACGGCTACAAGATCGCCAACCCGACCATCCTCAGCCGCATCGATCACGAAGAGCTGGAGAACCTGTTCAAGGGTTACGGCTGGACACCGATCTTCGTGGAGGGTTCCGACCCTATGACGATGCACCGCGAGATGTCGGTGGCCCTTGAGAAGGCGGTGCTCGACATCCGTTCCCAGCAGGACCAGGCCCGCAACAGCGGCGAAGCCTTCCGTCCCCGCTGGCCGATGATCGTGCTGCGCTCCCCCAAGGGCTGGACGGGTCCTGGAGAGGTGGACGGCAAGAAGATCGAGAACTTCTGGCGCTCCCACCAGGTTCCGATTGCCGATGTGACATCCAACGAGGATCACCTGCGGTTGCTCGAGGATTGGATGAAGAGCTACCGCCCCTGGGAGCTGTTCGAAGAGGACGGCTCCGTCAAGCAGTACATCCGCGACCAATCGCCATCCGGCAATCGCCGCATGGGCAGCAACCCCAACACCAACGGAGGCGTGCTGCGCAGGGACATGTTGTTCCCGGCGATGGAGAAATATGCCGTGCCCGTGGAACTGCCCGGCACCACTGAACACGAGAACACATACCCCCTGGGTGAGCTGATCCGCGACCTGATTCAGGACAATCCGGGCGGCTATCGACTCTTCGGACCTGACGAAACCCACTCCAACCGACTGCAGGCCGTTTACGAGGTCTCCAAGAAGGTGTGGATGGCCAATTTCCTTCCCGAAGACCTCAACGGCAGCGAGCTGTCACGCGACGGTTCCGTGATCGAGATGCTGTCGGAGCACACCCTTGTCGGAATGATGGAGGGTTATCTGCTCACCGGTCGCAATGGCTTCTTCCACACCTACGAAGCCTTCGCCCATGTGGTGTCCTCGATGTACAACCAGCACTGCAAATGGCTGGAGCACTGCGAGGAGATTCCCTGGCGCGCCCCGATCGGCCCGTGGAACATCCTGATCTCCTCCACCGTCTGGCGTCAGGATCACAACGGCTTCACCCACCAGGATCCGGGCTTCATGGATCTGGCCGGTAACAAGAAGGGTTCGATCACCCGGGTNTACCTCCCCGCCGACGCCAACTGCCTCCTAGCGGTTGCCGAGAAGGCTCTCACCGAGACCAACGTCGCCAACATCATCGTTTCCGACAAGCAGAAGCANCTGCAGTATCTCGACCTCGACGCTGCCCGCCGCCACGTGGCCAAGGGTGCAGGCATCTGGGAGTGGGCCTGCAACGACGACTGCGGCACAGANCTCCAGGAACCCGATGTGGTGCTCGCCTCCGCTGGAGACATCCCCACCAAGGAGTGCCTCGCNGCCATCGAGATCCTCAGAGAGCAGATCCCCCAGCTCAAGGTGCGCTACGTGAATGTGGTCAAGCTGTTCGCCCTTTCACCCGATACCGAGCATCCCCACGGACTGAGCGATGTCGACTTCGACAGCCTGTTCACTCCAGACAAGCCGGTGATCTTCAACTTCCACGGCTATCCGTGGCTGATTCACCGCCTCACCTACCGCCGCCAGAACCACAGCAACTTCCACGTGCGCGGCTACAAAGAGCACGGCAACATCAACACACCGCTGGAGCTGGCGATCAGCAACCAGATCGACAGGTTCAACCTGGTGATCGACGTGATCGATCGCGTCGAGTCCCTCGGTTCCCGTGCCGCCCACATCAAGGAGCGGATGAAGGATGAGATCGAGAAGAACAGGAACCACGCCTACACANTTGGCATGGATTCCCCTGAGATCAACAACTGGCGCTGGAAGTTCGGCTTCGGCTCCACCAAACGCTGATCTCAGCCTGAGCAACAGAGCCTGAGCAACACCGTCCCCGGGGAAGGTCTCCGCTTTCCCCATCTTTCTTTTCTGTCGTCATGACTGCCTCCCAGCCTCTCGACCTGCGACTACCAACACCGGGTTGTTACAACGATCCGGAGCGAGCCGGCCTTGATTCCAAAGGCGTGTTCGACGGGATGACCGAGCATCTGTTCTTCACCCTCGGCAAACTCGCTCCCACCGCCAGTCGCCATGACCTCTANATGGCGCTGAGCTATGCAGTGCGCGATCGCCTGATGACGCGTTATCTGGCCACGATGGAAGCGATGCGCGCCCATCCCCAGAAAGCGGTTGCCTACCTGTCGGCAGAATTTCTGATCGGTCCTCAGCTCAACAACAACCTGCTGAACCTCGGCATCCAGAAAGAAGCCGAAGAAGCCCTGAAGAACTTCGGGATCGAGTCACTTCAGCAGATCCTCGAAGTGGAGGAGGAGCCTGGTCTCGGCAATGGCGGCCTGGGACGCCTGGCAGCTTGCTACATGGAATCCCTCGCCAGCCTCAAGATTCCGGCCACCGGATACGGCATCCGCTACGAGTTCGGCATCTTCGACCAGCTGATCCGCGACGGCTGGCAGGTGGAGATCACCGACAAATGGCTGAAGGGCGGCTGGCCCTGGGAACTGCCTCAGCCGGATGAAGCCTGTTTCGTCGGCTTCGGCGGGCGCACCGAGAGCTACATCGACGACAAGGGCAACTACCGCTCACGCTGGATCCCTGCCGAGCACGCCATTGGCATTCCCCACGATGTGCCGACCCTTGGCTACAGGGTCAACATCTGTGATCGTCTGCGCCTCTGGCGCGCCGATGCCACGGAAAGCTTCGATTTCTATGCCTTCAACATCGGCGACTACTACGGCGCTGTGGAGGAGAAGGTCGGCAGTGAGACCCTCTCCAAGGTGCTGTATCCCAACGACGGCACCGATGAAGGCCGTCGTCTGCGTCTGAAGCAACAGCACTTCTTCGTCAGCTGCTCCCTGCAGGACATGCTGCGCAGCCTCGATAATCGCGGGCTCGCGGTTGAAGACTTCCCCAATTACTGGACCGTCCAGCTGAACGACACCCACCCCGCCATCGCCGTGGCGGAGCTGATGCGGCTGCTGATCGACGACCGCCACATGGAGTGGGACAAGGCCTGGGACATCACCTCCCGTTCCGTGGCTTACACCAACCACACCCTGTTGCCCGAGGCGCTGGAGAAGTGGGACCTCAACCTCTTCGGCAACCTTCTGCCCCGTCACCTGGAGCTGATCTACGAGATCAACCGCCGCTTCCTCCAGCAGGTGCGCATCCGTTATCCAGGCAACGACGCGATGCAGCGGAAGCTCTCCATCATCGATGAGGAAGGCAGCAAAGCCGTGCGCATGGCCCACCTGGCCACCATTGGTGCCCACCACGTCAACGGTGTGGCGGCGCTCCACTCCGATCTGGTCAAAACCGATCTGCTGCCTGAGTTTGCCGAGCTCTGGCCCGAGAAATTCACCAACGTCACCAATGGCGTCACCCCACGCCGCTGGGTGGCCCTGTCCAATCCTGGCCTGGCCACGTTGCTGGATGAGCACGTCGGCAGCGACTGGATCTCCAACATGGAGACCCTGCGTCAGCTCGAGAGCAGCCAGAACGACCACGGCTTCCTCGATCACTGGGCCAACACCAAGCTCAATGTGAAGCGCAAGCTGGCCGGTTACATCCACAAGAACACCGGGGTGCTGGTGGATCCCTCCACCCTCTTCGATGTTCAGGTGAAGCGCATCCATGAATACAAGCGGCAGCACCTCAATGCTTTGCAGGTGATCACCCAGTACCTGCGGATCAAGAACGGTCAGGCCGATGGCATGGCGCCTCGCACGGTGATCTTTGGTGGCAAAGCGGCCCCCGGCTACTACATGGCCAAGCTGATCATCCGCTTCATCAACGGCATCGCCGACACGATCAACAGCGATCCCGACATGGACGGCCGCCTGCGGGTGGTGTTCCTGCCGGATTACAACGTGAAGCTCTCCGAACAGGTGTACCCCGCCTCGGATCTCTCCGAGCAGATCTCCACCGCCGGCAAGGAAGCCTCCGGCACCGGCAACATGAAGTTCGCCATGAATGGTGCTCTCACCATCGGCACCCTTGATGGCGCCAACGTGGAGATCCGCGAGCTGGTGGGCGCGGAGAACTTCTTCCTGTTCGGAAAAACCGTGGANGAGATCAAGGCGCTGAATCAGGCGGGCTACAACCCTGGTGATTTCATTGGTGCGATCCCAGAACTGCAGGAGGCGCTGCGCCTGATCGAGATGGGTCACTTCAGCAATGGGGACGGCGAGTTGTTCCGCCCGCTGCTGGACAACCTCACCGGCAACGACCCCTTCTTCGTGATGGCGGACTTCGGCGACTACCTGCGGGCCCAGGAGGCGGTGAGCCGCGCCTGGACCGATCGGATGCACTGGAACCGCATGTCACTGTTGAACACGGCACGGACCGGCTTCTTCTCCTCCGACCGCTCCATCGCCGANTACTGCAAGAACATCTGGAACGTGGATCCCCTCAACGTGGAGATCACCTGCGACGTGCGCTGATGACTGACCTCACCCTGGTGATCAATCTCGGCAGTTCCAGCCTCAAGGCGGCCCTGGTGGATTCCACCGGGGCCTCGCCCTGGCATGGCGGCAGGAGCATTGCAGCCGATGAATCCCTGGAACAGGTGCTCGACGCCTGGTTGGCACCGGAACTCGAACCCTTCAAGCAGCAAGTCGATCTGATCGGGCACCGGGTGGTGCATGGCGGTGAACGATTCACAGCCCCGACGCAGATCGATGCGGAGGTAGAGGCAACCCTGACCGAGTTGATCCCCCTGGCACCACTGCATAACCCACCGGCTCTGAAGGGTTTGGCCTGGGCGCGTCGCTGGGCACCGCAGCTGCCTCAGTGGGCCTGCTTTGACACCGCTTTCCACAGCAGCCTGCCGGCAGCGGCTTACGCCTATGCCATCCCCGGCGAATTCCGCCGAAAAGGNTTCCGTCGCTTCGGCTTCCATGGCATCAACCATCAACACGTGGCAGAAACCAGCGCCGAGCAGTGGCGTGCTCAGGGCAACGATCCTGCTCAGCTGCGCTTGATCAGCGCCCACCTTGGTGCCGGTGCCTCACTGGCGGCGGTGAAGGGCGGTCGCTGCATCGACACCACNATGGGCTTCACGCCCCTTGAGGGGTTGGTGATGGCAACACGCTCGGGAAACATCGATCCAGGGCTGCTGCTGGAACTGATGCGCGAGGGCTACAACGAAGACCAGATGGCCATGCTCCTGCAGAAGGAATCCGGACTCAAGGGCCTGTCCGGTCTGAGCGGTGACATGCGCGAGATCCGAGAGGCCGCATCCCAAGGTCATAACGGTGCCATCTTGGCCCTGGACGTCTTCCGACACAGACTCCTACAGCTACTCGGATCCATGNCCGCCAGTCTTGGCGGCGTGGATGTGCTGGCACTCACCGGCGGCATCGGAGAACACGACAAACAGCTCCATGCCGAGCTGAATGCTGCTCTCTCCTGGTGGGGGGCCTTCAGGATGGTGGTGATCCCCGCCGATGAGGAGGGGATGATCGCCCGTCTCTGCAGACGCCACAGCGATTTACCGACTTCAGCTGCGGTCGGGTAGATCAGGCGTTTGGTGGAGTAGACGATTCAGTCGTAGACGATCCACATTCAGAGGATCGGGAGCGAGCTCACCGGCAAGCTCCCTGAATTTTTGTTCNATCTCTTCAGGAACACGAACATCAAACACGCGTTCCATCAAGGCCTCGATGGAAAAGAGGTGGGCATTGATGTTTTCAAGATCAGCCATGGCCTGCTGAAGGGAATCGACGTTCTCATCGCTGGAACCACCCACGGACATGGGTTGGGACGATGTCGTGGACTCCTGCTGGCGATGACCGTGTTGCTTCTGGAGATCCTCAAGAACCCGGCCTGAGAGGGTCCGGAACGATTGAAGGGCTGCCCAGCTCAATTCCTGCTGTTGACGCAGCGTGGGAAATTCGCGAATCAACCGGTCATGCTCGCGATAGAACCTCTGACAGTCCGGACATTGGCAGGGCTCTTCCGGCAACGCTGTCCCTATGACTCATTCACCACTATGACACTCATCAGGCCGCGAGGGGACCCAGATGGTCTTCCGAGTCCCGGTCATCGTCTTCAAGCGTTCCTGGCAAAGGGATCTCAATGGACGAGACCACATGGATGACATCGCGCAANCGCATGGAGTCCGCAAACCAACCCATCGCTTGCTCCGTATCGCCACGGCGCTCAGCATCCCCAGCCTGATCTTCGTGNGCTTCCGCCAGCAACGCCAACCAGCAGAGGCAGCGGGCCTGCACAAGGGANAGATCAAGTTCAGATGGCTGAGAGTCAGCGATCCGCTCACTCTCCTGCTGAACCAGCAGACGTAGACGAAGGTCGTGGAGCTGCGTCATCAAGCCCGTCCGGTTGTTGCAACCCTAGCGGTGGAGAGCGATCTGCCCACCCCACCAGATGTAGCGGCCACTACGGTGATGCCGATCAAAAACGGGGCTGGCGGGACTCGAACCCACGACCTACGGTTTAGGAAACCGACCCCAGGGGAAGCAAGGCAACCATCTAGGTGAGGACTTGCCTACATACGTGCCTAATCCCCGCCAAAGACCGCGTGTTTTGGTGCCAAGCCGTCTAACAAGCATAAACAGAGATCCCAGTACCTCTCGTCTCATAAGCAGTGCAGGCCCAACCGAAATCGACAAACACATCCCCCGAGTGGCAGTTTCACCCCTTGGCCAATCAATTAGGGGGACCGCTTATCGCCTACTACATCCATGCGCTGTATCGCAGCCCTGAGACAAAAGTCAAACCAGACCCAGACCACCTAGTCCAGAAAACAAAGGAGATATTCATAAATGCTGGCCTAGACGAGCTAGATCACCTGCAATACAGAGAGACCGAGCTCAAGAAGCATTGCCTAAACCAATTATGGAAGATACTTAGAAAACTGAATCCAAGTCATCCTCGATTCCAGCCAGAACCCGATCCAGACACAGAAAACTATGACTGGAGCGAGCCACCGCTCATCGAACCACAAATATCAAGGGAACGACTCGAAGCAGAGATCGCAAGCTGGTAC
>NHKA01000021.1:0-41575 GCA_002169615.1 Cyanobacteria bacterium TMED229
GTCCTTTATGGCCAAGAACAAGGGCGTCCGGATCGTGATCACTCTCGAGTGCACCGAATGCCGGTCCAATCCCGCCAAGCGTTCCCCTGGCGTGTCCCGCTACACGTCAGAGAAGAACCGCCGGAACACCACCGAACGGCTGGAGATCAAGAAGTTCTGTCCTCACTGCAACAAGATGACGATCCACAAGGAGATCAAGTGATCTTGCAGTCCTGCCTTTCTTCCATCCGTTCCTGACTCATGTCCAGCTCCTTCTTCAAGAAGCGTCTCTCTCCGATCAAGCCCGGCGATCCCATCGATTACAAGGATGTGGATCTGCTCAAAAAATTCATCACCGAGAGAGGAAAGATCCTTCCCCGACGTCTCACCGGTCTGACTGCCAAGCAGCAGCGTGATCTCACCAATGCAGTGAAACGTGCGCGAATCGTCGCACTGCTGCCGTTCGTGAATCCCGAAGGCTGATCGCACCGTCTCAGAAATCCGATCTGACGATCGACGCCGTCGTCGGTGTCATTCACAAGGGTCAGGCTTGCATTGCACGGGTGAAGTCGTTCAAGGGCAGTCGTGCTCTGATCGGTTTTGCTGGCAATCGCAAGGACCTCGAACTCCCGGCTCGGGAACTGGTTTTGTTCCCATCTCTGGGAGAACAATTCCGGGATGCGTCACTGCCGGCCACGGAAGATGCTCAGGCTTCGATTCCATCCACCCGAGATGCTGCTGCTGCCTGGTGGTTGCTGGTGTCGGATCATCCCGACGCTGCTACACCCGATCAGCTGCCGTCCCTGAGCATTGATGATCTGGCCGAGTTGCTCTACGAGCAGGTCGGTCTGACGGAAATCGCTGGGCTGTGGCGGTGGCTGCATGGTGGTCAACCGTGGTTCCGTTTGCGTCGCGACCGTTCGCTTCAGCCCAGGGGTCGCGAGGAGATCCGTCGGGATCGTCGCTCGGCCCGCGCGCAGCAACTGGAGCAGGAGGAAGAGCAGCGGCAATTGCAGTTGCTTTCATCCGATCGGTCACTATCGCAAGACGAACGGGAGGGTCTCTCTCCTGGCTGGCAGGACACCTTGGATCGATTGCTGGATCTGGTGTGCACCGATCAGTGGATGGATCAGCTGGATCCCGAACTCGACAGCGCGCTGCAGCGATTGGGAGTGCGTTCTGATCGTCCAGGCCTGCTTCGTTGGTTGACCGGTCTCGGCCTCCTTGATCCCCATCAACCCAAAGCTCTGCGCGGAAGCGTCTGGTCGGAATCCTTTCAGCCCGATTTGTTGAACGTCGCCGATGAGCTGATCAACAAGGCCCCGAAAAGCGCACCGGGTGATGAGCAACGTCTCGATTTAACCGGGTTGAAGACCTACACAATTGATGACGCGGGGACGGTTGAGATCGATGACGGCCTGGCACTTGAGCAGACCAGCCAGGGCGATTGGATCTGGATCCATATCGCGGATCCAGCCAGGCTGATCGCCGAGGGAAGCCCCCTTGATCTGGAAGCGAGGCGTCGGGCCACCACCCTCTACCTGGCGGACAGAACGCTGCCGATGTTGCCGCTGCAGCTTGCGGCCGACTGTCTCAGCCTCAAGACCGGAAGCGTCTGCCCCGCCCTGAGTGTTGCAGTGAAACTGGATCAGGATGGGTCGATTGCGGCCCGACGCATCACCCGCAGTTGGATCAACGTCCGCTACCGGCTCACCTACGACGAGGGCGATGAGCTGATTGAACTGGCACCTCCAGGTGATGAATCTCTCGAGCGACTGGCTGCTCTGCTGAAGACGCGCCTGCGTTGGCGACTGGCTCAAGGTGCATTGGCATTTGATCGGCCGGAGGGTCGCTTCAGACGCCAGGGCGATGACCTCTCTCTTCAGCTGATTCAACCTTCGCCATCCCGCGTGCTGGTGAGTGAGGCGATGCTTCTGATGGGTGCTGTTGTGGCTGAGTTCGGCCGAGAGAAGGGGTTGCCGCTTCCCTTCCGAAGCCAACCCGCGGCTGAGCTCCCTTTAGCCGCTGAACTGGCTTTGATCCCCGATGGCCCCGCCAGGGATGCGGCGATCAAGCGCTGCCTCAGCCGCGGGCAGCAGGGGACAACACCAATGCCGCATTTCAGCCTGGGACTGCCCGCCTATGTGCAGGCCACATCCCCCATTCGCCGTTATGCCGACCTGATCGTGCATCGACAACTGATCGCCTGTCTGGATCAGGGCGAGCCCATGCAGGAATCCACAATGCAGGAGAGGATCGCAGATCTGGAAGATCCTCTGCGTCAATCCAATCAGATCAGCCGTGAGGATCAACGCCATTGGCAGCACATCTGGTTCGAGACCAGACCTGGGCAGTCCTGGTCCTGCGAATTCCTGCGCTGGCTCCGACCCCAGGATCGCCTTGCCCTGGTTCATGTGAATGACCTCGCCATGGGACTGGTGGGACGCCTGGACGCTGATGAACCTCGGCCGGGTCAGAGCCTGCAGTTGAAGGTGACCACCAGCGAGGAAGGAGAGCCTCCTTTGCTGACGGTTAGTTGATGGCGACCTGGATCACCCGCAGCCATGGACCCCAGCGGTTTTCACATGCGAGAAGCGAGAGCTGAACCCCCTGGGGGGATCGACGCAGCTGTTGCTCCACCCCGGGTTCGAGGGTGATCAGACGCCAACGGCCCTGGTCTGTCTCCAACCACCAGGAATCGTCGGCTTCCACGGTGAAACGCCCTTGGAACGCATGGGCATGGGACGGGACCGGCGCTTGCTCTGCGTGCTGGGGCACCTCCGGATTCAACATGTGCGGATCGGCAGGCTCGTTCAGGGCCCTGCGCTGGGCCTCCGCCCAGCCCGCGTGCCAGGACGGGAGCGCCCAGATGGGCATCACGGCCGCAGGAGCCTGTGGGTCATCGATCAGGGCATGCTGCACATCCCGCACAGGCAGCTCTTGGGGAGCCACTCTGCGCTTCACCGCCATGGCGGCAGTGATCCCAGCGGCCTGGCCGATGTTGAGGATGAGGGGTTGCAGCCGGGTTGCACCATTGGCCATGTGACTGACGCTGATGCACTTGTCCGCCGCCAGCAGATTGCTGAATGCTGAACCATGCAAGGCACCGAATGGAATACAGAACGGTGTACCGGTCCAGCGTCCACCCCAGGGCACACTTTTCGGTGCCAAGGGCCAGTCCTCACCTGGATAGTGGTGGTCATTGGCGTAGGTGCCGATGGCAATGCTTGTGCAGCGTCCAGCCGCATCAACGGGCAGGGGACCATGGGGACGCTCGTCTGAGAGCGGAAGCAGATCGTTCTCGGTGACGACGTCCCAGCCGACGAGTCGGCGCCCCTCCCGCCAGTAGGGCATCAGCGCCATCGAAGGATCCGGTCCAGGAAATTCAACGCCCGGACGGATCCACCCAGCACTTGAGGCGGCGAGGTTGTTGAGAAAACGACGGCTGTGGGCCTGCATCTCCCTGGCCAATTGATCGTTGTTGGATGGCTGGTCGCTGATGCAACGTCCGAGCTCGTGATGCCAATCGTTGCCGTGCAGAGGCCAATTCAGCATCACCAAACCTCCTGGAAGGCGTCCATAGGTGAGCGTGCGTTCCAATCCGAATGGATTCAGACAGGATTGAAACGGTGGCTCCAATGGCACAACAGGTTGTTCCGGACAAGCTCCGTCCGCCAGCTGTCCCATCACCACCCAAGTGGGTGACTGAATCGGTTGCTCACGATGAAACCGGTCGTGCTCCAGCTGGAGCCGAGTTGGAGCGCTCGGCTCCTTCCACTGTTCGCGCGCTTCCCATCCCCAGCGGAATGGAGCATTCGCCATGGCCAACAGATCGCCCAGATCGCTTCCATCAATGACCACTGCGGGTCTGTGCTCGGACCGTTCGCCCGCATGCAGCACCGAGATGGATTCGATCCGATCACCACGGCATGAGACCTGCAGAAGCTCTGCCTGAGGCCACCACTGAAGCTTGCTTTCCTCCCGAACCCATCGCTGCAGAACGGCTTCAGCCTGGTTGGGCCGGAACCCAAAGCAGCTCACCCAGTTCTGATCAAGCCCCTCAGGCGTGATCTCTTCCATCTGTCGCAGGAAGGCTCCCCAGAGACCGGTTTGCCAGCAGCTCAATTCATGCCCATCGGGAGCACTGACACCAGCGGCACTCAGCATTCCGCCAAGCCAGGGCCCTGGCGTCAACAGCAGCGTGGATGCTCCGCTCCTGGCCGATTGCAGAGCCGCAGCGACACCCCCGGTGCCACCCCCCCAGACGAGAACATCGTTGGTCACGTTTGAGCCCGAGCGGCATCGCGCTCAGCGATTTTGAGTTGCTGCTGCTCCGGTAGTGAATTCAGACAGCGAAAGCGCAGACCGACCAGTTGTTCGTACAGAGGATTGAGTTTGCACATTGGTGGGATGTGCACGATCTTGTGCCCGAACAGAACAATGTCGCGTTCAAAGGGGCACTGCGAGGGAATCAGGCTGACGATGAAGGCAGCCACCCTTGGATCGGACGGCTCAAGTTCATCCAACCACTCACGGATGCCGTCAAGTGGGCGATGCCCGAGTTCATCCGGGTGAAGTCCTTGAAGCCGCCCCCGGCCCAGTCCAAGCAGATCAGCCCAGCGTTGCAGCAACGCCATCTCCTCAACGCTCAGATGCCCGTCGGCCAAAGCGGTGAGAACCGCTGTTCTCAGGAACTGATCGGCAAGGCCGGAGTCATCTCCGAAAGCCTGGCGAAAACTGTCATCGGACGGTGGATCGATCACGGACCAGTCGACCTCCTCACCATCCATCAAATCAGCGAGGTGTTGATCGAGAAGCTGTTGCTCCTGAGCATCAAAATCACCGTCGGAAAGCGCAAGTTGCTGCAGTGCTCCGAGCCAGCACTGCACTGTCCTCGGATCAAGTCGTTCGGATGGCGTCATGGTGATGACTGAAAGTCGGTCGTTAGGATCCGGCGTCGCAGCTGGGCAGGGGAGTTCCTGGTCTCAAGATGACTTACACCCTCACCACTCCGCTTTATTACGTCAACGATCGCCCCCATCTCGGCAGTACTTACACAACAATTGCCTGCGATGCCGTCGCCCGGTTTCATCGTCTTCAGGACGAACCGGTGCTGTTCGTGACCGGGGTTGATGAACACGGCCAGAAGATTCAACGCACGGCAGAGGCACAGCAGGTTTCACCCCAGGAGCACTGCGACCGAATCAGTGCCACGTATCAGGCACTCTGGGACCAATGGAAGATCAGCCAGGATCGCTTTGTGCGTACGACGGATCCGCGCCATCTCGAGCTGGTCGATCAGTTTTACGCCAGGGTCAAAGCTTCCGGTGATGTGCTGACAGGACGTCAGACCGGTTGGTATTGCGTCGGGTGTGAAGAGTTCAAGGATGACCCTCCGGATGCCGTCAAACCCCTCTGCCCGATTCACCAGAAAGAGCTTGAGTGGCGCGATGAGGAAAATCTGTTCTTTCGACTCTCGCGTTACCAAAATCAGATCGAGCAGCTTGTCGCGGACGATGACTTCATCGCTCCAGCATCCAGGCGTCAGGAGGTTCGTAATTTCGTTGCCCAGGGTCTGAGAGATTTTTCGATTTCGAGAACGAATGTGAGCTGGGGTCTTCCGGTCCCCGACCAAGAGGGCCACACGTTTTACGTGTGGTTCGACGCCTTGCTCGGTTATCTCAGTGCCCTTCTCGATGACGGTGGCTCGATCGATCTGGATCGTCTCCAGCAGGCTGGCTGGCCGGCCTCGGTGCATGTGATTGGCAAAGACATTCTTCGCTTCCATGCCGTGTACTGGCCGGCGATGTTGATGTCAGCTGGTCTGCCCCTTCCCAAGCAGGTGTTCGGCCATGGTTTTCTGACCCGAGAAGGACAGAAGATGGGCAAATCGCTCGGTAATGTTCTCGATCCCCAGAAGCTTTTGGATCAATGCGGCCGCGATGCGGTTCGCTGGTACTTACTGCGCGACATTCAGTTCGGCGATGACGGTGATTTTCAACAACAACGGTTTGTTGATCTGGTCAACAACGATCTTGCCAACACGATTGGAAATCTTCTGAACCGAACGTCCTCGATGGCACGCAAATGGTTCGATGAGCGCGTGCCACCCGCTGGAGCCAAAACCGGCAAGGATCACAAACTCGCCGTGCTTGCCACTTCAACGACAAGCACTGTTCTGCAAGCGATGCAATCGTTCGCGTTTAAAACAGCTGCGGAGAGCATCCTTCAACTTGCTATCGCCGCCAACGGCCATCTGAATGACACAGCCCCCTGGAGTCGCATGAAGCAACCGGGTCAAGAAGCGGATGTGGCGGACGACCTTTATGTGGTGCTCGAATCGGCACGCATTGTTGGTGTGCTTCTGTCACCACTCCTTCCGGATCTCAGCGAACGGCTGCTGGCCCAGCTCGGTTTCGAACCGGTGTGCTCCTCTTGGCACGGTCAACTGGCGTGGGGAGGGCTGCAATCCGGAGCGTTGTTGCCCCAGCCCAGTCCCGTGATGCAACGCCTTGAACTGGAAGACAATCTCTGAAACCGATGCTGGCTGAGCGATCACGGGTGCTTCGTTGGAGTGTTGTTGTCCTGGTGTTCGCCACCGGTCTGGCCGGTTGTCGTGAGCAAGCCGTGGTGGAAGCAGAGGCCCCTCAACCCTTCGTCTTCCGCTCTCTCAATCTCAATCAACGTCACCAGGACGGCAGTCGTGACTGGGACCTCTCCAGCCCAGAAGCCCGTTACGAGCTCAGCAGCCGCACCGTTCGCGCTCGCGGACCACAGGGAATCCTTTATCGGAACAACAAACCTGCATATCGCATCAAGGCAGATCTCGCGACGGTTCTCAATGACGGCGAGCTTGTGATTCTCGAGGGCAAGGTGAACCTGCAACAACTGACCGAACGCAAGGTGTTGATCCAAGGGGATCGTCTGGTGTGGACTCCGGCGCGTTCTGAAATGGTCATTGATCAACGGCCCCAGGCTGTCGATGCCAACTCACAGATCAAGACCAGGCACCTGACCTTTCGTCAGGACAAGGACACGCTCCAATTCAAGGGACCGTCCCGGCTGGATCGCTGGATCAAACAACGCCGTGAGGAGGAGCCTCCGAGCACCACCGTGCGCGCCAGTGATGGAGCCTGGAATCTGGCGAACGGCACGCTCCTTGCGGCCGGCCCTGTTCAGGCCAAGCAAGACGACGGCAGCGTGTTGTCAGCAACGCGGCTGACGGGCAACACCCGCGATGGATACATCGATCTGATCGAACCGGTGACCTATGCCCTTCCGGACGACAAAGGGAATGTGCGTGCTGGCCGGACCCGATGGGGTTTCGAGCAACAAACGCTTTCCAGCACCGAAACCTTTGAGGCCGTGTCCAAGCAAGGGCGTGCCAGCGGCGTTGGTTTTGAGGTCAAACAGCAGACCACCACAGTGATCATCCCGGCGGACTGCAGGGTGAACCAACCCGGTGAACAGCTTCGTGCCCAGCGATGCAGCTGGAACTGGTCGACCGACGTGGTGATCGCCGATGGAGATGTGGAATTGAAACGGGATGAACTGGATCAGATCACCACAGCAGCTCGTCTCGAGGGACGGGTTGGTGATGATGGGGTGCTTCGCTTCGGAGCACCGGGGCAACGGGTGAGATCCGAAATCAGATTGAAACAAAACGAGCGTCGTTCATCCCCGGATGGAGTCAAGCGTTCTGCTCCAGTGACGTTCTGAGCCGTTGACACCAACCTTCGATCCAGCGCTCATCCGAGCGACTGAAGCATCGGGGCGCCCAGCCACCAACCACCACAACGCCATCGGTTCCCAGCGGGCAAATAAACACAGAGGGAAGATCCTCAAGGACGCTGTCAAATTCCGCCCGGCCTGGAAACAACGCTGTGTTCACAAGGGAGACGCTGCTCTGGCGTTGCATCGATCTGGCGCTGATGGCACCAGGTTGAAAACCCCCTTTACCAAGCAGTCCTCGGCGCAGGATCGTTGCATCGTTCCAGTGAACCAGCACTGTTGCTGCAGGGGTGGCTGTGAGCAGCATGTGGCTTCCCCAGGCCAGCTCCTCCCGTTGAGGATCCAACAGATGTTCTGCAATCTCCAGACCTTGATCACCTTCAAGGGATGTCGCCTTCGCACTGCTTGGTTCAGCACGGGTCCAGAGAACGGCCACCAACATCAAGATCACCGCCGCAAGAGCGTCCAGGACCTCGGCTCTTTGGAGTTCGGGGGTTGTCCCTGAAGCAAGGCCAGCATTGACAACACCCAACACCAGAAGCAGAAGACCAAGACCAAGGACAAGGCGAGCTGGTGTTGGCATACAACGTTGATGGGGAACTGTGGTGGAGTCGACGGAGAACGGCGATCAACGATGGAATGACCACCGAAACGGCCATTCAATCAACACGGGTTATGTTTTGACCTCGGTGGAGAACATGACGATGCAAGCACCTTCGCGATGCATTGTTTAAATTTTCCAGGCCACTTGATTGATGCAACGATTTCATTGTTGTTCGGTTAACTGCAAATATTGATAGAGATCAAAGGAATCTGACAAACCATCTGAAGCTTGCTCAAATGTGGATATTCCGGCGACACCAATGGACAAGAAGGATGCCTTCGCTGCAGTGGCTCTCGCGGCAGTCGCTTGTGACGGGACCCTGGGGCGACAAGAGTCTCACGCATTGCGTTGCCATCTCGAGTACCGATCGTTGTATCGCAGCAGCTCTGAAGCGGACATGGGTGAGTTGTTCGATCGACTGTTGCGTTTGTTGCGAGAGAGCGGTGTCGAAGGGCTGATTGAACAGGCCATTCCTGAACTGTCAACGGCTCAGGTGGAGACGGCCCTGGCTGTGGCGGCTCATCTGGTGCATGCGGACCGGGTGGTCACTCCGGAGGAGGCATCCTTCCTTGAACAGCTGGCGGGACAGTGTCCTCTGCCGGACGGTCAGGCGCTGACGATTGTTCGTGCCATCGAAGCACTCAACCGCGACAGCCTCGATGAGTGAGTGCAGACTGGGGGCCGCAATCCAACTGGAACCGATGCAACTCCGCCGATCCAGGCTGAACCTGCTGTTCCGGCGCCTTGTGCTGCCGATCATCAGCATTGCCATCGCTTGGATGCTGGTTCCCACCGCCGATGCTCTGGCTCCAACGGATTTTCCGGCTGAGCGACCTGCGATGCAGGTCCTCGACGACGCGGATGTACTCAGCAGATCAAGCCGTTCCGAACTGGACCAACGGCTTGAGGCTTTCGGGGGAAATCGCGTCGATGCCCGTCTGGTGACGTTAAGACGCCTCGATTACGGATTCAGCCTGAACCGATTTGGAGAAGAATTGATCGAGCGCTGGAGCAACGGCCAGGAAAGCGATCCTCCGCTGTTGCTGCTTCTGATCGAAACCCAGAACAAACGTGCCTCGGTCGTTGCTGATGAAGCCCTGTCCACGCAGCTTCCTGATGCATTGCTGACCAGCACCGGGAGAACCACCATGGCGGTGCCGTTGCGAGAAGGGGATCGCTACCGCCAGGCCTCCCTGGATGGCCTCACCCGCCTTTCCGTTGTTCTTGAAGGTGGCGAAGATCCCGGCCCACCGCAGGAGATTGTGAAAACAACCCTGCCCACGAACATCCCAACCCAGGAGGAAACCGAGAGCAGCAACGCAACCACCTGGATCATCGTTCTGCTTGTGCTCGGTTCGATCATTCCGATGGCGACGTGGTGGGTCTTCTCACGCTGATCGGTCCAGGAGCATGAGCCGTCGCAACTGGATCGGGTTTTTTTCAAACAGCCAGGCCTTCGATCTCTCCAATGATCTGGAGCGTGGCTATGAAGCGGCCTTGCTGATCCAGAGCCTGGAGCTCGAGTATTACAACGACAGACCCATTCGGGCCGATCTGGAATTATCCGTTCCTCGATCGGTTCAGGCGACGATCCTGCGCAGGTTCAGAACAGCGCTCAACATCTGCCGGACCAGTTTTGAGTCGATCAAGCCAAGTCGCGGTCAGCTGGACACCCAGGAGTTACGCCAACTCCAATTGATCGAAGCCGTCGTCAATCGCTACTCACCCTCCCGCAGTGGCGGTAGCGCCACGATCAGCCGCTCGCCGAATCCGCTGCCGCGTTCGTTGCTGGGGGTCTTCGATTCGATTCGACGCCAGCTCGATCCAACCTCTGAAGAAACGTTGGTCGCTGGCTTCCGCCGGCGGCGTGATTCAACCCTGATCTCTCTCCGGGTTTTGCTGCTTTTGATCTTGGTCCCACTACTGATCCAGCAGGTGTCTCGGACTTATCTGATTTCACCGGTGATTGATCATTTTTCATCTGATATTTCCTTCATCAATTATCCACAGCCATCGCTGAAGGAGCAGGCTGTCCGCAAGTTGAGTGAATTCAAGCAAGAGCTGGAGTTTGAAGCGCTTTTGCGTGGCGATGATCCTCCAACACAGGAGGAGCTGAGAGTCGAATTGAGTCGAAAAGCAGAAGAGCTCAAAAAGGATTCTGAGCAAGAAAGCCTGCATGCCATCAAGAATGTTCTTGCTGATTTTTCTGCATTAGCTGCATTTGTTCTTGTTTGCTTTTCCAGCAAGAACGAATTGAGGGTCCTGAGAGGATTCCTTGATGAAGCAATTTATGGACTCAGCGATTCCGCCAAGGCATTTGCAATCATTCTCTTCACTGATATTTTCGTCGGATACCACAGTCCTGAAGGTTGGACAGTCCTTCTGGATGGGATAGCCCACCACTTTGGAATTCCTGCCAGAGAAAATTTTATTATGTTGTTTATCGCCACGTTCCCTGTGATTCTGGCAACCATTTTCAAATACTGGATCTTCCGTTATCTGAATCGTGTTTCACCTTCGTCGGTCGCCACACTCAAGGGGATGAATGGCGGCGGTTGACCATCAGCGTTCAGATGGATCACTGATTCTTGTCAGCGGTCCAAGTCGTGGCGGGAAGAGCCGCTGGGCCGAGTCACTGCTTGAGCATCATCCACGTGTCACCTATGTCGCAACATCCCCATCGCGCCCGAATGATTCCGCCTGGCAGGAACGGCTGAAGGTTCATCGCGAGCGTCGGCCATCGCATTGGCAGTTGCTGGAATCCGGATCCAACCTGGGCGCTTGTCTCACCTCCATTGACCCTCAACAGTCCGTTCTGATTGATGCGCTCGGAGGTTATGTGGCCATGCATCTTGATCTGAATCCATCGGAGTGGGCATCCGAATCGGAGGCATTCGTCGAGAGCCTGAGATCAATGCCGCAAACCAGGGTCCTGGTGATTGAAGAAACCGGTTGGGGCGTGGTTCCGCCAACCCGGATTGGAGGGTTATTCCGCGACAGGCTTGGAGCATTGGCGCAGTGTCTCCAGACACAGGCCGATCAGAGCTGGCTGGTGCTGCAGGGTCGCGCGATCAATCTGGGTGAGCTTGGCCAACTTGTGCCATGAGTCTTCCCTCGCCTGAGTCCCCACTGCGGGTGGCCCTGTTTGAACCCAGGATTCCACCCAACACAGGAAACATTGCACGCACCTGCGCTGCCTTTCAGGTTCCACTGGCTTTGATCGAGCCGTTGGGTTTCAGCATGGACGATCGTTACCTGCGGCGTGCAGGCCTCGACTACTGGCCGCATGTTCAGCTGTCGACACATCAAGGTCTTGCGGATCTTCTCAGTCACCTGAATGGGACCAACCGTTTGATCGGCTGCAGTCGCTATGGAGGAAGCGAGCTCGGGTCATTCCAGTTCCAGGCTGGAGACGTGCTGTTGTTCGGTCGTGAAGACACCGGTCTTCCGGACTCCGTGCGGGCTCGCTGTGACGCCATGCTCACCATTCCCATGCCAGGAACAGCCGACATGGATGGGCAGGGTGGCGTCCGCAGTTTGAACCTGTCCGTGGCTTGCGCAATCGTGACCTACACAGCAGGTGTTCAGTTGCGCATGTGGTGATCAGGCCACTGCAACAAAGAGGCTTGCACCGGCATGTTCTCCTCGTTACTTTTTGGCCGATCCTCTTTGCTGTCGTGAAGAGGTTTGGGTCATTACGGACATCGCATGCATCCTTCGCTGATCCTGGTTTCAGCTTCCACACCGGTGCTTGCACTGGCCATGTGGTCCGCTCTTCCTGGACAGGCTGACAGCCGTGTATTCGATGTGGCTCAGCTCCCTCCGATTCTTGAGGAGGTTTCCGAAGCTGAACAGCAGCCCGAGTCGTACTGGATCCAGGCCGAACGTCGGGTGAAGTTGTCCGACCTGGCTCGGCTTCTCAACATTCCCGTCAAGACGTTGGCGAGTGTTAATGAAAGCGGTCTGGGCAAGGTGTTTGAGAAGGGGGATTGGATCCGTTTCGAGGGCGTATCAACAGAGTTGACCTTCGAGCTCACCGCCCTGGACCGATCCAGCTACCAGACATCCGCTCCACTGACGCCTCCTCCTCCACTGTCAGAGACTGCTCGCGTGCAACGTGGCGACTCCCTCGCCAGTTTCATGAAGCGTCATGGGGTCAGCAGCGACCAGCTCAAGCAATACAACCCCGGTGTTGATCTGGCAAAGCTCACCGTTGGTCGAGAGGTGCGAATTGCCAAAGCAGTNGGGGGGCAAAAGCTCCTCGCGATTCGTCCCACCGTCAGTGGCGGTGCCAGTTATCCCAATCGACCTGTTTTTCCAGTTAAGGAAAATCGTCAAGAGAGCCTTTCATCCACTTACATGTGGCCAACCAAGGGTGTGTTCACCTCTGGATACGGATGGCGTTGGGGTCGCATGCACAAGGGAATCGATATCGCGAATAACACCGGAACCTCGATTCATGCCGCGAGGGACGGCATCGTCACCTATTCCGGGTGGAGCAGCGGTTACGGGTATCTCGTTGAGATCACCCATCCCGATGGTGAATCATCCCGTTACGCCCATAACAGCCGACTGCTGGTCAAGAAAGGNCAGATGATTCCTCAAGGGNCCCGTATTTCACTGATGGGCAGCACGGGTCGGAGTACNGGTCCACACCTTCACTTCGAGATTCGCCAATCCGGTGGTGCTGCGATGAATCCGCTCACAAGGCTCCCTGCCAGAAAAGCCTGAGCGTCACTTGATCGTTTAAGCTAAGCAACTCCAAGGCTCGGTAGCTCAGCTGGTTAGAGCGTGGGATTCATAACCCCAAGGTCGGGAGTTCAAGTCTCCCCCGAGCCATTCCATGCGCATTTTCATCGCATATCAATCGCATTAAGCCGTTCGCGAAACGTCTTTGGAGTTGTTTCGGACTGGACTGGTGGAGCAACCACGACTGGTTCCTGAACNGCTTTTCTTTGCACCTCTGCAGGTCGAGACGACCGTGATGCAGAGACTCTGCTCCCTCCGGGCATGCGCAGCTTGCCATTCTGCGGATCACGATCGAGGGGTCGTTTTTTCAGATCACCACGGAGTTGATTCAACAGGCGGAAATGACCTGTTGAGCAGAATTTTCGAAGCAGTGCGGGATCCCAGTTCATGTTCTGGCTTCATTGCTATGAGTGTATTGGGCAGATCGGATGGGGGATCGTGATAAATTGTCAGACGCAACTGGAAGTCGGTCCGACTACGCATAAGTCGGTGCCGTCGACCTGTTGATCACCAACGCATCCAGAACATGCCCGAAAACGGTTGCCTGCGAGTGGGCCAAATGGCCCCTGACTTCACAGCCACAGCCGTGGTTGATCAGGAATTCAAGGAGATCAGCCTGTCCCAGTACCGGGGCAAATACGTGGTGCTTTTCTTCTATCCCTTGGATTTCACCTTCGTCTGCCCGACGGAGATCACGGCTTTCAGCGATCGCTACGCGGATTTCAGCGCCAAGAACACCGAGGTTCTGGCCGTTTCCGTTGACAGCAAGTACAGCCACCTGGCCTGGATCCAAACCCCCCGCAATCAAGGTGGTATCGGCGATATCGCCTATCCCCTTGTGGCTGACCTCAAGAAAGAGATCTGTGCCTCNTANAACGTCCTGAATGAGGATGGAGAAGCCGATCGTGGTCTCTTCATCATCAATCCTCAGGGCATGGTGATGCACATGACGGTCAACAAGGCTCCTGTCGGCCGCAACGTTGATGAAACCCTGCGCGTTCTGCAGGCCTATCAATATGTTGAGGCCAATCCTGACGAAGTTTGTCCTGCCAACTGGACACCTGGTGACAAGACAATGAAGGAAGATCCTGTCGGCAGNAAAGAGTACTTCTCTGCAATCGGCTGATTACGTCTTTTCATTAGACCTATTTATTNTCAGGCAAGTTCTTCATCCTCCGGTGTCAATACCGGAGGATTTTTTTTCTGGAGTTGATGGATGGCCGCTTCGAGCGATTCCGCCATCGTGATATTTCTTCCGTCGCTGACAACGATTCGAGCCAGCGATGGCAAGCCACCTTTGCTNGCACGNAGATAGACCGGCTCCACATACAACAGTGTTCGTCCGACTGGAAGCACCATCAGATTTCCCTGCAACACTTCAGAACCACCCCGGTTCCATAGCCCGAACAACCGACTGATTTCCGGCTCCTGATTGATTAAAGCCTGAATTTGTTCAGGCCCCAGAATCGGTGAATCTCTGGGGAATTCAATCAGAAGCAGTTCTCCATAATGCTCATGATCATTGCGAGCGGCCAGCCATGCATTGAGNTTCGGCCGAGCCAGAGGTGTGAGGGGCTGCAATAACAGAAATTCCGACGACAGATTGTCTTGAACCTGAGCTGTTATGTGATAAGGCTTAACAGGAATTTGGTCACTCCCGTAGGTCTCAATGGGTACCTGCCAGACGTCATCACCGCTGTAGAACTGTCTTGGATCCGTGACGTGATAACGGAGAAGCTGACTGACTTGCACATCGAACAATTCCTCCGGAACCCTGATGTGATCACGCAGTTGCTGAGGCATCTGATCGAGTGGTTCAAACAGANTTGGGAACAATCGCATCCACCCTTGAATCAGAGGATCATCCGCTTCGCTGACGTAAAAATGGACCTTGCCGTTGTANGCATCCACAACGGCTTTCACTGAATTGCGTAGATAGCGTTCACCTCGATCCGTTTGAGCGGTGGAGCTGTAAGGGAAGAACCTTGANCCGGTGAAACCCTCCACAATCCAATACTGGTGCTGCTTCCGTGAATAGCCCTTGACCTCTCCAATGCTTGGAACAGACACGAGATAAGGCTCCCCTCGCAGATCAAGAAAGGGAGCGATCCTGCGCACACGTTCCCTGACCTCACGATGCATTTGCAATCGGCTGTCAGGTCNNATCGCGGGCGAAGCCAGAAGTCGTGGCTCTCCAAGATCAATTGCTGCAGCCAGACGGTTCAGCAGCGGGCCGATCGGAACTCCTCCATCACCCGAATAACTGGTGTAAACGTTGGCATCACCTTCCGGGTAATCAAATTCGTCCACCGATGTGGGAACAACGGCATAGGGCGAATCAATCGATCCGAAATAAAGCGCCGATTCGTCCGTTGGAACGGCACGTCTTACATCCTCCTCTGCAATTCCCAGAGCCTTGTTGCCCTCGATCCGCGTCTCTGGCCCCAGATCGCTGATGAAGTAGTCAGGCAATCCATCCTGACTGAATGTATTGACNGGACTGAGTGTGAATCCGTAGCCATGGGTNAAGACAAAATGACGGTTGAGCCAGGATCGAGAACGGATCGGAAGTTCTGACGAATCGAGTTCTCGAGCCGCAAGCAGAACCTGTTGGGCTGTCTCCTTGTCTGCAAGGAGCGGGTAGCGATCAACTGCAGCACTGATGAATCGGTAATAGACCCTCAGTTCCTGCAATTGGCTGTTGGTCTGAAGCAGCGGAAGCGTGTCCCAGAGCCGCACGTTGTCGAGGGTGCTGGCTCCCAGTTGCAGATCTGCAGCAGTCAGATTGGGCGTGGGTTCGTTGCTGCGCTTGACGATTCCGTCGAGTTGGAATGCCTTGCGCGTCGATTGAATCGCTTCCTCGATGTAAGGGGTCTGAAGCGTGATCTCCTGAGGACGCAGCCACAACCAACCGATCAAGGGAGTGACCAAAATCTCCGTCGCAAGGGTCAGGCCAATCACGGCGAGAACCCATCGACCCAAGCGTCGCCGGGAACGATCTGATCCTGCACAGAGAATCACCAGTCCGAGCAGGAACAGGAGACTGCAGAGGAGGGAGCGCAGCGGCAGTGAAAGATGGGCTTGAAGCCATCCGGCACCGGCCACAACCCCCGTGGGTGTCCAAAGCAACTGATAGCGCGACAACCAGACCAGACCTGAGCCGCTGAAGATCAGCGCGACCAAGCCTCGGCGCAACTGGATCCGATCAGACACGCTCAGGGCAGGGGCTGCCCAGTCCGAGAGTGATGTTCCCCGGGTGAGATGGTCCCAAAGAACAGCAGACAACTGCAGCAGCAANAGCAGAACCGCCAGCCCAAGCGCCAACCGCAAGGCTGCGAAGCGAGCCAAAGCAAAGCTGGCNTCACTGTTGAGCAGCCCATCCCTGTAGTCCGATGANGGGATCAACAGAGCCAGCGACCAGATTCCCCAACTGCGACCACTGATCAGAACCAGACAGACCGAGGCCGTCCGCGTGATCCAGAACAGATGCTTGCGACGCACCGCAACCCACAGGGTGAGGATTGCCAGGACGACCAACAGGGGACGTTCGTCGGACAGCATTCCGTGCAGCTGGGGAGGCCATGCGGCCAGGGCCAGAGGATTCGCCAGCGCCAAATGTGTGAACGCGGCAATGGACAGAACGCTGCCAAGCAGGACCAGCAGCACAAACAACAGCGTTAGTCCGTAAACNCCTCCCCTCAACCAGCTCTGTTCAGGCGGGGAAGCCTTCAAAGAGGGTGATCCACGNAGACGCAGACGACTGACCAGAAGCACTGGGACCGCAGCAAGGCCAGCGAACACAACCTGCAGAATCCAACGTTCCAGCAGGACGTTCTGCCAGCTGAACTGCGCGAACCAAAGCCACTCCACAAACAACCGCGCCGCCAGATACGACAGCGGAAGCAGAAGCAGCAACAGCATCATGCGAGTCCGGCCAGATCCATGAAACGATCTCCCTGAAGGGTCTCTTCTTCGATCAACGCGTCAACCAGCCGATCCATTTCAGTCCTCTTGGACTCCAGAAGATCAACCGCTTGTTGAAGTGATTGTCGCGCCAGATCTCGAACCTGACGATCGATTTCACGCCCGGTTGTCTCGGCGTATCCGGGGCGTTGACTGAACCAGTCACGTCCGAGAAAGACCTCTGTCCCCTCGCCTTCCAGNGCGACAGGGCCAAGGGACGAGAAGCCGAAGCGGGTCACCATTTCGCGAGCCAGCTGAGCGACCATCTGAAGATCACCACTGGCACCCTGAGTCACCTCCTCCCGACCGAACACCACCTGTTCTGCGGCGCGTCCTCCAAGGGCAACAATCAATCGGGCCATCAGGCTGGCGCGGGTGATCAATCCGGAGTCGAGAACCTCTTCGTCGGGCCANAGCCGTGTGAATCCACCGACACCNCCGCTGCGTGGAAGCAGCGTGACTTTGTCCACCCGATCCGCATCGGGGAGCAGGGCAGCCACNAGGGCATGACCGACCTCGTGGTACGCGATCAATCGCTTTTTGGCGCTGTCCTGAAGCGGTGCTGCGGTCAGTCCCATGGTGATGCGCTCAAGCGCCATTTCCAGGTGGGAATCCTCGATCGCTTGGCTGCGCTGTCGGGCGGTGAGGATGGCGGCCTCGTTGAGGAGNTTGGCGAGATCCGCACCGGAGAATCCGGGAGTTCGACGNGCCCAGTCCTCGAGATCAACCGTTTCGGCCAGGGGTCGGCTCCTGGCATGCACGGACAGGATGTCAAGCCGACCCTTGCGATCCGGAAGTCCCACGCTGATCCGCCGATCAAAACGTCCAGGTCGCATCAGGGCTGTGTCGAGGACATCGGCCCGATTGGTTGCAGCAAGAAGAATGACGCCGGAATTTTCGGCGAAACCATCCATCTCGGTGAGCAACTGATTCAGGGTCTGCTCACGTTCGTCATTTCCCCCTCCGATCCCTGCCCCGCGTTGACGACCGACGGCATCGATTTCATCGATGAACACAATGCAAGGGGCCTTCTCCTTGGCTTTACGGAACAGATCACGCACCCGGCTGGCGCCAACACCGACAAACAGCTCAACAAATTCCGATGCAGCCATGGAAAAGAAGGGGACCCCTGCTTCCCCTGCGATGGCTCTGGCTAAAAGCGTTTTTCCGGTGCCAGGGGGACCGACCAAAAGCACTCCTCGGGGGATCTTGGCGCCCAGTCGGATGAAAGCCTCAGGCTGTTTCAAGAAGGTGACCACCTCCTGAAGTTCCTGCTTGGCCAGGTTGATTCCCGCCACATCCTCGAAACGAACGTTCAGTTCGTCTTCGGGCTTGATCCGCGGTTGACTCCGACCGAAGCCAAGCGCTCTGTTGGCAACCTGGGCGGAACGTCGCAACAGAAAGGACAGTCCGATGATGATCAACAGGATNAGACCGAGATTGCCGACCATTCCCGCCAGAGCCTGTTCCTGACGCGTGTCGAGAACGGTGAGCGGCGTACCAGCCGACTCGGCTGCCCTGAGGATCTGCTGGTCATTGGCGAAGACGGGAACCGTGCGCTGCGAGCCGTCCTCGTAGAGAGCTTTCACTTCCCGGCGCGCTGGGATGAGTTCGAGTGACTGAATTTTTTCAGCTTGGATGTCGCTCAGCAGATCCGAGTAGCTGACGGTCTTCTGACGATCAGATGGCGATTCGGCCGGGACGACGGAGGACGTCGGGGATGCCGGCTGCTTGGCGTCTTCGAGGCCTGAACTCACGGCTCGTTTGCACTTCTACAAGGTTAGCGATTTGACGCAAGGCCTCTCTGGGCGTGAAACTATGCGTTTGGAGAAGATACGGCCGCAATGGCAGTCCCGAAGAAGAAAACGTCGAAAGGCAAGCGCAATCAACGCCATGCCACCTGGAAGGCAAAAGCAGCCGTCGCGGCTGAGCGTGCCATGTCCATTGGCAAGTCGGTGCTGAGCGGGCGAGCCCAGGGATTCGTTTATCCAGTTAAAGAAACTGAGGAAGCTGAGTCCTGAGTTCAGGGTTCACGCGAATGGATCTGAGTCGCCTTCCCAGATCCGTGGTGAAGGTGACATCGGCGGGCATCTGTTCGAAACAGGTGGATGGAATCGCTGCAGCGATCATCCGAATGAAACCTTGAAGTTCNTCCGGTGGGAGACCTGCACCCAGCTCAATGATCTGAGTTTGGTTCTGCTGCTCTTTCCATTCACGGGGTGCATTCAGATCAGGCGCCGCGATCTGCCAGAGCAGGTGCATTTTCTGCCAGATGGTCTGATAGTCGACCAATTTTGATTGAACGATTGATCTGTACTGCTTCTCCTCGTCGGTGAGCGGTGGTGCGAGATGGGCCGATCCGTCTGTCAGGTCGTGGCTGGGATCAGCGAGGGGTTCACAGCCCACGAACCAACCCTCCAAGAGCAACACATCGGCATTGCACTCGCGCCAGCCTGAGCGATCACCACGGCCTTGACGGAGTGCTTTGTTGAACTGGGGAATCTCGACTGATTCTCCACTGGCCCATCGCGACAACGTGCTGTGCATCAGCTCGATGTCATGACTGCCTGGAAGGGCTCTGGGAACGCTCCAGGGGTTCCCTGCCATGGCCTGATCGAGGGCTGGACTCGGCAGGTAGAAATCATCGATCGACATCACCTGCAGCGATAGGTCATCGGCCTGAGCCGCTGTCTCCATCCACCGTCCGAGCGTGGTCTTCCCACAACCGGGCAAAGCGCTGAGACCGATCAGACAGCGTTTCCCCGGCTCGACGTCCTGCACGACACTGAGCAGAGGCAAGGCCAGGCTCCAAAGCCAGTCCGGAGATGTGCCTTGTGCCCAGAGATGCTGATGGGCCTCCTCGATCTTGCGACGTCGCCATGGCTCGGACCACTCCTGCCAGCGCGCCAGCCCGAGCGCTTCGAGAAGGGCCTCCCGTTGAACGCTTGGAATATCGAACAAGGGATCAGGATCCAACCTTGAAAGCCTCCAGGACGATCGCGTACACCAGACCGATCCGAAGATTGTCAACGATCTGCCAGATCAGCGGAACGGGTGTTCGTACAACCCTGCTGCGCAGTCGAATCAACAACTCAACGATCACCAGCCAGAACAAGGCGCTGTAACTCCGCAGAATCAAGGTCTGCTTGAAATGCTCTGCAACCGTTCCACCCACCAGAAATCCACCCAGGAGCGCGATCAGAACGGCACTCCTCTGCGCCCAGGGGCCCGTCAACCCCAATTTGAGGCGCTCTCCGATGCGTTGCTGAACCCTGGATAGACGCGTGTCCTGAACAAGACTCATCGGGTGTGAGGAGACAGGAGTGATCTCAGATACTCCAGCGTCACCTGGGTTTCAGAACAAGGGGGGCCCAACAAACAGGTGACTGGATGTCCGGGATCGCCGAGGTGGTCCACCACAGCTGCGGCTGTTTGCTTCAGGGCAGCAAGCTCGCCATCCCAGGGTGATGGGGTGAGCAGGCAGCGCAAACCAGCTGTTGTCGCAGCCTTCAATCCGGCGGCCGAATCCTCGATCGCCAGAACGGTGCTGGCGTGCAGGCCACTGCGGCTCAAGGCGAGCTGGTAGCCATCCGGAGCTGGTTTCCCCTCGCTGACATCGTCCGCGCTGATCACTCCCTCAAAACTGGGCAGATGATCAGCCCCAGCCTGCAGCAAGGCATCCACGGAAGCACGTCCACTCGAGGTGACGATCCACTGGCTGATTCCAGCGCGATCGATCTGATGCAACAGCCGCAGAACTCCAGGACGCCAGGACACCTCTCCCGCCAACACCCGTCGGATGTAATGGACACGTTTTCGGTCGCGTACACGTCGCAGTTGGTCGTCATCCAGGACGATGCCGAGCGATTCGGCATGCACCTTGACCCGACGCATGCCACCGGCGACAGCCAGCAGTCGCTGATAAAGCAAGCGATCCCATTGAAAAGGGAGACCGAGTTCAGCGAATGCTGCGTTGTAGGCGGGCCGATGGCCATCCAGCTCCGTCTCTGCCAAGGTGCCGTCCACATCCCAGAACACCCCGCACAGTTCAGTCATCGCGCCGTCACCGGATTAAAGAAACAAACTGCTGAATGTCATCCTCGTCCAGCTCGACGCACGACCCGAATCGATCCTTTGCCTGACCCCTCCAGTCGCTGGTGCTGGTTGCTTCCCGCGGTGATCAACCCGGACCCGCTGCCCGGTGTAAACCTTCCCCTGCCGATCCGTTCCCTGCTGAAGCGAAGAGGCCTGGAGACCGCTGAGCAGGTGCTGGATCTGCTCGACCCGCCTGAATTACCCGATCCAACCGAGGCGTTCCCAGACCTGGCGGCAGCGGTTGACAGGGTGGTGCTCGCCTGTCGCACCAATGAGGCCGTTGCGATCTGCGGTGACTACGACGCGGACGGGATGACCAGCACAGCATTGCTGCTGCGTGCGCTCTCACCTCTTGGGGCGCGACCATCAGCAGCGATCCCCTCACGGATGGAGGACGGCTATGGACTGAATCCCAAGATGGTCAGGGATCTGCATGACCGCGACATCCGCTTGCTGATCACCGTTGACAACGGAGTCGCCGCGTCGGATGCGCTGAATCTTGCCCATGAGCTCGGTATGGAGGTGATCGTCACGGATCACCACACGATTCCGGAGCAACGTCCACCGATGACGGCGCTGATTCATCCCGCCACAACTCCTGCGCACTCGCCGTACCGCGGTCTCGCTGGCGTCGGACTGGCCTACGTGCTGGCGTCAGCCGTGGCCGATCAGCTTGAGCGCAAGGAAGCGATTCGTTCCGCCCGTGATCTCTTCTGCATCGGAACAATCGCTGATATGGCTCCGCTCACTGGAGCCAACCGTCGTTGGTTGCAGGAGGGGTTGCAGCATCTGCACCGCAGCGATTGCGCCGGCTTGATCGCCCTGCAGCGTCTGGCCGGTTTGGAGTCCCAACCGTTGCAATCCGAAGACATCGGATTTCAGATCGCACCACGCATCAATGCAGTTGGACGCCTCGGGGAACCGAAGCTCGTGGTGGATCTCCTCACCGCCGTTGAGATCAATGACGCCATGGGATTGGCCCGACGCTGTGATGACTGCAATCGGCAGCGACGGGAACTCTGCGATGCCATTGAGGCTGAGGCCGTTGCACTCGTGGACGCCGATGAAGGAGAACTGCCGTCGTTTCTACTGCTCGCTCAAGGCCATTGGCATCACGGCGTGATCGGGATTGTCGCCGCAAGACTTGTCGAGCGTTACCACCGTCCGGCTGCCCTTCTGGCTGGGGAAGGCAACGGCCGACTGCGGGCTTCCGTGCGGGCACCGGCAGGGTTCGCCGTGGATTCCGCCCTTGAAGCCTGCAGTGAACTGTTGGACCGTTTCGGAGGACACCCAGCTGCCGGTGGATTCACCGTTTCAGCGGACCGCGTTCATGCCCTTCACGCCAGGTTGAACAGCCTTGCTGATGCTTGGCTCAATGATCAAGGAACGGGTGTTCCTGTCAAACCTGAAGCCTTGCTCTGCCTCGAACAGCTCGACTGGAGCTTCTGGAATGCGTTGCAACGCCTGGCACCATTCGGTGTCGGCAATCCGTCGCCGTTGTTCTGGGCGCGGGATTGCTCAGTGATTCAGCATCGCAACCTCTCAGGCGGTCACCTTTCCCTTGTTCTGGAGCAGGACGGACACCAGCGCCGTGGCATCGCCTGGAGATGGAAGGCGGAAGCACCGGTTCCCGAACGATGCGATGTGGCGTTTCAACTGTCCGTCAACCGCTGGCAGGGAGAAAAGCGGCTGCAGCTTGAGGTCAAGGCCCTGCGCCAACATCGTGAGGAGATCGCACTCAAAAAAGCGGATCGGGTGTACCGGGCCGTGCGGGTCGGTGCTGATGAACTGTGTCTCAGCAATGCTGATGGAGAGGCGATCAAGGCGACTGTCCTGGCGGAACGCGCTCTGACGAGTGACGATCCGCTGGCAGAGCATCCAGTGGTGAAACAACTTCTGGAAGAGGCCAGCCTGGGACTCGGTCTGCGACCTTGACCGTGGAGTCAGAGAGCTCCGCGGCGATAGAAGAGGATGAAGATGACGGCGGGGCCTGCCAGGGTGATCAGCGCAAGAGCGGCGAAATTGGCGATCAGGTGGAAGTCGATGCCCATGGCTGGAAAGCGTTCTCTGCTGACGGATTTCAACACAGGCTACGAGTCATCGTCACGAAGCCCATGGCATCAACAGGTCCTCTGTGATGGCTTGTCACAGCTGCTGAGATGAATCAGGCTCTCCAATCTTGGCGTTGCATCAGCCAGTGCGGCGCCTGTTGCCGGCTCGCACCGGACGAGCGCACCGAAGCGTTGGCTGCTCTCAACGATGATCAGCGCTCCCTTTATCTGTCGATGGTTGGCTCTGACGGCTGGTGCATCCACTACGACAGCGGCGGCAGGCGTTGCAGGATCTATGCGGAACGGCCGGAGTTCTGCCGCGTCAGCCAACTCGGGACTCTGTTCTCGATTCCAGACGAGTCTTTCGATACCTTCGCGATCCAGTGTTGCCGCGAGCAGATCAGACATCAATACGGGGGGCGCAGTCCGGTGATGCGACGGTTCAACCGTGCTCAGGAGGCCAAGCCGTGACGCCCTCCACGGATCAGGATCGACCGGCCTTTACAGCCGTTCTGTTCAGCACGTTCACAACGGTGTTTGTCGCTGAACTCGGCGACAAAACCCAGCTGGCGACATTGCTGCTTTCCGCTCAGTCGGGATCTCCATGGCTGGTTTTCCTGGGTGCTGCCGCAGCTTTGATCGCCTCAAGCCTCGTTGGAGTGCTGGTCGGTCGGTGGTTGTCCACCGTGCTTCCGCCTGAACGACTGGAATTGATGGCTGGTGTGCTGATGATCGGCCTTGGACTCTGGCTCGGTTTGCAGGCCAGCCGCTCGCTTGTTCTCAACGCTCTGTCCAGTTAACCGATGGATCCCGCCCTGCTGCTGTCCACATTCGTCACTGTTTTTCTGGCCGAATTGGGTGACAAGACCCAATTGGCAACCGTCGCCTTGAGCGGTACGTCCAATCGTCCGATGGCTGTGTTTCTCGGCTCCTCCACCGCCCTCGTCCTGGCCAGCCTGCTGGGAGCTCTTGCAGGAGGCTCGATGGCTTCGCTGATTCCCACGGAATGGTTGCAGCTGGCCGCATCCATTGGCTTTCTGGTCATCGGCACACGCTTGATCTGGCCGCTGCTGCGCAGCGATGGGGCTGATGCTGAGCAGGATTAGGGAGGATTGTTGAGGAAGTGGGCTTCTAGGATTTGAAGAGGCCGGTGATCTCTGCATCGTTCACACTCACGACGTGAACGCTCCGGCATCTGTTTCTCTTCCGATCAGGACGATCGGTACCGCCCCGCACCCCGATGAAATTCACGGTCGCCGACCTTCTGGATCAGCTGTCCGCTGAAACCCCAACCGAACTGGCCACCCTGGCCAAGACGCTCAAACTCACCAACAAAAGCGAGCGGCAGAATCTCGATATCGCACTCCAGGCTCTGAGGCGGCTCGGTGTAGTCGATGGCGAAGGGGAGGATCTGCTGCTGGGTTCAGACAGCGAATTGATCGAGGCGCGGCTGCGTTGCAGCAGCAAGGGTTTCTGTTTCGCGATCCGTGATGACGGTGGCGATGACATCTACATCAGAGACCACCAGCTGAATCATGCCTGGAACGGTGACAGAGTTCTGGTGCGCGTCACCCGCGAAGGCGGACGAAGGCGATCGCCAGAAGGAGGTGTTCAGTGCATTCTCGAACGCTCCACCAGCAGCCTGCTGGGACAGGTGGAACGCCTGGACAACAAACTTGTCGCCCTGCCACTCGATGACCGGTTGCTGACCAGCATCCTGTTGCCGGATCAGGACGACATTCATCTCCCGGAGGATCCACCAACAGCCGTGGTGGAAGTGCACATCGATCGATACCCGGTGGCTCAGTGCAGCGCGGAAGGTCATGTGGCACGACCCCTGCCGCTCAATGGCGGCCCCTCTGCTGATCGTGATCTGCTGTTGACCAAAGCCGGCCTTCAGGACCGTCCTGCAGCGCCGAGAGGCTCTGCCAAGGCACCGGCGGCCAAGGGACGCGTTGATCTAACGGAGCAACCTTGCCTGCTTCTTCGCAGCTGGACGGTTGAGGATGCACCTGGGCTTCCTGCCGTACATGTCGTCCCCCACGCGGGCGGTTGCCGGTTGTGGGTTCACGCCCCGACGGTGGCGGAGCGCCTTGGCATGGGAAGCAGTGTGGATTTGTGGCTCCGGGAGCGTGGCGAGGCCATCTGCCTGGCCGAGGTCTGGCAACCACTTTTGAACAACACTCTCAGCAAGTCCTGCCGGTTCCATCCAGG
Source organism: Cyanobacteria bacterium TMED229 (assembly GCA_002169615.1). Classification (GTDB taxonomy): domain Bacteria; phylum Cyanobacteriota; class Cyanobacteriia; order PCC-6307; family Cyanobiaceae; genus Parasynechococcus. Next base: position 25,387 of record NHKA01000021.1, read on the forward strand.
CGAAGTCGCTGAGGCGGTCACGGTTCGGATTGATCTCTCCGCCGATGGCGAGGCAACGGACTGGGAGTTCATGCTCAGCATGGTGCAGCCCCAGGCATGGATTGACCCAACCCATCTGAAGGCCCTGGCGGAGCGCAAACCCAAGGCACGGACCATCTCAGCAGCCTTGAAACCCGTTAAAGATCATCTGGGTCAGCTTGAAACGCTGATTTTCTGCGCTGGTTGCGTGCTGCAGCAGGAGCTGAAGCAAGGGGCGATCGAGCTTCAGTTGCGTCCACCAAGGCTCGAGAGCATCGGGGACCTGATCTGGTCGGACCCAACCGGTCTCCGCCATCGCTGGCTCGACACCCTGGACGCCGAAGATCCCCAATCCATTCTTCAACCACTGCTCAGAGCTGCGCATCGCGCCTGGGGCGCCCATGCAACGGCCCTTGGTCTTCCCGGCATCCAGGTGCTCAGCGGAGAACCGGACATCTCCGTGCTGAATGACGTCGCCAAGACTGCTGTGGCCTTGGAACTCCCCCTTGAACTTGACGATGAAGGCAGCCCGACGGCAACTGAGCTGATGGCTGTCTTCGCGGATGCGGAACCGCGCCGGGTGCTGGAGCAACAGCTGAGTCATGCACTCCCGGAGCAGATCTACGGAGCCTTTGATCCCACGCTGGGGACGTCCGACTCAACTGATCGCAGTGCAGATGACGAGTCCGTTGAAACGCCGAACCCCAGCAGTGATGTGATCGAGGCGTCAATGCCGCTTCTGATGCCATGGACGTGTGCGGGTCTGCACTACGGCGACCTCGCCAATCAACAGATTTTGGTGACGTTGCTCACGGATGGGAAGGATCGGCCAACAGTCCGGCACAAACAGCGGTTGGCTCTGGGACAACGGGGTTGCGCTGAACAGCTTTCCTGGCAGCTGTTCACAGCAACCCAGGATGAAAAGATCCATCAACTCTGCAACGAACGCTTTGTCCAACGCTTGAACAGCCGTCGCCGTCAGGTTCAGGAGCTGGAACGGGATCTCATTTCAATGCTCCAGGCCCGCTGTGCTGAGCCGCTTGTGGATTCTGAGATTGAGGGACAGATCAGTGGCGTGCAGAGCTACGGCTTTTTTGTGGAGGTTGGCCCCATGGCTGTTGAGGGGCTGGTGCATGTGAGCTCCCTCAATGACGACTGGTACGAATACCGCTCAAGGCAGAACCGATTGGTGGGCCGCAAAAACCGCCGCTCTTATCAGCTCGGCGACAAGGTTCACGTTCGCGTGATCAAGGTGGACGTGTTGCGCAATCAAATCGATCTGGAAGTGATCCCGGATCCCTTGCCTGTCGAGCCTGAGGAACCTTCCACGCAGGAGCCACTTCCCGTGACACTCGACGGGTGACGATGCATCCCTACGTTCTCGGGGTCACCGGTGCTTCCGCCCAGCCGTTAGCGGTTCGAGCGCTTCAGTTGCTCCTGCAGCGTGGACGCAGCGTTCATGTCGTGCTCAGTCGTGGCGCCCACGAGGTGTTTCGGGCCGAACAGGGAATGACCATCCCGGTCGATCCGGACCGTCAAGTGGAGTTCTGGCGCGACCATCTGGGCACTGATGAGGGGGAACTGATCTGTCATCGCTGGAATGATCAGAGCGCCGCGATTGCAAGTGGCAGCTTTCGAACCCAGGCGATGATCATTCTTCCCTGCAGCATGGGGACGGTTGGTCGTATCTGTTCAGGCGTTGCATCCGATCTGATCGAGCGATGCGCTGATGTTCATCTGAAGGAACACAGAACGCTTCTTGTCGTTCCAAGGGAGATGCCCTTCAATCTGATTCATCTCCGCAATCTCACGGCTCTCGCGGAGGCAGGTGCGCGCATCGCCGCACCGATTCCGGCCTGGTACACCCAACCCACCAGTCTCGAAGAGATGATCGATTTTCTTGTCATCCGTCTGTTCGACGGACTGGATGAGGATCTTGCCCCGCTCAAGCGTTGGGAAGGGCCAATCCAATGACGGGGTTCAGCCGATTGCTGCTGATTCCCTGTCTGGCTCCTTTGATGATGGTGCTGCTGTTGTCAGCAGCGAACCGCACTCCCACGCTGCAGCTGAAGGTTCTGACCTGGACCTCCCCTGCCCTCCCTCTAGGCGCCTGGACAGCCCTCGCAGCAACTGCTGGAACAACACTCAGCGGTTTGGCTGCCGTCCTCATGCTTCCAACCCGATCACGTCTGCAGGCAACGCGTTCTGGGCGAGAGGTGTTCGAGGCTGATTCGCCGAGTCAACAAGCTGAGCGATCGGCACCGTCCGCCATGCCTCAACGGGACATCCGTGACCCGGCTCCAACGGTGTCGGTGCCATTTCGCGTGATTCAACGTCCGTCTCGCACCGTTCAAGACCCCGTTGCAGCCCCAGTTGAAGCCCCAGCGGCGGCGGCGACCACTCGGATGGATGACTGGGGAATGGATCCTGATCAGGATTGGTGAGAGCTGGACTGTGCTGCTTACAGTTGCTTCAGCAATCTGGTTCCGGTGAGCGAAACCCCTTCCGAGGCGTCCTCCGAGGCCAAGCCCGAGGTGGAAGCCAAGCCCGAGGTGGAGGCGAAGCCCAAGGCCAAGCCCAAACCCCCAAAGCCGGAGGACAAACCCTTCGCCAATTTCATTGCTGAGGAGTTCATTCCCCGCATCAATCAGGAGCTTGCAGACCATGCGCTGGAAGCCGAGCGTCTCGAGCTCATGGAGTCGGACCGCCCCGTGGTCGGTGGAACGTGTCCCATCGTGATCGGCGAGCTTCCCGGTGGTCGTCGCTTTTGGCTCTGCTTCGAGAAAGAGGACATCAACAGCGGCAAAACGATCGCTTTGGCAGACCCAGGCAGTGATCCCACACTGCTTGAGTCATTTCTCATCGATGAGAAACGGATGTCACTCGCTCTTCTGGTGTCCCGCTTGATGCAACGCCTGAATGGTCAGAAGTGGCTGGGAGGGAATTGATTCCCATCTTCAAGCGGTGTCACCTCTACATTGGATGGCACCTTGACACCGGAGCTGATGGTCCCTCCCACCGCCGTGGCCGATCAGAGTGCTGAGAGCGCTGTCGCGATCAAGGATCCCGTCAAGGACACGATCCTGACCCCACGGTTTTACACAACCGACTTCGAGGCCATGGCTGCCATGGACCTCCGCCCCAACGAGGCTGAGCTGGAAGCCATCTGTGAAGAGTTCCGCAAGGACTACAACAGACACCATTTCGTCCGTAACGAAGAATTTGATGGCGCAGCTGAAAAGCTCGACCCAGAGACGCGCCGTGTCTTTGTTGAATTCTTAGAGCAAAGCTGCACCTCTGAATTCTCTGGTTTTCTTCTTTACAAGGAGTTAAGCCGTCGCATCAAACAAAAGAACCCACTTCTTGCTGAGTGCTTTGCACATATGGCAAGGGATGAGGCCCGTCACGCTGGGTTCCTCAACAAGTCAATGAGTGATTTTGGGGTTCAATTGGATCTTGGCTTTTTGACAGCCAACAAGAAGTACACGTTCTTCAAGCCGAAGTTCATCTTTTATGCAACTTATCTATCCGAGAAAATCGGCTATTGGCGCTACATCGCCATCTACCGGCATCTCGAGAAAAATCCTGACAGCAAGATCTTCCCAATTTTCAATTTCTTTGAAAATTGGTGTCAAGACGAAAACCGTCATGGCGATTTCTTTGATGCCCTGATGAAGGCACAGCCTGACACTGTTCGTGGTCCGATCGCCAAGCTTTGGTGTCGCTTCTTCCTGCTCGCCGTCTTTGCCACGATGTACGTAAGGGACGTGGCGCGAAAGGAGTTTTACGAATCCCTCGGTCTGGACGCTCGCACCTACGACCGGATGGTGATTGATAAGACCAACGAAACATCGGCACGGGTGTTCCCCGTGGTTCTTGATGTTCGAAACGACAAATTCTGGGATCGTCTCGAAAGCTTGGTCAGCAACAATGAAGCACTCTCAGCAGAGGATTCCAGCGGAGCCCCCGCACCTCTGCGAATGATCCGCAAGATTCCCTACTGGCTCGGCAATGTTTCGGTGATGGCGAAGCTGTTTCTGATGGCTCCCATACCGAGTGATCGCTTCCAACCAGCCGTGCGCTGAACCCAATCAACACCAGGAGCTTCGTTGACTGTTTCGTTTTCGGCCCAATGGAAGGATCTTCTTGAAGATCTTCTCCACAGAGGAACATCCGCTGGGGCCGACCTGGTGGAGGTGTTTCTGGAGCGCACGGACCATCTCGGCCTTTTGGCTGAACAGGACACCATTACCAGTGTCAATCCGGCCTTCTCTCGCGGTGCCGGCTTACGGGTGTTTCAACAGGGTCGAGATGGCTTTGTCAGCACCAACGATCTGAGCCGCGAAGGCCTGATGCGAGCCCTGGATCAGGCGTTGGCCATGCTTGGGCTGCAAAACACGGGGTCAACATCCAGTCCTGCTTTTGCAGGGCTGGATGCCCTGCAGGATCACGGCAGCAGCAAGCTTGATTGGCTGGCCAAATGCCCCTCTCTCTCCGACGCAAGCAGCCGGCTTCTTCAGGGAACAGTGCATCTGCAGCGACTGGGACAGCATCTCCAGGTTCGCCGGGGCAGTTACTCGAGGGACTGGCAGGAGGTGATGGTGGCCGCGTCGGATGGAACCTTCGCTCACGACATCCGTCTGCACCAGTCGACAGGGCTGTCAGTGCTGGCCGCCGACGGAGAGCATCGATCCAGTGTTGGGCGCCGTTACGGAAGCACTGATCGTCCGGACGACTTGATGAATTGGAACTGTGAAGCCAGCGCAGCTGAAGTCTGTGAAAGCGCCGGAACCATGCTGCGGGCGGATTACGTCGACGCTGGTCAGATGCCGGCGGTGCTGGCCAATCGCTTCGGTGGTGTGATCTTCCATGAGGCCTGTGGCCACCTGCTGGAAACAACCCAGATCGAACGGGGAACCACTCCTTTCGCTGAAAGTGTCGGAACCCTGATCGCCCACCCGGCTGTGACGGCCATCGACGAAGGATTGAGCGGTGGTGCCTTCGGCTCTCTCGCCATGGATGACGAGGGGATGGAACCACAACGGACCGTGTTGATCAAAGACGGTGTTCTGCAGCGCTTCATCAGTGATCGGGCTGGAGAACTGCGAACCGGACACAAACGCACGGGCAGTGGGCGTCGCCAAAGCCATGCCTTTGCAGCAGCCAGCCGGATGCGCAACACCTACATCGACGCAGGACCTCACAAACCGGAGGATCTGATTGCATCTGTTGACCGTGGTCTCTACTGCAAGGCGATGGGAGGCGGAAGTGTGGGTCCGACAGGACAGTTCAACTTTGCTGTTGAGGAGGGCTATCTGATTGAAAACGGCACCCTCGGTAAACCAGTGAAGGGTGCAACGTTGATCGGAGATGCGAAGGAGGTGATGCCACGCATCTCCATGTGTGCCGATGACCTCGAGTTAGCAGCCGGTTTCTGTGGATCAGTGAGCGGCAGCATTTTTGTGACGGTCGGTCAGCCTCACATCAAGGTCGATTCGATCACCGTTGGAGGGCGTTGACCATGGGCAACGAACATGGACTTTCGGCCAGCAACCTTCGCGATCGTCTGCAAACTTTCGCGGGTCGCGAGGGGATCAAGAAGTGGGATCTCGGTGCGGCCTGCAGTGAGGATTGCTCCGTTCAAGTGGACCGGGGTGACGCCAAGCAAATGAAAGCTGCCCAGCGCAGCTCCATCACGGTTCGTGTCTGGAACAGTCAAGGATTGGTCGGCATCACCAGCACGACCGATCTGTCCGACGAAGGCTTGGAGCAGGCCCTTCAAGGGGCCCACGCAGCCAGTCACTTCGGAAACGCTGATGACGTGCCTGAATTCTCCCCACTGGCGACCGCTCCACTTCCGGAACTCAACCGGCCGCTGAAGCAACGCCAGGGCATCCTTCCTTTGCTGGAAACCCTGCGTGAAGCCGAGGCTGATCTGTTGGCTCGGCATCCATCGATTCAGACGGTTCCTTACAACGGCCTGGCTGAATCCCTGTCGCAGAGCCTTTACCTGAACAGTGAAGGAGCGCTTCGCCAGATGGAGCGCACCCAAGCCAGTCTTTACCTTTACGCCCGGGCGGAGGAGTCAGGTCGCAAACCGCGCAGTGCAGGAGCTGTTCGTCTGGCCCTCGGGAGCGGCGAGCTCGACATCGCAGGGTGCATCACTGAAGCGGCGGAACGCACCATCAGTCATCTGGCTTACCAACCCATCGAAACGGGAAGCTACCGGGTGTGCTTCACGCCCGAGGCGTTCCTCTCTCTGATCGGAGCCTTCAGCAGCATGGTGAACGCCAGGGCTGTGCTCGATGGGGTCAGCCTCAGTCAGAGGGAATCGATCGGAACCACCCTTGCTGTCCCCTTCTTTTCGCTGCATGACGATGGTCTTCATCCTGGAAATGTCAGCGCGTCGAGTTTCGATGGAGAGGGAACGCCAACGCAGAGCGTCTGTCTGATTGAGGGCGGAGCGTTAAAAAGCTTCCTTCATTCCGAAGCCACCGCCCGTGCATTCGGTGTTGCCCCCACCGGCCATGCAGGCCTTGGCGCCAAGGTGTCCGTTGGTGCCGACTGGTTTGTGGTCAGCACCACTGCAGGACAACACAGTGGAACCGAGCTTGATCACCGCAGCGCAGCAGATCCTTTTGTTCTGATTGAAGACCTCAGCGCTCTTCATGCTGGGGTCAAGGCCAGTCAGGGTTCCTTTTCTCTCCCCTTTGATGGCTGGCTGGTGAAAGACGGCGAACGGAGATCCGTTGAGGCGGCAACGGTCGCTGGTGACATCCGCACCGTGCTGAACAGCATTCTTCATCTCGAATCCGAACAGGTTGTTACCCCACGCGGGGTCTGCCCCCATGTTTGGGTCAAGGATCTGTCCATCACCGGCGAAGCGTGAAGATCCTGTTCTGGGGTACTCCTCAGTACGCGGTAACCACCCTTGAAGCGCTTCATGATGCTGGCCACTCCCTCGTTGGGGTCGTCACGCAACCGGATCGACGCCGAGGTCGTGGTCAACAGCTAGTGCCTTCTCCGGTCAAGACAAAAGCGCTTGAGATCGGCTGTCCGGTCTTCACTCCTCAGCGGATTCGACGAGACACTGCCTTGCAGGCTCAGCTGGCCTCCTTGCAGGCCGATCTCTCTGTTGTTGTGGCATTCGGGCAGATTTTGCCTGTCTCCGTTCTTCAGCAACCGCCCCTGGGATGCTGGAACGGGCATGGATCGCTGCTGCCCCGTTGGCGCGGAGCAGGACCAATTCAATGGTCACTCTTGGAAGGCGATGCCACAACGGGTGTTGGCGTGATGGCGATGGAGGAGGGGCTGGACACCGGCCCCGTGCTGCTTGAGAGGTCCATTCCCATCGGACTGCTCACCAATGCAGAGCAACTTGCATTGGCTCTGAGCCAACTCACAGCAACGCTGATGGTGGAAGCGATGCCGGTGATTGAAGCCGCCGGCGCGGGAGCGGAGCAGGATCGTCTGGAGCGACTTCAGGTCAAGGCTCAATCAGGTCCAACCAGCTATGCACGCCTTCTGAACAAAGACGACTATTTGATTGATTGGTCCGCTTCAGCCTTGGAGATTCACCGAAAGGTGATGGGCCTTTATCCCAACGCCCTGGCCCGTTGGCAGGGAAAACGCTTCAAAATCGTGGAAACTGAACCACTGATTGTGCGTCTCCGGGAGCATCTCAGTGACGCTGCGCAGAGCCTTCTCAATCGCTGGGATGCAGGAAGCACGCCTCCAGGGCGGGTCCTTGCAGTCATTGACACCGTCGGTGTTGTGGTGAGCAGCAGTGGTTGTCCAGTGCTCATCCGCGCAGGACAGCTGGAAGGAAAAAAACGAAGCTCTGGAGATGCTCTGATCCAACAAATGGGGGTCAGAGAAGAGTTGATGGTTGAAAACGGCACACTGACGAATCCCTAGATTTCAGGATTCACTTTGGAATTATGAAATTAAGGTCCGTTCGGACACTCCAATCTCCAGTCAACTGCTCTCCCAACGACTCAGGTTGGAGCAAATTGTAATATGCCTGAACAGAAAAAGAAGCCCTGGATTGTCCTAATTGAAAAATGCGTCCAATCCCACCACCAACGGGCAGCATCCAACCTTTTCCATCCGGATGATTCCAATCATTGGTGATGATTGGAGCAGATACAAGAAACCAATCCTTGTGCAGTTGATAGACAAACTTGCCACGGATGATAAACAGGTTGACATGATCGTTCGCTTCGTCTCCGGCAAATGAAAACATGTTGTGAATGCGTGCTCCAAGGCGCCACGGACCGGTCTTCCACGACACAAAAACAGCAGGGCCGATGGTCCAGATCCTGTCGCTGAGTGGTGTTTTTCCAACTGGGGCAGATACGGAGGGGCCAATACCAATGACAAAATCACGACTGAGATGTGGTACAAAAACGGCGGTTGGATTCACCACAGCCAAGCCAAATCGATTGTCTTGCGTCCAGGATGTGAAGGGAATTCCATCGGGCGAGTACTCCACCCCTAGCGAGCCCCAGGGAATCGACGAAAAACGTAAAACGGTATAGGTCAACAGTGTCCAATCCTGATTCAAAGGAAAAGGAATGACAGGCTTCAGCTTGATATTGAAGGGGATTCGATCGTGCCGTGCGTCCGGATCAATGGATGTTGGTGCCCACTTGGATGCAGGAAAAGCATTGAACTCGATTGGAACGCGGATGCTCTCAAGCAGTGGGCTTTTGGGTGGTTTCTCGCCAGCCAGCGAAGCAGAACCAAGTGCAGCATTGCTGATCAGCCCTAACAAACAACGAATCAAGCTGCTGTTAATGACGCCTTTCAAGCATCTGAGTGCTACTCTTAAATAATATATCACAATATTTCATTCACAATGGTATATTCCGTTGCCACAAGTGCAGTGATTAGCCCATGCCTATTGAAGCGCTCGAGCAATTCGCTGCACTGGCCGTAACGATAGCCTTGGTTTCCTTTAATTTCATTGCATTTACACCATGGCGTTCTGGCAGTGATCCCAGAGAGCGCATTCAACGACCCACCACGTCGGCGATGGAGATCATATCGGAGGATTAGGAAACAGATCCATGGGTAATAAGCGAACAAGATTGATAGAGACTACACATCTAAAAAAATGGATCACACTGGCTTCTATTTGCAACGTTGCAATGCAATCTCCAAGGAGCCCCACAATCCCGTCTACAGAAATCAATCGCTGATATCGCAGTCAAGCGAAAGCGAAAAGACGGTTGCGGAGAAAGCATCAAACATATTTTCAAAATAAATCACCAGGGCAAATCCCATTTGATCAATCCAATTCAGAGTAAAGGCAACGTGCTTGACTCCAGACTTGGTCAAGGTCATCATCTGAGAGCACAAGAAATTGAGGATACATATGTTTCAACCACTCACGTCGGTCCTTGCCAAGTGTTGATGTGAAAAAATGCTGCGGTGAGGCAAGAACCTTGAATTTCAGCAACTCCAAAAGACTGGCGCGCAGACGCACGCGATCCAGCAAATGAATGCGATTCTGATGATCCAATAAACACAGTGGCGAGCCTGAAACGACACCTCTTAATTTCGGACATAACACTTCAATAATCGAAGGGGACTGCCAATGGGCCTGCTTTGTTTCTGGATGGGGATGATAAATCCAACCCATCACCATTTGATCTGAAGGACCAAGTACATCAATTCTCCAGAATGAAAATGTTTCCGGTGGGTGACGGTCAGTCCACGTCACCATGGGAAAACAATGATCGGGTTGACTCAACTGGATCTCGTAAGGAGCAAAGCAAACATTGATCGTGCCTGGCCAACAATCGCTGAGATCCAGTCCTAGATCGGTGAAATAAGGCATTTGCATGCCAATTGTTCCCGATGGGTAGGGAGAGTTAACCNCTTGGCCAGAGGCCACACCATGACCCTTGACGACATGTCCAGTGATCCACGTCGCGCTCGCTGTCATCGTTGTTCACGGTGCTGACATGTCTCGCATGGCCCCTCAGGCCAAACAGCACATCGCAACAGTGGACTGCGGGCATTGAAGCGACATTCGGGGTCTCCAATCACCCAGCCATGTTTCCAACGTCTTGCATCCTTCGGCTGCGTCTGAGATTTAACGAGTAACGCGATCGACGCCAGCTGATACCTGCCGTTGCGCAATTGATAACGATGACGGCGTTGCATCACCAGATAACTGACACCGTTGAAGTTGACCCAGCGTCCAGGCTGTGGTGGATCGTCCAACTCAAGCCGATCGAGGAGCACCTCACCATCCGCTTGCCGCACCTCAATCAGCATGTTCGGGCTCAAGAGCGAGCGAAGGGGAACGACTTTGCGACAAGCCCCAGCCGAATAACATCAACACAACCAACANGGTGAGCCAATCGGGTTGGTGCAGGTTGCTGAACAGAACGTGCAAGATCAGTTTGATGGCAACGATCGCCACAGCGAGAAAACCTGCCGTTTCCAGACGTGGGTACTCCTCCAACCAACGGACAAACAAAGCGGACGTGAATCGCAGCGCAATGATGCCGATGACGGCGCCAGTGATCACCAACAGCATCTGATCACTGATGGCAACAGCGGTTGCCACGCTGTCGATCGAAAAGGCAAGATCGGTGAACGCCAGAAGCAGAACAGTTTTTAGCAGAGATGAAGAAACGGCAGATGCTGACCCGGATTCGTCCTGCTCGGCCTGTGCCGAAAGCTTCGATCGCATGTGATCTGCGAAAAGCCACAACAGATAACCGGCAGCAAGCAGTTGAACGACGGCACTCTCCAACACCCATTGNGCGATCACGATCAAACCGATCCGCAGCACGAGTGCCAGAGCGATTCCAATGTTCAGAGCGAGACGTTCCTGATCTGGTCGCCGGCAGGCACGCGCAATCGCTGCAAGGGCGACGGCGTTGTCCGCGGAGAGGACCAGTTCCAAGAGAACCAGAACCGGTAGGAGGGCTAAGACTTCCCCCCATTGGTCGACACCCTCGAACCAGTCGCTGAGCGAGGGCAAAGACATGACATCCATGACGGCAGCCTAGAAAGAGCTGAGGCGCATTAGCGGTGATGCAGATCCATGCCGAGCTGTGTCACGTCGACACACTGCGATGCGTGGTCCGTGTGGAAGCCACGGATGGGGATCTGCGGCTCGGCAGTGCTCTCGGTGAAGCACAGACCTCAGAAGCGGCTGAAGACCGTGCGCTCGAACGTCTACGTCTGCGCCTGAACCCTCCAGAACCAACGCCAGTCACCAAGACGGACTCCCTGAAGCCCCCAGCAATCGAGCGATCAACAGCCCAGAAGGTCGAGAAGGTGGNGACGAATGAGAAAGTCCAGACGGGTTCCCCCAAGGCNCCCGATCCGCAATCAGTTCCGGATGCACCCAGCGAATCGCCAACAGACCCTGAGGACTGGAGTGACGAACTGGCGGCCGTGGATTTAGAGATCCGCCGGATCGGTTGGGACCGTGACATGGAACGTCAATATCTCGAACGTGCTTTCGGTTTCGGAAGTCGACATCGACTGACGCGATACAGCGATCTGACGGGCTATCTCCGGCAGCTTCGCGTGATGAAACCCGGAGCTCGTCCTGAAACAGCCGCTGTGCCGATCCGTCGCAGTGAACTAATCGAGCAGGGAAATGTGATGCTCAAGGAGCTTGCTTGGTCCGCAGACAACGCACGCGAGTTTCTGAATCAACAGCTCGGAGCAAACAGCCGCCAACAGCTCAGTGATGAACAACTGCTTCAGTTCAACATGTTGCTGGAAGAGCAATTGATCAACAGAAAAAGCTAACCGAGCATTTGATCAGGCTTTGCTCGCTTGAGTGCAAGTGCAAAATCCATGCGTTGGATCTCCGCATGGAGGAAGTAATCAGCCCACATGCCAATCAAGACATTCAATGTTTTCAGAGCATGAACCTGATCTTGTGAACCCGGAGTCGAATATTTGAAGTCCATGAACATTCGATCCGCAACAGGAAGTTGCTCTTGACACCGCTTATCGATCGACATCACTCAATCCTTGGGATCCTTCAGAACAGGCAGATCGGTTGGCTGTGCCAGAACAAAAGCAACCCCTGCGGTCAAAACAATCGTTATCCCGACAACTGCATAAATTGCAAGCGTGTAATCAACCATGTCAACCGAGCGTGTAACGATATGTTAACAATTTTCTGCTGTGGCCGTGCGTCGTTGCTGCGTCCTTGAAACCACAGACTTTTTCCGGAACCTTGGTTAGCAATCGGAGAGGATGAATGCCTCGATGAATCCCTGTTCAAAACTGGTTGCATCGGCCCTCACCATCTCCCTTCTGGCCTGTGCAGGCTGTTCTGGGAACCAGCCGAAAGCCACGCCAGAGTCTTCAGCCACGGCTGAACCCAGCGCTGAATCCAGCAGCGCTCCCTCGGAGACCATCACAGGCCGGGCAACCTGGTACGGCCCCGGCTTCTACGGCAATAAAACGGCAAGTGGTGAGGTCCTTCAAAAGGACACCATGACCGCTGCTCACAGCAAATTGCCGATGGGAACCAAGGTCAANGTGACCCGCGAAGACACCAATGAAAGCGTGATTGTCGTGATCAATGACCGCAAGCCGTTCAAGGAAGGCACGGTGATCGACCTGGCGCATGGAGCCGCAGAAGAGCTGGATCTCGATGACGACGGAGAAGCTGTCGTCAGTCTGGAAGTGCTCGATTGAGCGACAGCTGATCAGATCAGCCAGGCCCTATGTCAGTTCAGTTGCGACAGGCGTAATGCACGACGGATCGAATGTAGGCGCGTAAATCGGCCAGCAACTCCGGAGAATCTTCGATCTGCTTTGTCGGCGGGTCGAGCACAAAATCGGGTGCACCATGGCTGATATCGATGTTGTAATCCGCGAAATGGTGAAAGGTGGAGTGGTGAAGGACCATTCCACCGTCCGGCACCTCATCAACAATGGCGATGAGTTGTTCACGCCCGCTGGTGATCGAGTAACTGGAGAGCAGAACGGTCTGCGTGTCCGACGTCGGTTGAATCACACCCTCATGGGGGTGGGCAGGCATCAACAGATGCCCTGGAAGCATCGACGGGAATGCAAGCAGAGGATGGTCAGCCCGCTTTCGACAGATCTGAACTCCTCCGTTCTGTCCCGTCACGACACAGGGGGTGGTGATTGTGGGACAGGCCTCATCAATGAATTCCCGATCCGTGGGGAGGTCAGGCCAGCTTCGTTTGAACGTCTGTGTTGATCCGACTGCTGTAAGGCATCCCTCAAGCGAGAGAAGACAGCTACCGAGATCCGCATGGTCCCTCGCAATCACCAGATCTGTACCGGAACGCACCGCGGCTTCCAACGCCGGGAAAAAATCCTCATCCGGTCCGTTGTCGAGATCGACGGCCATCAACCAAATCTGGTTGAACACACCCTCACGAAGATCCGACTGAAGCCCCTTCCGCAGTTCTGGCTCAACGGGATAGTCCGTGATGGTCAGCGCAAAGGCAGGGTCGATGGCTTGACCCGCCGTTTCAATCATNGAGCCGAGCTGACTGAAGCGTCCGATATGCCAATCATTGGCATCGGTCGCAATGGTTGAGAGCAGCAGAGCCTTTGGGGCGGCCATGGATCAGGACTCCATTCGATCCTCATTCTGAATCGACCTGGGGAAGAAGACCGTGTCTTCCGCAGGGGGCTGTGGCGAACGATCCGGCAGCGGTTGAAACAGACTTGGAAACGAGGAGAGCACCAGAACGGAACCCACACTCAGCAGGATCAACAAGGGCACTGGCCGAACCAAGGGTTGCTGCTCCAGCGGCGATTGACAGCGCGGACAGATCGGTGTGGCCCCCTTTGGTGGACGAAGCACGAGCGCCGGACCACAGCAACAGGAGGGGCAGCGGTAGCGCGGCATGGCCAAGGGTCGCGTCGGCGCGCACCCTATTGCGAAGATCAACGACTGATCGCCCATTTCAGCGATGCCTCTTCGCTCCCTGGTGCGACAGCTGCAGAACACGGCCCTCACCGGTGAGCTTCTCGAGCGATCCCGGAGGTCTGAGCGGCTGTTGATGCGTGGGGCTGGTCGAGCCACGCGCGCCTTGATCGCCAGTGCAATCGCCCGTCGCGACGGAAGTCCGCTGCTGGTGGTCGTGCCAACCCTTGAGGAGGCCGGTCGCTGGACCGCCCTGCTTGATCTGATGGGATGGGACAACACGAGTCTCTATCCAACCAGCGAGGGTTCTCCTTACGAACCGTTCGATCCCACCAGTGAAATCATCTGGGGGCAACTCCAGGTTCTGAGTGACCTGCTGGCTGAAGACGGTTCGCCGAACCGAGCGATCGTCGCCACAGAGCGATGTCTCCAACCCCATCTCCCCCCACCAGAGGCCCTGGCTGCCCAGTGCCGAACCCTGAGCCGCGGGGACGAACTCGATTTGGAGGATCTCGGAGAGCAGCTCGCACATCTCGGTTACGAGCGGGTCTCTTCCATTGATCAGGAAGGCACCTGGAGCCGCCGCGGCGACATTGTGGACATCTTCCCGGTGAGCAGCGAATTGCCGGTGCGGCTCGAGTTCTTTGGAGAGGAACTCGACAAGCTGCGGGAATTTGACCCGGCCACGCAGCGATCCCTTGATGCGATCGAGCATCTGCGGCTGACACCCACCGGGTTCAGTCCCCTCGTTGCCGACAGTCTGCGAGACAAGATGCCCGATGGCCTTGAGCGGCTGCTCGGTCCGGAAGCCACCGATGCGTTGTTGGAAGGCGGCACTCCCGAAGGGATGAGACGTTTGATGGGATTGGCGTGGGATCAGCCGGCATCGCTTCTCGACTATCTGCCCCGTCCCTGTTGTGTGGTCATTGATGAGCGTCGCCATGGTCTGGCCCATGGCCAGCAGTGGCTGGATCACGCCATCGACCATCACCAAGAGATGGCGGAGGAGCTCGGTCTCTCAGAGCAGGAGCGCGATCGCATCTGGCCGCCGCTGCTCCATCAGGCCATCGACCATGCCTACAGCGCTGCCGAAACCTTCAACGGCTTCGATCTTGCGGAATTGCTGGAAGAGGACAACCATCCCAACAGCTTCGATCTCGCCAGTCGACCGGTACCGGCTTATCCCAACCAATTCGGAAAACTGGGCGAACTGATCAAGGGATTTCAAACCCAGAAAACTGCGGTCTGGCTGGTGTCTGCCCAGCCGAGCCGTGCAGTGGCTTTGCTCGAGGAGCACGACTGCATCAGCCGGTTTGTGCCCAACAACGGGGACACGCAAGCCATCACCCGCCTGCTGGAACAGAACACACCAGTCGCACTGAAATCGAGCGGCCACGCCGAGCTGGAAGGACTGCAACTTCCCGCGTGGAAGGTGGTGCTGGTGACCGATCGGGAATTCTTCGGACAGCAGACCCTCAGCTCAAGCGGCTATGTGCGCCGTCGCCGCAAAGCGGCCAGCCGCACGGTGGATCCCAACAAGATGCGCCCAGGAGATTTTGTTGTGCACCGGAACCACGGCATCGGACGGTTCAAAGCGATGGAGAAACTGGCGGTTTCAGGTGATGTGAGGGATTACCTGGTCGTGCAGTACGCCGACGGAATCCTCAGGGTTGCAGCGGATCAACTGGGGAGTCTCGGGCGCTACCGGGCCACCAGCGAGAAACCCCCTCAGCTCAACCGAATGGGCGGCACCGCCTGGAACAAGGCGAAGGAGCGCGCCAAGAAAGCGGTCCGCAAGGTGGCCATGGACCTGGTGAAGCTCTATGCCGAGCGTCATCAAGCCAACGGCTATGCCTTTCCTGCGGATGGGCCATGGCAACACGAACTGGAGGATTCGTTCCCCTACGAACCGACACCGGATCAGTTGAAGGCAACGGCTGATGTGAAACGCGATATGGAAAAACAGGAGCCGATGGATCGCCTGGTCTGCGGCGACGTTGGCTTCGGCAAAACGGAAGTTGCGATCCGAGCCATCTTCAAGGCGATCACAGCCGGCAAACAAGTTGCGATGCTCGCCCCGACCACGGTTCTGGCGCAGCAGCACTGGCGCACGTTGAGCGAACGCTTTGCGCCCTATCCGATCAAGGTGGCCCTGTTGAATCGGTTTCGTACAGCAACGGAACGCAAGGGAATCCTGGACGGGCTCAAGGCAGGGACCGTTGATGCGGTGGTGGGAACCCACCAGTTGCTCAGCAAAGGAGCTGCCTTCGACAA
>NHKA01000022.1:0-51044 GCA_002169615.1 Cyanobacteria bacterium TMED229
CGGAATGATCAGTTTGAAATCTACTTTCGTGGCGATTGCCCCCTCCAAGGGCTGCCAAAAGCTTGGCCAACCGGTGCCGCTGTCGAATTTGGCCTCAGATGAAAACAGGGCCTGATCGCATCCTGCGCAGTGATAAATCCCAGAACGCTTCTCATCATTGAGGGGACTGGTGAAGGGACGTTCTGTCCCTTCATTGCGCAAAACGTCGTATGACTCTGGCGACAAACGCTCCCGCCAGGCATCAGCACTGAGATCCCATTGGGGGTCTGCCGCCTTCGAAGCCGCGAGAACCGGCCGCGGCCACCAAAGATCTCTGGACACCCCGGCCAGAGCCGCGAGCAGCAGGGAGCGTCGCGATAAAACGGAAGCACTGAGGGTCATCGCGACCAGATCAAGGAACAGAGCCGGTTCTAATGGATGGATGACCGCATCAGGCCTTCCCACTGACCACCACCGATTCAGCGTGGCACCGATGCTCGACTGCACCGATCGCCACTTTCGGGTGCTGATGCGTCAGATCAGTCGCAGAGCACTGCTTTACACCGAAATGGTGGTGGCCCAGGCACTTCATCGCAGCCAACGACGGGAACGGTTGCTGGATTTCGATCCCCTCGAACATCCCATTGCCCTGCAAGTCGGCGGGGACGATCCAGCTCTCCTGGCTGAAGCGGCACGGCTGGCTGAAGCTTGGGGGTACGACGAAATCAACCTGAATGTGGGTTGCCCAAGTCAGAAAGTGCAGGCCGGCAATTTCGGAGCTTGTCTGATGGCGGAACCGGATCTGGTGGCTCGCTGTGTGGAAGCGATGCGAGCCGCAGCCCACCTGCCGGTGACGGTTAAACACAGGATCGGCATCGACGATCTGGATAACGACGCGCTGCTGACAGCATTCGTGGATCAGGTTGCTGCGGCAGGTGCAAGTCGCTTCGCAGTGCACGCGCGCAAAGCCTGGCTGGAAGGGCTCGATCCAAAGCAGAACCGCACCATCCCACCCCTGCAACACGACCGTGTCATCGCTCTGAAACGCAGACGGCCGGACCTGACCATCGAACTGAACGGTGGCCTGGAATCACCGGACGATTGTCTTGCCGCCCTTGAAACCTGTGATGGAGCCATGGTCGGACGGGCTGCCTATTCCCATCCACTGCGCTGGACCAGCGTTGACGCGCTGATCTTCGGTGAACCGCCACAACAGATCAGGGCGTCCGATGTGGTGCGGGGAATGATTCCCCATGCTGAAGCTCACCTACAGAGAGGAGGACGACTCTGGGATCTGTGCCGACACCTGGTTCAACTGGTTGAAGGTGTGCGGGGGGCCCGTCACTGGCGTCGAAACCTTGGACTTCAGGCACAGAGACCAGAGGCGAAACTGAATGTTCTGATCGAGGCCGGCCGCCAACTTGAAGAGGCCGGCCTTTAATCAAGAGTCAGCCCTCGGCGCCGCCATAACCGGAATAATCATCTCCACCTCCACCTCCTCCGGACGAACCGCGACGGCGGCGGCTGCGACCGTCGTCATAACCACCACCTTCGCCACTGTTCTCACGCGCTCCATAACTGCGGTCTTCCCAACCACGGGCCCCGGAACGACGCTCTCCTGTGTCCTGGCCAGCGCCACCGCCGTAGCCGCCACCACCATCTCCGCGACCAGCACCGCCGCCATAACCACCGCCGCCGCCGTAGCCGCCACCACCATCTCCGCGGCCAGCACCGCCGCCATAACCACCGCCGCCNCCGCCGTAGCCGCCACCACCATCNCCGCGGCCACCGCCGCCNTANCCACCGCCGCCGCCTCGGTAACCACCGCCACCGCCGCCATAACCACCGCCACCGCCGCCGCCGTAACCACCACCACCGCCGCCGCGTCGTGGTGCACTCCCACGTGGTTCAGCCTTGTTGATCCGCAAGGGGCGACCCATTAGCTCGGCGCCCTGCAGACCCTCAATAGCGGCCTCTTCCGTGGCCTCGTCTGACATCTCAACAAATGCAAAACCCCGCTTACGGCCTGTATCCCGCTCAAGGGGAAGGGCACAGTTCACAACTTCACCGAACTGGGCGAACAGCTCGATCACATCTTCCTGCTCAGCGCGGAAGGGGAGGTTGCCGACAAAAATGCTCACGTTTGAAGTGGACCGGGTACGAAAAGAAGGACCGAAGGGACCTGGGACATCGCCATGGGTCCAAGACTTCGGAAATGAAGCGCGTACCGCTGGCTTGATCAGCGTAGACCCGTCTGTGCAACCGGGGCATCCCTAACCACCAGATCAACAGATCCCTTTCAGCTGATCGGACCAGTACGCCAACTGCTCATGCACCCGTTCAAAGGCGGTGCCACCCTCGCTGCGGCGTGCCGCCACAACAGCTCTGGGCGTTAAAGCCCCATGAAGATCGGCCTCAAACGCGGGATGCAGCTCCTNCCATTGCTCGAGGGAGAGATCACGCAGCAAACATTTTTGTTCCAAACAACGACGAACCACAGCACCGACCAATTGATAGGCCTCTCGAAATGGCACACCCTTTCCCACCAGATAGTCCGCAACATCGGTGGCATTGGAAAAATCACGCTCAACCGCTTGCTCAAGGCGTTCCACCTGGAAGGTGAGCCCCTCTTCGAACAGGATCGCCATCGCGACAACACAATCCCGCGTGGTTTTAACAGCATCAAAAAGAGCTTCCTTGTCTTCCTGAAAATCCTTGTTGTATGCCAACGGCAGGCCTTTGATCATGGTCAGCAGGCTCTGCACGTGGCCAAAGATCCGCCCACACTTCCCGCGCACCAGCTCCGGCACATCAGGATTCTTCTTCTGAGGCATCAGGCTGCTGCCGGTGGCACAGCGATCACTCAGAGAAATGAAGCCGAATTCCTGCGACGCCCAAAGGATCACCTCCTCGGACAGACGGCTGAGATGGGCCATCACCAGCGCGGCAGCGGAAGCGAATTCAACGCAGAAATCCCTGTCGCTGACTGCATCAAGACTGTTCCGATAAAGGGATTCAAAGCCAAGATCCGCAGCGGTGCTGCGACGATCGATCGCCACCGGGGTTCCCGCTAGAGCTGCTGCTCCAAGCGGAGAGACATTGACGCGGCCACGCACGTCCTTCAGGCGTTCCCGATCCCGCTGAAGCATCTCGATGTAGGCCAGCAGATGATGGGCCAGGCACAAGGGCTGTGCCCGCTGCAGATGGGTGTACCCGGGAATCAGGGTGTCGCGATGGGCATCAGCCTGACTCCAGAGTGCCCGTTGCAGACGATGAAGGTCACCATCGAGCTCGTCCAGTCGACGCCTCAACCACAGGCGAAGGTCAGTGCCCACCTGATCATTGCGACTGCGCCCGGTGTGAAGCTTCTTCCCAACAGGGCCCAGCAGGCTGATCAGGCGACGTTCAACTGCGAAATGAACGTCCTCATCCTCCAGCCCGGGTTTGAAACGACCAGCCTCCGCCTCTGCGCGGATGGTGTTCAGGGCCATCACCAGTTGATCAGCTTCTTCAACGGAAATCACCCCACATGATGCGAGCATTCGGGCATGGGCAATCGAACCGTCCAGGTCCTCCTGAAGCAGGGTGAGGTCGAAAACGATCGATGCATTGAANGCCTCGATGAAGGGATGCAGGCCCTCTTCGAAACGATCACTCCAGGTCGATTCGGAGCCCCCTGTCACTCCACCCGCCATACCGTTCAATCCCTCTGGTCTCAGCTTGTCAGGCCAGCGGTCGAGAGCTGACGCTGGGGAGCGTCACCGCCTCAGGCACCTTGAGAACCACCATCGATGCATCGTCCTCGAGCTGACGATCAGCACCAACGAAGCGATCAAGACGCTCAAACAACGCTTCAAGAATGCCCTGGGATCCTTTGCCACTGCGACAGGCACTCTCAAGAGCACGGATCAGACGCGCTTCATCGAAGCGATCACCGGTAATCCCAGGAGCTTCGGTAACGCCGTCGGTGTAATACAGCAGGACATCTCCAGGGTCCAGACGCACCTCGCCGCTGCTGTAATCAGCCTCAGGCTGGAGGCCGATCAGCAGACCCGCAGCGTCCAGACGATTGATGCTGCGACGCTCCGCACGCCAGAGCAAAGGAGGGTTGTGGGCCGCATTGGCGTAACGCAAACGCCGCGTCCGTGGATCAAANTCGGAATAAAACAGCGTGACGAAACGATGGGACTGGGCCAGGTCCTCCTGCGCCAACTGATTGAGATCGTGAAGGATGCGATCGGGGGGCAGGCCGCTGAGTACCTCAGCCCGCAACATGCCGCGCAACATGGTCATCAACAGACCTGCGGGGACACCCTTGCCCATCACATCCCCCATCACCAAGGCCCAGCGACCCCTTTCACGTCGACGCCCGATCAGTTCAGGCCGGGTTGGAATGAAGTCGTAGTAGTCACCACCAACCTGAAATGCCGGTCGGCATCGCGCCGCCAGCTCAACACCTTCGATCACAGGGCAACGGTCCGGAAGCAGCTGAGCCTGAATTTCGGCACCGATGCTCAGCTGCCGATCCACCCGTTCGTGACGACGAGCCTCCTGCAACATCTGATCGTTCTCGATGGCAACCCCTGCCAGATCAGCCACCAACTGGGCATGGCGGCGGTGGACATCGGTCCAGACGAGTTCACCCGATAGATCGAAGACGTAGAGACGACCCCGTGGACGACCACGAGCCACCAAGGACGTCGAAAACAACCCAGCTCTCGGCAACAAACGCTGCACGAGACGATCCATCTCGAGGAGATGGCTTTCTTCGGTACCGAAACCAGCGAGATGACCAGGCTCAAACGCCGCCAGCCGACGCAACAGCTCCTGACAGGGGTCCAATGGCACGGCCTGCAATTGTTCGCGCCAAAGACGTCCATCCGCCTGAAACGGCACAAGCAAAGCGCCTTCGACCATCAGAAGACGGGAGGCGACNACGGGCACCAGCTCGAGAAAGCGCTGGAGATTGGCAAAGCTGCGCAGGGCAAAAGCCAGGGACACCAAGAGATCCTGGTTTCGACGCTGCTCACGGCTCAGGCTGTCGAACAACTGGCGCAACGACGCCATTGCCTGGGGCGTTGGATTCGCACTCCGCAGAGGTGGATTGGGGTGTCTGCGGGGTGGCTTGCTGCTCACTGCTCAGCCGCCGCAGATGGGTCAACGTAGCAACGGCTCACCGTCCGGCGAGCAAAGCCTCGATGAATTCAAAACTGTTGAACGGTCTGAGATCACGGATGCCCTCACCGGCTCCGATGAAACGAATCGGCAGACCTGCTTCCGATGACACCGCCAGAGCAACACCGCCTCGAGCCGTGCCATCCAGCTTGGTGATCACCACTCCTGTCAATCCGGCAGCGCTTGCGAATGCCATGGCCTGACGCAACCCGTTCTGGCCCTGGCTGGCATCGAGAACCAAAAGAGACTCAACCCTGGCTTCAGGCGCCAGGCGATCAATGATCTTTCTCACCTTCTGAAGTTCTTCCATCAAGTTGTGCTTGGTCTGCAAACGACCGGCCGTATCCACCAGCAGTAGATCGGTGCCGCGGGATCGAGCCGCACCGATGGCATCAAACACAACTGCAGCGGGGTCAGCATTGTCACTGGGNTTAGAGACNACAGGCACGTCGCTGCGCTCTCCCCAGACCTGAACCTGCTGAACTGCAGCGGCCCTGAACGTATCGGCTGCCGCGATCAGAGCGGTGTATCCACTTCGCACGGCGAGATTGGCCACCTTGCCAAGCGTGGTGGTCTTTCCGACCCCATTCACCCCAACCATCAACCAGATGTTGAGACGACCCCGTTCCGGAGCCAACAACTCCACTCCACTGGTCCGAATCGGCTCATCCAGAAGTGCTCTGAGTTGTTCCTTCAAGAAGCGGATCCCTTCAGCGGGCTCAACCACCTCCTGGTTCATGCGTTGACGCAAGGCATCCAGCACCTGATCCGTCGCCTGAACGCCTGCATCGGCTCGTAGAAGCAAGGTCTCAAGATCATCAAGAACCTCCGGCGTCAGCGGATCATCGCCAAGGCTCTCGAGCAAACCTGTNACAAAACCCTGTCGGGTCTTCTCGAGTCCGCGCCGTAAACGCCCAAGCCAGTCGATCTCCTCGAGAGACACCTGATCGGCCTGGCGGCCCTGAGCTGCNAGCACCTCTGCTGACCAGGTGAAGTCGTCATCAAAAGCACCGAGCGTGGGTTCATCGGACTCGTCAGGCTTCGCCTCTGCTGATGCCTCTGTTGACAGAGGCTCATCGGGTGTGACGGACGACAGCTCAGCAGCCCGTGCCTCCTGCTCCTCTTGACGCTGCTGCCGCTGCGCTGCTGCCTGCTCCAGAAAAGACAGTCCGGACGATTGCGCTGGCGGCTCGGATGGAGGCTCCGCTTGCGGAGCGGATTCTGCTGTCGGTTCCTCGTCCTGAATGGGTGTTGGATCAGGCGATGGCGGTGGTTCAGATTGAGATTCCGATGCGGCAGCCTGCTGGGCCTGCTGAGCTTTTAAGCGCGCATAAGCTTCACGCGCCCAGACCAGTGCTTCATCCTCAGCAGGTTCTGCGGAGACCGTCTCAGCATCACTGGGAGCACTCGTTGTTGAACTGGTGCTGGTCTCCGGCTCTGTGGGAGGAGTCGTTTCNGTCAACCCATCATCATTNGATGGANCTTCAGCCGAAGGTTCGGGAGATGAAGTGGGCTGAGGCGCGGCCGAATCATTCGGCTGGCGCTGGAACCAATCGAAAACCATCAGGCTGACGCNGTTGTGATCGCATCATGAAAGCGCCTGAGGACACCATTGATCATGCGCCGTCCCTGTTCATCGCTGTAGCGATTCGCCAGTTCAACGGCTTCATTGAACGCCACCGGAGCAGGAGTGGAAAGATCAATCAGGTCAACAACAGCCAGACGAAGAATGTCCCGATCAATGCGTGGAAGACGGCTGAGGCGCCAACCCTCCATGACCGCATCAAGGCGCGAATCAATGCTGTCTCGTTGCTCAACNACAAGAGTCACCCGCTGCATCGCTGCCTGGCGAATCTGCTCCTGATCACCAAGCAACAGCAATCGGGGGAGTTCCAAACTGGCTGAGAGACCGTTGAGCACCTGCTCAGCGGAGGAGAGGGATGCACGCAAATGACCTCTCACCGTTTCAAGCNGCTGATTGACCCCCTCCTGAAGCTCACTATCCACAAGATTCTGCTGAGCCTGTTCCAATTCCTTCGCACTGGAATCAAGCGATTCACGCCAGTGCTGCATCAAGCTGTCGAGCGCCTTCTGGAGCAAGGTTTCGATCGCAACATCCTGCTTTTTCACCGATCGGCCTTCGGCAACCTGACCCAAGACAAGCAACGCCAACTCACGGGAGAGAGATCGGGACTGCATGAACTCAAGTCGTGGGAGAAACGGAGGAACGCAGCTGAGCCATCAGGCTGGAAAAACTCCGATTCACAGGAGCTTCCCGTTCATCAGGATTGACGATGCCAGCAGAAATGATGGTCCGGAACGCCTCCTCAACTGAAATGTCGAGTTCTCGGACGGACGTCTCAGGCACGAGCGTGAACCAGCCAGTGGTTGGGTTGGGCGCCGTTGGAATGAACACGCTCAAGAGAGGCTGAGCGAGATCGGACCGCAGCGAAGGNCCAACTTCCCCAGTGACGAAGCCAACACTGAACAGGCCTTCTCTGGGNTACTCGACAAGAACAACACGACGAAAACGAGTGCTGTTGTCCCGAAGAACTGTTTCAAGCAGTTGCTTCAAGGTTTTGTAAACCGACCCAGCAAGAGGGATGCGCGTCAGTGTGCCCTCCCCAAACTCAAGCAACCACCGCCCAACGATGTTTCTNGCCATCAGGCCGATGAGCAAAATTCCCATCAAGGGAACTGTGAGGCCTAGGGCCAGATTGATCAGATCCTGAAGCAATGGGTTCAGGGTGATGAACGGGTTGAACTGCTTCGGAATCGACGTCAGAAACGCCAGCACGAATCGACTGACAATCGTTGACAGCCAAATCGTCGTTGCCAGTGGGATCACCACCAGCAAGCCTGCGATCAAATCATTTTTGAGATCCTGCTGAAGCCTTGCGCTCAGCGGAAGATCTGGCCTGGGATTGGACTGGACCAAGAAGCCTCTACGCCCACAGTCAGAAAGCTGGAACCAACCTAACCAGCGTTCAGCCCAACCCAGCTTTCTGAGCGAAGGATTCAGAGAACAGCGGTCAACGCCAGAAGCGCGAAGGCGATGGCCAGCACCACGGCTGTCCCGGTTCCACCGATCAAACGCTGACTCTCCGATTTGGACTGCTGGGTTTCCAGGGTTTTGCGTTGGTCTTCGAACTGGGCAATCTGGGTATCAACAAAATTTTCCCCGGCCCTGAGCTTGTCCTCCGCTGTGGCATCAGCTGGCAACTGTCCGGCTTGCGCCAGTTGTTCCCCAATCGCTTTGATCTGATTCTCATCCTCACGAACTTTGCGGGCTTCGCTCAGGGTCTGACTCAACTGCTGCAGTCTCTGGGCAGCTGGACCATCGGAGGAATTCACNCTCAAGGAGAGGGGAACGGCGGCAATCATTCCGATGGCCAACACTGCGGAGAGCAGACAGACAAGCCAACGCAGAGGTGTCAGGCGTTTCTGAGGCTGATCCAGACGGGAACCGATCAAGGCGATCAGGAGTCCCATGAACCCCATGGGAGCAATGGCGACAAGCGGACCTGTCACCTGGGGCCGAGTGGTCGAATCCTCCCAGTCGATTCCAGTGAGCACGGCTGCCATCTGCAGCACGAGCACAACCACCATGGTGAGACCCAGCCAGCGAAGCAGGGGGCCAAAACGTCCGCCAGCAGCTGATCCCATCTCTGAAGCGCTCACGTGAAGATGCCAAAAAAGCGCTCAACTTTACGTTCGATGCAAGGCCCAAATCCATCTGAACAAGCTGACCTCAGCTCNGCTCTGAAAGCGCGCGCACGGGCCGAGGGCTTTGACCCGGTCGGAATTGCACGGTTACCAGGAAGCAACAGACTTCAGATGCGCACGCGNGCGCTGCAACGGTGGTTGGACACAGGCCAACAAGCCGACATGGCGTGGATGGCGGCCCCAAGGCGACAGGACGCCGCACGCTTGCTGCAAGGCGCTGAAAGCCTGCTTGTGGTTGGTCTGAACTACCACGTGTCCCAGCAGACGACAGCAGGGTGCTTAAAGGTGGGGCGGTACGCCTGGGGACGCGACTATCACCGCATCGTTGACCAACGACTGCGCCGCATCGGACGCTGGCTGTCCGAGCATCGTCCTCAAGCCCGCTGGCGAGCCTGCGTTGATTCCGCCCCGCTTCTCGACAAAGCCTGGGCAGAGGAAGCCGGGCTGGGCTGGATTGGAAAACACAGCAATCTGATCAACGACCAAAGAGGGTCCTGGATGGTGCTGGGTCACCTCCTGACAACCGAACCGCTTCAGGCCGATCAACCAGCCCGCAGTCTTTGTGGACGCTGCACAGCATGCATGACTGCCTGTCCCACCCNGGCGATCCACGAACCTTTCGTGGTGGATGCAAATCGCTGCCTCGCGTATCACACCATCGAAAACCGCAATGATGAGCTACCGCAGCCGATCCGCGATCACCTGGGGCCCTGGGTGGCCGGCTGCGACATCTGCCAGGANGTCTGCCCCTGGAATCACAAGCGACTTCCGGTGTCCACCGATCCTGATCTTCAACCAAGACCTTGGCTGCTCAACCTCACCAGAGATCAGGCCCTCAGTTGGGATGACAAAACGTGGGACCAGAACCTGCGCAGCTCCGCTCTGCGGCGAATCAAACCGTGGATGTGGCGAAGAAACGCTGAAGCGACACGAACGGAACTGCCNCCTACGCTTTGAAAAGTTTTGAGTGCTTATGGACACGGGCCGCAACAACCAGAAGACCCGCNTGGGACCGCGGTTCTCTGCAGCTTTGGTCTGCCTGGGGTTGTTCGGCTGGACCATGCCAGCTCAAGCGATCGTTCCCTACGTGTACCTCCCAAGTGAGGAGGAGCTGAAAGGCTCATCCCTGGGGATCGGACGAACAGCAGCNCAANTGCTTCAGCTTGGTCAACCGCAGGAAGCCGCTCAACTCGCAGCCCTAGCGGTCCGTCTGCAACCGGACGATGAACGCCTCTGGTCCGTCCTGGCAGAAGCCCAACTGCGCAGTGATCAACTCGAAAACGCCAGCCTTTCCCTNTCGAAGGCAAAAGCGCTCAAGCCCGACAAAGCTGGTCTGTGGTTCGCCGAAGCCGCCATCGCTCTNAGGTCGGAACGGCCGGAGGAAGCCATCAGCCTTCTCGACCGAGGCCTGCAACTCGATCCCAAGAACGCTTCGGCCTACTTCGATCTGGGGAATGCCCGGATCATGCAAAGTCAGCTCGGCATGGCCCTGAAGGCCTTTGAACAAGCCACAAACCTCAAGCCGACGTTCTGGGAAGCCTTGAACAACCAGGCCCTCGTGCTGTACGAAATGGGCAATCGCGACGAAGCCATTCGACGCTGGAGACGGGTGCTCGAGATCGAAAACAACCCTGAACCCATGCTCGCTCTGGCTTCAGCNTTGTTTCAACAGGGCGGTCGACGCGAAGAAGCGATCACCCTTGCTCGTGAGGCACTGGCAAAAGATCCGAATTACGTGCTTCCACCCCATCAAGAGGAGCAACTCTGGGGGTTCCGAATCCGCGGAGCCGCTGCTCAACTCCTNGATGAAGACGAATTGGCGGACAGTGTTGAACGTGCTCGGGCCAACGCCACCTGGAAAAAACGCTCTTGACCATCTGTAGGCTGAGCGCCTTCCGCATTGGGTGCAGCGGACGGAATGGCTGAGGAGCGCGTTGAACCGATTGCACTGCATCAGGAGATGCAGCGTTCCTATCTCGAATACGCCATGAGTGTGATCGTGGGACGGGCTCTGCCCGATGCCCGCGATGGCCTCAAACCAGTGCAGCGCCGCATCCTGTATGCCATGCAGGAGCTGGGCCTCACCCCAGACNGGCCNTACCGGAAATGTGCCCGTGTGGTGGGTGATGTGCTGGGCAAATATCACCCCCATGGTGACCANGCGGTCTACGACGCTCTCGTCCGCCTGGTTCAAACCTTCGCCAGCCGTCATCCACTGCTCGATGGCCACGGCAATTTCGGGTCGGTCGATGACGACCCTCCGGCGGCCATGCGTTACACGGAGACCCGTCTGGCCCCGATCGCCCATCAAGCACTGCTTGAAGAGATCGGTGACGACACCGTCGACTTTGCTTCGAACTTCGATGGTTCCCAACAGGAACCGACGGTGCTGCCAGCGCAGTTGCCCTTTCTGCTGCTGAATGGGTGTTCGGGGATTGCCGTGGGAATGGCCACCAGCATTCCGCCACACAATCTCGGAGAGGTGGTTGATGGTTTGATCGCNCTGATCCGTGAACCGGGGCTTTCTGACGAACGGCTGCTGGAGCTGATCCCCGGGCCGGACTTCCCGACCGGTGGCGAAGTCCTGTTGAGCAGTGGTCTGCGGGAGACCTACCTGCGCGGACGCGGAAGCATTCCGATGCGCGGAATCGCCCACATCGAAGAAGTGCAACCCGGCAAAGGGCGACACAAGCGAAATGCCGTTGTGATCACGGAATTGCCCTATCAACTGAGCAAGGCCGGCTGGATCGAAAAACTGGCCGAACAGGTGAACGATGGAAAAATCGGCGGCATCGCCGACATCCGCGATGAAAGCGATCGCGAGGGGATGCGGGTGGTGGTGGAACTGCGACGCGACGGCAATCCCGACAAGGTGCTGGCCGATCTACAGCGGCGCACAGCCCTGCAGAGCAACTTCGGCGCCATTCTNCTGGCTCTCGTTGATGGTCAACCGCAACAGCTTTCATTGCGGCAGCTGTTGCAGACCTTTCTGGATTACAGGGAACTGACCCTGATCCGGCGCACCAGTCACGCTCTGCGCAAAACAGAAGATCGCCTGGAGGTGGTGGAAGGCCTGATCACGGCCCTGAACAATCTTCAACGGGTGATCACCATGATCCAGGAGGCAGCTGACGCGGCCTCAGCCCGAGCCAGCCTGATGGTGCATCTCGACCTGACTGAACGTCAGGCCGATGCCGTTCTGGCCATGCCGTTGCGGCGGCTCACGGGTCTGGAGCAGGAAAGCCTTCGCAAAGAACTCGATGAACTTCGCCAGGAACGTGAGCGGTTGAAACANCTGCTTGAAGA
Source organism: Cyanobacteria bacterium TMED229 (assembly GCA_002169615.1). GTDB lineage: Bacteria > Cyanobacteriota > Cyanobacteriia > PCC-6307 > Cyanobiaceae > Parasynechococcus. Next base: position 12,187 of record NHKA01000022.1, read on the forward strand.
CAGAGATCAATTGCTGAATGCGCTTGTTCATGAACTGAAAACACTCAGAAAACGCTTCTCAACACCAAGACGAACCCGTCTTGTGGAGGGTGGTGATGAATTAATGGCGGAAAAGGCTGCCAGTCAGCGACCGAACACGGAACTTCTGCGCAAACAAGCGCTAGCAGCGCTCCCCGGCGAGGCAAAGCTGCTCATTCACGCTGATGGCCAGGTGAAAGTGATCAGCCCTCAGGTGCTCGGACGACTTCACCTCAATGAACCCTGCTCCCTTGGCGATGAACCCTCCCCNGCTCGATTGATCCTGCCGATCGAACCGCCACCAAGGCTGCTGGTGATCAGCGCTGGAGGGCGGGTTGCACTGCTTCGCTGGGAGTTTGCAGGACAACAGCCTGGAACNATCGACCGGTTCTTGCCNGCAGGTCTTGACGGCGATCCAATCGTTGCAATCGAACCCTTACCTGAAGGAGACGGATCCGANCGCAGTCTTGGTCTTCTGAGCAGCGACGGACGTTTCAAACGATTGCCACTGCGGGAGGTCTTGGAGCTCTCTGGTCGCGCCACAAGCGTTGTCAAATTGAAAGAAGGTGTGCATCTGAAAGCGGCCATGATCTGCAGCGAGGGGACCGATCTGGTTCTTGTCAGTGACATTGGTCGCATCCTTCGCCTGCCGATCAATGAAGCTGTCCTGCCACTGATGGGACGGCTTGCTCAAGGCCCGATGACGATGCGATTGCTGCCCGGCGAATCCCTGGTTGGAGGCCTCAACCTGCCACCAGGGGAACCCGAACAATCGATCCTGATGGCGACAACCAAAGGTCGCCTCACCCGGATTGCCTCCTCAGGATTNCGCCTCTGTCAACGCGGCGATNTGGGTGAGATCGCTGTTTGCCTGGAGGGAAATGAGGACAGGGTGATGGCGATCTGTGCTGGACATGGCCTGGTAGGGCTAACCACCGATCGAGGCCGCCACGGCCGCTTCAGTGCAGAAGATTTGGCATGCAAAGAGCTCGGTGAAACCTTGAGTGACCAGCTTGATCTCAANGCGGATGAAAACCTGAGCAACCTGGTCAGACTGATTCAATAAAGCAANAGGTAAGTCTTTACTGTCCTGCAATTCCCGCTGGTTCAAGCATTAACTTGCTGGCCAGCAATTCACGATCCATTTCAATCGGATAATTGCCATCAAAACAAGCCGTGCAGAAGTCTCCTGACTCTGCTCGAGCGGCATCAACCATGCCTTGCTTGCTCAGATAAGCGAGGGAATCCACCTTGAGCTGCTCTTCAATCTCCTTCAACGTCAGACGAGCAGCGATCAACTGATCCTGGGTGTCCGTATCAATGCCATAGAAACATGGGTGAGTCACAGGNGGAGAACTGATCCGCATGTGCACCTCCGTGGCTCCAGCTTCCCGAAGAGCAACAACAAGCTTCCGGCTTGTGGTGCCNCGAACAATCGAGTCATCGATNACCACAATCCGCTTCCCGGCAAGCACATCAGGAAGGGGATTGAGTTTCACCCGGATCCCGGCCTCGCGCATCGCCTGAGTGGGCTGAATGAAGGTGCGACCGACATAGCGGTTCTTGATCAGACCATCGGCATAAGGGATGCCACTGGCCTGTGAAAAACCAATTGCTGCTGGGATGCCGGAATCGGGAACACCAATCACAAGATCNGCCTCNACAGCAGATTCTCGAGCGAGCGTTTGACCGATCCGTTGGCGATAGCTGTACAACGATTCACCAAAGAATCGGCTGTCGGGCCGAGAGAAATAAATCATCTCGAACACGCAAAGACGATTCGGCTCCGAACTCCAACGCTGACGCCTCGGCTGCTGTTCACCGAGACGAAAATGAATCAATTCTCCGGGCTGAACATCATCGACGTAATGGGCCCCGATGATTTCCAACCCACAACTTTCACTACTGACGACCCAGTAGCCCGATTCACGATCNCAGAGATAGCCGAACACGAGCGGGCGGACGCCATGGCCATCGCGAACGGCAAACAGACCATCCGGGGTTCCGATCGTGAGTGAGAAGGCGCCTCGGCACAGCTCTAGAGCAGCGCGAATCGCTTCAGGCCAGTCCAAACCACGCTGCACAGCCTGCTGCACAGCAAAGGCGATCAACTCGGAATCTGTGGTGGACGTGAATTCCACCAAACCATCATCAACAGCGTCACGCAGCTCAGCAGCATTGACGAGGTTGCCGTTGTGAGCAAGCGCAAAAGCACCGAGACGGGTCATCAGGACCACAGGCTGAGCGTTGCAGACACGGCTGCTGCCCGTGGTCGAATAGCGGTTGTGCCCGATGGCNAGGTCGCCGGGCATCCGGGCCAGCACCTCTTGATCAAACACCTGACTGACCAGACCCATGTCCTTGTGAAGACGGACCTTGTCCTGGTTGAACACAGCGATACCCGCGGATTCCTGGCCCCGGTGCTGCAAGGCATACAACCCGAAATAAGCCAGGTTGGCGACGGGCTGTTCGGCCGCAAGCACGGCGAAGACGCCACAGGCNTCTTCCATCCGATCGGGACGCTCATCCTCGAGCCACTGCACAGGGCGCTCTGACTTCATGAATCCTTCATGATTCTGCATCACCCCGCAGACGGCGAGGCAATGCATCGGAATGGGCCTGATGCAATGCAGCAACCGAGAGCTTGAGGATCTCCTGGTCACCATGCCGAAGCCGGACCTCAGGCTGTTCCATGACAACACCCAGCTTTGTCACCGGAACCTCTGATTGCNCCTGAGCCAGGACATCCCAGTCCGCCATCCGCTCGGACTTCACGGACACCANGACCCTGGCACCACCCTCAGCGAAGAGCGCTCGCTCCAGAGACTTCGGGAGCTCTGGGANAGCAAGATCAACACCGAGACCGGAGGCAATGCTGCATTCCGCCAAGGCAACAGCCATGCCTCCATCGCTGCTGTCATGAGCAGATGCCAGCACGCCGTCATGAATGGCAGCGCGCAGCAGAGCCTGGACCTTGGCCTCGAAGTCCAAATCCACCACAGGAGGCCGACCGGCCAACGTTCCAGCAATCACTTGCTGATAACTGCTGCCAGCCAAGCCCAGTCGCTCATCTCCTTCGTCCTGCAACGGAACACCCAACAGCAGAACCACATCCCCAGACCGGCGCCAGGACAGGCCGATGATCCGCTCAATGTCCTCAACCAACCCCACCATGCCGACCACCGGGGTGGGATGAATCGGCTGAAGTGAGCCGTCGTCGCCTCTGGTTTCGTTGTAGAGGGAAACGTTTCCGCCCGTCACGGGGGTGTTCAACGCACGACAGGCGTCGGAAATGCCCCGACAGGCCATGGCCAATTGCCAGTACCCCTTGGGTGTTTCTGGAGACGGAAAATTNAGATTGTCCGTGATCGCAAGCGGCACNGCACCCACACAACTGAGATTGCGAGCGGCTTCCGCGACGGCGGCCTGCGCACCGCGCTNGGGGTCCAGAGCCACCCATCGGTTGGGGCAATCCACTGTNGCTGCTACACCACGTCGCTCCTGGGTGATTGAGCGCTGGGGGCGCAGACGCACAACAGCAGCATCAGCAGCACCGGATGACACCACCGTGTTCGCCAGCACCTGCTGGTCATACTGACGATGGATCCAGCGCTTGCTGGCAATGGTGGGGTCATCCAGCAACCTGAGCAGAACGGATCCAGCATNAGTCAGCNGTGGCAACTGATCCTCCTGCCACCGCCACAGCACCTGTAGATCCTCAGGCGGTTCATCCAGAAGCTCGTGCTGTTCGATCGGTGTGTCATCAGCAAGAGCAGTCGCGGGAACTTCAGCCGCGATCGAGCCCTGATGCAACACACGGACCACAGGTTCCTCCAACACCCGGCCGACCACCGCTGCCTGGAGCCCCCAGCGACGNAAACGGTCCATCAGGGCNTCCTCCCGNCCAGTCTTCACAACNAAGAGCATCCGCTCCTGCGATTCCGACAGGAGAAATTCNTAGGGCGTCATGTTCTGCTCGCGTGAGGGAACACGATCAAGATCCAGCTCGACGCCCAGCCCCCCTTTCGCCGCCATCTCCGAACAGCTGCAGGTGAGACCTGCTGCCCCCATGTCCTGTGCAGCCACCACATCTCCACTGCTGAAAGCTTCCAGACAGGCCTCNATCAGACCCTTTTCAAGAAAGGGATCACCCACTTGAACGGCAGGCCTGTCATCCAGCGAATCCGCACTCAGTTCAGCACTGGCAAAACTGGCGCCACCCATTCCATCGCGACCGGTGGTGCTGCCGACATACACAACGGGATTCCCCACGCCGTTGGCGCCTGATCGAACNATCGAATCCGTCTCCATCAGACCGAGAGCCATCGCATTNACCAGGGGGTTGCCCGCATAGGAGGGATCAAACGCAACCTCACCTCCAACGGTGGGCACCCCAACGCAGTTGCCGTAATGGGCGATGCCGGCGACCACCCCCTCCATCAGACCGCAATTGACGGGATCCTCGAGTGGACCGAATCGAAGTGCGTTGAGCAGGGCAATCGGCCGGGCACCCATCGTGAAGATGTCGCGGAGGATGCCACCGACACCTGTGGCCGCACCNTGAAACGGCTCCACGGCAGAGGGATGGTTGTGGCTTTCGATCTTGAAGGCCAGATGATGCCCACCTCCAAGATCAACCACGCCGGCGTTCTCGCCTGGTCCCACCAGAATCTGCGGACCCTCTGTCGGAAAACCACGCAGCAACGGCCTGGAATTCCTGTAGCAGCAATGTTCGGACCACATCACGCCGAACATGCCCAGTTCAACCCGATTGGGAGCNCGGCCCAAACGACGACAGATCTCATCCCAGTCCCTGGGCTTGAGCCCTTCCTGTTTCAGGGCAGCCGCTGCGTCATATCCGGGAGCATCGGAGACGGAGACCAAGGACCGTGAAGCACCTTCCACCAGTGTTGCCGACAGCGTGATGTTCGATCAGACCCAGGGATCCTCATCTCGAAACCGCGGCTCCCGACGAATCGAAGGATCGTCATCGGGCCAATCNTCCAGAGGATCGACCGAATCCCGTGGTTCTGACACCCGCTCGCGTCGCTGTGGTGGTTCCACACGGTCCTCCCATGGGGGCTCCTCCAGCCATCCCTCGAGACGATCCCCGGCCTTGTCGCCCATCTGCCGCAGGTGATCACGCCAGCGCTGAGTGCGCTGGAGCAGACCATGGCGCACGCTGGCCCGGGAGAGGGGGAGTTCCTCCAGACTCTCCAATCCGGTGGAGACAACGCCGGGCTGTTGATCAACGATGCGACCGGGTGTCAGTCGCCAACGGGAACTGCCCGGCAATCGAGGATCACTGCGCGCCACGAGGTAGTGGTTGATCGCTCCAGAAACGGGCTCGAACACGAGATCCACAACGGTGCCCAGTCGTTCACCCTGACGATCCAGCAGATCCGCATTCAGCAGCGTCGGTAAGCGATCCAAGGTGACTGGATCCGTCACCGACGGCTCCCCACGGACGTAAACCTGCTGATCAGTGAAACCACAGCACTGATCGAGACGCCACACCTCGCGGGACATGCGCAAGGCTGAAGGACGGCTCACCCAACCCAGCAGACGATGCACAGGGGGATGCATCCATGCCATGACACCGGGACCATGGTCGAGGCCGAGCTCGCACCGCACGGTGTGATGAAGCAGATCACTGAGAAGCAGCTGATCCGGGAGGCTCAAGTCAGGAACGGATCTGAACTGGCATCACCAAGTAGGTGAGACCATCATTCTCGCCTTCTGGACGCAGAACGGCCGGCGTCGTGGGGGCGTTGCAGTGCAACACCACACGATCCGACACCATCACCTTGAGACCATCCAGGAGATAACGGACATTGAACGCGATCTGCACGGCATCACCTTGCAAGGTGGCCGCCAGAGATTCAGATCCACGNCCGACATCCTGGGCATCAGCACTGATCTGAACGGTTCCCTTCTCGGGCTCGCTGCTGAACTTCACGACGTTGTTGTGTTGATCAGCCAGGACCGCAATGCGCTCCAGGGCTGCGATCAAGGCACGTCGATCAAGGGCAAGGCTGCGGGTGAAGCCATCGGGAATCAGCTGCCTGTAGTTCGGATAGGTCCCTTCCAGCGTGCGGCTGGTGACCATCTGATCAGCAGCAAGAAAAACAACCTGACCGCGATCGCAGAACAGGCTCACGGGTTCCTCAGAACGCCACCCATTCATCAATCGCTCCACCTCGCGCAGCGAACGCGACGGAAGGGTTACGGCAAAACCGGACTCAGCATCATCAGAGTTCTCCNGCGGCATNTCCCCATCAGCCTGAAGGGCGTTGTCCACCTGCAGGACGGCAAGACGATGGCCATCCGTGGCCGCGGCCTCCAGCTCTCGCTCACGGAAACGCAGATGGACGCCGGTGAGCAGTTGCTTGGATTCATCGGCACTGCTGGCGAACAGCGTGCCTTTCAGCGCTTCAACAAGTCCGGTTGCCTGCAGCTTCAGGGCCATGCCGCTCTCCACCATNGGCAGCTCCGGATAGTCATCAGCAGGCATGCCGCGCATCTGATAGGAGCCGCTGAGNCTGGTGAGTTGCACCTGCTCTCCGGAGTCCTCAGTGGCCAGGGTGAGCGGTGAATCCGTGGACAATTTCGAGACGATTTCACCGAGTAAGCGAGCGGGCAACGTGATGGCTCCGCTGGTCTCCACGGATGCCGCCAGGGACGTTTGGATGCCCAGATTCAAATCAAATCCTGTCAGGCTCAGGCGTCCTGTGCCCGCATCGGCTGTGAGCAGCACGTTGGCCAGAACGGGATGCGTGGGTCGCGTGGCGACAGCCCGACTGACCAGCTGAAGAGCTGCGTTGAGTTCCGACTGGGAGCAGACCACTTTCATCGTGCTGGGGGTCGGAAAGGGATCAGATGTCCCACGGTTTCACAGCACTGGGCGAAGCGCAATGGTGTGATTTTCGTTTTTTGTTGTACGGCTGTTTTGTTTTTAAAGGTCTTTAAAAGAAGAAATAACAACAGTCGTAGTAGGTCCTGGGTAAAAGGGGAAAACAAGGCTCACGTCCTGTTTCTGCAAGGGTTATCAGGGACAAGAAGCTGAGGAAAAACATTTCCCCGTTGTGGGGAAAAGGCGCGGTCTCCACTTTTCCACCAGTTGTGAAATGTCTTCGCATTGGTTTGGGGCGTGGTTGCGGCTTGATTTCCACAGTCCTCCGTATGGGTTGTGGCCCATCTTCCTCAGGCGCTTTTTGAACCGAATGACACCTTCTGACAGCGATCCATGAAAAAAGCCTCCTAAAGGAGGCCGTTGAACAATCTCTGTTTTCACGAACGGTTCAAAAACCCATCACGCCCGCCACAGTCGCCAGATCAGGATTCAAATCGGTGTGGAAGGACGCATCGTTGTTGTTGATGGCGCAGTCCGGATCTTTCAGGCCATTGCCGGTCAAGACGCAGACAACAGTCGCTCCTGTGGGAACTTCGTTTTTCCGTTTCAGCAAACCAGCCACAGAAGCAGCGCTTGCTGGTTCACAGAAGATCCCTTCACCGCCTCCGAGCAACTTGTAAGCCTCGATGATCTCAGCGTCAGTGACGTCGAGGAAGGCGCCATGGCTGGCTTTGCGAGCTGCAATCGCTTTCGAACGGTTCACTGGATTGCCGATCCGGATGGCGGTGGCGATCGTGTCGGGATCGGTCACGGTCGTGTCGTTGACAAGGGGAGCGGAGCCACTGGCTTGGAAGCCCATCATCCGAGGCAATGTTCTGCTGTGTCCTGCCTGGTGGTACTCCTGGAAGCCCATCCAGTAAGCGGTGATGTTGCCCGCGTTCCCCATCGGAATGCAGAGCCAGTCAGGAGCATCACCGAGGGCATCGATGATTTCGAAAGCAGCGGTTTTCTGTCCCTGCAGACGAAAGGGATTGACGGAATTCACCAGCGTGACGGGATACTTTTGCGCTGCCTCCTGCACGATGTCGAGGGCTCGATCAAAGTTTCCTCGGATGGCTAAAACCTCAGCGCCATAGACCAGGGCCTGAGCCAGTTTTCCCTGGGCGACGTAGCCATCTGGGATCAGCACAAACGCTCTCATGCCTCCACGGCGGGCATAGGCCGCTGCTGCTGCGCTTGTGTTGCCGGTGCTGGCGCAGATCACAGCTTCACAGCCGGCTTCCTTGGCCTTGCTGATCGCCATGGTCATGCCACGGTCCTTGAATGAACCGGTCGGGTTCAGTCCGTCGTATTTCACGAAGACCTTCACATCTCTGCCGATCCGCTCGGAGATTGATGGAACCGGNATCAGTGGGGTTGCTCCTTCACGGAGGGTGATCACCGGTGTGGTGGATGTCACCGGCAACCAGGGTCTGTAGGCCTCGATCAAGCCGGGCCAGTCCTGCATCACCGGGGTTGCAGCGAAGCGCCGACGAAGGTTCTGAAACAAGGACTCCGACTGGTCTGAGAACGATTCGGAATCTAGGCGTCAGGGTTTGGAGCCGTCCTTGAGGCCATCCAGCGGTGAATCGGAGAAGAATTTCACCAGATCCGCCACCGATTGAGCTTTTTCAATCACGCCGAACAGAGCTGGAAGGTTCACGGCCATGACCTCGTTGGGATAAGCCTTTAAGAAAGACACCGCTGACAACCCATCTGGTTCAAGTTGCAGACCATTGATCACACCGGCACGGATGGCGGGGACGCTCACCGACGGATCTGGGGCATAGATCGGGTAGATGATCTTGGCGACGCGACGGATGATGGCGTCACCGATGCGGGTATTGACCAACCTGCTGGTGAGGACCAAGGGCAGGTTGAGTTTCTGATTCAACAGTTTTGAAACGTCTTCGGGATTTTGCTTCGAGAGTTCGAGCAGATTTTTGAGCAAACCGATGGCTTCACCGGTCTCCGCCAGGTGTTCGATTTCCTGCACCGGTATCGAACGACGGAAGGCTCCGCTCACAAGGGCAACATCAGTGGCAGCGCGTGCAGGACCAACAAGAGTGCAGGCTGAGATCCCGAGACCGGCGACCATGGCCAGAGCTGATNGGCGACGGCCTTGAGAGCTCAACATCAGCGATTGNTTTGTTNTCGGAATTTAGGGGCGGACACCAGCGGCAACCCTCACCAGGCGGACAACTCCCCGTTCGGCCAAACCTTGCGCGACTTGAAGTCCCATGCGTCGTGATTCGGGTTCGTTGACCATTCGCGGCAGCCGTTTCATCAGCAGGTCTGGGCTGAAACCTGGAAGGGACTGAAGCACCTGCACCAGCTGACGGATTGGTTCCAACTGCAGGAGCGGATCATCCAGTGTGGGCTCTGCGGAGACGAAACCCGCAGGCACGAGGCGTTTCGGCAGGCGACTGCTGAGCCGTTGCATGGTTGACCAACCGATTGCATCGAGTCGGTCGACCGTGGTCTCCACCAATTCATCACGGAGCAAACCTCCGTTGGCTGAAAACAGGAAATCAAGCAGTTGATCCAGAAGCCTGTTCAAATCGAGGTCTGCCTGACTTGCTGCGGATGAGACCAGATTTTCCAGTCGGGTCCAGCGAAAGACATCACCATCGAAAAGCATTTCCTTGAGGCTTTGACGCAACTGGGGGTCGGGGTCTTCCATCAGTCGCCTGGCGAAGTAGGGGTAGGCCGCCCCGAGAATCTTGAACTCGGGATCAACGCTCAGAGCAATCCCCTCCAGCGTCACCAGGGAGCGGATGATCAAGGCGTAGTAGGGCGGTACCCGGAACGGAAATTTGTACATCACACCGGACATGTCGTCGGTGACTGCCTTGAAATCCATCCGATTCACCCCTGCCTCCAGGGCTTGACTGAACACGGATTCGAACGCCGGCACAATCGGCTCCAAATTCACGTCTTCAGCAAGAAACCCAAGGGTGACGAAATCCTTGGACAATTTTCNGAAATTGCGATTCACCAGGTGGACAACCGCCTGGATCAATCCGGTGCGGGATTCTCTGCTGACTTCACTCATCATCCCGAAATCGAGATAGCAGAGCCGCCCATCGCTCAGGGCCAGGAGATTGCCGGGGTGTGGATCGGCATGGAAGAAGCCATGTTCCAGGAGTTGTTGCAGGCTGCAGCTCACGCCAACCTCAACCATGTCCTCAGGGTCAATCCCCAGCTCTCGCACGGCCTTGAGATTGGTGAGTTTCACCCCATCAATCCATTCCATGGTCAACACGCGACGGCTGGTGACGTCACGGAAAATCTTCGGTACTGCGATCCGTGGATTGTGGTTGTGCAGTTCAGCGAAGGTCTCAGCATTTGAGGCTTCGTTGAGATAGTCCATCTCTTCAAACACCCGTCGACCCAGCTCATCGATCAGAGCCACAAGATCGCTCCGAATCAGCTTGATGTTGATGTTCAACCAGGCGGCAATATTGCGCACGATGTACAGATCGAGNGTGATCTGTTCCCGCAGGCCTGGTCGCTGCACCTTCACNGCCACCTTTTGACCGTTATTCAGAACGCCACGATGCACCTGACCAAGAGACGCTGCTGAAATCGGTTCCCGCTCCAGTTCGTCGAACAAGTCGTCCACGGGTGCNCCGAGATCCTCTTCGATGCAGGCCATGGCCAGGTTGCTGTCGAATCCAGGCAGTTGGTCCTGAAGTTGGGCGAGCTCCTCCAACAGCACAGGGGGAACGATGTCGGGTCGTGTGGACAGGGCTTGTCCCGCTTTGATGAATGCCGGCCCTAAGTCCACNAGCAGCTCAGCGCATTCCTTGGCCCGCGCCCGCGCCCGTTCAGGATTCTGGAGTTGTTTCAGCAGCCAATCTGTGGCGACGCCAAGCAGAAACAGTCCAATCGGTACAAGCGTCTGCCAGAGCCTTCGGATCAGTCGTTGAGGATGACCTGCATAAATACGTGTGATTGCTGCAGGGTCGTAACGAAGGAGCCCGGCAGCTTCGATGAAATCACCGAGTTCCTCTGCCATTGATCCAGGGATTGCACGAANGACACCCCTTCTAAACGACCTAAGCCACCGCTACGGTCAAAGCGGCCACAGGCGATGGCTGTGCTTACCGGTCTGCAGCTACGCAACATTGCACTCATCGACTGCCTTGAACTCGATTTCGAGGCGGGATTCACCGTGCTGACCGGTGAAACCGGCGCCGGTAAATCCATCCTTCTCGATGCGCTCGANGCGGTGCTTGGNGGAGCTCAGGGATCAGCTGGTGTGCGCCTGCTCCGTGGAGGATGTGATCGAGGTTNGATCGAAGCCAGTTTTCTGCTGAATGATTCGATCTCCGCCTGGCTGCGCCAAGAGGAGATCGATGCAGATGATGAGGATCTGTTGATCACCAGGGAATGGCGTCAACAGGGTGAACGTGTCAGCAGCCGCTCCCGTTTGAACGGNGTGGCCGTGAATCGTCGTCAGTTGCTTGACCTGAGGCCGCGGCTGATCGATCTCACCGTTCAAGGACAGTCGCAACAGCTGTCACGTCCCGGCCAGCAACGTCGTTGGCTTGATCGTTTCGGAGGTAAGGATCTGCANGATCCACTGACGGACGTTCGCCGTTGTTGGTTGGCTTGGCAGGAGGCCGCCGCCGCCCTGCATCGCTTCCAGGCTGAAGCTGAGCTGCTGGAGCAGCAGCGGCAGGACCAGCAGGCCCTTTTGGATGATCTTGAGCAGGCAGCCTTGGACGACCCTGATGAACAGCTGAATCTGGAGCGGGAACAGGATCGGCTTGTGCATGGCGTTCGTCTTCAGCAGGGGTTGGCGGTGCTGTTGTCGCGCCTGCGGGACGGGGAAGATCAGGTTCCTTCGTTGCTCGAGCATCTGTCCGCCGCAGTTCATGAGCTGCACGGCATGGCCCAGCTGGATCGATCCGTTGATGTCCTGCGTGATCAGGCCTTGGATCTGGAGGCTGGATTTGAGGAGTTGCTTCGCTCCCTGAATCGATATGCCGCGGTTTTGGACAGCGAACCGGAGCGCTTGGATCATCTGCAGGAGCGTCTGGCGCAGCTGCGCACGTTGCAGCGTCGTCATGGCAGTGACCTGCCTGGCTTGATCACCCTGCGGGACAGCCTGCGACAACGCTTGGCCCCGGGTGCCTGTGCGGCTGATCTGGACCGGTTGATCGAACGCGAAGCAGCGACCCGGCAGAGCAGAGACACAGCCAACGATCACTTGCACCGGCAACGCCAGCAGACCGGTGAACGGCTCAAACAGGCTCTGATGGAGTTGTTGCGTCCGATGGGGTTGGCCGATGTGCGTTTTGAAGTTCAGCTCCAACCAGATCAGCCCGCAGACCATGGCGCTGATCTGGTCCGCTTTCTTTTTTCTGCCAATCCCGGGCAGCCANTAGAGCCCTTGGTTGAGGTGGCATCAGGCGGTGAAATGTCGCGCTTTCTTTTGGCCCTGAAGACGCTTCTTGCCGGTATCGATGGATCGAGCACGTTGCTTTTCGATGAAATCGACGCCGGTGTGAGCGGTCGCATCAGCGGAGCCATGGGNGANTTGCTTCGATCGATGGCTCGCCATCGTCAGGTGTTCTGTGTGACACATCAGCCTCTCGTTGCGGCTCTNGCCGATCACCACTACCGCGTCAGCAAGGAGGTCTGCGATGGAGTCACCCACTCACGAGTGTCCCACCTGCGGGACACTCACCAGCGGCAGCAGGAATTGGCGGAGCTTGCCGGTGGTGAGCAGGCTCGGGCTTATGCAGCCACGCTTCTGGATCGAAAGGCGTCCTGATCTGAGAGGAAGTTCTTAAGATCTGATGCTTTCTCCCGGCGTCATGGGGCGATCTGCTGCCAATCACGCGAATCGCCCGGGGCCTCTCAGCCTCACCCGTGGTGAGCAGGAGGATGTGATTCGGGTGCGTGGCGCTCGCCAGCACAATCTCAAAGACGTCGACGTCACCATTCCCCGCAACAAGCTGGTGGTGTTCACCGGGGTCAGCGGGAGCGGGAAAAGTTCTCTGGCGTTTGACACGATTTTTGCCGAGGGGCAGCGCCGTTATGTGGAAAGCCTCTCGGCTTATGCACGGCAATTCCTCGGCCAGGTGGACAAGCCGGATGTTGATGCGATCGAGGGGCTGTCACCGGCAATTTCGATTGATCAGAAATCCACCAGTCACAACCCCCGCTCCACGGTTGGCACAGTCACCGAAATCCAGGATTACCTCCGACTCCTTTTTGGTCGTGCTGGTGAGCCCCATTGCCCGAAATGCGGCCGTTCGATTCGACCGCAGAGCATCGATGAAATGGTGGATCAGATCCTCCTGCTTCCGGAGGGCACCCGTTATCAATTGCTGTCACCCGTTGTTCGGGGCAAGAAGGGCACCCACACCAAGTTGATCAGTGGGCTCGTTGCTGAAGGTTTTGCCAGGGTTCGGATCGATGGTGAGGTGCGTGAGCTCTCAGACAACATCGAGCTAGATAAGAACCAAAGCCACAACATTGAGGTTGTGGTTGATCGTTTGGTCGCTCGCGAGGGAATTCAGGAACGACTCACAGATTCCCTGCGTACGGCGTTGAAACGAGGGGAGGGATTGGCGCTTGTGGAGGTGGTGCCCAAAAAAGATGAGGAGTTGCCAGAAGGAGTGGATCGAGAACGCCTCTATTCAGAAAATTTTGCCTGCCCCGTTCATGGGGCCGTGATGGAGGAGCTGTCGCCGCGGTTGTTCTCGTTCAACAGTCCCTATGGGGCTTGCGAGGCTTGTCACGGCATCGGACATTTACGCAAATTCACCGCTGATCGCGTCATTCCTGATCCGACCCAGCCGGTGTATGCCGCTGTTGCTCCCTGGAGTGACAAAGACAACAGCTATTACTTTTCACTCCTTTATTCAGTTGGCGAAGCCTTTGGATTCGAGATCAAAACGCCGTGGAATCAACTCAGCGATGAGCAGCGTGATGTTCTGCTTAACGGCAGTCNTGATCCGATTCTGATTCAGGCCGATAGCCGGTATCGCAAGGGCAAAGGGAGCTACACCAGACCCTTCGAGGGAATCCTTCCGATTCTTGAGCGGCAGCTTCGCGATGCCAGTGGCGAGTCTCAGCGCCAGAAGCTTGAAAAGTATCTGGAACTAGTTCCCTGTGAAGCTTGCGGTGGGCAACGCCTCCGGCCGGAGGCCCTCGCGGTCAAAGTTGGTCCGTTCCGTATTCCAGAGCTCACGGCGGTCAGTGTTTCCGAGACGCTCGAANGGATTGAGCAATTGATGGGTGTGGGGTCGCANGAGGGATCTGAACCACTGCTGAATCCTCGTCAGATTCAGATCGGTGATCTCGTGCTTCGAGAGATTCGCCTGCGGCTTCGTTTTCTTCTGGATGTGGGTCTCGATTACCTGAGTCTGGATCGGCCGGCGATGACGCTGTCCGGCGGTGAGGCTCAGCGCATTCGGCTGGCCACCCAGATCGGTGCTGGACTCACAGGGGTTCTCTATGTGTTGGATGAGCCCAGCATCGGATTGCATCAGCGGGACAACGACCGCTTGTTGAACACGCTGATGCGTCTGCGTGATCTGGGCAACACCTTGGTGGTTGTCGAGCATGACGAGGACACGATCCGGGCGGCGGATCATGTTGTGGACATCGGTCCTGGTGCTGGTATCCACGGTGGTCACATCGTGGCGGAAGGAGGAATCGAGGATCTTCTGGACAGCGAGGCGTCCCTGACGGGTGCCTACCTCAGCGGACGACGCTCCATTCCCACTCCAGTGGAACGACGTGATGGCACAACACGACGTCTGCAGTTGATCGATTGCAATCGCAACAACCTGCGCAATCTCAGCGTTGANTTTCCTCTTGGTCGTCTNGTGGCTGTGACAGGTGTGAGTGGAAGCGGCAAAAGCACCTTGGTTAACGAGTTGCTCCATCCCGCTCTCGAAAACGGTCTGGGCCTCAAAGTTCCCTTCCCTAACGGCCTGGGTGAACTCCGTGGAATCAAGTCGGTCGACAAGGTGATCGTGATCGATCAGAGCCCGATCGGTCGCACACCCCGCTCAAATCCTGCGACCTACACCGGTGCATTTGATCCGATTCGACAGGTGTTTGCCGCCACCGTTGAGGCGAAGGCCCGCGGTTATCAGGTCGGTCAGTTCAGTTTCAACGTGAAAGGTGGCCGTTGTGAGGCCTGCCGCGGCCAGGGGGTGAATGTGATCGAGATGAATTTCCTGCCGGACGTCTACGTTCAGTGCGACGTTTGCAAGGGCGCACGGTTCAACCGCGAGACCCTTCAGGTCAAATACAAGGGCTACACGATCGCTGATGTTCTTCAGATGACGGTCGAGCAGGCCGCTGAGGTGTTCGAAGCCATTCCTCAAGCTGCCGATCGTCTTCGCACCCTTGTTGATGTGGGTCTCGGCTACGTGAANCTGGGGCAGCCTGCGCCAACACTNTCCGGCGGAGAAGCGCAGCGGGTGAAGTTGGCGACCGAACTGTCGCGTCGGGCCACTGGCAAGACCTTGTACCTGATTGATGAGCCAACGACAGGACTGAGCTTCTATGACGTGCACAAGTTGATGGATGTGATGCAGCGGCTTGTGGATAAGGGCAATTCGATCATCTGCATCGAGCACAATCTTGATGTGATTCGATGCAGCGACTGGATCATCGACCTCGGCCCTGAGGGTGGCGACCGTGGTGGCGAGGTTCTGGTCACCGGAACACCCGAGGAGGTGGCCCAGCATCCGACCAGTCACACCGGTCGCTATCTCCGCCGTGTTCTGGAGCAGCATCCGCCAGAGATCCCTTCGATCGCTGCCTGATGGTCTTCAACAGAACCGGTCTGGTTGTTGCCGCCCTGCTCGGAAGTGTTGCCAGTGGTGTGCTGGCATCGCCGGCCTCGGCGCTTGAAAGACTCGTCCTCCGGCTGCCATTTCTTGAAACAAGCATCACGATCAACCTTTCGGATGATCAAAGCGCTGAAGAGTTAATTCGCAGCAGCCCTGATCTGAAGGACCTTCAGGAGGCGAGTGGGGGGAAGCTTCTTGGTGTTCTGGAACAGGTGTTTTTGGCGCCTCTCCCGGTTGAGACCAAAGCGCTCCTGGAGGGTTCGACCGGACAACCTTTGCTGGAGCAAGCTCTATTTGCCGCGGCTTCATTGGTTGAGCTTG
This sequence comes from Cyanobacteria bacterium TMED229, assembly GCA_002169615.1. GTDB lineage: Bacteria > Cyanobacteriota > Cyanobacteriia > PCC-6307 > Cyanobiaceae > Parasynechococcus. The sequence continues at coordinate 28,246 of NHKA01000022.1, forward strand.
AAGGTGTGGAGGTCGATCCAAGCGGACGCATGCTCACTGACGCTCTGATCCGCGCCGAGCAAGCGGGTCAGGCCAATGTGCTGGGTTTCTTGAAACAGATGCCTGGAGAGCAGGCATCGGTGGACTTGAGCCGTGTGGCAACGATCGCGAATCGCCTCAAATTCAACATGGAGGAGGGTGTTGCCCTGGCCAAAAAGGGAGAAGCGGAAGCATCAAACCCGAATCTTTTCCAGCTGCGCGATCGGGGATGGATCCGCTCAGAACAGATGGTTTCCGTTAACCATCGACCGGACCCATTGAGGGTTCTGGTGCTTCAGCCCAAGGTTGATTCGAATCGCCGCCTTGCTGTGATTTCCCATGGACTCTGGGATGACCCGGAGTCCTTCGAAGGATGGGCTGAGTTTCTCGCCGCAGCTGGATACACCGTTCTTCTTCCTGATCACCCGGGCAGTGATTTCCAACAGCAGAAGGCGATGTTGGCAGGTGACCGGCCACCCCCAGGTCCGGAGGAGCTGCGTTTGCGCCCGTTGGATATCTCGGCTCTTTTGGACGCTGTGCAGAACCAAAGCTTGCTTGGTGGTCAGGGTCTGATCACGGACGACGTGGCAGTGATCGGTCATTCCTGGGGCGCTACAACCAGCCTGCAAATGGCCGGTGGAACTCCGGTNGATCGCAAGTTGAAGTCTCGTTGTGCCGATGTGATGGACTCCGAGCGCAACATCAGTTGGGTGCTGCAGTGCAGTTGGTTGTCGGGCATTGACCAAGCCGGCATTTCTGATGCGCGGGTGAAAGCAGTGGTNGCAATCAGTCCGCCGCTTCGATTGCTGTTTGCACCTGAGAGTGCAGATGGCTTGAGTGCCAAGATTCTGCTGGTGAGTGGAACGCGGGATTGGGTCGTTCCATCACGTCCTGAGGCCATCCTTCCGATGCGCACATCGGGAGCGTCTCGTTTTGGCCATCGCCTCGTTTTGGTGGAAGGCGCTGACCATTTCACATTGCGAAGCTTCGCTGGAGAGCAACAACCCGCTGTTGTTGGTCCGATGCTGCTCGCTTGGTTGAACGATCAACTGGGTGTTCAAGGCGCTGTCGGGTTCAGCACAGGTGGCTGGGGTGATGACCGGTTGCGTTTGGTCGACGTCACCGGTCAGCTTTGAGCCCGGTAANTGTTCACATGATTCAGCGGTTGACGACGTGGATTCTCGTCGCCGAAACTCAAGGTGAGCACTGGGANTTCCGCCATTGANACGTCTGTCACNGCTCATTTCTAATCTTGTTTTCATTTTTTACATCAACTTTCGCCTCTAAATAAAAAACAAAGGCGGTTGACGCCTTGTGTTTTGTTGAGGTTCAGGGATGGCCGTCCGGCTGCTGCATCTTCATCTGCATGGCCTGTTTCGATCNCATGATTTGGAATTGGGACGCGATGCCGATACCGGTGGTCAGACCCTCTATGTGCTGGATCTGGTTCGCAGTCTTGCGCTTCGACCTGAGGTTGATCAGATCGACGTTGTCACGCGTTTGATCAGCGATCCAGGCGTTTCTGACGATTACGCCTGTCGGGAAGAGCGGATCAGCGCTGGTGCAAAGATTTTGCGTTTTCCCTTTGGCCCGAGCAAGTACCTCCGTAAGGAGTTGCTCTGGCCCCACCTTGAAGAGCTTGCGGATCAACTTATCCAGCATCTCAGTCAGTCGGAGCCCAGAGTCGACTGGATTCATGCTCATTACGCCGATGCTGGTTTTGTCGGTGCTCGTGTCAGTGAGCGGCTGGGGATTCCTCTGGTTTTCACAGGGCATTCTCTTGGCCGGGAGAAGCAGCGACGCTTGCTCGAGGCGGGGGTTGATCAGAATCTGATCGAGAGCTCCTACGCGATTCGTTCTCGCATCGATGCTGAAGAGAAGGTTCTGAATCAGGCTGATCTGGTGATCACCAGCACGCGCCAGGAGGCTCAGCAGCAGTACTCCTGCTACCGGCAGTACCGCCGGGAACGGGCAGAGGTGGTGCCCCCCGGCGTGGATGCAATCCGGTTTCACCCCTTTGGCTCCGATGCCGAACGCCACAGCGTGGAGATCCTGCTCAAGCCCTTTTTGCGTCAGCCGAAGAAGCCTCCTCTGCTAGCGATATCAAGGGCTGTGCGTCGCAAGAACATCCCTGCTCTTGTGGAGGTATTCGGACGCTCCACGGTGCTGCGGCAGCGTCACAACCTGGTTTTACTGCTCGGGTGTCGTGAGGATCCGGAGCATCTGGAGGCCCAGCAGCGGGAGGTGTTTCAGCAGTTGTTCGATCTGGTGGATCGGTACAACTTGTATGGACAAGTCGCTTATCCGAAGCAGCATCAACGGTTTCAGGTGCCGGCGTTTTACCGCTGGGCAGCTCACTGCCAGGGTGTGTTTGTGAATCCGGCATTGACCGAACCCTTTGGACTGACTCTGCTTGAAGCGGCAGCCTGTGGACTGCCCATGGTGGCAACCGACGATGGCGGGCCTCGTGAGATTCATGCGCGTTGCAGGAACGGTCTGCTTGCAGATGTGACCAGTTCTGAGGCCTTGCAAACAGCCCTTGAAGATGCGTGCTCGGATCAACAGNGATGGAGATGCTGGAGTGATCACGGTGTGGAATCTGTTCGTCGCCACTTCAGTTGGGATGCCCACGTCAGCCGGTATCTGTCTTTGATGCAGACCCGATTAAGCGCTGCATCACACGTTGCCGATCTCCCGTCTCAGCGCGTTTCTCAACCTCGCCACCGCCCGTTGGTCAGTTCATCGTTCAGTTGATCTTGAATGATGGAATGACTAAATCAGCAATGCTGTTGTTGGTTGACAAGGAGAACTTTTGAATAGCGCTAAAAAATAAGATGATTCATAAAAAGAACCAGATTCATTATTTTATCCGTGAATGTTGTTTATTTTCAAATGATCTTGTTGTTAATATTTATCGTATATATTGTTTTTTGTCTAACTCTTTCTGCGTATCTCTCCAATTAACCAGACAGCAACAAAGCCCATTGAGGAGAGTCCGAAATAAATCAGACCCCAGCGAAGAATGCGATCCGGATCAGCAGCAGCAGCTGAGAGAAGATCNGCGATGGATGAGAGAAGTGTCTCCATTAGGCGTCCAGGTCTGGCATCAGGGTGAGTTGGCGGACCGGCGATTCTTCGCTGATGAAACCCCAGGCCTCGAACACGGTCGGGTTCGGATGCGTGATCCGCTGTTCATTTCCACTGCGCTCCAAAGCGAAACCTTCCTCTGCCATGCGTCGCATCAAGCTGGCGGATTCCTCGAAGCGAGCAGCCATGGCTTCAAGGCTGGCGCAATCTGCGGTGAGTCCTGTTTCTCGCCAGGTGAAGTAAGTCATGAAATCAGCCGATCGGACGTAGCAACAGGCCCAGAACCNCCNGNCCTGCCGTGACCAGCCAGAAGCATGGCACCACTGTGCGTTCGCTGGTTCCTCCCAGCTCAAAGTGATGGTGGAGCGGCGCCATACGGAACACCCTTCGGCCTTGTCCCTCCGCGTTTTTCGTTGCCTTGAACACCCAGACCTGAATGATCACCGAAAGGGATTCGGCCAGAAAAACACCGCCCATCAGCAGCAGTGGCCAGAGGCTGTTGGAGAGCAGGGCGATGGCGGTCAGGGCTGCTCCCATCGCCAGGGAGCCGGTGTCGCCCATGAAGGCNCGGGCTGGATTGCGGTTGTGAACCAGAAATCCAAGCCAGGCCCCGGCCATCGCCATGCAAAAGCCCGCGAGGCTTGGATCCCCGCTGTGTCCACGCAGCATCAGCTGGATGGCCATCCCTGTGAACACCAGGGCTCCGCAGCCGCTGGCGAGTCCGTCAAGGCCGTCGGTGAGGTTTGTGGCGTTGCTTTCTGCCAGAAAAACAAACAGCCCCAGAGGCCAGATCAGTGCTCCCAGGGGCAATGTCTGTCCGAAAGGCAGAGAGACGTCTCCGGTGATCCATCCCTGCCAGGCAGCAACAGCAAGAAACAGAACTGCTGCTGTGGTCTGCAGCAGCAGTTTTCCCTTTGGCGTTAATCCTGTATTGGTTTTCTTGGTGAGGCTGCGCCAGTCGTCAAACCCACCGATCACCATGTAGGCCAGCGTGACCCCCGCCACAGCGAGAAGCTGCTGTGCAGCGATCGGGCTGCTGCTGATCATGCAGCCAACGGTGGTTCCCACGGGCACCACCAGAAGCCCGCCCATGGTGGGAGTACCCGATTTGCTCAGGTGGCCCTTCGGGCCTTCCTTTCGGATCACCTGACCCATCTTCAAAGCTTTGAGCTTTGGNATTCCAGCCGCGGCCACCAAAATTGCCACTGCTGTTGAAATCAGCAGTGGCAGGCTGAGCTGTGAGTTGGCGATCCATTTATCAGCGGCGAGGCTGCTGCCGATCACAACAACAATCAACAGCGCGGCGCTGAGCCTGCCGTTTTCCCACCAGGGTGAACTGTTCGTTGGCGAAGAGGGCTCTTGTGGGTCGCGCACAGACGTGCTTTCAGGCGCTGGGACCTTAATGGANCCTTGTGATGTCGACCAGTCTCCTGTTTCAGCGAGGAGCTCAGTTCTCCCACTCCTCTTCGTTCTGTTCGTCGCTGTTGTTGTAATCCTCTTTTTCACCCATCAGTGCCGACAGCTCCTCCTCTTCAACGGTGCTCACCTCTGGAGAGCCGGATTCTTCATCGGCGACGAGCCGGCCACTGGCTTCCAACCAGGTGAGTAGATCGGGTTCCTCACGCAGTGGGAGCACTGGAGCCGGATCCTTGCGTCCGTAGCGGGTGAGGGAAGGATTGATGGTATCGAGTGCGCTCATTCTCAAGGACAACGNCCGATCCAACATCATACCGATCAGGCGTTGCTGCTCCTGCTTTGAACAAAGCCCTTGTGTTGTCGGCCAGTTGGGGTGGTGCTTTTCTGCTGAGCATTGCCCTGCGCGTCTGGGGGCAATGGCATCCCCAGCCTCTTCAGGCGCCGTTCAGTTTGGTGCTGTTGATCGTGTTCACTCCGGCCATCCTCTTGGCTCTATGGATGCTGAGCCTCGGGAAGGGAGAATCAGGCCAATGTGATCAGGAGTCCCGTTGATGGGCCGCGCGAACAAGGTAGTGCTCGCCTACTCCGGCGGAGTGGATACGAGCGTCTGCATCCCGTACCTGAAGCAGGAGTGGGGGGTGCAGGAGGTGATCACCTTTGCAGCGGATCTCGGTCAGGGTGATGAATTGGAGCCCATTCGTCAGAAGGCCCTTGATGCCGGTGCCAGTCAGTCCTTGGTTGGCGATCTGATCCAACCTTTCATTGAGGAATTTGCCTTCCCAGCGATTCGAGCCAATGCTCTCTATGAAGGTCGTTATCCCCTCAGCACGGCCCTGGCCAGGCCACTGATCGCAAGGCGTCTGGTTGAGGTGGCCCGTGAGATGGGCGCCGATGCCGTGGCCCATGGCTGCACCGGCAAAGGCAATGATCAGGTTCGATTTGACGTGGCGATTGCCGCTCTTGCACCGGATCTGAAGGTGCTCACCCCGGCGCGTGAATGGGGAATGAGTCGGGAGGAAACAATTGCCTACGGCGAGCACTGCGGAATCCCGGCGCCGGTGAGCAAGAAATCTCCTTATTCCATTGACCTCAATTTGCTTGGTCGGAGCATCGAGGCTGGCCCGCTCGAAGATCCGATGGTCGCTCCACCGGAAGAGGTGTTTGCGATGACCGCCTCGGCGGGCCAGGCCCCCGATGAAGCCGAAGTGATCGAGATCGGCTTTGAGGCTGGCAACCCAGTGCAGCTCAACGGTCAGTCCTTGGATCCTGTCGCCATGATCCGGGAGNCGAACCGCCTGGCGGGTCGCCATGGCATCGGCCGGTTGGACATGATCGAAAACCGGGTGGTGGGAATCAAATCANGGGAGATTTACGAAACACCTGGCTTGCTCCTGTTGATCCAGGCCCATCAGGAGCTCGAGAGTCTCACCCTCGCTGCTGATGTTTTGCGCACCAAACGTCAACTTGAGATGCAGTGGTCGGATCTCGTGTACCAGGGTCTCTGGTTCGGGCNGCTGAAGGATGCCCTGGATGGCTTCATGGACCGCACACAACACCATGTCAACGGTGTCGTGCGTCTCAGCCTTTACAAGGGAGCGGCGACGGTGATTGGCCGGATGTCTGCCGATAGCAGCCTTTATGTGCCTGAGATGGCGTCCTACGGCAGCGAGGATCAATTCGACCACCGAGCTGCTGAAGGCTTCATCTACGTCTGGGGTCTGCCGACACGTCTCTGGGCAGCGTCCAAGCGCCCTTCAGGCTGACGTCTGTCGGCGTCTCAGCAGGGATGGGATGCGGGGGAGCGGAAAGCGCACAACATTGTCTGACGCTCCTTCCATCAGGATGGGTTTGCCGGCTTGTGCGTCAGAGGTCCGCTCGGCCAGCAGCCGGTAACGCTCCAGCAAGGGCTCCAGCCGCTGCTGAAATTTGCGTTCGAACAGCTCAGGCAGTTCATTCAGCAGGGCTTCATAGCTGCGCACTTGCTCTTCGAGTTCCCGGTTGCGTTGGCGCAGCAGCTCAACGTCGTGACGCGCATCGGCTTGCTGTGTCCAGTCCGGTTCAGGAGCTTGGTGGCGTGCGTTGGAATCCATGGCCGGACGGTATCGCCAGGCCATGGCACGCACAACCGGGGTCAGTCGGTCGAGGCTTCGCTCTGGGTTGTTGCCGCAGCTGCTGTTTCCTGCGCTTGGGCAGCTTGTTCACTTCCGGGCATTACCCGCGGAGCAGGAAGAGGTCCTTCCTGTTTGACGGTGAGGTAGCGAATCACGTCTTCACTGAGACGCATCGCTTTTTCGAGAACCGCCACGTGTTGACCGTCGCCGTTGTGGCTCAGCTGCACGTAAATGCCCTCTTTGTGCTTATCGATCGGATAAGCCAGGCGCCGCTTGCCGCGCATCTGGTTGTCGAGAACCTCTGCACCGGTTTCGACAAGCATGTCTCTGTACTTCGTGAGATGACTCTCAACCTCCTCCTCCGGAATGTCCGGGCGAAGGATGTACATGGTCTCGTAGTAAGGCTCTTGCGTCATGGGCTGCGCCGACGGGGGACTTCAGGCTCACCGTGGTGAGCGACGGATCCAATACCTTATCCCCCAGGGTTCACCGGCTCAGTAGAGCTGCATCCGAACGGCTTGGCTGATGCCTGGAAGGTCGGGCTCTCGGCCGCGCAGGCATTCCACAAGAGCAAACAGCAGGATGGCCAGTACAGCGATCAACACCGTGCTGGACAGCGTTCCGATCAGAAGACTTCCTCCTGCGATTGGCTGGAGCACGATGGTGAAGGCAAAACTGAGAACGATCAGGACGATGTCGGTNAGNAGGGCTTGAAGCGTGTTGAAGCGCAGGAAGTAGGGAACCGAGGGATTGCGCACGACGGCCAAGAACAGCACAAAGAACAGCAGCAAGCCTCCGAGCCCGAAGGGAATGCTCTGCTCAAGCAGAGCGAGGGGAAGCACCGGAAGGGTGAACCACTGCATCCACGGGTAATCCCGGAACAGCGGGCCGCCGAACTGGATGGCGTCACTCCAGGGCAGCANATAGGCCAGTGGTGCTAAGAACCGCTGCCAGAGAGGAATCTCCACGGGGTGTGTCGCGCTGCCGCGACGCTAAGTGGTCAACGCTGTTTCAGCTGCTGTTCGCATGGCCTCCACCGGCACGTCGGTGCGGCCGCTCCACAAACGCAACGAAGCGGCTCCCTGTTGCACCAGCATTTCGAGACCNTCGATACAACGATGGCCCTGTTGTTTGCCCCAAGCCAGCCAGGTGGTCGGTCTGGGTGTGTAGACGAGGTCGTAGAGCACTGCCTGAGGTTGCAGCTCTCTCCAGATGTCCTGACCGAGTGGCATCGCATCAGCGTTTCCCTGTTTGGCCATTCCCACAGGGGTGGTGTTGATCAGCAGATCGCTTGTTTCCAGACAACTGATCAAATCAGGGTCACTGTCGAGACAGGCGGTCAAAGGGTCCGCGTCCGTGTTCAGATCCGACAGGAAGGCCTGGAGGGCATCGGCTCGACGACCGATCACCGTGATTGAGCGAAGACCGAGGGACTGAAGGCCGGCGACGACGGCTCGTGCCGAGCCACCGCAGCCGATCACCACAGCGTGCCTCCCCTGCCAGCGCTCCTGGTTGCCCAGGGGTGCCAGAAATCCTTCCACATCGGTGTTCGCTCCTCTCCAGCTGCCGCTTTCCAGGGGGATCAGGGTGTTCACAGCACCCAGACGCTGAGCCAGAGGGCTGAGCTGTTCACAAAGGTGGCTCACCGCTTGCTTGTGGGGAATGGTCACGTTCAGACCTCGACATCCCACCGCTTGAAGGCCCTCCAGCACGACGCTCAGCCGTCCGTTNTCGCAGGGCAGCGNCACATAGCACCAGTTGATTCCCATCATCTGNAGGGCAGCGTTCTGCATCGCAGGAGACAGGGAGTGGCGGACTGGATCGCCGAGAAGCCCCACCAGCCCTGTCCCACCGTTGATCATCAGGTCGCCGGATCGCTTACCCAGCCTGCCTGTTCGGGAACCCCACCTCGCCTGTCCATGGGTTCACTGTGGAGGATGACGTCGTTCAGATCACGATTTCAGGAGGTGGGCACCGATGGGCAAGGTTGTCGGCATTGACCTTGGCACCACGAACAGTTGCGTTTCCGTGATGGAGGGTGGCAAGCCCACCGTTATCGCTAACGCCGAGGGCTTCCGCACAACGCCCTCTGTGGTCGCTTACACCAAGAACCANGATCAGTTGGTCGGTCAGATCGCCAAACGTCAGGCGGTCATGAACCCTGAGAACACCTTCTATTCCGTCAAGCGCTTCATTGGACGCCGCGTTGATGAAGTCAACGAGGAATCGAAGGAAGTGAGCTACGGCGTCGAGAAGGCCGGCTCCAATGTGAAGGTGAAGTGCCCGGTTCTCGACAAGCAGTTCGCTCCTGAGGAGGTTTCTGCTCAGGTGCTGCGCAAGCTGGCNGATGACGCCGGCAAGTATCTGGGTGAAACCGTTACGCAGGCTGTGATCACGGTCCCTGCCTACTTCAACGACTCCCAACGCCAGGCCACCAAGGATGCCGGCAAGATTGCCGGCCTCGAAGTGCTGCGCATCATCAACGAGCCGACGGCAGCGGCTCTGGCCTATGGCCTCGACAAGAAGAGCAACGAGCGGATTCTGGTTTTCGACCTCGGTGGTGGCACCTTCGATGTGTCCGTTCTGGAGGTTGGAGACGGAGTGTTTGAGGTGTTGTCCACCTCAGGTGACACCCACCTGGGCGGTGACGACTTCGACAAGGTGATCGTTGATCACCTCGCGGAAACCTTCAAATCCAANGAAGGGATCGATCTGCGTCAGGACAAGCAGGCCCTGCAGCGCCTNACTGAGGCTGCTGAAAAAGCCAAGATCGAGCTCTCCAGNGCCACCCAGAGNGAGATCAACCTNCCGTTCATCACGGCCACACCCGAGGGTCCCAAGCACCTCGACCTGACCTTGACCCGCGCCAAGTTCGAGGAACTGGCCTCCAGCCTGATCGACCGCTGTCGTGTTCCCGTTGAGCAAGCTCTCAAGGACGCCAAGCTCTCTTCGGGCGAGCTTGATGAGATCGTGATGGTGGGTGGATCCACCCGGATTCCAGCTGTCTTGGAGTTGGTCAAGCGGACCACCAGCAAGGATCCCAACCAGACCGTCAACCCCGACGAGGTGGTGGCTGTCGGTGCTGCGATTCAGGGTGGTGTGCTGGCTGGCGAGGTCAAGGACATTCTTCTGTTGGATGTCACCCCCCTGTCCCTGGGTGTGGAGACCCTCGGCGGCGTGATGACCAAGATGATCTCCCGCAACACCACGGTTCCCACCAAGAAGTCGGAGACCTACTCCACCGCTGTGGATGGCCAGACCAATGTGGAGATTCACGTGCTCCAGGGTGAGCGCGAGATGGCTTCCGACAACAAGTCGCTCGGAACTTTCCGTCTCGATGGAATCCCTCCGGCTCCCCGCGGTGTTCCTCAGATTGAGGTGACCTTCGATATCGATGCCAACGGCATCCTCAGCGTCACCGCCAAGGACAAGGGCAGCGGCAAGGAGCAGTCGATCTCGATCACGGGTGCTTCAACCCTGTCGGATTCCGAAGTCGACAAGATGGTCAAGGATGCTGAGGCCAACGCCAGCGCTGACAAGGAAAAGCGTGAAAAGATCGATCTGAAGAATCAGGCAGAAACCCTCGTTTATCAGGCGGAAAAACAACTCACCGATCTCGGTGACAAAGTTGACGCCGATGCCAAGGCCAAGGTTGAGGACAAACGCACGCAGCTGAAAGAAGCAGTTGAACAGGAGAACTTTGAGTCGATGAAGACTCTGCTTGAGGAGTTGCAGCAGGAGCTCTACACCGTTGGAGCCTCTGTGTATCAACAGGCAGGCGCTGAGGCTGGGGCTGCACCTGGTGGAGATGCCGGAAACGGTGCTTCTGCTGGTAACGGTTCAGGTGGCTCCGCTGGTTCCACGGATGACGTCATCGACGCTGAGTTCACCGAAACCAAGTNATTCCGAAGGATTGATCCATCCTTTGGAGGGAGGGGCCCATCAGGGCCCCTTTTTTGTGGTGACAAACCGAGAGGAGATCACTCGGAAATTTTGTCCACAGCAGCCATCGCCTTCTCGATCACCTCCTTCGGCAAGGTCACGTATCCCAGCTCCGGAGCCTGGCTCTGAGCCTTCTCCGACAGCATGAATTCGAAGGTTTTCTTCAAAGCAGCCGTCTTGCCGCCATTGCCTCGCTCGTAAGCCAGCACCCAGGTGAAGGTCACGATGGGATAGCCGTTGGGAGGGTTGGGGTTGCCACCGATCAGATCAGGACCCAGGTCGATGGAGGCCAGCGCTTCACTCTCACTTTCGTTGGTGGGCTTCACCTGATTGCCGGAGACATTGGTCAAAGCGGCAGCCTGGAGCTTGCCCTTCACGTAAGCGGCTTCCACATAACCGATGCCGCCTTTGATTTGATTGAGTTGGGCCGCCACACCCTCATTGCCTTTGGAACCAACGCCGGTGGGCCATTTGACCGACTTGGCGGCTCCAGGGCCGTTCTTCCAGGCGTCGCTGATGGCGGACAGGTGCTTGGTGAAGTTGTACGTGGTGCCTGAACCATCCGAACGGCGCACAATGGTGATGGCCTGATCAGCACAGCCGATCTCGCTGAAATTTTTGATCTTGCCCAAGAACACATTTGCCAGCTGTTCTTGGTTCAGCTTCAGGTCGCAACCATCAAGGTTGTAGGCCACTGCGATGGCGCCAGCGGTCATCGGGATCTGCAAGACACCGCGACTGACCTTGGCGATCTCGGTGTCCTTCATCGGTTTGTCAGAGGCTCCGAAATCAACCGTGCCAGCCGTGAACTGACGCACACCCGCTCCGGAACCGACGGATTGGTAGTTGACGGTGACGCCCTCTGGCTGAAGTTCCTGGAACCAGCGCTGGTAGATCGCAGCGGGGAAGGAAGCACCAGCTCCATTGAGTTTGCCGCTGGCTTGGTCACTGCCGCCGCCGCATGCAGCGAGGGTCAATGTGGCTGCAACACCAGCTGTGGCGGCCAGCGTTTGGATCGTTTGGGAACGACGCATGGATCTGCCGAATGAGAGTTGGGGTGGGACCACCCGGACCCTATNTGTGGGGAAACAACACTGATTTAAGGTTTGGTAAGCGTTGCTACTGCGGCTTGAGTTGCTGCNCTANCCATTCGGCAGTGGCAGGNGCAAGAAGGATGCCATTGCGGTAATGCCCTGTCGCCAGGAGCAATCCCGGTTCCAGTTCCTCCAGCAGCGGCGCCGGGCGGTCCACGGGTCTCGCCCGCAGTCCACTCCAGTGCTGAATTGTTGAGGCATTGCTCAGCCATTGGGGTGCCGTTCCGTCCAATCGCTTCATCAGGTCCAGGGGGTCCGACGAACGTTGATCGCCAGGTTCCACCGTGGCTCCCAGGAGCAATCGGCCCGGTTCAGTGGGAATCAGGTTGAATCCGTGGCTCACCAGCACCGCCGGCCATCCCGCCCAGCACTCAGGACCATCCTTCAACTGCAGCTCGACTGCCTGGCCCAGAACGGGAGCCATCCCTCGTTCATGCCCGAGGGGGGTCAGAAGATCACCGCTCTGCAAGGCGNTGCAGATCACCACGGCGTCATAGACACCGCTTTCTGTGTCTGATGTCTCCACCCGCCAACGCTCTGATGTGGAACGGCCGGTTCTGCAGAGAGCTCTGACCTCGTCAGGCACCAGTTGCACCTGATGGGGTGTCATGGAGCTGAGCAGTGCCCGCAGCAGTGTCAACGGCTCAACCCGGCCGTCCTGTTCCGAGAGCAATCCCCCTTTCGCGCGAAGAGGAATGTCCTGTTCTGGCACCATCCGCAATCCGAGCGGTCGGCGTTCCATGGCCAGCTTGTCTTGACGCTCCAGCGACGCCCCATCTTCAGCGAGCTGCAGGAGTGGTGTGATCAACCGCAGCTGCGGTTCTGCAACGCGAAGGGCATCGATCCACTGCGGCCAAAGGGACATGCTGCGCTGCCGCAGTCGCCATCCCCGGCCACTGGATCGCCGGAACACATGGCCCATGAGAACACCGAGCGAAGCGCTGGTGCCGTTGAGGGTTTCGCCGGATCGCCCCTGAGGAACCCCTTGTGCAAGCTTCGGATCGAACAGGCTGACGGCGTGACCACAACGTCCCAGGTGCCAAGCCGTGCTCGCTCCAATGGCACCAGCACCGATGACGGCTACAGCACAGCTCAGCTGAGCGCCTCGGTGGGGATCAGATCTGCGTAGGCATCAAATCCTGAGGCGACAGCGCTGTAAGCCTTCTGCATTCGCGTTGGGTCCTGCAGGCGGGCAGCCTCGTCAAGATCAGCAAGAGCTGCTTTTAGGGAGCGTGCTTGTTTCTCTGCGTCCTTGCGTACNGAGCGATCCAAACGCTGGTTGATGTAGAGCATCTCCCGACCGACCTCCTGCATTGGTCCGTGGATCAGGTTGCGGGTGAAGGTCCAGTTCTCTTCACTCACCAGCTTGGCCAGCTCTGGCAAGCGTTGCTCGGTTTCCATGAAGGCTGCTGCCTGGCGACGCATCACGGTGATGTCCTCAGGCTTGATGGAGTCCGCAAGCGTTGCTGTTGGAGGAATGACCCCNAGGCTCAGCGCGATGCAGAGGCAGAACGCAGCGAGTTGGCGCAGGGCGTTCAGCATGTTGAATCCAAGTTATTGGAGGACTTTAACCAGCGCCTTNGCCACGGGAGAATCTGGTTTTCAAAGCGTTTCCGTGGCAGCAGCGACTGTGATCCTGCAGCTGATCTGTCCGGATCGTCCAGGACTGGTGAGTGAGCTGGCTGGATGGGTGGCAGCCAATGGCGGCAACATCCACCACGCTGATCACCACACCGATGCGGGCGCCGGTGTGTTTCTCAGCCGCATCGAATGGCAACTGGAAGGTTTCGGAATCCCGAGGCAGGCTNTACCCGCAGCGGCCACGGCCCTCGCTGACAGGCTCGCGGGGCGCGCCGAACTTCACTTTTCCGATGAACTGCCGAGGGTTGCCATCTTTGCCAGCAAGCAAAGCCACTGTCTNCTGGATTTGCTTTGGCGGGTGCAAAGCGGGGAATTGCCGATGCAAGTGCCTCTGGTGATTGCCAATCATCGGGATCTTGAACCGCTCTGCGCGGGTTTCGGCGTTCGTTTTGTCTGCGTTCCATGCACGCGTGACAACAAGCCGGAAGCGGAACAACGGATTCTTGAGCTTCTGGCTGAGGANGCCATCGACCTGGCTGTGCTGGCCAAGTACATGCAGGTGCTCAGCGGCGATTTTCTGCAGCANTTCCCTGCTGTGATCAACATTCACCACTCGTTTCTGCCCGCTTTCAAAGGTGCTCAGCCNTATCACCGGGCCTGGGAACGGGGGGTGAAGCTCATCGGTGCAACCGCCCACTACGTCACCGAGGAGCTCGATGACGGTCCGATCATTGAGCAGACCACAGTTCCGGTGAGCCATCGGGATGAGGTTGACGATCTGATCCGCAAGGGACGTGATACCGAGCGGCTTGCACTGGCCCGAGCTCTGCGACTGCATCTGAGACGGCAGGTGATGGTGTATCGAGGCAGGACAGCTGTCTTTGCCTGATGCATGGTCCTCGTCTGGTTCAGGCGCCTGGATGGCGGGCGTTTCAGCTCGGGTTGTTTCTGCTTCCGTCCAGTGCTCTGTTGGCTGGACTCTGTTTGTTCATCACTTGCATCGCTGGGAGCAGAAACCGTCAGGAGGGGCTGTGGACGGATTTCTGGATGCGTCCGTTGATCGTCGCTGGCGCATTGATGCTCATCGCTGCCTTTGTGGCCGATACGGGCTCTCTCGCTTGGGCCGGACTTGCGAACTGGATTCCGTTTTTCTGGGGTTTCTGGGCCTTTCGCCCCTTTCTCGAGGACAAGGAACGCAGGCACCNGGCCGGNTTGATGGTGTTGGCNGGCACTGTGCCNGTTCTTGTCACGGGCTTCGGTCAGATGCTGCTGGGCTGGTCCGGACCATGGCAGCTTCTGGGCGGAGGAATCATCTGGTACCTCNCCCCGGGGGGGCAGCCTGAGGGTCGACTGTCCGGACTCTTTGATTACGCCAATGTGGCTGGGGCCTGGCTTGGCGTGATCTGGCCCTTTGCGCTTGCGGCCCTGATTCGCTCACGACAATCCCTCTGGCGACGAGGNGTGGCCTTGCTCTTGTCTGTCGCAATCGTTGCGGCCGTGCTGCTGACCCGCTCCCGCAATGCGATGGCCGCACTGGCGCTTGCTGTTCCGACTGTGCTTGGGCCGGTTCAGTGGTGGTGGCTGTTGCCACTGCTGCTGATTGCGGCAGCTCCGCTGGTGCTGGCGGTGCTCCCGGGTGTTCCTTCTCCCCTGCAGCAGTGGTCGCTGGGGTTGTTGCCCGAGAGCATGCGCCAACGCCTACTGGAGAAGCAGTCGACAGACAGNCTCACCCGACTCGCCCAGTGGCGGTTCGGCGTTGAGCTGATCGCGGCAAGGCCCCTGTTGGGCTGGGGTGCTGCTGCCTTCAGTGTCTTGTACCCGATTCATGCTCAGCGCAAATGGCATGGTCACTCCCACAACCTCCCCTTGGAGCTNGCGGTCAGTCATGGTTTACCGGCGGCGTTGCTNGTNGTGGGGACTGTGCTGGCGCTGTTGGTTGTGGCGTTGCGGCGCGGCATGTTGGCGGGGGATGCCATGGATCGTGCTTGGTGGACGGCAGTCCTGATGCTTGTTGCGATGCATGCCACCGATCTGCCCTTTTTCGACAGTCGACTCAACATTCTTGGATGGGTGTTGCTCTCCGGTCTGTGGGCCTTCATCCGAGAAGCAGAGCCTGATCATGATGCTCACGAAGCTTCTCTGGACTCAGTGCCGTCCTGAGATGGTTCCAGGGAAGAACNTNGGAGGTCGACCACTCCTGATGCACAACCTCNTGCCATGGAGGAGGCAGGGGGAGGTCGGCTCCAGGCATNGGTTCCAATTCACCATGAAGAGCTGCCCTGTAGACCTTTTTCCATCCCCCCATGCTGTCTTTGGCATCCCCCACAGCAGCAATCACGGGTGCTAAGCGACGGTCGCTGCGGGAGAGCAGAGCTTGGATCACACTCCAGCCATAGCTTTCCGGTCGGAACTCGATTCCCTTCGGTTTCAACCGTTTGGCCAGGCGTTTGAGGCGCTTTTCAGCTTCCGGTCGGACCCCTTGCCATTGGAAGGGGGTCTGGGCTTTGGGAACAAAGGTGCTCACCCCCAGGGTGAAGCGCAGTCCGCCGGTTTCTTTCTTGAGAGCCAGCAGAAGATCCGCCGTTGCCTCAACGTCGTCATCCGATTCCGTTGGCAGGCCCACCATGCCGTAGAGCTTGAGACCCGAGAGGCCCCCTTGTTTGGCATAGCGGGCCGCCTCATGGATGGCCTCCGTGGTGAGTTTTTTGTTCACCACCTCGCGCATCCGTTCACTGCCGCTTTCGATGGCGATGGTGAGGGAGCGGCTGCCTCGTTTGGCCAGGATTCGAGCCAAATCGGGTGTCACGGTGGCGGCCCGCACTGAACTGACGCTGACGCGGATGTCGTCAAAACGGTCCTGATCCAGCCAGTCCAGGAGGTCGGCGAACTGGGGGTGCTGGGTGACGGAGGCACCCAGCAGGCCGAGGCGTTTGGTGGCCTTTAGGCCTTTCTCCACGGCCGGGATCAATCCGTCATCCAACGACGGCGTCCGGAACGGCAGCGTCAGGTAACTGGCAAGACAGAACCTGCACAGCTCGGGACAACTGCGCACCACCTCCACCATGTGAATGTCCGGCCAAGCGGCCTCGGGAGTGACCACCGTCGAATGACTGAGGGTGTTCCCTCGCCAGGTCTGCTTTTCGAGGAGGGCAGGAACCGCCGGATCGATCGGTTCCACTGCGATCAGCTCCCCATCTCTGTTGTATTGGGGGGCATACAGCGACGGCACATACACCCCTGGAACTTGAGCCAGGTGTCGGAGCCGTTCCGCCCGCGATGCCTGCCGGCAGCTCTGCAGAGCATCGATGAAGGCGGGCAGCAGAAGTTCGCCGTCCCCCAGCAACACGGCATCAAAGAATGGTGCGAGTGGTTCGGGGTTGGCCGTGAGCACTGGACCGCCGCCGAAAACGATCGGATCCTCATCTCCCCGCTCCAGGGCCCAGATCGGAATCCGCTGGTTCTGCAGCAGCTTCGGCAACACAGGGCCGTCGAGCTCCCAGCTCAGGGACAGCCCGAACAGATCGCAACGCCGGGGCAAGGGATCGTGCTGGTCCGTGAACAGTCGCCGAACGTCGACATCGCTGCGCTGCGCCAAGGTGGCCCAGACGATCTGATAACCCAGGCTGGTGATCCCCACGGAATAGGTGCTGGGGAAGGCCAGCACGGCCTGCAGGGCACCGGGCTCCGGTAGGGCCGGTTCAAACAGCAGCGTTTCCTGGTTCAGAGTGAATCTCCTGAAGGGCCTTTGGGTGGTGCAGGAGCTTCAAAGGGTCGACGGTGGCGCTCCAACCGCTTCTGCATGCGGCCTTCGGAGGCCAGCTCCATGCCCATCTGGCGCTCGTAGATGGAATCCGAATTGAACAACCGCGCCACCAGGAAACTGGTTATGCATGCCACCAGGATGGGTTTGAGGATGAGCAGATCCTTGGTGAGGGCAAACGCCAGAAACATCGCCGAGATCGGGGTGCGGGAACAGCCGGCAACGAAGGCGCCCATGCCCGCGAACACATAAGTGGTGGGCACATGGCCTGTGAGGGCCTCAACGCCAATGCCGCCGGCCAAACCAATCGCGCCGCCCAGCGTCAGCATCGGCATGAACAGTCCCCCCGGGGCTCCCGAGCCTGCGGCCAGGCCGGTGCTGAAAAACAACACCACAAAGCTGGCGAGGGCCAGGCTGATGTCGGCCTTGCCGGCTCCGATCAGGTGCTTCAGCTCGCTGGGGTTGTGGAAGGCATCGGGCAGGGCCGCATAGACGCAGCCCAGCACGAGTCCGCTCAGGGTCATGCGCAGAATCAGACGGTCACCGAACCAGCGGTTGCCCTGCCGCTGCATGGTGAGCACGTAGCGGGTGTACAGCTCCGCCAGCACGCCGATCACCACCCCGAGAGCGATCAGGTAGAGCAGATCGATCGGCATGAAGCGCACCAGGGGGGTGTACTCCCGTTCCAGTTGAAACCCGATGGTGCTGTTGAGCCCGCCGCCCCCGGGGTTGAGACCGAGGAAGCCGAGCACATCCGCCAGGGTGTCGGCGAAGAAGGTGGTGACGATCACCAAGAGAAGGACCACGGGCCTGGCGGAGTGGAGCAGCTCCTCGATGGCGTAGATGAACCCACCGATGGGAGCGCTGAACACCGCGGCAATGCCTGCTCCGCCACCCGCGGCGACGATCACCCGCCGAAAGGCCACCGGTGCCCTCAGCCAGCGGGACATTTGCCAGGCCACCGATCCCCCCATCTGCACGGCGGGTCCTTCCGGCCCCAGCGGAAATCCGCATCCGATGGCAATGATGCCGGCCACGAGCTTCACCAGGCCCACCCGAAGCCCCATTGGGACCGTTCGGTGGCGCAGAAAGCCCATGATGTGGGTGATTCCCGCTCCGCCAGCGGCCGGAGACAGGTTGGTGATCAGCCAGGCCGAGACCATGCCCCCGACGGTGCCGAGGGCGGGGAGCACCACCCAGGCTGGAAATTCATCGAGCAGGTCGAGCCGCCAGTCGCGCAGCAGGTTGATGCCACTGGTGAACAGCAGGCCGGTGATGGCGGCTCCAAGGCCAGTGAGCGCCAGAGCCAGGACCACCACCAGCCAGCGGCGCTCCAACAACCTCCTGATGCTTCGGCTGGAGCCCAGGAGGTGGCGTTTTTGTTTGGGTTCGCTCAGGGATGGCACAGATGAGGTGATCAGGGATCAAGCCTGCGCCAGAAGGGTTGCTTCGTCGTCAGCACTGACCACACGCCCCTGGTCTTCAAAGCCGCTGATCTGATCGAAGTTCAGATAGCGGTAGAGCTCGTCGGAGAGGGGATCGATCTTCTCGGCGGCGATGCGGCGGTACTCCTCTGGTGTGGGGATTCGTCCCAGCTGGGCGCAGACGGCCGCCAGTTCGGCGCTCCCCAGGTACACCTGAGCACCTTTGCCCAGGCGATTGTTGAAGTTGCGGGTGCTGGTGGAGAACACGGTGGTGTTGTCCTCCACGCGGGCCTGATTGCCCATGCACAGGGAGCAGCCCGGCATCTCCATGCGGGACCCGGCGGCCTCGAAGGTGGCGTAGTACCCCTCGGCTTTCAGGGTTTCCTCGTCCATCCGCGTCGGGGGGCAGACCCAGAGGCGCGCCGTGTTCTGGCCTGCGCCCTCCAGTACTTTCGCCGCGGCGCGGTAGTGGCCGATGTTGGTCATGCAGGAGCCGATGAACACTTCCTGCACCGGGTCACCGGCCACCTCGCTGAGCAACTTCACGTTGTCGGGGTCGTTGGGGCAGGCCAGAACAGGTTCGGTGAGCTCGTCGAGGTTGATCTTCAGCACTTCGGCGTACTCAGCGTCAGGGTCGGCGCTCATCAGTTGTGGGTTTTCCAGCCAGGCCTCCATCTCTTTGATCCGTCGGGCCAGGGTGCGGGCATCGCTGTAGCCGCGGGCGATCATGTTCTTGAGCAGAGCCACGTTGCTGCGCAGGTATTCGCTCACCGTGGCTTCGGAGAGCTTGATCGTGCAGCCGGCGCAGGAGCGTTCGGCGCTGGCATCGGTGAGTTCGAAGGCTTGCTCCAGCTTCAGGTCGGGAAGACCTTCGATCTCCATGATCCGGCCATTGAACAAGTTCTTCTTGTTCGCCTTTTCAACGGTGAGCAGCCCCCGCTGAATGGCCACCCAGGGGATGGCGTTCACCACGTCCCGCAGGGTGACGCCGGGTTGCAATGACCCGCTGAAGCGCACCAACACCGATTCGGGCATGTCCAATGGCATGGCGCCGATGGCGGCTGCAAAGGCCACAACTCCGGACCCGCCAGGGAAGGAAATGCCCAGGGGGAAGCGGGTGTGGCTGTCGCCGCCGGTGCCGACGGTGTCGGGAAGGAGCATCCGGTTCAGCCAGCTGTGGATGATGCCGTCACCCGGACGCAGAGCCACGCCACCGCGTTGGGCGAAGAAGTCGGGCAGGTCCTTCTGGGTCTGCAGATCCACCGGCTTCGGATAGGCGGCGGTGTGGCAGAAGCTCTGCATCACCAGNTCGGAGGANAAGCCNAGGCAGGCCAGNTCCTTCATTTCGTCCCGCGTCATCGGGCCGGTGGTGTCCTGTGAGCCGACGGTGGTCATCAGCGGNTCNCAGCTGGTGCCGGGTCGGACGCCGGCGAGGCCGCAGGCCTTGCCCACCATTTTCTGAGCCAGGGTGAAGCCCTTGCCGGTGTCCGCCGGTGCCGAGGGGCGGATGAACAGATCCGAAGAGGTCAGGCCGAGCTTGGCGCGCACCTTGTCGGTCAGGGCGCGACCGATCATCAGGGGGATGCGACCGCCGGCGCGCACCTCGTCGCTGATCGTGGTGGGCTTGAGCTCGAACCGACTCACCACGGTGCCGTCGCGTTCGATCGTGCCGGCATGGGGTCGGATTGTGATCACATCACCGGTGTTCAGTTCGCTGACATCGCATTCGATCGGCAGGGCACCGGAGTCCTCGGCTGTGTTGAAGAAGATCGGGGCGATCTTGCCGCCAAGAATCACCCCGCCAGCCCGCTTGTTGGGCACATGGGGAATGTCATTGCCGGTGTGCCACAGCACCGAGTTGATGGCGCTCTTGCGGGAGCTGCCGGTGCCCACCACGTCGCCGACGTAGGCCACGGGATGGCCCTTCTGCTTGAGGGAAGCGATCGTCTTGAGCCCCTCTGGGTCCCGGGTCTCCAACATCGCCAAGGCATGCAACGGGATGTCCGGGCGTGTGGTGGCGTGGGTGGCCGGCGAGAGATCGTCCGTGTTGGTCTCGCCCTCGACCTTGAACACCGTCACCGTGATGCTGTCGGCCAGTTCGGGCTTGGAGGTGAACCACTCGGCTGATGCCCAGCTCTCCACAACCTGTTGGGCAAAGCAGTTGTCTGACGCCAGATCCATCACGTCGTTGAACGCGTCGTAAACGAGGAGCGTTCGGCTGAGTCCCTCAGCAGCACAGCTGGCCAGTGCAGCGTCGGAGTGCTTGAGCAGCTCGATCAGGGCGGCGACGTTGTATCCACCCACCATCGTCCCCAGCAGGCGCGTGGCTTCCAGCGGTGACACCAGGGGACTGGACGCTTCTCCCTGGGCCACGGCGCTGAGCCAGGTGGCCTTCACGTAAGCGGCTTCATCGACACCTGGGGGGATCCGTTCGCTGAGCAGGTGCAGCAGGAACGCCTCTTCACCGGCAGGCGGGTTCTGCAGCAGTGCGGTCAGTCCCTGGGTCTGCTCGGCGTTGAGTGGAAGAGCGGGAACGCCCTGGGCTTCCCGGGCGGCGGCCAGCTCGCGGTAAGCGCTCAGCATGCAGGGTGATTGCGGGGAAGACGTCCATTCTTCCGGACGGCCTCCGGTTGAATCGGATCAACTTGCGTAGCCTGAGCGAATTCACTGCAACGTTCATGGCCACCACTTCCGATCTGCATGTGGTGGAAACCCGTCCGTTGGTGGCACCGGCACTGCTGCACAGAGATCTGCCCATTGACGCGGCTGCGTCGGAGACCGTTTCAACGACCCGACGGCGAATCAAGGCGATTGTGAGCGGTGAGGATCGCCGCCTGCTGGTGATCGTTGGTCCTTGCTCGGTTCATGACGTTGATGCCGCTCGCGACTATGCCCGTCAGTTAGCTCCACTGCGTGAAGCGCATCGCAATGAGCTGGAAGTGGTGATGCGGGTGTATTTCGAAAAACCACGCACCACGGTTGGTTGGAAAGGCTTGATCAATGATCCGCATCTGGATGGTTCCTATGACATCAACACGGGGTTGAGGCGTGCACGCAGCTTGCTTCTGGACCTTGCCAGGGAAGGAATGCCGGCCGCGACGGAACTCCTGGACCCAGTTGTGCCCCAGTACATCGCAGATTTGATCAGCTGGACGGCCATCGGGGCGCGCACGACGGAGAGCCAAACCCATCGGGAAATGGCATCAGGACTGTCGATGCCGATCGGCTACAAAAACAGCACAGATGGCAGTGCAACCATTGCGATCAATGCGATGAAAGCGGCATCCAAGCCCCATCACTTTCTCGGCATTAATCGAGAAGGTCATGCTTCGATTGTCAGTACGACCGGTAATCCTGATGGACATCTGGTTCTTCGTGGCGGACACCGAGGCGCCAACTATCACCCTGAAGATGTATTGGCAGCATCCACTGAGCTTTCAAAGTCAGGTTTGGCCAATCGTTTGATGATTGATTGCAGCCATGGGAATTCAAACAAGGACTACCGCAGGCAGGCAGATGTGCTGGCGTCGGTTGCCGATCAGGTTGGTCGGGGATCCATCCAGTTGATGGGAGTGATGCTCGAAAGTCATTTGGTGGAGGGAAATCAAAAGCTGACTTCAGATCTCTCTGAGCTCACCTATGGACAGAGCATTACAGATGCATGCATCAGTATTAAAACGACTGCAACTCTTTTGGATTCATTGGCAACTTCAGTTCGTGAACTTGCTTTAGCTGTTTGATGTTTTCCTCTTCTGAGGTGTTGCACCAACGTATGGGAGGTCATCACTTGTTAGCTGATAGCCGTGCTGCTTGAGCGCATGGATTAGAAGTCTTTTGCTATCTTGATCTTCGATATTAACTCGCAAAAGGTTTGATTTGCCTGAAAAGTATTTATTCACTTCCTCTTCATGTTGATGCCAGGTCTTGCGCCACATCTCAATGACATCTTCATTGCTGATGGTTCTATCAGGATTCAGCGCGCTTAAACCTTTTCTAACTCTGCGGACATAAAGACCATTTTTTCCATTGTGTGTTAATTGTGATTTGATCCATGATTCTAGATTTCTTGTGTTAAAGATAAAAAGTGATCCAGGGTATTGCAGGTCGAGAATCGGGAAGAGTCGGTGGCCATAGAAAAACTCTCCGTTCTTGTGAACATACTCCATATCAGAGTAAATATTGGCCGTATCGATTCCTGTTAACAATGGCTGTGATATTCTCAGGTTTTTCAGCATGGTTTCGGCAATTCGCCCACCCTTGCAATGCATTGCTCGGTATCTATCTATTCTGAAAAGCCTATGAATACTACGTGTAGCAATTTTGTGATGTCCAATCACAAAAACCTTCGGTAAGTCTGCTCCTCGCA
>NHKA01000023.1:0-69498 GCA_002169615.1 Cyanobacteria bacterium TMED229
TGGAATAGCTCATCACGTAGTAGCCGTTATCGGGGGTGATGCCGGCGTCCTGGATCTGCTTGAAGAAGGCAACGTTCTGGTCGCCGTTGAGGGTGTTGATGATCACACCTCCATCGGGCAGGGCCTCCTTGATCTTGGCGATGATCGGAGCCACTTCGGTGTTGCCCAGAGGCAGGTAGTCCTCACCGACCACTTCGCCACCCAGGGACTTCAGCTGTTCCTTGGTGATGGTGTTGGAGGTGCGGGGGAAGACGTAGTCCGAACCCACCAGGAAGAAGGGCTTGCCGGCAGCAGGCGACTTCTCATACATGAATTTGGTCGCCGGCTCCGACTGCTGGTTCGGGGTGGCACCGGTGTAGAAGATGTTGTTGGAACACTCCTGACCCTCGTACTGAATCGGGTAGTAGAGGAAAGCGTTCTTGGATTCGTAAACCGGCAGCATCGCCTTACGGCTGGCGGAGGTCCATCCACCGAAAACGACAGGCACCTGGTCCTGATCGATCAGCTTCTTGGACTTCTCAGCGAAGGTGGGCCAGTCAGAGGCGCCGTCCTCGACGATGTACTCAATTTTGTACTTCTTGCCATCGACTTCGACGCCACCAGCGGCATTGATCTCATCGATGGCCATCTTCTCGGTGTCCACCAGCGTGGATTCCGAGATCGCCATGGTTCCCGTCAGGGAATGCAGGATGCCGACCTTGACGGTGTCGTCAAATTCAGCAGCGGGAGCGCTGTCAGCTGATTCAGTCTTTTCACTGCCGCCACAGGCGGTGACAGCCAGGCCAAGAGAGGCCGCTGCCAGACCAGCGAACAAACGCTTGGAAAGAGATGTGCTCATGGAATCCACAACACGGAAATAGCGCACGCCAGCAGGCGGCACATGTTGAGTAACCCCGCCAGAAGTTCACATTTGTATCAAAAAGTACAGTTCAGCCTAACGTGATGTTAACGGTTCCTTAATTAGGTAATTGACGACACAGAAATTCCAACACTTTTTCAAGCCCTTCTCCGGTCTGCAGATTGGTAAAGCACCAGGGAAGGTCGCCGCGCATCCGCTTCGTGTCCTGCTCCATCACGGTGAGATCCGCTCCGACCATTGGAGCCAGGTCGATCTTGTTGATCACGAGCAGATCTGAACGAGTGATCCCCGGTCCACCCTTGCGAGGAATCTTGTCGCCAGCGGCCACATCAATCACGTAGATGCAGAGATCCACCAACTCAGGGCTGAAACTTGCGGCAAGGTTGTCGCCGCCGCTCTCCACGAGAACGAGATCAAGATCGGGAAAAAGGGTCTCAAGCTCAGCAACCGCGGCCCGATTGATCGAGCAGTCCTCACGGATTGCTGTATGGGGACAGCCGCCTGTCTCCACACCACGAATCCGCTCGGGTTCCAGAGCACCCGAGCGGGTCAGGAACTGAGCATCCTCCTGGGTGTAGATGTCATTGGTCACAACGGCAAGCTCCAGACGATCCCGAAGGCTTCGACAGAGCGCTTCCACAAGGGCTGTCTTGCCGGAACCCACCGGACCCGCCACACCCAGGCGCAGCTTGCTGCTCATCAGCTCCGAAACAATCTGGAATAGAGCTCAGCATGGGTGAGCTGGGCGAGACCCGCACCCACACCACTGCTCCACAGCTCCCGCGGATCCGCAAGCTGGAGCTCAGCGGCCTGGGCAAGGATCAACGGTCCAAGTTTGTGCTGAAGCAGCTGAGCCCGACTGGGCCCCAAGGGCAGCAATCGAACAGCAGCACTGAGCTGATTGGCAACCCAGCTGTAGAGATACCCCTGCACCATGGCGTGATCATCAATCTTCAGAGCCACACAAGCCCATGCCCAGGCCGACGGCCAACCCAACCGGAGCTGATCCGGTAGGTGATGCCCCAGATCAGCCAGGAGCTGAATCAGGGAGTCGCCCATCTGACGTTGTTGTGCACGAACCTCAGCTGCTTCACGACTGGCCTGGAGCCAACTGTCGAGTTCAAACAAGCGCTCCCGTGCAGCGTCATCCGAGGTTGCAGACCACGCAGACAACAGCGTTGACAACGGTCGCAGGGCGGCTGCGTCAATCCTGAGGGCTCCCTGTCGCAACTCCGCTTCAAGCCAGCTCAAGAGCGCAGTTTCATCGCAGATCGTGTTGTTCTGAATCAGCACCTCGAGCCCCTCGGAGTAGCTGAACGCTCCCACCGGAAGCGCCGGGCTGACCAGTTGCAGCAGCGACAGTGAAGTCATGGGTGGTGATGCTTCTGATAGGCACCGCCCTCAGGATTGAACGGTTGAGCGCAGTACGTCACAGCAAGACCGCGCCCTCGCAGCATGCTCTCAAGAACGGAATCGCGCGGAAGCAGCAACCCGTCCTCGTGCAATTCGAGAGCGACATGACGATTGCCGAGGTGATAAGCCGCCTGCAACAATGCCAGTGGAGATGACGCTCGCACGCGCATCAAATCCTCCGAAGCAGCCGTGACTTCGACCACGATTGACCGTGATGCATTGGCCAGGTGATCTCCAGGAGACAACACACCGACACGGGGCAACTGCAACAACACCTCGCGCCCGCAACGGGTGCGACGCCGGCCCCGTAAAACAAGACGCTGATCAGCCGTAAGCGGCAACTGCAACCGTGCTGGGGCAGCACCCACCGCATCCAAGCGCTGCTCAAGCACCAAAAGCGAATCAACCACAACAACACTCCTGCTTGAGCGAGCCTGGCCAGGAGCCACAACGCCATACGTCAAGGTTGCTACATAGATCGGTCGTGCGGTTCTTCAGCCTGATTCCATGCAACATTCCAAGCGTTGGCATGGCCGCTGCCAGCTGACTTTCCTCCGCACTGCCCGAGGCACGCATCATCAGGGCGCATGCTGCGCACCCCTGAAACTGCTTCGTGCACAACATGGAACCGATGGCCGATGTGAAGTACCGATCCTGCACACAGCGGGCGGATTGGTGGGTGGGGATGCGTTGAGTGTCGACATGGCCCTTCAGCCTGGAAGTAGGGCTTTGATCACAAGCGTGGCCGCACAAAAGGTGTACGGCTCAGCAGGACGGAGCATCATCAATCCAAAGGGACAATGGACAGAGCAAACAGTCGATTGCACCCTTGCGGATAATAGCGATCTGGAATGGTTTCCCCAGGAAGTGATCATTTATGCAAACGCACTTCACCACCAGTCACTGAACGTCAACCTCGGCAGAAACACATCATTCTTTAGCGCCGAAATCGCGAGGCTCGGACGATCAGCCTCCAACGAAACAATAGAAAATGGCTGCCTCAAATCTGAGCTCTGCATCAAAAGATGTGTCAACAAAGCAGAAAAATGGGAACTGATCGACCGTCTGCTGACTAACCATCAAAGTTTTGAACACGTGCATGGATTGGCCCATTCACCGGTTCTAGGAACACTCGTTTGGATCTCTCCCTCAGCATTGACAACCGAACAAATGACAGCATTACTGAACAACGCAAGGGATCAGCGACAGGGGCTTGAGGGAACCATGCGCTGCGGACCACTGGAGCAGGGCTTCATCGCTCGCTACGTCGGGGACTCAACCCGTGATGCAAGATTCTGGTTCAGTCGAATCTGGCGACTCACCCGGGAACTTCGAAGCTTGAACCACCCGGACATTCCCAGAAGCTGGCCCATGCAAGAACAACCACTGAGCATGCTCAAATCATAAAAAAACCTCCAGCAGAATTCTGCTGGAGGCAACAGTCAAGCCAGTGAAATCAGAACGTGAACTTTGTCTGAACCACACCACCGAACACTCCCAGACTCTTGTCATCAGGAGTCAGNTCACCCATCGGGCGACTGAGCCAGTAGACACCAGGAGCGATAGAAATGTTATCGGTCACTTGGAATTCGTACCAGAGCTCCATGGCNTAGTTGCCGTCGTCGGGAGTTCCCTNGTCTTTGGATGTCACNAAGGTGGGCTGACCAACAGCAAAGCCGAGATCATTACCCATCAAGAAAACATCNCTCCACTGGAGACCAACAAACCATGACGCAAGCNTGTCTGCGTTGTTGTAGTTGTAATCTCCACTNAGGTAGGACTTACCGATCGANGCACTGATCGAAGGAATAAACCCAGACTCCTCAGGCCGCCAGAAGGCATTGAAAGACCAGCTGTTGCTGTCGGCACCAGCGGACTCAGATTTGAATGTGGGGTTTCCGTCTGCATCCAAGCCTGTTGCAACTGCCTTGTTGCAATTCTGGCTCCATGAATTACTGCTGGCGAACTGCGTTCCTTTGCCGTAGCTCACACCACATTGGCCGTAGCGGTAGCCAGCAGCAAGACCCCATTGCTTGGAGCCATAAGCAATCTGTGCCGTGACACTGCCCTTGGCATTGTCAGTCATAAAACCACCCTTGGAGGGATCACCTTCTGCGGCACCTCCAGCCACATAGTTGGCTGCAACGGTCCAATAGGGATCACCCTTTGCGGCAGTGGATTTGTAAACAGCACCAAAACCACCGCCCGTGGTCTTGCTCCAAACCATGGGAACACCCAGGCGTCCAGAGAAGAAGTCCAACTGAGGATGTCCACCCTTGGCGTAAGCCGAAGGCTTGTAACCCATGTTCTCGGTGTTACGCATCCGAGGACCCGCAACAATGGTGAAGTTGGAACCCAGTGGGAAGCGGTAGTACAGACGGTCAATCTTGACGTCACCACCGGTGTTGCTGGGATAATCCAGGCCGGTCAGATTGAAACCCCTTCCACCGAAGGCATTCTCTGAATTACCAGCACGCATGCGGCTGAAGAGAAGGTCCTTACCGGTGAACGAAGTCTTCAGACCTAGTGCCAGGTCGTAACTGAAGACAGTCGCACCATAGTTTTTGTTGTACTCATCTTTGACGCGTCCAGCATCTCCCTTGGCACGTACTGCACCAAGGAACCAGGATGCACGAGCCTTCAGCTTGGTTGTTGTGGAAAACTGAGAGGCTTCCAATTCACCAACGCGTGCTTCAAGCCCATCAACGCGGCCGCGAACGATGGCAAGCTCCTTCTCAAACTCCTTGATCAAACGACGGAGTTCATCAGTAACTTCCGTAATTCGGTCAAGACAAGCGTTTAACAAAGCCGCAGCTTCGTAGCGGCTCATGGCCCGGTTGCCACGGAACGTGCCATTGGGATAACCGGCAACGCATCCATAGCGCTCGATCAGGTTTGCAAGAGCCTGATACGCCCAATCTGTCGGGTAAACGTCAGAAAACTGGGTGATGCTGGTGACTTGCTCCTCAGAATCGGAGTAGTCAGAAACTCCATAGATATCCAGCCCACCGGCATGGACACTTGGAGCCAACAGGGCGGCAGTTGCCGGAGCAACCAGCCACATCTTGGCGAAGTTCAAAATTCCTCACACACAAAAGGGAACAGGGCATTAGCCCATTGTTAATTTATTGATTAATGAAATTTAATTCTGTATCAAACGATGCTGGCGGGGACCACCGTTGTGGAGACATTCTTAAAAAGCAAAAGAACGGAGACTGTATCAANGTGAACATTTGGCTCAAGGCTGCATGTCAGGCGATGGTGTCAAACGTTTTCAATGTTTCATCGCGAATGAGGTCGAGACATTGTTTTCTGAGCTGGAGAAACTCTTGTGTGATTGTTGTATCCGTTGTTCTTGGACGTGAAAGGTTAACGGTCAGATCACGCACAACTCGACCAGGATTTGAGCCCATGACGAGGATTCGATCGGATAAGAAAACCGCTTCATCGACATCATGCGTAACAAAAACAACCGTAATCCCTAGCTCTCTCCACAATTTCAAGAGATTCTCTTGCATCATCAATCGCGTCTGAGAATCCAAGGCACCAAAAGGTTCATCCATAAGGAGCAGGCGAGGATAATTAGCGAGAGCCCGCGCAATACCAACACGTTGTTGCATCCCACCTGACANTTCGTGGGGATAATAATCAGCNAATTGAGTCAGCCCCACCATTTTAAGAAAGGTCATTGCAGTACTCTTCGGAGATGAATGACCACGACCCGTCACTTCAGGACCNAATGAAATATTTTGGAGAACAGTTTTCCATGGATAAAGGGCATGTTGCTGAAAAACCATTCCGCGATCTGGTCCAGGTTCGACAATCAA
Source organism: Cyanobacteria bacterium TMED229 (assembly GCA_002169615.1). GTDB lineage: Bacteria > Cyanobacteriota > Cyanobacteriia > PCC-6307 > Cyanobiaceae > Parasynechococcus. The sequence continues at coordinate 6,100 of NHKA01000023.1, forward strand.
TTCGCCATCCACTGAGACTGAACCCAAAGATGGCTTCACAAAACCAGCAATACAGTTCAAAAGAGTTGACTTGCCACAACCCGACGGGCCAAGCAGGCAAATAAATTGCCCAGGCTCAATATCAATATTAACGTCCTGCACNGCCTGAACNTCCCTACCTCGGCTGCTAAAAATTACAGACAATTGTTCAATTGAAACACGACCCTTTTTAATCGTTGACATGGAAGAATTAGTCATTTTNGTTAAAATTAANAGCGTGCCTTACCAGGCTTGATGCTAAACACATTGAGAAGAGCATCAGCCAAAGCAGCAACCCTGGAGTCGGCAAATGCTGAACCCATAATCGTCAATCCAAACGGCATACCATTTTTGTAAAAAGAACATGGTATTGACATCGCACAAAGATCTAAAATATTAGCAAAATAAGAATAGAATCCATGTTGATTGTTTAAACGTACAGGGTCGGCAAGCAATTCCGAAATGGTACAAAGTGGTGCAACAGTAGGAAAAATAAACAATCCATTTTGACGACTAAACTGCTGTGCAAATACCTTGACCTCATCAATACGCTTCATCGCCTGAAACAATTCAACTGCAGAAAATTGATTTGCTTTNGACACAATNGAATATGTTGTCTCAAGCACAGAATCTTGNTTTGTCTCTAAAAANGATCCAATAGCTGCATAACGATCCGCAAGGAAAGGACCNTCAAATAACATTTGACCGACCTCCAAGAAGGGNGNAAAATCAAAAGGTCGAACATCAAGACCTGATTCAGAAATTAACTCCAGTGCTTCCTTGTAAATGGTGAGTGCTTCGTGATTTTCAAAAAATTCAAGCTGCTTGTCGTCAGGTACGAAAATAATTTGTCGATCATCCCTTTCNCCAATAGAGAAGTCACATTGTGCGAGGTCATAACGCAACGATGGGTCGGTATGNTCATCGCTAAACATAAGNCTTGCCACCTCAACAGCATCAGCTACNGACAGAGCAAATACAGANGGACAATCAATGCTGGGACAACAGGGAACCAATCCATGACTACTTAAGCTTCNGCAAGTAGGCTTAAGGCCTACCACATTATTTAAACCAGCGGGTATTCTTCCAGATCCACCTGTGTCCGTACCCAATGAAAAGCAAACGTGCTGTANCGATACGGAAACAGCTGANCCAGAACTTGAACCGCCGGAAACAAATTCGGGGTGAAAAGCGGAAGCACATTCACCAAAGGGAGAACGAGTTCCATTCAATCCAGTAGCAAATTGATCTAAATTTGTTTTACCAATACAAATCGCACCTGCAAGCTCAAGTCGTTCAACGACATGAGCAGAACATTCAGGTACATAGGAAAAAGCTGGACAAGCTGCCGTCGTNGACAGTCCAAACACATCAATATTATCTTTGACAGAAAATGGAATTCCGTATAAGGGGAAGTCAGCAATCATCTCAGCTGACAATTGATCCGCAATCGCCAATGAATCTTCGCGTGAGCGCAATGATATCCATATATCCGAACGGGAATCTTCATTGATTCGATCATAAACTTCGTGGACAACATCAACCGGACTAATTGAAGCAGACCGATAACGATCGTGCAATGTAGCGATTGTGAATGGAAAATTAAGTCGTTTCATGTGATCAAGAAAAGGAGGCTGTGATCAACAAATGACCACAGCCAATCCTCATGTACAAAAAATAGATTTATTTAACAGCTTTTTCGAGCCAAACAGGATTAATAAATGACTCGTAGTCCTTTCGCGTCAGCTGTTTAGGCAAACGCTTTTGGGATACAAGAAACTTAGAGGTATCAACAAGCGTGTCAGCAAAGCCGCCAATCTTTCCAGAAGTACCAATATAAGCAGATGTTAACTGAGTTTTACAGGGCACCATTTCCGTACCTTTCATCATACGAGTTGCATCAGGCAAAGATAGGGAAAGTTCCTTGGCAATAATTGCCGCAGTCTTTCCAGGATTCTTGATCCAATAGTCAATACCGGCGCATTCGGCCTTCACAAATTTAACAACATAATCTGGATATTTTTTTGCAAAAGCATTCATAACAACTCCAACATCCCAGGTTGGGTAACCACGCTTTTCCATATCGCCAGAATGGATAAAGATTTCTCCTCCATCCTTAACTGCCTTATCCAAATTAGGCTCCCAATACCAAGCAGCATCGATATCACCACGTGCCCATGCCGCCGCAATATCTGCAGGCCGCAGATCAAGGATCTTCATTGAAGAAGGGCTGACACCGGCATCAGATAAAGCTTTCAACAGCAAATAGTGAGTCGTTGATCCAAAAGGAGCTGCAATCGTTTTGCCCTTAAGATCTTTCCAAGATTTAATATTCGCGCTTTTTCTAACAACCATTGCTTCAACGGCTCCCAACATGTTGAGAACCATGGTTCCCTGAATTGGCAGCCCTTTCGTAACACCAATCGCAGTCGGTGGATTACCAAGTCCACCAAAATCAACTTGCTTCGCTGCAATAGCTCGAAGCATGTCACCGCCACCACCAACCTTGATGTACTTGATCTTCACACCAGGCATTTCTTTCTGAATCAGACCCAGACTCTTCGTGACAAGCTGGGCGTTGACAAGATTCAAATAGCCGACAATCACTTCTTTAGGCTTAGCCTGAGCAGAGTGTGGAACAACAGCAGCTAAACTTAAAGCAATCGCTGATGAAAGACCAAAGCCTTTGATTTTTGAGTTGAGGTGCATAATACAAAAGGCAGAGTGGAGATTAGAAGTGAAACCCAAGTAGTTATGAGGTTCCAAATCTAGATGAGCGAGTCCAAGGCATAAATAATTTGCCAAGGAAACGCATCGCTAAATCAAGGAAAACACCTGTCAAACCAAGCACAATTAAACCCATAATTACAACATCAGACAACAAGAATTTTGAAGCATCCCAGATCATCCAACCAATGCCGGCAGTTGCAGCAACAATTTCCGCAGCGACTAAAACGGTATAAACAAAGCCGAGGGAAATTCTCATTCCGGCAAGAATTGTTGGACCTGCGGCTGGTAAATAGACATTTAAAATAATGGTGCGTTTAGATGCTCCAAGACCACGAGCCACTCGCAAATAAGACTCATCAACATCCTCAACAGCCTGTATCGTGGCAATGATCATTCCAGGCAAACCGGCTAAGAAAAGCAATGCAAGTTTTGACTCTTCACCAATTCCCAACCACATAACCAGCAAGGTATACAAGCCCAAAGGTGGTAAAGGGCGATAAAATTCAATCAATGGGTTAAGCAATGAACGTGCCGCCTTTGAAGCACCCATCAAAATTCCTAGCGGTATACCTACAATGCAAGAAAGGAAAAATGCAACAAGAATACGGTATAAGCTTGTGTAGACATGAGTTACAAGCGTGCTTCCTTGATATCCTTCAGTGGAAACAGAAATGAAAGACTGCCAAACCTTAACTGGTCCGGGCAAAAACAACTCATCAGCATATCCAGTTGCTGTCAACAACACCCATAAAAGGAACAAAAATAAAACTGTAGAAAGTGATAAATAAAAGTATTTGTCACGCAAGAGTGCTGCGAGAGCCTTGAAAGGCTTACCTGTTGCAGAAGATATGGAAGCGACTTTAAAGTTACTAAGCATCCTGCACCTCCAAAATTTCCATAATAGTTAGAGCGTACATTTGAGCAGCTTTCACGGCTTTTGTAATCGAAATACTTTCATTATCAGGAGCCCATCCATCCTCACCAGGGCCGAATGTGACTGCGTTGACTCCAGCTTCGCGGAAACGAATCGTGTCATTGAATGCGTTTTTTCTGTTCGGAATTGGCTTCTTGCCATCCATCAAAGCTGCGTAGGCTTTCGAAATCGAGCGACAAGGTTCTTCATCCATAGGCACTGGATCTGTTGCTTCAACAAACAATGAACCAGGAACTTGTTCAACTAAAAATTCAATATCATCCCTAGCACTAAAAAGTGAAGCAACAACAGAGTTAACATCTTGAATAATTGAATCCAATGTCATACCGGGCACGATTCCCACAACGGCCATAGTCAAATGGCATTCATCAGTTGAAAATTGCATTTCTCCAGGCAAACCTCCTCTTATTCGAACAATGGTCGTACAGGGTGGAGTGTGACCCATGAAATCTGTCTTCTGATGTGTAAAAATCATTGAAGACAGAAGCGGAATTAAATTAGCCATTTCTACAATGACATTATTACTCGTATCGGGTCTCCATATGTGAGCTTTTTGACCAACGAGTTTGATTTGAAGAAGGCAATGGCCACCGTTAGCAACTGAAAGATTCATGCCCCAGTCGTCACCAGACTGCCAAGCTGTTGGTTCAGCAGTAATTGAATAATCTGCTTTAATTCCCACTTGCTGAGTCAGATAAATAGAACCATGGGTACCATCTCTTTCTTCATCAACACAAAGGCAATACATCAAATCACCTTTTAAGCAAACTCCCTGCTCCACCAAAGCTTGTGCGGCTAACAATGCTGATGCCATATTTCCACGCGTATCTGAAGAACCACGCGCATAGAGTAAATCTCCATGCCTGGTTGCTTTAAAAGGATCAAAATCTGTTTTGTCCCACTTATAAGGCTCAACAACAGGGTAAGTATCCATATGGTCATTCATCATCAGCGTAGGACCATGACCACTACTCCCTTTCAATACACCAACAACATTGGGGCGATGAGGCATACTTTCATAGGTTTCTACAGACATTCCTAAAGCTTCCAATTTGCCGGCTACAAGCATGGCAATCGCTTCTTCTTCACCAGTAGGAAGATCTGGATCGAGCGGATCGCAAGAACGCGGCTGACCAGTTCTAATTAATTGTGTTGCTAACGTCAGCCAGCGCTCTTCAGTAATACGATCGATAACACTAGACTGAAGCTCTGACAACATGGACTAATCCATTTACAAAATAACAATATTGCTTCTGAAGATTCGGAAGGTATCGCTCGGCACCCATTTAGTTCACTTCAGTATCAAAAAAGACGTTAGCAAATCAGCAACCACAATCACCAACTGGCGATTAGAGATCTTAATAGCCACAAATAAATCAATAGGCTTAGAAGCCGGTTTGTGCAAGCGTTTAAAAGTTAATTCTCAAACGGATTTCCCTTGTATTGCAAGCGATGCCCTTAAAACATTTAAATGAGCTTCGAGCACTGGGTTGCCAAGTTTTCAAATTGCTGTGAATTAATTTGATTTAATAATGTAACTGATTTGGACTTTTTTGATAAAGTAGCAGGATCAACGGGAAGACAGGCCAGCAGCTTTAGATCATCAAACACATCAGTTTTTTCATCTAATTGATCGAGCAAAAATGGGAAAGTTGCCCCGCAATTAGGGCAATGAATAGAAGAAAAATTTTCAACGTAACCCATGATCGGGAGTCCAAACTTCCTATACAATGAAACAGTACGCCTAAGATCTGATTCAGAGGACATACCAGGGACACCTACAAGAAGAACTGAAGCAACTGGTGATTCTTGAAGGATGGTAATTTGCGCGTCACCTGTACCAGGTGGCAAGTCAATCAACAAAAAATCCAAAGAGCCCCAACTCACGTCATACATAAACTGATTAAGCAGACGTGTAAGAATTGGACCACGCCAAGCAAGTGACTGGTCTGGGGATGCCAACATACCAACAGACATAATCTTTAAGCCGTTGATATTAATTGGTATGAAACGATTACCTTCTGGAGTGTCTAAGGTCTCTACCGAAGAATCCTCTGGGCAGAGAAGAGTTGCAACATTAGGTCCATAAACATCTGCATCAAGAATACCAACTGTGAAGCCTTGCTCCATTAATGCGTGAGCCAACGCGACCGTGACAGATGTTTTACCAACCCCACCTTTACCGCTACCAACGGCGATTGTTCGTTTAACACCCTTAATTAAGCGCTCATCAACCACAACCCGCTTGCTCCAAGGCAAAGTTTCAAGGGATCGTTGGACAAGATTTGTGATATAACCTTGATCAGAACCCAGAAAAAGTCGGACATAAATATCGTCAGTTATTACTCGAATATTGCGAACCTGACAAGTTGAAATTAAATCAAGAACACTGGGACCCGCATCAATACAAGAAAGTAGAGAACGTATCTCTAAAAGACGATCGTCGTCCTTCTGAACAGTAGATGACATTGAATACCCAATTAAAATTAAGATTTAAAAACTATACGGCCATTTTAGCCAAGGATTTTTGAGAAGCGATGCGAACTTCAATATCAGAATCGTTTAAACCTTGCTGAAGCGCTGTTTTAGCCTGTTCGGAAATAACACCACCTAAAACAAGAGCAGCCTCCTTGCGCACATCAGAATAATCATCACAAAGAAGAGGAACAATGGCTGGAACGTATGGTTCTTGAACCAATGGTTTGAGAGCACGCAGAGAGAATTTTCTAACCTGCCAATGCTCGTCCCCAATGGCCTGAACCAAAGCATCTGATGACTGCTGATCAGATTTGCGCTCTAAAGATTGTGCTGCATTACGACGCACTTCCCATGACTCGTCTGAGGTGACAGCACTCATCAAAAGATTCAAGACATCAGGTTCATCAAGATGAGCAAGCGTAAGCATGGTCTCTTTGCGCACCTCAACATTTGGATCAGAGGCCAAAGTTAAGGCTGGCGGAAAATGAGTCAACTGGTTTAAATATCGTAATGTAATAATAGCCTCATAACGCAGCTGATCATCAGAGGATTCAAGAAATGGAGCTATTGAAGGCAAAGCTTGTATATCGTGAATCTTACGCAATAAGATCAAGATGGCCCGATCAAGACATGAATCGTTTAAAGAAAACTTATCCAGCAAAATGAGCAGATGATCTTGATTGACAAGTTCTTTCAATGCCATCAAGGCTTCATTCCGAACTTTCACATCATGATGCGATTCTAGACATTGCAACAATGGAACGACTGCTTGTTGATTAGCAATCTCCCAAAGCGATGTTACAGCTGTAAAAACAACGTCTTCGGATGAGTCAGAAAGTGCTGATATCAAAAAAGGTACGGATTGTTCATCACAAAGGTGCTGAAGATTAACGACACCGACGAGTCGATCCTCAACTGATTCTGAGAACAACATCTCTACAGGGGATACAAGCTCTTCATCCAATTGTGCGTATAAATCTTGCAGGAAGTCGGGAATCGAGGATGCCATCAGCGCAATAGGAAGGGTATCTGGACAGTAACTGCGCCCGTAGGGCACTCTTTTTCGCAGGGCAAGCAAAACCAACACTCATCATACTTCATGTAGGCTTTGCCAGTTTCCGGATTTTTGGCAAGGACATCCAAAGGGCAAACTTCGATACAAGCAGTACATTTTTCAAGGCATTTCGATTCATCAACAATAACGGGAACGTCAACTCTGCTGGAAGTTAGAGACATGATAAAAAAGGGTCAAAGTTAAAGGATCACGCAGCAACAGCTACGTCGTACTTCTCGACTTCGAGATTAACGTCAATGATGTAGGGCTCTAGAGGTTGCTTACTCAGCTGCATTGTCAAATCTGCAGACTTCTCGATGATCGTGTTGCAGAGCCATTCATCATCGTTTCTATGGGGGTAGTCAAGCCTATAGTGATACAGACCCCAACGACTTTCACGACGAAATAGAGAGGCCCGTGCAGCCATTTCAGCACAATCACGAATGAAATGAATCTCCATGCACCGCATCAGCTCGTGGGGATCTCTTGCACCCAGCTCAGAAAGAACATTGTCGTAATCAACAAACTTAGACAAGCCAATTTCCATGTTTGATGGTGATTTGGGCGGCTGCAAGTAATCATTAACAAAACGGCGTAGTTTGTACTCTACTTGAGTATGAGGGATGCCATTAGGATTATTTAGTGGAGCTGAAATACGCTGCTTTTCGGCTTCCAAGAAATCAGCACTAGGCTCAACATGATCGACCGGCTTAATCGCTTCCATTGCATGTTCAGCCGCAACCCGTCCCGACACAAACGCACCAATCATGTAATTATGTGGAACGCTTGCCATGTCTCCTGCAGCATACAAACCTGGAACACTTGTTTGCATATTTTCATCAACTTGCACCCCCGAGGCAGAGTGTCCACTACACAAGCCAATTTCAGAGATACTCATCTCAACCCCATGAGTCCTATAATTCTCTGAGCGACCAGCATGGAATCTCTCGCGACTTGGCCTCTCATTAGAGAACAAGATTGTTTCAATCTCAGATATCGTTGATTCATCAAGATGATACATTTTAAGATGAACTGGCCCAGATCCAGAATTTAATTCTTTCCACATCTCAAGCATCATTTGACCGCTCCAATAGTCGCAACTGATGAATCGATTGCCTTCAGCGTTTGCGGTATAAGCCCCAAATGGGCTGGCAACATAAGCACATGCTGGACCGTTGTAGTCTTTAATTAAAGGGTTAATTTGAAAGCATTCAATGTTGGAGAGTTTTGCACCAGCGTGATATGCCATCGAGTAGCCATCGCCAGCATTAGTAGGATTCTCATATGTCCCGTAAAGGTANCCTGATGCTGGCAGTCCAAGCCGTCCACAGGCACCTGTGCACAGGAGGATGGCCTTAGCCTGAATGACATGAAAGTCGCCGTTGCGAACATCCAGACCGGTGACTCCGACAGCACGACCGTCTTCAACAACAACACGTGTTGCCATCACGCGATTGACCACTTGAACGCGATGACGCTTCACTTGACGGGAAAGGATTTTTTTCAGGTCTTTTCCCTCAGGCATCGGTAAAACATATTTGCCAACACGATGGACTTGTTTCAGATCATAATTTCCTTCATTATCTTTCTGAAACTTCACTCCCCATTCTTCTAATTCCTGAATAACGCTNAAACCTAGCTGGCCCGTCTTCAAAACAGGCTTTTGATCCAAAATTCCATCATTGGCAATCGTAATTTCCTTGACGTATTGCTCCGGTGTNGAATTACCGGGAATCACAGCGGTGTTGACTCCGTCCATTCCCATGGCAATTGCGCCACTGCGTCTTATATTTGCCTTTTCCAAAACCATGACACTGGCGTCTGGATTTTTCTGCTTGGCTTTTACTGCTGCCATGCATCCAGCAGTACCACCACCNACAACTAANAAATCAACTTGACGAGTGATTGTTTGCATACTGCCTAAGCATCACAAACATACAATAGACAAGCGAGCAGACCAATCAAGATATCAGGGATTGCAAAACCAGATGAGCTCATTAAGTTCATCAATAACGAATCAGCNTTAACCCNCACCNNCNACTTAATTGTAGCAAAATATACGCAATCNTGACCCCATGCCNATATCATGTATCAAAATATACAATAATTAAATCATTAACGTGCCTAAATTACAATTATATGCTGCCTGGTCATGGATCTTTCGCAGGTTAAAGCATTCCTAGCGGTTGCGGAACAGCGGAGTTTTACGAAAGCAGCTCAATCATTACATCTCAGNCAGCCGTCAATTAGCTTAAAGGTAAAAGCTTTAGAAAAACACCTTCACACACAATTGATTAAGCGTGATCAAAACAAAGTATACCTATCTGAGGATGGCGAATATGCATGCGAGAAGTTCCAAGCNATCATCAAGGATCTAGAATCNCTTGAAGATCATTTTATAAGTCGAGACAAAAANAAGGGGCTTACAATCANAATCTTGCATGAATNAGACATNAAAATTGATGCAATTAAACATCTNATCGAAAACACGAAGTTACATTTTCCTGATGCTTTAATCAATACAGTAACTTGCAAAAGCATAAAGGAGATTACTGACAAAGTATCCAATGACATCTANTCAATTGGATTGACGAANCAATCTACGTCTCTTCAAAATNTTAGAACATCTCATTGGCTTACTGAAGAGTTCATGCTTGTNTGCCAAAAAGATTACATTNACAAAGATTTATCCGTTGATTTGTCAACTTTACTNGATGAAAAAATCTGGTTGCCTGAACTTGAATCTGATAATTTGAAACTACTAGCATCAAGATTGCGTCCTTTTGGTCTTGATATTAATGATTTCTCGCATCGTAGTCATATCGACGAGGCGCTGATACCTGACTTGGTTGGAGCAGGAGATGGTATTGGCATCCGTTTATGTAACTCAAAGGAATCTAATCTATGCAACTACATTCGAATCAATGAATTCGCAACTCCATATGGACTATTTTTACATATCAACAATAAGCTATTTAAAGATAATTCCCTGTTTCTCGATTGTCTGTTTCAATCAAAGCCTCATTCTAAGCAAAAATTAATTCCCATAATAGAGCGGGACAAGAAGCAATTCAATGAAATTCTCTCTCAAAATAAGGACAAAAGCAACAACAGCAAGCTAGTCCAAGTTGGCATTCAAAGCAGAACAATTCAAACCGTTATTTCAGGAAGAGCNATGCAAAAGCTTGGTTTATTCGAATCATTTATTAGTCAAAGTAAATCGACAGAAGCTAGAGGCATGGTAGCAAAATGGAATGATTACAAATCTGCGGCTCCTATTCTCGACGCAATGCAAAAGGGAGAGTTAGACATTGCAATCATAGGAGATTATGCAATTAGTCACATGGCTAATTCCATATCAACGGAAGACAAGCCAATTCTTGTCAGCTTTGTTAGTATTAACCCTTGTGGAAGCGGATCAAGCTTACTGATCAGAAAGAACACAGGAATAACTGGTTTGTCTAATCTCAAAGACCAATCTATTGCAGTGCCTTTTTTGTCAACAGCACATGGTAGCTTGCTTTACAATATGGTCCAAAATGACATGATGAATACGACGCGATTGATCAATATCAATCTCGAAAACAATGGTAGGTTAAACACATTTGAATTTCAAGCAGACGGTCTAGCATGCTTTACCCCTTTCGATCATTTTATGGCAGCAGATCAACACTTCCAAAAATGTAGTGATGAAGTTTCTACACCTTTTTCATACTATGGTGTTGTTGTTCGTGAGAAGTTTGCAATTCAGCACTCTGATATTGTCGTTGCATTTCTAAAGGCGATGCTTTGTGCAAACTACTGGTTCCACACGACAAATTCTGCAATCAACCATCTCAGTCGATGGACAGGCGTAAGCACAAGATTTGTGAATTCAATCCTTGGTGAAAGGAGTGGTAATGATGGTCACTACATTCCTGACATGACAATTCGACCAGACTGGATTAAAGAATATACGGAAAATATCTTTGTAAGCGCTCAAGAAACTAGCCTTGATGTCAATGCAAAAAAAATGCCACAAATTGAGACAGAATTTCTCGACACAGCCATGAAAGAACTCGGCATGGTTAATTATTGATCAGAAAAAAAGACGAGCCAACAAGAACGAGGGATGAAAAAATAGCAAAGCAGATATTTTTAATATCGTTTTTGTTCAATTCAAAACGGCATAAAAAGCCGATTGCAAACATGGCAGCAGCCAAACAGTATTTCGAAATTGACGATAGGATTGGCTTTAGTTCCAACAATAATTCAAACAAAATATTATTGTCAGAGTACGAAGCACTGAACAGATCAACAAATGCATAGACAACTGCAATCAACGAAAATCCAAAAATAAATAAAGGAAAAGTTTGCAGGAATCCGCGGAATGCCATNATTTTAGAATTTGGCATAAGTGGAGATGAGACTTGCCCCTTTTTACTGTTATTTGAAGAGAGGAGTTGAAGAGTAAAGACTAAAGGTAATAGTAATAAAATTCGGAATGATTTGATTAAAAGCGCAATATCTGAAGACTCATTTGAATATAATGATGCACTTGTTATAACCTGTGCTGTAGACTGAAGAGAAGCACCNGCCCACAACCCAAAATTAGATGGATCTAGATGAAGAGTTGTTGCTAAAAATGGCAACAAAATCATTAAAACAAATCCTGTTAACGTGTTAATCCAAATTGCCTTGGCGATATCTTTTTTTTCTCCTTGAAAAATCTGAGCAGCAAAAGAAATTGCCGTAGGTCCACAGATACAATTACCAACCAACAACCAGATCATCATTGAATGCCTAATTTTTAAAAACGAATTAATTAAACATCCGATGAAGCATGTTGCAGCGATAGCAATCAATATATTTGAAAAAGTTCGCCAAGATAAAGCGAATAAGTCTGCAAATACAAATTGTGCACCGAGTAGACTTAATGCTATCGAGAGAAATCGTGATGCATAAAGATCAGCTTTCTCAACCCAATAACTACGCAATGGAACCAAACAACGCATAAGAAATCCACAAGCAAGCGATAGGAGAACAGGCTGAAGCAGAAGCAATCTAAACAGTGAGTCGTTAGGATTTTTCGTGCCACAGAGAATAAAGATCGCAGTATTAATTGCGATCAAATAGAACAAAAACATTGAGATTATTACTGTAAAACCATGAGTTTGTCGGTCTCCTCGCGAATCGATCGAAGGACTCTTAGTTTAATCTCTCTGAATTCATCAGACAACGTTGAATCGGCGGAACGTGGTCGCACGAGTCCAACATCAAAAGTGGCTTTGATATGACCAGGATTCACACCCATGACGACAATACGGTCCGCAAGCAAAACTGCTTCATCAATATCATGCGTAACGAACACAATTGTGATACCAACCTGGGCCCAAATACGCAAAAGCATTTCTTGTAAAATTATTCTGGTTTGAGCATCAACAGCACCAAAAGGCTCGTCCATCAATAGAACACTTGGCTGAGTAATCAACGCTCTTACAATGCTACCCCGCTGCTGCATTCCGCCTGACAATTCATGGGGATAAGAACTTCGATACTTTGATAAACCGACAAGATCAAGATAGTGGTCAACTTTATCAACAATATCTGCCTTTTTAAAGCCTTTAATTTTTAATCCATATCCTACATTTTGCTCAAGTGTCATCCATGGGAGCAGAGAATTCTTCTGGAACACAAAACCTCGGTCAGGGCCTGGTTTTGTTACACGCTTGTCGTTGACGGAGACGAAACCAGCATCCGGTTTAATAAAACCAGCGATGGTATTCAAAAGCGTCGATTTTCCACAACCAGAAGGGCCAAGCAAACAAACAAATTGTTTGGGATTAACCTCCAGATTGATGTTTGAGAGAACACAACGTTCTGAGCCTTTTTCGCCAAAGTACTTGCTGACTTGGCTAATTTCCAAAAAACTTGACATTAGAAAATGGTTAGAGGCTATCTTTAGAAATCTGACGCCAAGGCATCATTTTATTGGTTGTATAAAGAATTAATTGAGAGGATAATGCTCCAAGCAAGCCAATTAATATCATACCCATAACAATTGGAGGATATTCTGAAATAACATATGATTCCCAGGTTTTATAACCAATCCCATACTTACCAGCGAGGATTTCGGCAGTTACCAAGCAGAACCAAGCATTGCCCATCCCGATGACCAAACCAGCGCTGATTCCAGGCAGCGCTGAAGGAATAATGATGTCTCGAAAGAGTTGAAGGTAGGAAGCTCCTAAACATTGCCCAACTCGAATCATTAACAGATCAGACAATGATGATTCAACTGATTTTTGAGTACTCACCAAGATCGGATAAAAAGCACCAACAAATGTGATGTAAAACATNCCAATCTCAGCATCTGGGAACATCAAAATAGCCAATGGAATCCANGCAACNGCAGGGATTGGTCGCAGCAGTTCCAGAGGTGTGGCAAGTAACTCCTCGATCAGATGAGAGGATCCAACCAACAATCCGAGCAAAATACCGAGCAAAGAACCAACAAAAAAACCTCCTATGACCCTCGTAATACTCGACTGAAAATGAATCCAAGGAGAGGAAGCAATGAAATCAACAAATGCAGAGAAAACAGCTGTTGGCGCAGGAATAAAATAAAAGTTAAATATGAAATTTACTTTATTNTCACTTAAAACTTGCCATAAACACAAAAAGAATATAACGGAAGCAAGTCGTCTTGAATAAGAAATGAAGCGAGACCGCCACACCCGCCGTGTTGACACACGGCGGGTGGACGATGCAACAGTCGATGACGTATTGAGAGTTTTTGAAGAAACAGACACTGTCAAGGAGGCTGATGAATCAGATAACGGTCAACGCATGAAGTTANTCAATCATCAAGTCATNGACTGGAGATTNGTAAAGTCGATGACGGTACCACCAGATTTGGCAGCATAATCATCAGCATCTGCTTTNAGTAAGAAAGCTGTAATAACTCCATTATTGTCAACATAATAAGCAGTTTGTGCAAAAAGCTTCCAACCCTTGTTCATATCATGGACGAATAAAGCACTTGGCTTTTTACCACCAGCTTCAAATTCCTTCACTGCCTTCGCCATCGTTAGAGGGCTCGAATAGTTCTGAACCTTGTCCTCACCCTCAATCCATATTTGTCCTGCATTCTTAGGATCTGTTATCTCACTACCGTCAAGAGCATCCTTACCAGAAATCTGGTATTCCTTACCTTTTTTGATCTGCTCAGCAATTGTGGTGTTTAGATTTGCAGCCGCTTTTTCAAGGTAGCTGCTATCGATCCAACCCCGCACGTCTGATGGCTTGATCTCTTTGTTCTCGATTTTTCCGAGACTCATCAATGTTGCGATACTATTTTCCAAAGCCTGAAGTTGAACTTCTTCAATCTCTGGTGACAAATACTGAAGGCCGGATGGNCCCAAGAACATGTAAACAACTTCTTTATCAATTCCGCTCCANTCTTCGATTTGAGCAGAGATGGTTTCAGGGCTGTCTGTAAACTTCTTGTTTGCCTCGAGTACTGATTGCATGAATGCAGTCACGACTTCTGGGCAATTTTTTGCAAAATCCTCACGTACTGTGATGCCATGAAGTGTCGGAACACCTGTCTGAGCGCCGTCGAAAATCTTCTTNGCGAATCCTCGGTAAGGGAACAGTTCACCAAAAGGAACGAAATCAGCATGCGCTTCAATTTGTTTCTTTTGAAGCGCTGAGCCACCGACTTCAGGTGCCTGACTAATCAACGTCAAATCTTTATCGGTATCAATGCCTGCGTCCTTCAGCGCCTTAAGCACCATGCCATGTGCTGCTGAACCGAAGGGCACGGACACTGTCCCACCTTTTAGATCCTCGAGGCTGGTGGCGTCACTGTCGATCGGAACAACAACTGCATTACCAGCTCCGTTCGGACTGTAAGCCAAAGTACCAATAAAGACAGTTTTCGTTTCACCAGTTCCTTCCCGGCCTTTGATGAGATTAATCACAGCGGGGAAATCACCCATCAAACCGATCTGAATCTGACCCGCCATCATCTTGTTGGTGATTGGGGGACCAGAGGTATAGCTTGACCATTCGACGGTGTAATCAAGATCCTTGTATTTGCCATCTTTGGGCAGGAGATCTTCAAACACCTTCAACTCACGCACAACAGCTCCGCCAACGGCTGTATTGATCACCTGATCCTGAGTACCAATGTGAATCTTTGAACACATCGAGGCGTCTCCGCCGGAATCGGCAGTCGTAGCAGTGTCCTTACCACCGCATGCAAGCAAGGTCGTTCCAACGATTCCTGCCGTTGCAAGGATGCCAACACGGTTCAACAGACTCTTGTTGCGGTCAGTGAGAGACATGTGATTCGTGGCTGAAAAAGACTCTCACCAACAAATAGTTTTTGCAAATTCAGCTCGATGTACGTGTTGATACAAAGCGACTGAGCTTTCATTGGGGAAACCAATGGCACTAGATCGATATTGAAAAAATCAATACGCCCGTTCCAGCACCCTGCTGAAGGGAAAGCTGGCCAAAATGATTAAAATGGATGTGATGAAATTTTGTTGATGCACGTTCATCAACCTCCATGCATCTCAGCCCGCAGGAAAAGGACAAGCTCCTCATCGTGACGGCCGCTCTGCTGGCAGAGCGGAGGCTCAATCGTGGGTTGAAGCTGAATCATCCTGAATCGGTTGCATGGCTCAGCTTCCTTGTCTTGGAGGGGGCCCGTGATGGGAAATCCGTNGCCTCCTTGATGCAGGAGGGATCCACGTGGCTGAGTCGTGATCAGGTGATGGANGGAGTGCCTGAACTGGTGAATGAAGTGCAGATTGAAGCAGTGTTCCCTGACGGCACCAAGCTCGTCACCCTTCACGATCCNATTCGCTGAGGCCTGCCCCGATGTCACCCATGATTCCCGGCGAGCTCTTTCCCCAACCNGGCGAGATCGAACTCAACGTCAACCGCCCTGTCACCACTGTGCATGTGGCGAACACAGGCGATCGTCCGGTGCAGGTTGGCTCCCATTTTCACTTCTTCGAAGCGAACGCCGCACTGCAGTTCGATCGAGACACGGCCCGAGGCCAACGGCTCGACATCCCCGCCGGAACGGCGATTCGCTTTGAACCCGGTGACAGCCGTGACGTGCAGCTGATTCCCTTTGCCGGTCACCGACGTGTTGTCGGCTTCAACGGCCGCATCAACGGACCCCTCGACGCCTGATTCATGCCCTACCGCATTACCCGACAGGCTTACGCCGAAACTTACGGCCCCACCACTGGCGACAGAGTCCGTCTTGCTGACACCGAGCTGATCCTCGAAGTTGAAAAGGACTTCACCGTCTATGGCGATGAAGTGAAATTCGGTGGTGGAAAGGTGATCCGCGACGGCATGGGTCAGTCGCAGACCTCCCGCGCCGATGGTGCCGTCGACACCGTGATCACCAACGCCCTGATCCTGGATTGGTGGGGCATCGTCAAAGCGGATGTGGGCCTCAAGGACGGTCGCATCGTCGGCATCGGCAAAGCCGGTAACCCCGACACTCAGGAAGGGGTGACGATCGTCGTGGGACCTGGAACCGAAGCGATCGCCGGAGAGGGTCACATCCTCACGGCCGGAGGTATCGACACCCACATTCACTTCATCTGTCCGCAGCAGATCGAAACCGCCCTGGCCAGCGGCGTCACCACACTGATGGGGGGCGGGACCGGACCCGCCACGGGGACCAATGCCACCACCTGCACCCCCGGCGCTTTTCACATCGGCCGCATGCTCCAGGCCGCTGAAGCCTTCCCTGTGAACCTCGGCTTCTTCGGCAAGGGCAACGCCAGTACACCCGAGGCACTTGAAGAGCAGGTGCGCGCCGGTGCCTGCGGCCTCAAGCTGCATGAGGACTGGGGCACCACACCAGCTGCAATCGATGCCTGCCTGTCGGTGGCCGACCGCATGGATGTGCAGGTGTGCATCCACACCGACACCCTGAATGAAGCCGGCTTCGTGGAGGACACGATCGCCGCCATCAAAGGACGCACCATTCACACCTTCCACACCGAGGGCGCGGGTGGGGGGCACGCCCCGGACATCATCAAAATCTGCGGCGAAGCGAACGTGCTGCCCAGCAGCACCAATCCAACCCGTCCTTACACCCGCAACACGCTCGAGGAGCACCTCGACATGCTGATGGTGTGCCACCACCTGGATCCAAAGATCCCCGAGGACGTGGCCTTCGCTGAATCCAGGATTCGCCGCGAAACAATCGCTGCCGAAGACATCCTCCACGACCTCGGAGCGTTTTCGATCATCGCCAGTGACTCCCAGGCGATGGGCCGCGTGGGCGAGGTGATCACTCGCACCTTCCAGACAGCTCACAAAATGAAAGTTCAGCGCGGAGCGCTACCGGAGGACTCCAGTCGAAATGACAACCACCGCCTGAAGCGATACATCGCCAAGGTCACCATTAATCCGGCGCTTGCCCATGGGATCAGCGGTCATGTTGGTTCGGTGGAGACAGGCAAACTGGCCGATCTCGTGCTTTGGAAGCCAGGCTTCTTCGCCATCCGCCCGGAGCTGGTGATCAAGGGTGGCTCGATCGTCTGGGCCCAGATGGGTGATGCCAACGCCTCCATCCCCACACCTGGCCCTGTTCATGGTCGTCCCATGTTCGGCGCCTTCGGCAAGGCCCTTGCGCCTGGATGTCTGACCTTCGTCAGCGAAGCTGCCATCGATGCCGATGTTCAGACCCAACTGGGGCTCAGCCGCCAATGTCTTGCAGTGAAGGAGACCAGAAGCGTTGGCAAGAGTGCACTCAAACTCAACAACGCTCTTCCAAAGATGGACGTGGATCCAGAAACTTACGAAGTGTTTGCAGACGGCGAACACCTCACCTGCGAACCTGCAGACGTGCTTCCGCTCGCACAACGCTATCTGCTGCTTTGATTCTTCAAGGCACTTCCGCGAGGCCGGGCTCCACCTGCTTCAACTGGGGCATGGTCAGTGTGGACCGCAACAACAACGGCAACGGTTCCGATCCAACCACAACACCGGCCTCCGGAGAATGAATCAGTGGTGGTTCAGCGGTGGCCCCCAACAGATGACGGTCAAAGAAAAGCTTGGCTAATCCCTGAAGTTCTGTTCTGGCCAAGGGTTGATCAGGACCGATCACAACTTTCGGCAGATCAGAGGTGCCATCAAGGAAGGAGAGGTGGGTCCCGTTGTTCTGAACAGCCAGAACCGATCCAGGCGAGCGAATCGCCGTAAAAGGGATGAGTTGTTGAGAAATCGGAGGCGCAAAAATATCTTTCAAACCAGCGATCACCAGAAAAGGAACATCGACCTGAGCCATCGATCTGCTGCTGAAGATGGGATTGGTCACTGGATTCACCGCAACTGCCACCTTCACCCTTGGGTCGCGGAAATTCGCTCTCTTCACCACACGACCTGGAGCCGCACACTGCCAGACAACAGCAGGATTCAGCACCACCGTGGACGGGTCGTCCAGCTGCCGACAGACCTTGACGAGATTGGGCCAGTCGAGCTGCGCTCCGGCAAGCGCGGTCACGGTGTAACCACCAAGGGATTGACCAAGCAATCCCACCCGCTGGGTATCAACGCGGGAACCCCACCGCGAACGGACCTGATCAATCAGATCGCTGACGGTGATGGGTTGTCGGTACCACGCGTTGGCGGGCGGTATCGCACCACTCCCTTCAATCGCTGCCGTCACCGTGTCTGCACTGGTAAAGGGGAAATCAAGCGATGCCACCGCATAACCATGACTGGCCAGGGTTTTGCCGACATAGAGCAGAGCATTCATGTCGGTGTTCAGCCCCGGAGCGAGGACCACCAGAGGGGACCGCATGGACGGGCGCGCTGACTCAGGCAGAAAAATCCCTGCCTTGATGCGGTCAACAACTCGTCCCTTGAATTGAAATGGAATCTCCTTGAATGTGATGGAACCGCTGCGTGCAGCCGCTGAAAGATCCGGGCCTGTCCCGGGCGCCCCATTCAAACTGGACAAACGACTGAACAACGTGTTCTGAAGATTGAACTCACGAGAAAGGGTTTGAGCCAATGAACCGACCGCACCGAGGTTGACCGGAAGACTGGGAAGCGGATAAGCCTGGAGCACATCAATGAGCCGAAGGCTGCCGTTGTTGGATGCAGCCAGAATCAATGCCGATGAAAGTGCATCTAAAGCAACATCCGGCGGTTGATTCAACAGCTTGACCAATTGCTCAATTGAACGTTTGCCAAGTGCTGTTCCCAGAAAGTTAGATGCCATCACCCCGTCTACAGGAGCAGCCTGGTTGAGTGCTTTTTGCAAAGCCTGCCGCTCCGAAGGTTTCAAAAAACGCAATGCTTCACGAAGATCGGAACCCGGAGCCTTGCCAGCAGCGAAACTGACAAGCTCTGCAATCGGTATCGATCGCTCGAATTCACCAAGCTGAAAACGAACCAGCTCAGCGGCAGAGCCTGGAGTGGCGACTGCTGCGCTGGCAAAAACTGCGAAGAGAAATCGCTTCATCCAACACCGATCCATTAGGAAAAGAGTAAGGAAACATCGCAAAATTTTTTGTGACGACCAAACTCCTGGTGCTGCAACATGTGGATCGGGAAGGTCCAGATCTGATTGCGAATCTGGCCATCTCCCGAGGAATGACCATCGAGACCCTGCGCCCCGATCAGGGGGATCCTTTGCCGGATCCGGATGGATGCAACAACACGATCGCACTGATCCTGGGAGGACCGATGGGAGTGTCAGATCGAAACCGACCCTCCATGGCCTGGCTTCAACGGGAGTTGGATTGGTTGACGGTCTGGCATCAGAGGAGGCAACCGGTCTGCGGGATCTGCCTTGGTGCACAGCTGCTGGCCACAGCAGCCGGAGGCTCAGTGGAAACGCTCACGGTGGGAACTCCTCCACAACCGTTCATGGAAGTCGGCATCGGAGCGATCCACTGGCTGGCTGATCCAAAAGAGCATCCACTCCTTCTGGGCATGAACCCAAGCGACCTTGTCCTGCATTGGCACGGCGATCGCATCCAACTGCCCACGGAAGCCGAGCTGCTTGGCTCATCCCTGCATTGCCCTGAGCAGGTGTTCAGGATTGGTCGGCATGCCATCGGCTTGCAGTGCCACCTGGAAACAGCCGATTCGAGCGTGAAGCGTTGGATCGCAGAAGACCGCGACTACGTGGTTCAAGCCCTTGGTCCCCACGGACCCACCCAGCTTCAGGAGCAGTGGGATCGTCTCGGCCCACAACTGCAACGGCAGGGGCGGCAATTGTTCAACACCATTTTCGATGCGCTGAGCAAGTCGCAACCATGAGCACTTAAGCTCTGTATCGGTTGCTACCTCTAGCGCTAGAATGTTGAGACGAGGGAGTCAACAGCATGAGCCAAGTTTTTTTCAGCAAATTGATTGATGCCTGCGAACGCGATTGGATTCCCGAACAGGACGATGTTCTTTTCGGCGAACGCTGTTCAAACAAAGCGGTCTCCGGTGACCTGAAACGCCTCATCTACCGCCACAGAAACAATCCGCGGCCGACCGACGCACAATGGACCGTCAAGGGATTTCAATCATTATTGTCACGTCAACGCTGATGAACTTGATTGGGATCGACTAAGCGTATTGAAGCTGTTAAGCAACCAACCGGTTGAGCATCGGTAGTTCTGAGAGCTCATCGCGCCATTGCTGAGCCCAGAGATCTTGGCTGCGTTCATAGAGCTCCATCAATTCATCAACAGCCTTTTCGCGGAAATCAACCCGTAGATCAAGCAATGGAAAGGCTGCCTCACCGCTGACCTGTACAGCGGCGGACGTGGATGTTTGAGCACGATGATCGCCTCCAGACGCTTCGCCGGCCTGCAACGCCAGCATCAATCGTCGGCCCAGTTTGAGGCTTGGATTGCTTGTCAAAAAGGCCTGTTCCATTGCCTCCAAAACGGATTCATCGGTCAGATAATTTCCTGCAACGGACAGATTGCGACGATGTCGATGTCCCGCCCATGCTCCGCAGTCACAGCCTGTCCAACAGGCCGTCCTGCCATCAAGGTCGATGAGATGAAATTGGCGCCGATCCCGATGCACATCATCCGCCAGGAGACTGTTCAGAACTTCATCAGCATCAGCACTCTGTTCAAGACGCTCCAGTCCACAGATCCCCAAATATGGATTGGTGTGAGCCTGCGTTGCAACGGCCCCAACCCCTGATCGAATGTGGGGAACCGTGGAACCAACGGCCAAATGGCACGTTGCCACGGCCACCCCGAAGCGTCCGTTGTTGGGATCACGTGCAACGATCGAAAAGGTCATGCGAGGGAGCGATCCAATCGTTGCAAGACCTCCAGCAACACCGCAGTCCCTTCCCAGCACTGTTCTTCGCTGGTGAATTCCGCTGCCGAGTGGCTGAATCCGCCCTTGCTCGGCACAAAGATCATTCCCATCGGCCAACGGCGGCCGACTTCTTGAGCGTCATGGCTTGCACGACTGGGCAAACGACTGTGACTGAGGCCGAGAGATTGGGCTGATGCCTCAATCATGGCCATCACATCAGCATGGGCTGGTGTGGGTGCCACCTCAAACTGGGGATCAAGACAGATCGCACAGCCGGTCTGCTCCCCGATGGTCTCGAGAGACTGCATCAGTTGGGTGACGAGCTGATCCAGCACTGATGGATTCAGATCGCGCAGATCAACCGTCAACGTGACAGAACCAGGTACGACGTTGGCGGCGTTGGGCCACACCTCAAGACGACCGACGGTGGCGACCGGGTCTCCCGGATGCTCAACAGCCATCGATTCAATGGCGAGCACAATCCGCGAGGCGGCAACAAGTGCGTCCTGGCGCAGGTCCATCGGCGTGGTCCCCGCATGGTTGGCCTGACCACGCACTCGGATGCTGAAACGACGCTGACCAACAACCCCTTCAACAACTCCAATCGAATGGCCGCGCTGCTCAAGAACAGCACCCTGCTCAACATGCAATTCCAGAAAAGCAGCGACAGCTGTCTCTGCCCGTTGTGCTGAAGACAACGACGGCCAGTGACCACCGATCCGAGCAAGGTTCGCTTCAATCGACTCGCCATTGCTAGTGGCGTAGTCGCTAGGGCAATCAGAAGCCGTACCAACCAGACCTTTGCAGCCCACCATCGTGGACTCCTCGTCCGCAAAGGCGATCAACTCCAACGGATGGCGGAGCTGAATGGCGTTGTCCTGCAGACTGCGAATCGCTTCAAGGCCGGCCAGGACACCCAGTGCTCCATCAAAACGTCCACCGGTCGGAACCGTGTCCAGATGGGAGCCGGTCAACAAGGCGGGCAATTCAGGATCAGAACCCTCAAGACGCCCGATCAAATTGCCGGCTGCATCAATACGAACGTTGAGACCGATGGCGGCCATCCACGCCGCCAACTGATCACGACCCTGCACATCCGTCTCTGAAAAGCCGCGACGACACACGCTCCCATCGGTTTGTAGGCCGATGGACGCCATCTCATTCAACGAGCGAACAAGCCTCGTTTTGTTGGGGCGGACAGCTGTTTTGCCTTCGGAAGTAAGCGCTGGTGCACTCTGCTGACGGAAGGAAAGCAACTGTTGCAAGAATCTGCCCCACTCATAAGAAGACCTCTCACAATTGCTGAAAAGCTCTGAAAGGCCTGTAGTCAGCGCAACTGTTTAACTCTCCACAAAGAATTCAGGCAGCCTGCAGCACCCGCCATCCAAGACGATCGGCTTCCTGACGCGCCAGAGCAGGAACATCATTCGCGATGAACATCCGGTGCAGCATCTGCACCCCCAGTAGATGGTTGATCACCGCATCCATCTGCACGCGTTCAGCATCACTGGTGGCAGGGTCTTCATGGCGTGCAAACAAGGAACGCACACCCTGGAGACTCAGAAGACCTGCCGACTCGATGGCCTCATCACTGAGGAAGTCATCGGCAAGACGCTTCATCTGCTCCCACTTCTCGGGCTCGGTGTGAGCTGGTGGTGCCATGAAGGCGAATTTCTCGCGTTTGTAGAGCACTTCCGGAAGCAGCCCTGCCATGGCTTCGCGCAGAATGTATTTCTCGGTTTTTCCCTTGATCCGCAACTCAGGGGGAACCTGAACCGCCGCGGCCGCTAGGTGGTGATCGAGAAAAGCCGGCCGAGCTTCCATCGAGTTGGCCATATCCACGCGGTCGCCTCCCCAGGTGAGAATCTGACCCTCGAGCATCGTCTTGATCCAGACGTACTGCGCTTTGTCCAGGGCATGGCGACCGTCCAACTGCTGGGGATCCAGCTGTTGCGCAATGGCTCGACCAGGGGAGTAGTCCCCAAGAGCGTTGCGATGGTTCTCCGCCAGAAGATCCGGCACCAAGGGGGCGCAGGCCAGCCAGGGCTGCAGACAACTGGGTGTGAACCCCACCACCGAGTCGAGATCGGGATCATCCACTTGATCCGCGGCCAACATGGCCCCCTGAACGAGGGAATTGGACTGCTGCAACAGGCTTTCCCAGCTCTTCTTCTCGTCCGCAGGGAGATCCTCAAGGCCATGGAGAAACATATCCCGACGAAAAGCTGGGTAACCACCAAACAATTCGTCTGACCCTTCTCCAGTCATCACAACCTTGTAGTCGACTGCATTGACATGGCGGCTCATCAGGTATTTCGCCACAGCCAACGTGTTGTAAATCGTTCGCTCCGTATGCCACAGAGTGCGCTCCATATGGCCGTAGAGCTCCCGACCGGAAAGACGCATCAAGTCCTGTTCCGCTCCCGTGGCGTCGGCCATCTCACGGGCAATCGGTGATTCGTCGTAACGCGCATCATCGAAACCGATCGTGAAAGCCTTCACAGGCGACTGGCTAACCGCTGAGGCCAAACCGAGGATCGAGCAACTGTCAATTCCTCCAGATAGATAACAACCAACCGGCACATCAGCGACCATCCGCATCTCCACAGCCTCCAACAGTGCGGCTCGCACAGCTGCAACATGATCAGCTTCAGTGAGACTTGAATCCCGTTCACTTTGGCGTGGGAAATTCACATCCCAGTAAGCCCATTCTGAAACATCCAGATGTTCATCAGTGCGCTGCACCTTCAGCACATGACCGGGCTTCACCTGATGCACTCCGGCAAAAGCGGTGGTCCCTGGCACCATCGTCTGCATCAGTTGATGGAACAACCCCTCGGAGGTGAAACGTCGCTCAACCGCCGGATGGGCAAAAAGAACCTTGAGCTCGGAGCCGAACACCAGCCCATCGGGTGTCATCGTCCAGTACTGAGGCTTCACCCCGAAACGATCACGCACCAGGTAGAGACAGTCCTCATCCCGATCGAACAGGGCAAAGGCGAATTCCCCCCTCAAGAGGGGAAGCGTGCGTTCAAGACCCTGACGTTGATAGAGCCGCAGCAGAATTTCAGAATCACTCTTGCTGCTGAACCGAACCCCCTGTGCGGTGAGATCCGCTCGAATGCGCTGGAAGTCGTAAAACTCGCCGTTGTGCGCCATCAGAACCTGAGCGTCATCCGTGAGAAACGGCTGACGGGCTCGCGACTCATTCAGATCAATGATGGAAAGGCGGGCATGGCAGAAGCCGACGCCCGCTTCGTCCACGCATTCGACGCCGAATCCATCCGGCCCACGGTGGGCCTGAATCGCTGCCATGTTCACCAGCAGCTGCCGATCAACCGTCTGCTGACGGCTGGCGTTGAACACTCCTCCGATACCGCACATAAGTCTGATTCAGATGACGTCCATGACCCGCTCAGCACGGTTCACCATGCAGGTGAGCAGTGCCATCCGTAGAAACACCGCTCCACGGGCCTGACTGAAATACCAGTTGTGAGGTGTGTCATCCAGACAGGTGCTCAACTCCGGACCCCGTGCCAACGGGTGCAGCACGATCGCCTCCGGCTTGAACGGCATCTCCCTGGTGAGACGGAATCCACCGCCATGCACCTCATAACCATCCCCAACCCAGGCAATGGCATTGATGTAAACGACATCAAGATCCGGAATCTCCGCCTGTAGGTCTGTGCTGCAACGAATGCTCAGACCGGCACGATTCAAGTCCTCCAACTGGCCTGGATCAAAAACAGGTGCATCCACATCAATCTCTGGGGCATGAATGACAACCACCTCTTCAACAATCTGAGGGAATTTGGCCAGGATCCGCAACAGCGACCGCACCGTGCGCATGCGGGACGGCAGACCGATGATCCCGATGCGGATGCGTTCTGTGCGGGGCACCTCCGCTTGAACAAGTTCTGGACGCCATTTCAGGATCGTGTACAGATCCGCCATCGCCTGGGTCGGATGCTCATCAATGCCATTTCCCGCGTTGATGATCGGAATGCGCAACGTGGAGGTCATGGCGTAGATCGCCTCAGGATTGTTGTCCCTCAGCACCACGCAGTCGCCGTAATTGTTGAACATGTGTGCAACGTCCTCCAGCGACTCACCTTTCGCGATGCCGGTGGTGCTGCGATCCGTGATGTTGATCGAATCGCCGCCGAGGCGATGCCAGGCACTGTCAAAGGAGAGTCGGGTGCGGGTGCTCGGTTCGTAAAACGCGTTAATCAGGATCTTTCCTGTCAGTGGCGTGTTGTGGCGGCAGTAGCGATCCGGATTGCTCTCGTACTTGGCAGCAAGACGAAACAGCTGAAGAAGCGTTTGAGGACGGAACGCCTGGATCGAAATCACATGCTGGTTCACCAGGTCCAGCAAGGGCTCTCCGTCTTCGGTGATCGCAGCGAGAAGCTCCTGCGGCTGATTCCGACCGAACACATCAGGCCCCATCGGGTTGAAACGGATCGGAGCCTTCATCGTTTCAACAACAGCTGTGTTGGCCTGTGCCATAGCGGAATTGCATCAACACCCCGTTTGCCAGACCGGGTGCTTTCGGCGGGAATCACATCATCCACGAGTAACAAGCAGTTCTTTCCTGTGTCCAACGAAACACACTTTCTTAATCAGATCACTCCAAAAAGTTCAGCCGAGAACATTGGAAAAGCATTTGTTCATCTCAATTGACTACCAAACGCTTCCCTTGCGCCATTCGATCCACCAGATCACCAAAAGCACCACAACAGAACTCACAAGCGCAACCTGGCTTCCGATCAACACGACACGGAACCAGCTGGCGTCGATCAAGAACGAGGCCTGAGCCGTCATCAAAGTCATGCCTCCTCCTGAAGCAGAGCGAAATCGAACCGTTCAGGTTTGAGGCGACTGCCGACCACCATCACGATTGCGGAGATTGCGGCGGAGAACACCGCTGCGCAGTACGGCGCGATCAGCACATAGGCCAGAAGGCCAACGATGCTTCCGCTCAGCATGGCCACGATGGCGGCAGTGCGACTGGCGGTCGGCCAGTACAGACCGCAGGCCACAGGCCACACCGTTGAAGCAACCAGCGACCCGGTGAAGAACAGCACCGAGGCCAGAGAATCCAGCCGCGGCCAGGACAAAGCCAGGGTGACCACGGCCAGGCCGACGACCATCAGGCGAGCCGCCTGCTTGAGCTGAGCATCGGTGGCCTGCGGTCGCAGCAAGCGGAAGTAGACATCCTCGGCAAGAAGATCAGCGGTGGAGGCCAGCAGGGAATCCAGCGTTGAGGTCAACGACGCGAACACAACCACGAAAACAAGGGCCGCTCCACCAGCCCCCAGCAGATCAGCAGCCATGACTGGGAACACCATGTTCACCTGCTCAAGGGGCAGATCACGCGCCAAGGCCACCAGTCCGATGGAGCCCGTGACCAGAGGAACACTCATCCAGGCAACGCCACCCAACACGAACGACGGCATCACCACCCGGAGACGGCTGGCGAACACCCGTGACCACCAGATGTTGTTGTGGAAGACCTCACCCATCGAGAACAGGGCGGAATTCCAGGCGATCAACAGACCGGCCGGCAGCAACAGGTCGAGCCGATCCGGATGGCGATCGATGAGCTGTGCATGCACCTCCGGCATCGGGAACTGGCGGAAGGCCAGCACCGCCACCACCACAAGCAGCACCATGATCAGCATGGACTGGATGAAATCAGTCCCGATCACAGCCCGCATTCCCCCGAACAGGGTGTAGAGGGTGGCGACCCCGATCACCACCACCATGCCCACGTGGTAATCGAAACCTGATAAGGCATTCAGCAGCAGACCGGCCCCCATGGCCTGGGTCATCAGAAATCCCAGCGTGTAGACGGCCGTGATCACCATGAACACCAACCAGGCCAGCCGTCCGTAACGGAGCCGGATGAAATCACCGCTGGTGCGCCCGCCGGGCATCAACCGTTTGATCCGTAACGCCAGGGGCGCGAACAGGATCAAACCAAGACCGGCCAAGCCGTAACTGAACATCCCCCAGAGGCCGGTTTTGTAGCCGAATTCGGGAGCCAGAAGCGTTGTGTTGCCAGTGACCCATGAGGCCATCAGCGTCGCTGTGCTCAGAGCCAGGCCGATGTTGCGGCCAGCCAGCATGTAATCGTCTGCATCGTTCTGGCCACGTCGACCCCAGGCGATCCCAAGCGCAACCCAGAGCACAGAGAACAGAACGACCAGAGCCCAGGCAATGCCTGGAGCCAGAAAAGGAGCGGGATCAGCGGACATCAGCACCATCCCGAATCCGCCAGTAGAGGTGGCCGCGCACGATCATGACCACGGTGGCTCCTGTCACCACAGCGCCGAGGCCAAAAATCAGGCGTGCCCAGACAAGATCATCCAAAGCGAACGTGCCCAATCAGCATCAAACAGGCAAGCAAACAACGCGGTTGCGTCCGCTCTGAAACGGCGTGATGAACGTCTTCTGAGATACCCAAATTGCAATCCGTGACTCGGTTTCAGCCTGAATTGCGGAATGTGTAGCAACAGCAACGCAAGGAGAGTTGGGCTGAGTTTCTGATGACTAGGTTCCAATGCTCAGTCGATGTTCACCCAATACCGACCGAGCACCGGGTATGACGAGTACTTCTGCCGGGACAGGTCAGCCCCTCGTGCTGATCTCGAGCCGCTGCTGTCCTCATTGGGCGACATGGGCCTGGCGGAACTGAACCGCAGTCATGCCTCCGCAAGCAAGCTGCTGCGACGACTGGGTGCCACCTTCCGACTGAACGGCACAGGCCTCAACGGTGGCGAACGCATCCTTCCATTCGATCCTCTGCCCCGATTGATCCAACGCAGTGACTGGTCTGTGCTGGAGCAAGGACTCCTGCAACGGCTGGAAGCCATCGATCGATTTCTGGCCGACATCTACGGCCCTCAGCTGATCACCAAAGATGGAGTCATCCCTCGGGAGGACGTGGAAAGCTCCCAGGGTTGGCGACCGCAAATCCAGGGCATGACCATGCCCCTCAACCGTTGGTGCCATGTGTCCGGTCTCGATCTGATTCGAGACGGAGATGGAACCTGGCGCGTGCTTGAGGACAACCTCCGCTGTCCTTCCGGTGTTGCGTACTTCCTTGAAAACCGTCGCGTGATGAAGCGACTGTTCCCGAGCCTGTTTGAAGGGCGCACCGTGCAGCCGATCGATGACTACCCATCCCATCTTTTGCGCACCCTGCAGGATCTGGCGCCATGGAGTGATGCACCTCGCGTTGTGCTGCTGACCCCAGGCGTGTTCAACAGTGCGTATTTCGAACACAGCTACCTCGCTCAGCAGATGGGGATTGCTCTCGTGGAAGGGAGAGATCTGATCTGTGAGAACGGCCGGGTCTGGATGCGCAGCACCGCAGGGCTGGAACCGGTGGATGTGATCTATCGCCGCATCGATGATGACTTCCTCGACCCCACCGTGTTCCGCAGGGATTCCCTGCTCGGGGTACCGGGCCTGATCGACGCCATGCACTCAGGCCGCGTGTCCATTGCCAATGCACCTGGCACCGGAATAGCCGACGACAAGCTGATCTATGCCTACGTGCCGGCCATGATCCGCTACTACCTCGACGAAGAGCCGATCATCCACAACGTTCCCACCTATCTGTGCTCCCGCCCCGATGACTGCCAGTACGTGCTGGAGCATCTGCCGGAACTGGTGGTGAAATCAGTGGCCGAAGCCGGTGGCTACGGAATGTTGATCGGACCACATGCCACAACTGAAGACATCGAAAACTTCGCTGCGAAGATCAAGGCTCACCCCCGAAATTTCATCGCCCAACCCACATTGCAGCTCTCCACGGTGCCCTCACTGAGCGAGGGGGAACTGTTCCCCTGTCATGTGGATTTACGCCCTTATGTGCTGCGCGGAAAGAGCAATTGGGTCAGCCCCGGAGGCTTGACGCGGGTGGCGTTAAAGCGGGGTTCGCTCGTGGTGAATTCCTCCCAAGGTGGCGGTTGCAAAGACACATGGGTGGTGAGTGAACAACGGGAGGCGGTGAAGTGCTGAGCCGGGTTGCCGACTCGCTGTACTGGATCAATCGATATGTGGAGCGGGCCGAAAACATCTCCCGCTTTCTCGAAGTCAGCGAAGCCATGGCCCTCGACTGCCCACCCGGTAGCGCTGAACCATGGCTGCCCCTTGTTGACGCCAGCGGTGATCGCCATCGCTTCGACATCACCTACCCCATGGGATCACCGAGAGATGTGGTGACTTTTCTGCTGCTGGATCGCGACAACCCCAACAGCATCGTGAGCTGC
Source organism: Cyanobacteria bacterium TMED229 (assembly GCA_002169615.1). GTDB lineage: Bacteria > Cyanobacteriota > Cyanobacteriia > PCC-6307 > Cyanobiaceae > Parasynechococcus. Next base: position 35,903 of record NHKA01000023.1, read on the forward strand.
ATCGCCACTGCCCGTGAAAATGCTCGTCAGATCCGAGATGTGATCACAACGGAAATGTGGGAGCAGCTCAACGACTTGTACTGGAATGTTCAAGACGGAGAAGCGCTTTGGCAGGAACCGGATCAAGAACAACTGCGCAGCATCCGTCGTGGTTGCCAACTCTTCTATGGAATCACTGATGTCACGCTCAACCGTGATCAAGCCTGGCTGTTCAGTCAGCTTGGGCGACTGCTGGAGCGAGCAGACAAAACATCACGCATCCTCGATGTGAAGTATTTCCTCCTCCTGCCAACACCGAGCGAAGTGGGTGGTGTGCTGGATGAACTGCAATGGATTTCGTTGTTGCGGACTGCTGGTGCTTATCACATGTACCGCAAAAGCCTTCAACAGGCGATCACCCCGGCGTCGGTGGCGCGATTCCTGCTGCTCAGTCCGATCTTCCCGCGATCGGTGCGGTTCTGCTTGAAGCAGATCAACGACACGCTTCAACAGATCCAGCAGATTCCTCAACCGGGGTCTGCAGACGAGATCGAAGCCGTGGGTGGCCAAATTCTGGCGAAATGGAATGACGTTCAAATCGATGCACTGGTCGAGCGAGGCCTCCATGAAGCGATCGATCAACTCCAGAACGACCTCAATCAACTCCACGCGTTGATTCACAACCGCTACTTCACCACCACCGATCTCGGCTCGATTCCCACCGACCCGTCATGCGCGCTCAGCTGACCCACAGCCTCGTTTACAGCTATGAAACACCGGTCAGCCTTGGTGAGCATCGGCTGTGTCTGCGACCCCGTGGGCAGGGGCATCAACGGCTGATCGATCATCAATTGACGATCACACCAGAGCCATGCCACACCCGAGAGTTGCTGGCTGCCAGTGGTGATGCCATCCAACGTGTTCGTTTTCTGGGGACCACGAAGCAACTGCAGGTGCAAGCGCGCAGCTCCGTTGAAACGCAACCGGCGCCATCTCTCCTGGAATGCTTCGACGGTCTGGAACCACCACTGCCTTATCCGAGAGGGCATCTCAACGCTGATCTTCATGGTGCCCTTGAGGGATGGCTCCCCAATGGCCAACACGATCCATCAGCAGTGGAACTGGCCCAGGAAGCTCTGATGGGGAGCAATCAACAGATGCTTCCGTTTCTGGGGCACCTCATGGAAATGATTCTCAACCGGGTGAAATACACCCAGCGCCACATTGGCCCCGCCTGGCCTGCGGGACGAACACTCCGGGAACGGGTGGGCTCCTGTCGAGATCTGGCGATGCTGATGATGGAGTGCTGCCGAAGTGTCGGTCTTCCTGCCCGATTTGTGAGTGGCTACCACCTGCAGGAACCGGTGCCCGACCAGTACGACCTTCATGCCTGGACCGAGGTCTACCTGCCAGGAGCGGGGTGGCGGGGCTTTGACCCCAGTGCCGGACGAGAAACAGACACGCGCTACATCGTTCTGGCCAGTTCATCACGTCCTGAACTGACTGCTGCCGTTCAAGGCACCTTCAGTGGACCTCCAGCAACACAAAGCCTGCTGAGCTGGACCATCGATGCAGAGGTGGACTCAGTGTCCACGGAAACGGCTTCCTCACCCTTGGTTCAAGCGGCATGAGCCACGGGCTGGGTCGCATGAAGGACCGGCTTTGGCGCAGTGATCACCGTTGCAGCGTGCAGTGCAGGGATCCGTGCGCTGTTGTATACGCGAAATTCACGAACCAACGAAACCCCTGTTTCGCGTACTGCCTGATTCAGCACAACAGACCCATCTGGGTCAGAAATTGAACGGTGAAACGTTCCAGGGGGGATCCGCAAAATGTCTCCACCGCTCTCCAGCCGAACAATGTGAAACGGCTTTGTCCAGGAGAGATTGACCAGGTAAAACGTTCGACCCCCACTGGCAGCCAGAAGGTTGTCCTCTTGATGAGGGTGCAGATAGAACTGCCAGGCTCCCGTCTCGGGATCATCAGGGGGGCTAACGGCAGGACCGGCATGGGTGACCAGGTCGCGGGCATTCGATGTCTCGACGGTTACGTCGAAAAAGCGAACGGAGGGTGTGTCCCGAAAACGCTTGCAGGGCAACCGCTCGAACATCGTTCTAAAAAACCTGAATAACCTCTTCTCCATATCTAAAAGCTGTTCGTTCAGCGAAACGTTGTGACGGCAACGGTTTGCTGGATGTCGCCATTTTTTTTGCACCACATCACCCATGAGCTCAGGCCTTGATCGCCGTTCCTTTCTCATCGGCACCAGCCTGACCGCATTGGGGTTGATGGGGAGCTCCAAACCAATCTCCGAGGAGCCAACCTCCGACTCCGATCTCGACACAGCTTCCATTGCATCGCCAGTTTCGAACCATGAATCCCCCCGCTCCTGCCGCCCTGTTGATCCGTTATCGGCGCTGAGTGAAGGCAACGCACGGTTTGCTGCCGCCTGGCAGAACAAAAACAGCGCTTTGAGTGCCACAGCCCGCGCTGAAGCGATGTCCAACCTCTGGATCGACAACTGCTACTTGCCAGCAGCCGTTCTGAACCAAGGCCAGGCGCCCTGGGCCACGATTTTGTGTTGCGCAGATTCGCGCGTGGCACCGGAATGGATCTTTGACGCCGCTCCCGCTGATCTGTTCGTGATCCGAAGCGCTGGCAACACGGCCTTTGACGAGGCTGTGGCGTCGATGGAGTACGCCGTTTCCGTTCTTGGCACACCCCTGATCATGGTGATGGGCCACAGCGGCTGCGGAGCTGTGAGCGCAGCACGCAACAGCGATCCCCTCACACCGCTGCTGGAGCAGCTGGTCACCCCGATCCGCGCCAGCCTGAACGACGACGAGACCCTGGAAGCCTCGATCAAAGCCAATGCCGTCCAGGCCGCGAAACGTCTGACCGAACGCAGCACCTTGCTGAACGCTGCCGTCTCAGCGGGCAACCTCAAGATCGTCGTGAGCTATTTCGACATCAGCAGCGGTTCCGTCAGCTTGATTTGACTGAATCGAGACATGACCTGGCGGCTCAACCACCCAGATACGCCATTTCAGCCCGTGGTTGCAGACCAACCTGTCTGGTCCGTTCTTCGCTGAAGCGATCAGAGCGGTCCTGCCAAAGACCAGCCATCGCCCGGTGGAGTCCTTCGCAGTCCAGTGCGGGTTTCAACCATGGCTTCAGATCGGTGCCCTGACCGGAGAACAGGCAGGTAAAGGCCATGCCATCCACAGTGATCCGCAGGCGATTGCAATCCCCGCAGAACGGCTCTGTGATCGACGCAATCACGCCCAGCACGCCACAGCCATCTTTGTAGGTCCAACGTCGGGCCGTCGCAGAGCTGGAGCGTCCAAGAGGAACAAGGGGCCATTGCTGATGCACACGAGCCACCATCTCTGCAGCTGAGATCACTTGATGCGGCCGCCAGCCATTGCGTTGGCCCACATCCATGAATTCGATCAAGCGCAGCTCCACCCCGAGACGACGCGCCAGACGAGCCAGAGGAATGATCTGATCGTCATTGACGTGCCGTTGGATCACGCTGTTGAGCTTGAGCGCTCCGCAGGAGGGATCAAAACCGGCATCGCGTGCTGCCTCCAGGCCGGCCATGACACGGTCCAGCAGGAATGAACCCCGCTCGGGCATCCCCGTCATGGCCCCGAAACGCTGACCCGTCGCCGCATCAAGGCTCACCGTGATCCGATTCAGGCCGGATTGCATCAACGCCGTCGCCCGTTCCCGGGTCAGGAGGACGCCGTTGGTGGTGATGGCCACCTCGTCCAACCCAGAGAGTGGATCCCGCGGATCGCAACGACCAGCGGACACAGCCTCCAGCAACGGCAGCAAGCGGTCACTCAACAAAGGCTCGCCACCGGTGAGGCGGAGGGAACGCACGCCGAGCGCGCAGGCGGTGCGAATCAGGGCCAGTTGATCGTTGCAATCGAGCCGAATCTGGGGCTCAACGTTGTCAGGGCGGCAATAGGTGCAGGCCAGATTGCAACGCGCCGTGAGCGACAGCCGAAGAACTCCAAGGGGACGTCCCAGCCGATCTCGAGAGGAATCGAGAACTGTCATACCGGGAACGTTGCCAGATCCTCCGGACAATTGGCATTGAGCAGTGCATGAGAAGGAAGCAGAACCCTGCGATGGGGAATCCTGCCCAGCCAGTTCTGCCAGCGATGGTCACCACGGTTCAGCTGATCCATCAACTCCCGTTGGAATGGCGGACCGGATGGATAGATCCCCAGCAACGGTTGACAGACATCACCGTCATCAGCGACTGCTGCTGTTGATGGATCTCGCCTCCATGCGTCGATGAGCTGATGCAGCACAGCAGTTGTCAGGCATGGCATATCGACAGGCAGCACGAGAAGCGGATCTCCTGGATCTGACGAGAGAACATGGGACAGCGCCTTGAGCGGACCGTTCCAAGGAGCAGGTTCAGGGAGCAACCTGACTCTTTTGAGTTTGTTCACACAAGCCTGATGAGCGGGTCGACCGCTCACCACAACGACCGGCAGATCCATGGACAACAGCCGCTCGATCAAGGCTGTGAGCCAAACACCACCGGCCGCGCTGGGCAACAGAGCCTTATCGCGTCCCATGCGACGACTTTCTCCACCACAGAGAACACAGGCTCGAAGCTGAAGCAATCGGATCAGGACTCAAGGGATCAACCATGGGACACCGAACACCCCTTGATGTATGCATCGCTACGGAAAATGACCGAAACAACGTTCAAGTGCCAAAAATTGGAATGATGACCATTCGCCGGAAACAACAACCGGCGTTTCTGTAGCAAATTTAACGTATTTTGGCAAAAATTTTCTGTTAACTGGAAAGGTTGGGCGGAATTTCTTTCAGGACCGTCTCGTCAAACCCTGAATGCTGAATTTATGAAATTCAGGGCTCAATTCCTAACAACTTCATGCTTGGAGACCTTTGGTCCTTCCAGGGGAGATTTCGAACGCTCCATCTCACCTGGTTCGCTTTTTTCCTGACGTTCGTCGTCTGGTTCAACCTGGCCCCTCTGGCCACCACAGTCAAAGCTGATCTTGGTCTCGACATTGGCCAGATCCGCACCGTGGCCATCTGCAACGTGGCCCTCACGATTCCTGCCCGTGTCCTGATCGGGATGCTGCTCGACAAGTTCGGGCCACGCATCACCTATTCGGCAATCCTTGTCTATTCGGCCATTCCCTGCCTGCTGTTTGCCTCGGCTCAGGATTTCAATCAGCTGGTGGTGGCCCGTCTTCTGCTTTCCATCGTCGGCGCTGGTTTCGTGATTGGCATCCGGATGGTCGCTGAGTGGTTTCCTCCCAAGGAAATCGGCCTGGCTGAAGGCATCTATGGGGGATGGGGCAACTTTGGCTCCGCCTTTTCGGCACTGAGCATGGTTGCGCTTGCTGGATACCTTTCCTTCTCAGGTGGATTTGAACTGCCCACTGGAGCAGTGCTCAATTGGCGTGGCGCCATCGCCCTCACCGGAATCATTTCCGCTGTCTACGGCGTTTTTTACTTCTTCAGCGTCTCTGACACACCACCTGGAAAGACATACCAACGCCCGGAACGCACCGCCGGTCTGGAAGTCACCTCGATGCGTGATCTTTGGGGCCTGCTGGGCATGAATGTTCCTTTCGCAGGCATTCTTTGCGTGCTCTGCTGGCGGCTGCAGAAAGTGGGTTTCCTCACGCCATCCACCTACCCGCTGGCTCTTGGTTTCGTTGCTGCGTGGTTTGCCTTCCAAACCTGGGGCATTCTTCGCACCAACAGCGAATTGATTGCCGGAACCAAGGTGTATCCGAAAGAGGACCGCTATGAGTTCCGCCAAGTGGCGATTCTCGAACTCACTTACATCGTGAATTTCGGCTCCGAGCTTGCCGTTGTCTCGATGCTTCCCACCTTCTTTGAATTCACATTCGATCTGCCAAAAGCAACCGCTGGAATCCTGGCGTCCTGTTTTGCCTTCGTGAACCTGATTGCACGTCCCGCGGGAGGCTTGATCTCCGATCAACTCGGCAGCCGCAAAAACACCATGGGCTTCCTGACAGCCGGACTGGGCATCGGTTACCTGGTGATGAGCATGATCAAACCCGGAACCTTCTCCGGCACCAGCGGCATCATCGTTGCCGTGGCCATCACCATGCTGGCGTCCTTCTTCGTGCAATCCGGTGAAGGTGCCACCTTCGCGCTGGTGCCTCTCGTGAAACGGCGTGTCACTGGTCAGGTGGCCGGACTGGTTGGTGCCTACGGCAACGTTGGTGCTGTGACGTATCTCACCATCTTCAGCCTGCTGCCGATGTGGATGGGTGGAGGGAAGGAACCATCGCCTGAAATCATCGCCAGCTCCAACAGCGCCTTTTTCCAAGTGCTTGGCGTGGCCGGTCTGATCGTGGCGTTCTTCTGTTTCTTCTTCCTCAAGGAACCCAAGGGCTCCTTTGCTGAACTGCACGAAGGGGAGGCCGCAGCAGAGGCCGTCTGATCACCGTTCAAACACACCGTTCAAACGCCGACGCATTGTCGTTGCGCCAACCCGGGGCTCCGCCCCGGGTTTTGTTCTTTTCTGTTGTTCCCCCCATGTCCAACACCCCCCGCAGTGTGCGCAGCCAGTGCCCTTATTGCGGAGTGGGCTGTGGTCTGGCACTGATGCCACCGGCCGAAAAAGGCCACGCTGTTCGACGCGATGCCGAGGGCAACCCGATGTGGTTAGCCCGCGGCGATCGTCAGCATCCTTCAAGCCTGGGCCAGGTCTGCATCAAGGGAGCCACGGTTGGTGAAACCCTGGCCCGGGGGCGGCTCGATCAACCGCTCTTCCGCCGCAGCATCAACGATGACTTCCAGCCCGTGAGCTGGGACAGGGCTCTCGCGACGATCACCACGCACATCAAGAGCAGCCTGCAGCTGCGGAACGGAGCGGATGGGATCGCGATGTATGGCTCCGGCCAGTTTCATACGGAGGACTACTACCTGGCTCAAAAGCTGTTGAAAGGTGCCCTTGGCACGAACAATTTCGACGCGAATTCAAGGCTTTGCATGAGCTCGGCCGTCGCCGGCTACACCCGCAGCCTTGGCTCCGATGGCCCACCTTGCTGCTACGACGACCTCGATCACTGCAGCGTTGCCTTTCTGATCGGCACCAACACCGCCGAATGCCATCCGGTGCTGTTTCAGCGCCTGATCAAACGCAAGCGCCGCAAACCGGGCAGCCTCACGATCGTGGTGGTGGACCCACGCCGCACGGAAACGGCCAAAGCGGCAGACATCCATCTGCCGATCGCTCCTGGAACGGACCTGGCACTTCTTCATGGCATCGCCCACCTCGTGCTGCGGGACAACGGCCAGGATCCCGCTTTCATCGACAATCACACCGAGAACTACGACGCCTTCTTTGACGTTGCAGCCCGCTGGACACCGCGGCGTGTGGCTCTGTTCTGCAACATCCCTGAAAAGCGTCTTCGTGAAGTCGCCCAGCTGTTCCATCGACGGGAAAACGTTCTGAGCCTCTGGTCGATGGGCGTGAACCAACGCAGGGAAGGAACCGCCGTTGTCAGCGGATTGATCAATCTGCATCTCTTGACCGGTCAGATCGGCACAGAAGGTGCGGGTCCCTTTTCCCTGACCGGTCAACCCAATGCCATGGGAGGCCGGGAAGCGGGGGGCCTCGCCCATCTGCTGCCTGGGTACCGGCTGATCACTAATAAGGAGCACCGCCAGCAGCTTGAACAGGGCTGGGGATTCCCCGCCGGCAGCATCAAGGCCCAACCGGGTCTCGCCGCATGGCAACAGGTTGAAGCGATGGAGCGGGGCGAACTGGACCTCTGGTGGATTGCTGCCACCAACCCCCTGGTGAGCATGCCGGACCTCGATCGGGTGAAAGCTGCCATGCAGCGATGCCCACTCGTCGTTGTGAGTGAGGCCTACGCCAACTCGGAGACATCGCACTATGCCCATCTGCTGCTTCCTGCCGCGCAATGGAGTGAAAAAACAGGAGTGATGACGAACTCCGAGCGCCGGGTGACCCACTGCCCTGCATTTCGCCGCTGCCATGGCCAAAGCCGACCGGACTGGGCCGTGTTTGCGGAGGTTGGCCGTCGCCTCGGTTTCGACGATCAGTTCAGCTACGGCTCATCAGCGGAGGTTTACGCCGAATTCACACAGTTGACGAAGGGGCGGTTATGCGACGTGTCTGGACTCAGCCACGACCTTTTGATTCAGGAAGGTCCGCAGCAGTGGCCCTTCCCCACGGGCAGCGAGCCCTCTACGAAGGGCAAACGTCTTTACTGCGACCGCCAGTTCGCAACGCCAAACGGTCGCGCTCGATTCTGCAGTGATCAACCCCTCGGGCTGGCCGAACCTCCCTGTGATGCTTATCCCTTGGTGCTCACGGTGGGCCGCTATCTCGGGCAATGGCACACGATGACCCGCACAGGAAAAGTGGAGCGGCTGATGAAACAGCATCCCGAACCACTGCTTGAGATTCATCCCGACGATGCCCACGCGCTGAATGTGATCAACGGAGGCCTCGCAGCGATCAGCTCCCGACGCGGTCACCTCACCGCACGAGCGAAGGTGACGGATCGGATTCGCAAAGGGTTGGTGTTTCTCCCGATGCACTGGGGCTTCACTCAGGAGTTGGCCTGTGAGGCGAACAGCCTCATGCACGATGTGTCCTGTCCTGTGTCCAAACAGCCGGAGCTGAAGGCCTGCGCAGTGATCGTTGCTCCGGCTGTTTCAGTGGTGAAGCCGATCGAGCACAGAGGGAAGAAACGAGAGGCGTTGAGGCGTCTTCTCAACGAAGCACTTCGATGAATGCCGCCTCGAGATTGTGGTGGTCATGACCGGGACGCGCCAGCTTGCAAAGCGCAAAGCGCTCGAGTTCACGCAAGTCAGCCCACGCCCTGTTCGTCAGTTCCACCGAGCGCAATGCTGCAGCCTGCTTGAGCTGATCGGGCACGACATCCAGACATTGCCAAGCTTCGTTGATCGCCACTGGCAAATCCTTCGCCATTCCCTCTGGCATCGACTTGGTCAGATGGCGTAAGTGATCTCGCAGCCGCTGCAGAGACGTTGCATCGTCCTGCCAATCCACAAGCTCCTGGCGTTGTTTCTGAGGCATGGCCAGCCAGTGCGTCAGCTTCAACTTGAGGCCAATCAAATCAAGTTTGCGGCGCACACAGAGCGGAATGCAACGCCACTGGCCGACAAAATCCTGCTCAAACTGGAAACAGTGGCTGGCCTGCGACGAGACTCCCATTCAGAAAAAGCTGAATCGTGTCAATCGTGACAACGGTGCAAAGGATCAGCAGCGAGATTCGAATTCTGATCTGAAAGATTTCTGAAGCCGATGCGTCTAGCCATGTCCCTGGGAATGCTTCTTGGCATGACCCATGGTTTGATCGCTGTGGAGACGCCAGCGATGGCCGGAAGCTGGTGGTCGGAAGTTGTAGAAACCGTTAATTCTGATACAGATTTTTCTCCTTTTGGTTCCGCGAGTCCTCAAGGGTTTCCATACTGATTTTCAGATCGAGTGTTCAGTTCATGACCAGCAGCGCTTCACGCGTCGTCTCACGCAGCCCAATCACCATCGCTGCTGGTTTTATCGGTGCGTTCATCGTGGGCTCTCTTGGCGTCCAGATGGTCCGCCACCAATCCGCCGCCCTCGCCACGGCACCAAGCTCTGGCGTGGAACCCGTGATCACCAGCCAGGCCGTTCTCTGGTCCTCACTTGGGGAGCGTGATTTCAGCTCCGTGCCTGCGAAGGCGGCTGCAACAGCTACCCCTGCTGGCGTTCAGGTCATCGTCGGTTCAGAAGCAACGCTCTGGTCCACCCTGGGTCTGCGCTGATGTCAACCAGACGGTGATTCAGAACGATGAGCGAATCGCTGAGTCACCTCAATGCGTCTGGCACCGTTCACATGGTGGAGGTGGGGGANCGACCGATCACCCGGCGAGAGGCGACCGCCGAGGGTTCCATCCGAATGGAACCCTCCACCCTTCAACTGGTCCAACAGGGCGACACACCGAAAGGTGATGTGCTGGCTGTGGCAAGGGTTGCCGCCATTCAAGCCGCGAAACGAACCTGGGAACTGATTCCTCTTTGTCATCCCCTGCCGATCAGCGGCATGGAGGTGACGATCGAGCCTGATCAAGCCCTGCCAGGTTTGTTGGTGCGCTGCAGCTGTCGAACAACAGGCGCAACCGGCGTCGAAATGGAAGCGATGACCGCCGTTTCGGTTGGGCTGCTGACGCTCTACGACATGCTCAAAGCGGTGGACCCAGCCATGACGCTCTGCCAAATCCGCTTGCTGGAGAAAAATGGGGGGCGGCATGGCCACTGGAGCCGTTGAACCCTACGGCCGGGAAGGACTGAATCTCGAGGATGCACGCCACACCATCCTTGAATCGCTCAAAGGACGATCCCCGCTTCCAACAGAACGCATGCCGCTGAAGAGCAGTCTTGGTCGGGTCTGCGCTCTTGACGCCATCGCTGCAGCCGATGTGCCTGGGTTTCGCGCCTCGATCATGGATGGCTATGCACTGGCGCAAATCACTCAACCAGAGCCGAGCCAACGCTGGAGATTGCAGGGGCTCTCAGCTCCTGGGCAACCGTATNTACGACCTCTCAACCGTGGAGAAGCGATCCGCATCCTGACCGGCGCACCCTTACCCGAGGGCGCGCACTGGGTGCTTCCACAGGAGGTGGTCACCGTCGATGACGGCATCTTGCACCTGGATCAACGCGTTTCCGACCAGAGCTGGATCCGTGCAGCTGACGAAGAATGCCGCCAGGACGATGTCTTGATTGAGCGCGGCAAACGANTGACAGCAGCGGATCTGGGTCGCCTGGCCAGCTGCGGGATCCAGTCGATGCANGTGCATCGCTCTCCCCGCATCGGACTGTTGATCACAGGAGATGAGCTTGTTCCAGCAGGCGCAAGACGACCGCCAGGATCAATCTGGGAAAGCAACAGCATGCTGCTGGGGGCTCTCCTCAACAATCTCAATCAAACGATCACAGACCAGCGTGTGGTCGCAGACCAGCCGGATCAACTGAAGCAAGCCCTCGAAGACTTGGCACAGCACTGTGACGTGATCGTGAGCACAGGAGGAATCTCGGCAGGGGACAGCGACTGGATTCGAACCGTCGTCGAACAGATCGGCACGATTGCGTTCTGGAAACTGTTCCTGAAACCCGGGCGTCCGTTCGCTTACGGAACACTGAACACCAACATTCCATTCTTCGGGTTACCCGGCAACCCAGTGGCTGCAGCGATCACAGCTCTTCAACTGCTGTGGCCTGCCTTGCAGTTGATTGAAGGCCAGCAGGTGCCCGAGACATTTCCGAGACTTCGCGTTCGCTTGGCCGCTCAATTGCAACGTCGTCCCGGGCGACCTGAACTGGCCCGAGCACGACTGCATTGCAATGCGGATGGCAACTTGTTCGCAGAGCTGGATGGATCGCAGGCGTCATCTCGCATTGGATCCCTTGCCCATGCGGATCTCCTCTTGGAAATCCCAGCAGAGGCAGATCGTCTTCCCATGGGCAGCGAACTCTGGGCCCAGTTAATCCGCAGACCACTGTTTTAAAAAGNCATCCAACTAGAGAAGCTTTTTGCGGACATGGCTACTTTGAAGCAACGATTGATTTAATAACAGGATGCGCCCACTCCATCCAATAGCCCTTCTCGTGATGGGCGCCATTCTGTTCAACGTCTGCAGCGCCAGAGGGGCCTCNCAGACCATCAAAACGTCAACCAACATCGTCAAAAGCAACAGCGACCGGTTGAAACAACAATCTTCAATTGGCAGTTGTCAGGGGCTGGCTGAACGCGTGGACGAACTTGCAGACGGGTTTCAATACACCGAAGGCCCCGCATGGGACAAACGGCGTGGACGTTGGATGTTCAGTGACGTCACTGGCGACACCGTCTATGGGATCACGCCTGATGGTGCGTTGACGCGGATCCGAACTCAGGCAGGGTTCCCCAACGGGCGGGCTTTTCGCGACGATGGAAAGGTTGTGGTCGCCCAGCACGATCGCACACTTAATCTGGTTGAGGGTGATGGAACGAATTTCACGCGTCTGATCGATTCCTACAAAGGCAAAAAGCTCAACAGNCCCAATGATGTGAGCATCGCCAAAGATGGAAGCACCTACTTCACGGACCCAATGTTCGGAATTCAGGGGTATGGCCCTGAAAAAGCTGAGTCCGAGCTGGGTTACGCGGGCATTTACAAATTAGTCAATGGGCAACTGAGTCTTCTGAACAAAGATCTGGCTACACCAAATGGCATTGCCATCACCAATGATCAGAGGACTTTGATTGTGTCAGACACGTCCACCGATCAACTCTTCTCCATCGACCTCACAAGCTTTAGCGGAAAGCCCGTTGCCGCAACATTGCTCACCACACTGAACAAGTTGAACGATGGTGGCGACGGGCATGGTCCAGATGGCTTGAAAATCGCAGCTGACGGATCCATATGGGCAACTGGAAAAGGCGGCATTCATGTGCTTGAAGCTGATGGCACATTCAAGTGCGGCATTCCATTCCCTAACCACGTTGCCAATCTGGCTTTCGGCGGAAACAACAACGAATTCATACTCGTAACCGCAGGAGATAAAGTTTACAAAATCACTCTTCGATAAAGTAATGGCATTCAAGCTTNTTTGAACAACAGCTAACTTNGCAAGCAACCAGACTCAATATCCAACTCTTTCCCATACGGAACCATTCAAACGGGGCATCCATTCCGCTCGACGGGGCCAACCCCGAACCGTTCAAACAACAAAAAAGGCCTCTCAGAGAGCAGGCCTTCGGGGTGTGTGAGGTGCTGGTTCCTTGTGTGAGGATGCCAACGCTACATGTGTAGCACTAACTCGATAGCAACGACGGGCTGAATCGAAATATCTGTCACTGTGACAGTACGGAGCGATGAATNGATCCTGCGAACTGCAACTGGAACAGCTGTNGATATTGATCACCAAGAGCGCTCGTCCCAGCAACCTCGTGTCAGGTGGGCCTTCTCAAGGTTTCTGATGTGCTCCTCTGCCTCCCAGAGATCCGTGAATTCTGTGCAGGTCCCGCGCGTTAAACAAACTAGATAACTGCCATGTTCTGTCTGGCTGAGTGTGGTCTTCGGTCGCATTGGTCCATGGATGTATGCCTTACTTTTCGCTCCATGCATGAGCACGTGGTGCATCACCCGTCACAAAAACGTAAAACTCCCAATCCAACGTCCTGGCTTCGAGCCAACTGTGTTCAAACAATGATCAGAACGGCAACGCTCACAACGGCATTGATCACGCATTGCAATCAANGTCGATCTGACGTGAATTTCTTCCGCTCCCAGCATGTGAGCTCTCCAGACTCATCAAACAGAATGCTGATCTGCTGAAAAAGATCTGGACTCAACAAACACCCAACCTCAAGGCGAAATGGCCCAGAGGTCATTCGCTCCGGCACAGAAAACACCAACCCGTCAGGCATCACAGCGGAACAGGGGTTGATCAACAACTCCTCCGGCACAAACCGAACCTGTTCAGAAGCACTGGGTTGGCTGTCGACGCCTGCCAATGGGATCAGACGCTGAACACTGCCGCTCCAACCGCGCAATGGCTCAAGCAGCTCTGGCAGTGACCTGCACGGGGGACGCTCCGGTTCCTGAAACGAAGACGCCTGACAGCGAAAGCCCACAGCACCGACCACCTGCAACAGCCACTGCTCTCCTGATCGGATCCAGATCAGAACAAGCATCGAACGCGATCGCCCCTGAAACAGATTGATCTCATGCCCAAAACGAGGCTGTTGAACATCAAGCCGACGGCTTGATTGCCCGCCAGTCCCGTCGAATTGCCAACAACCACCGCCCGCGTTGTAGGTGGATCGACTGATCGGATAGCGCGCTTGTCCCCCAGGCGCAAAAAACAAACCCGATCCATCCCACAGGCCGGTCTCAGGGTCACTGAACGTGATCTCGTATCGCGTGGGATCAATCAGGCGACTGGGTTGGAGCAGGTCCATCGGTTCGTCACCGTTCCGCTCAAACCAGGACCCCTTGCCCTGCCAGCAACCCTCGAAATTGCTGCGATTGAGACTCCATTGATCCGACACAGCACCTTGATCGCATGTCCTCATGCTTAGGCTCCCGGAGCCGTTTCAGCAGCTTCATGCGTCTGACGATCGTGGGTTGCGGCTTCGTCGGTCGCGCCCTTGNTCGGCACTACCGTCAGCGCGTCGACAGTCCGATCCGGCATGTGACGGTGACGACAACCCGTGACAAACAACTGGTTGATCTCGGTCCCTTGGCTGATCGGGTGCTGCTGTGTGATGCAGGTAACCCAGATCAGCTTTTTCAAGCTTTGCAAGATGCGGATCTCGCCGTGTTCTGTCTAGGCCCCAAAGGAGATCGACAGGTTGATGGAGCTGGTTATCGGCGAACGTTCATCGACAGTTTCATCTGTCTTCAGGGATTGCTGCCACGCCTACCGGATCTTCAGCAGATCNTTTACACGAGCAGCTGCTCGGTGTACGGCAATGCCAACGGGGAATGGGTGGATGAGTCCTCACCAGCAGAGCCGAGAGATGAACATGCTGCCGTTCTGCTGNAGGCTGAAGCTCTGATCAACGCCATGGCCATTCCACAGCGGAGGCGGACCTGCATCCTTCGTCTCGCCGCTTTGCACGGTCCAGGTCGGGACCTGGATCACCGCTTCGACGGCCTGGCGGGATTGGAGCGATCCGGTGATGGCCGGCGACACACCAACTGGGTGCATGTGGACGATGCAGCGGGGGCATTGCACGCAGCCATCCATGGCGGCTGGTCCGGTGTGGTGAACGTGGTGGACGACCAACCGGTGCGTCTGGCGGATCTTCTGGACAACGCACTGCGTCGCAACGGACTGGAACCCATCCGTTGGACCGGCGGAGCAACTCCAAGCAGCTGTGACCGGCGTGTCTCCAATCGCAAACTGAAGCGCCTGGGCTACAGGCTCATCCATCCGACAACTGCCGATCAAAGCGGTGTATTGCCTTCGAGCCAGACACCTTGACCATTCCGCCACTCGCGCTTCCAGAACGGTGCGTCGTGCTTGAGCGCCTCAAGCAGGGCTGCACAGCAGCGCTGGGCAGATCCACGTCGATCCGCCTGAACCGCCACCAGAACAATCAAATCGCCAGGACTGAGCCGACCGACACGATGCAGAACCATGGCGGCTGAAGCTCCGTGCTCGATCAAGAGCCGGCGTGCTGACGATTCAATGCATCGTTCGCAGAGCCCGGCGTAATGCTCCACCTCAAGAGCTTCCAGATCTCCCCCGTCCAAGGCCGTANCACGCACCTTTCCGAGAAAAACGGACATGGCAGCTGCATCNCGGCTCCAGGCATCCAGTTCCTGCCAGGGCGAGAACGGCTGCCCNTGGATCTCGACCAGCACCGTTGAGCGCACGACATCATCCACCGGTGAACGGCGGCAAGAACGCCAATTCGTCCCCGTTGTTCAGCACCTGCTCAGGTCCAACCAACTGCTGATTCACGGCAATCATGACTGAACCGAGTGACCCGAGCTGCAGTTGATCCCAGATCTCGCCAGCNGTCACCNCCCCTGCCGCCAAGGTCANACATCGGTCCTCCCAGCCGGCTTGATCTCTTAACGAGGCAAAAAGAAGCACACGAAGCACGGGTCACCATCCACCCATGCGGTTCTAGCGTCCAAANGAGATGCCAAGGCACCGTGGCCCTGAACGTTGCCCTGCTCACCATTTCGGACAGCCGCACCCTGGAGGACGACCCCAGTGGTGATCACCTGAAGCGACAACTGCTCGACGCAGGTCATCACGTCATGGAGCGAGCCATCAGTCCCGACGATCGTTACGACATCCGCGCCGTGGTCAGCCGTTGGATCGCTGATCCGCGTGTGGATGCTGTGATCACAAACGGTGGAACGGGTCTTACGGGTCGGGATGGCACGCCAGAAGCAGTGACACCCCTGCTGGACAAAACGATCGACGGTTTTGGAGAACTCTTCAGNGTGCTGTCATTCCAGACGATCGGTACNAGCGCNCTGCAAAGTCGTTGTCTGGCCGGCGTCGCGAACGGCACNTTCGTGTTCGTGCTGCCTGGATCTCTCGATGCCGTGAGCACAGCATGGAAACAGCTGATCCGAGCGCAACTGGATGGATCCACCCGTCCTTGCAACCTGGCTCAGCTGCGCGCTCGACTGAAGGAACCGCCTGATCAACGCCTCAGAAAGGAATCGGCATCGTGACGGCAGCAGGACGGGGAGCACAGGATTCAACCTGCTGATCAATCACAGCGCCGACGAGCACGATCGAAGGAGAGCGAAACACCTGAGCTTTTGCCTGTTCTGCGATATCACCAAGCGGCGCTTTGAGACAACGCTGACCCTCCACGGTTCCCTGCTGAATCACGGCAGCCGGCGTGTCCGCAGGCAGGCCTCCGGCCATCAACTCCTTGGCAATTCTCGGCAGGTTGTGCAGACCCATGTAGATCACCAACCCATCACTGGCTGTGGCGAGAGCCTGCCAATCCACAGATGGACGGCGTTTATCAATCTCCTCGTGGCCGGTCACAAATGTGACTGAAGATCCCGCGCTGCGATGCGTCACGGGAATGCCGGCATANGCGGGAGCAGCGATCCCGGATGTGACNCCAGGAACAACCTCAACATCCACGCCGCGCTGCACGAGATGCGCTGCTTCCTCACCACCACGGCCGAACAGAAAGGGGTCTCCCCCTTTCAGACGCACCACACACTCACACCGATGAGCCAGTTCAACAAGAACAGCGTTGGTGCTGGGTTGGGGAACGGAATGATGGCCCCGGCGCTTACCGACAAAATGGCGCTCACAGGATGCGGGAGCGAGACNCAGGACCTCTTGGGGAACGAGGGAGTCGTAGACAAGTGCATCGCAACGACTGATCAGACGTTGCGCCTTGACCGTGAGCAATTCCGGATCACCCGGCCCAGCTCCGACCAAATAGACGGTTCCAGATGGGGGGTTGGTCACGGCAGCGCTACGAGGAGATCGATGAGTCCCTTGCGAAGCCGGGTGCGTTCCAGCAGTGTGTCCATCGAATCGGAATCTTGCAAGGCTTCGCTCATGCGATTTGGAGCCAATGCCAACGGGTACGGCACCCGTTGAGGATGGTCGCGGTGAAAGGCGGGAAACTGGTCGAAAGCGACCAACGGCTGCAGAAGACGACGGGACAACACGTTGAGAAACCGGTCAGCAATCCCTGGTCTCATGGGATGGTGAACAAGAACGGATGGAGTGTCTGAACGCTCCATCGCTAGATCTGTCAAAACGAGATCCCACCAATGTGGCCAACTTCCAAGAAACGGTAATGCTGTAACACGACAACCCTCTCGGCGCAGACGAGAACGAATGGCGGGCACATCTTCACAGACATGGGTGCCTGGCAACAGGAGCAAAGGAACCAACCAGGTGGGGTGACTGGAAGCAGGAGGCCGATCGGCGGACGTGAGCACATCGAGAACAACAGGTGCTCGGCGATGGGCCTGAACGGCATCAACCAGATTGGAGAAGCAATGGGGAATCACGCCACTGGAGCGACCGTGAATCACAAGCCGCAGCGCGTAATCCTCCTGTGAAGAAGAGCATTTTCGTAGCAACGGCCACGGATCAATCCCCNTCTCACCTGATGTCATCGNCTCGTACNGTCAAGAACAGACTGCATGACCCGACGCCGATACCGCGATCGTGTTCCATTGAACAGCTCCGACAATCGGGTNATGACTCGGCCAATCCGGAGCGATTTCGACCGTGATCTCGCAGCGATGAAACGCGTTTGGCAGATGATTCGCCAAGGGGCCGTTCGCATGGTCGGCGAAGTCGGTCGCCAATACTGAGCAGACATCAGCTGCTGACCACTTGGGCTCTTTCAACCTCTGACATCGCCGGTCCGACGAAGAGGGAACGAAGAGCTCAAACACCGCAAATCACAGAACTGTTCAATTCGCTACTGAAAAGGACACGGTCAAAGCCTTAAACGGAGTTTGAGCGTTCTTGTTTTTGAAACGCTGCACGCCGAATGGCCATCTCAAACTGATCAGCGCACTTGATTTGATCGATCAGCTCGCCCTATCATTAATTTGATCATGACCATTAGCTCACCTTCCAGGCCTTATCTGGACGGCAAGAAGCTCAACAAGATCGAGCAAAACAAGGCGGCTAAAGATGGCCTATCCGTCGGCAGCGAATTAGAGAAATTTGCTGAAGTTGGCTGGGAGCAGGTCGACGAAACGGANCTTCAGCTTCGACTCAAATGGTACGGAATGTTCTGGCGTCCGAAAACGCCAGGAAAATTCATGCTTCGGCTCCGTGTTCCGAATGGTGTGATTTCAGCGGACCAGCTGAGAGTTGTCGGCTCGATTGTTGAGCGGTATGGCGACAACGGCAGTTGTGACATCACCACCCGCCAGAACCTGCAACTGCGAGGAGTNCTCTTAAACGATCTGCCGGAAATTCTGAAACGGTTGAATGAGGCTGGACTGAGCACGATCCAATCCGGATTTGACAATCCTAGAAACGTGACAGGCAATCCTTTAGCCGGGATCGACCCAGATGAGATCGTTGACACTCGCCCTTACACGACAGAACTTCAAAATTTCCTGACCAACAACTGCCAGGGAAACCCTGAATTTTCCAATCTTCCTCGCAAGTGGAACACAGCCGTTGCCGGAGCGAAAGACAATTTCCTTCTCCACAACGACATTGTTTTTCACCCCGTTGAGAACGATGGCGTCCTTGGATTCGGCGTGTGGATCGCTGGTGTTCTGTCCTCTCAATTGAATGCTTACGCTTTGCCCCTCAATGCCTGGGTCAAACCAGATCAGATCTGCGCCATCACCGATGCTGTGATCAAAATCTGGAGGGACAACGGCGAACGGGACAAGCGACCCAAAGGCCGCTTCCGCCTGTATTTGGACCAGATCGGGCTTGAAGCATTCCGAAGCATGGTGGAAGAGCGCTTCGGCCCATTAACTCCCGATCCTGGATCCGTCTTTGATGCAACCCCACGCTCCCACTACGGGATCCACGCGCAGAAACAGGATGGATTGTCTTTTGCAGGCCTCCATGTTCCTGTTGGGCGCTTAAAAGCTGCTGACATTCAGGAGCTGGCAACAGCAAGTGTGAAGTACGGCTCCGGCGAAGTGCGCCTAACCGAAGATCAAAATGTGATCATCGTCGGNATCCCAGAAGCAAATCTCAGCGGATTAAAAGCTGATCCTCTGCTGCAGCGATTTCCTCTGGAACCCGGCAGCATCGCTGCAGGAACAGTGTCCTGTACAGGGAACACATACTGCGGCTTTGCACTCACGAACACCAAAGATCAAGCTCTTGAAGCCGCNGCAGAGCTCGATGCAGAACTGAATCTGCCTGAAGAGCTCAAGATCCATTGGACAGGATGTCCCAACAACTGTGGTCAGGCCAACATGGGTGCGATCGGACTGACGGGCACGAAGGCCAAGAACAGTGAGGGAGAAATGGGACAGGGCTACACCATCACCCTTGGTGGATCTCAAGGATTTGATCCCAAATTAGGAGAGACTTACCGCAAGGCCATCCCAGCCGATGAAATCAAATCGGTCCTGAAGGAGGTTCTGGTTGAGCAATTTGGTGCCACGCCCAAGACATGAGTTCTGACCGACTTGGTTCCTTTGATCGTGGCGCTTTTTTCTGAAGCCACGGCTGAAAGACCCAATCCGAGTCCTTCATTCCACTTTTGAGCCATAGGCAACAGCAGCGGAACTCATTTCCGTTGTAACAACAGGCTCAGCATCAGCGGCCGTTACGAGAATTCCAAGATTCGTCAGGGCATGGGCCCTGACAAGTTTTCTCATCTGATGCATCACATCAGCGGCTGAATTCTGATCTTCCGTTCACCTTTCCCACTCATCTGATGGACTACGTCCTTCCCAATGAGCTCGTCGACGGCATGATTGCCGCCGGGGGCAAAAAATCAACAGTCAGCGTCAAGAACCTGCTGCTCCGCGGTTTCTATTCAGGGTCCATCCTTGGCCTTGCGGTGATCCTTGCGCTCACCGTTGGTCTGAAGAGCGGTCAGCCATGGCTTGGGTCATTCTTGTTCCCCTTCGGTTTCGCCAGCATTGTGCTGTTCGGCATGGAATTGGTGACAGGCAATTTCGCCTTGCTGCCGATGGCCACCTGGGCAGGCAAATGTTCCTGGGGTGCCACTATNCGAAACTGGTCCTGGGTGTGGTTAGGCAACTGGATCGGAACNGCCGTTGTTGCCCTGTTGATGGCCATCAGCCTCACAAGCGGTTGGACGGTCGACCCAGCTTCTGCCGCAGACGGTGGCGGAATGTGGCAACAAGTTGCGGCAAAAATCATTGCCCTCAACAAAGCAAACGTCGTCAAAAAGTACGAAGATCTCCAACTGCTTGGTTTCTTCCTGGCATTCGTTCGCGGTGTAATCGCCAACTGGCTGGTCTGCCTTGGTGTCACCATGGCACTGGTGAGCAAAAGCGTTCCTGGCAAAATTCTTGCTTGCTGGTTGCCGATCACGGCTTTCCAATCAATGGGCATGGAACACATCGTCGTCAACCAGTTCCTGCACACAGCAGGCCCGATCCTCGGCTCAGGTGTGAACTTCGGTCAGGTCATCCTTTGGAACTTTATTCCAGTCACTATTGGCAACATCATTGGTGGAATGGTGTTCATCGGCATGCTCTTCTACAGCACGCACCGGACGCAAATGGAAAATGTTCTTCCAACCGAGCATGATGACAAACTTGAGCGTGAACTTGCTGCTGAACTCGGCGCCCGCTGAGACACTCATTTGATGCTCAATGATGAAGCCGCTCTCTGGGAGCGGCTTGCTCACTCTCGANGGGTTCCTCTGGACCCAACATGGCTGGGTGAGATCTATTCTCCCAGCCTTTCTGACGATCTCCGCATGGCGATCGCTGAAAAGCTTGGAATGTTCGCCGAAAAGGGCTGGCCCTTCATCAAAAAGCTGCTGGACGAGCATGGCGCTCTCCCAGAGCTTGTTCTCGCATCAGGCCTCTGTCACCAACCTGAAGCCCGTGATTGGCTTCTAACGCAAGTGGAAAAGAGCCATGAGTCAATGGGACTTGTTGTTCTTGAAGCACTCGCATGCTGGGGTGCTGACGTGCCCGAATCTCTTGTGCGACAGAGCATCCAACATCCCTCACAACAACACCGTCTGGCTGGATTGCAACTGCTCCTCTTCAGAGCACATCTTCTGGACGATCAAACATTGTTGCAACTGTGCGAAGAAGCGCTCCATGATTTCCGTGATCCAGTCGTGATTTCCGCTGTCCGTGTACTGCAACGAAGAGATGGCCCCTTGATCAGCGATCGCCTTGCCAAACTCTGTCATGAAGGATCCGATGCTGTAGCCCGCTCAGCCCTTCTGGCACTGGGCTGCATCGCGACAAGCCACAGTCGGCATTGCCTGCTGGAACTCAGCGCAACCCTTCAGGAAGGCGAACGGCGAGAACAAGCCAACAAAGAGCTTCAACAGCAATTCCGCCAATAAGCAACAAAAAAAGCCTGGTTGAAACCAGGCTTTGGACTTTCTCACAACACTCACCTTGAGCAGATCGTTACCACTTCTTGTAAGGCAGGAACTTGCCACACATGGTGATTGAAACACGATCGCCCTTGGGGTCTTCAACTTTCTCCACGTCAAGAGTGAAATCGATGGCACTCATAATGCCATCACCGAATTTCTCCTGAATCACATCTTTCATCGGCATTCCATAAACCTGCATGATCTCGTAAAAACGGTAGATCAACGGATCGGTAGGAATGACAGGGTCAAGGCTTCCTTTCGTGGGGAACTCCTGGATTGCGGCAGTTGTCTCGGCATCCAACGAAAGAATTTCAGCAAGCTTTGCTGCTTCTTCAGCAGAAGCTGTGGCTTGACCATAAAACAGGGAAGCAATCCAGACTTCATCGAGNCCAAGAGATGCTTCGAGGTCAGCAAAGCTGAGGCCTTTGGATTTCTTGGCCGCCATTAGAGTGGCAGTAACAGTCATGGTTGTTGCATAGAGGTGCTCACTGCCTTTCAGCAGCTGTTCAACACTCCCGAAGACAAGCCAACTAATTTGCAGCAGTTGCTACCAAACAGCCAGAACCCACGTTNCTGATTTTGCATCAAGNNGAACAACACATTTCTGTTGGCAGGGATGCAATAAAAAAGCTGCTGGATGACTGAAAGCCATGCATCAAATGTTCCAGTTGGTCCATCGTTCTTGGTCCCGCCAACTGATCACGGCCTCGACAACAACGCATCTTCTGCTCGAGCGTCTCTATTACGCTGAAGGCCGCCACAACCCCCTTCATCCCCGTCACGGCAGCTTCGTCGATCTTGACCAACACAACAGGGGCTGAACACTCTGTATCAATTGTTACTTCAGTGGTGCTGCGTGCTGCTGAACACTCGCCCCATTGAGGCTTGGTGCCGTGATCGTCAGCCCACCATCCGGTAAGGAGCGCTTCAAAGCGCACCTACGCAAGGTGGGAAGCGGTGAACACACCAGCAAAGGCATGACGCGCGCTGAAGCCGCAGATGCCCTTGATCTGATCCTGCGCGAAGAAGCCACTCCAGCACAGATCGGTGCATTTTTGATCGCGCATCGAATCCGTCGGCCAGAGCCCCAGGAACTGGCAGGAATGCTGGACACCTACAGACAATTGGGCCCTGTACTGACATCCAAGGACGCTGCTGCAAAGCCGATCTGTTTCGGCATGCCATTTGATGGACGAACCCGGACGGCCCCGATCTATCCACTCACCACGCTGGTGCTGTTGGCCTGCGGAATCCCCATCGTTCTTCAAGGGGGCGCTCGGATGCCGATCAAATACGGAATCACGGCCCAAGAGTTGTTTCAAGCGCTCGGCCTGGATCTAGCCGGACTGACGCTTGCAGAGGTGCAGCAGGGATTTGACCAGCATGGATTTGCGCTGATTCATCAACCCGATCACTTCACGATTGCCGAATCGCTGATCACCTACAGAGAGGAACTTGGAAAGCGTCCGCCAGTGGCGAGCCTCGAGCTGTTGTGGACACCCCACCAGGGAGACCATCTGCTGGTGAGCGGATTCGTACACCCTCCCACCGAAAGCCGAGCTTGGGATGCACTCAAACAAGCAGGCGAATCCAATCTCGTCACAGTCAAAGGGCTGGAGGGTGGAACTGACCTCCCGATCGGTCGAGCCTGCATCACAGCCACGGTGAAATCCGGTGACGCAGTGCGAAAGATCCTCCATCCACGGGACCACGGTTGTCATGAACAGGATGTCGAGTGGTCCGATCTGGACAACTGGAGTGTGGAGGCGAAACAAGCTCTCAAGAATCAGGGTCCTCTGCGCTGCGCCCTGCGCTGGAATGCCGGTGTCTACATCTGGTTCAGCGGCAGAGCCACCAGCCTGGAAGATGGGATTCAACGCGCGGAGACACTCTTGAACGAAGGCAAAGCTTTGGATGTTCTCGATCAACTTGTGACCTGGCGCAGACCTTTAGCCATCCGATAACGCTCGAACAACACGCCTCCAATTGCGATCGTTTCAGGTGCAATCAACTGCCATCCACGTCGTTCCAATAAGGGACGACTCAATTGACTCGCTTCAGTGGTGAGGCGATCGACCCCTGTCCGCAGGGCGTCCGCCTCGATCTGCTCCAACAGAGCTGTGGCATGGCCTTGTCGAGCTGAACGACCACGGCAGTACAGCAAGGCAAGACGATCATCGGGATAGCGGATCGCAAAGGCCTCGTCGGCCCCACTGATCCAGCCTGATCCCTCCGTCAAGGTCCGATCCAGGGCGGCCGGCAACCAGGCGAGCGCAGACCAGGCACGCACCTGATCCTCTGTGTACAACAGCGGCGCCAGGGTCTCAATCGCATCCTGGTAGATCTCACGCAGGAGATCGTGATCGACGGATTGAATCGGACGCAGAGCCATGACCAAGGTCCTGTGGGAGGTTGAGTCTCCTGTGGCGCACGATTGCCTTGCTGCGTTTTCGGATTCCGACGTTGCTCAGTGCCTTCCTGACACTGCTCAACGATCGGCTGAGCGAAAGCATCGTTTTCCCACTGCTCCCGTTCCTGCTGGCGCAATTCGCTCCAGATGGACGAACTCTGGGACTTCTCGCCGGCAGCTACGCCCTGGCGCAGTTTCTGGTCACCCCGCTGATCGGGGCTCTAAGCGACCGGCACGGTCGACGACCGGTGATGGCGATCTGCGTCAGCGGATCTGTGCTTGGACTGGGTCTCTTCGCCATCACAGTGAGCCTGACCTGGCCTGGGTCAACAGCCATTCCCCTGGTGCTGCTTTTTGTAGCGCGCATCATCGATGGCGTGAGTGGGGGAACTGCTGCGACAGCAAGTGCCGTTCTGGCTGACATCAGTGCACCGGAACAACGCGCTCGCAGCTTCGGCCTCATCGGTGTGGCCTTCGGACTCGGGTTCATCCTTGGGCCAGGACTGGGGGGATGGCTTGCCACGTACAGCATTGCTCTGCCTGTCTGGATCGCGACCGGTTTTGCCCTGGTCAATCTGATGGTCGTGCTGACGCTCCTCCCGGAAACCCATCCACCTGAAGCTCGGCAGACCTCGACACAACAGGCGGAGCTCAATCCCTTTGCCCGTATCAGTCGGGTGATCAGCCAGGGCTCAATCGGGCGCTTGTCCGCCGCATTCTTCCTGTTTTTTCTCGCCTTCAACGGATTCACGGCCATCCTCGTGCTGTATTTCAAACAGCGCTACGGATGGGGCCCAGAACTAGCGACAACAGCGTTTCTCGTGGTGGGGATTGTCGCCACCGTTGTTCAGGGGGGTCTGATCGGCCCTCTTGTTCAACGTTTCGGCGAACGACGCCTCACCTTGATCGGACTGGGGCTGGTAATTGTCGGCTGTGTGCTGATTCCCTCGATCGGCAGAGCCGATCAACCGGCCAGCGTGATGATCGCCGTGGCTCTCCTTGCCCTGGGAACAGGTCTTGTCACCCCCAGCCTTCGCAGTCAGGTTTCAAGACGACTCGGGGACGGCGGACAGGGCGCCGCACTTGGAAGCCTGCAGGCCCTGCAGAGCCTTGGCAGCTTCCTCGGACCACCCCTGGCAGGGCTTTCCTATGACCTGCTTGGACCAACCAGCCCATTCATTGGAGCAGCCCTGGTCTTGATCATCGTGATTGGACTTGTCAAGAACAACTCATCGCAGCTGTGATTGCTACGGTCAACTCAATGCTTCATCCAGCACTGCTGACTCCATGAGCGCAGATTCGCTGTCTCCAGATCTCTACATCAACCGAGAACTGAGCTGGATTGCCTTCAACGAAAGGGTCCTGGCGCAGGCTCTTGATGCTCGTACACCACTTCTCGACCAAGCGAAATTCAGCGCCATCTTCAGCAACAACCTCGATGAGTTCTTCATGGTGCGCGTGGCATCGCTGAAGTCTCAAGTTGAAGCAGGAATCACCACACCAAGCGAAGATGGAAAAACACCACTTGAGCAGCTACTCACAATACGAGAACGTCTTATTCCACTATTAGAGCAACAACAAAATCACTACCGTCATCATCTGAAACGTAACCTGCAAGAGCATCATGTTCAGCTGCTTGATTATGAGCAGCTGAACCATCAGCAGAAGCGTTGGATTGACGACTACTTCATCGCCTCGGTCTTCCCCGTACTGACACCATTGGCTGTCGACCCAGCCCATCCATTCCCATTCGTCAGCAATCTCAGCCTGAACGTTGCAGCTGTGATCCGGGATCCGGACACCGATCGCCATCAGTTTGCACGGGTGAAAGTTCCGCAGAAAAATCTCCCACGCTTCATCGCGCTACCGATCAATCTCAGCGATTGTGATCCCAGGCCGATTCACACTGCCGTTCCCCTGGAGCAGGTGATCGCCTTCAACCTGGGAATGCTATTTCCCGGGATGACGGTCGAAGGTCATTATTTTTTCCGAATCACGCGCGACGCGGATCTCGAACTGCGTGATCTGGAAGCGGATGATCTGATGCTGGCGCTCGAGCAAGGACTGCGCAAGCGCAGGGTTGGAGGCGAGGTTGTGCGCCTCGAGGTTCCCAACGAAATGCCGGAAAACGTGGTGCAGATGTTGATGACAGGAATGGCCGTTGAGGATGAGGACCTCTACCGAATTGACGGTCCACTGGGCTTGGATGATCTTTTCGGCCTGATGAGCCTTCCTCTACCCCATCTCAAGGACAAGAGTTACACAGGCCAGACCCCAGCTGTGCTGGCACGAACTCAGCAGCATCTGATTGAAGAGGGATCAATCAAACCCGAAGAATTCGAAAGCATCTTCTCGGTGATGCGCACAAAAGACATCCTGTTGCATCACCCCTATGAGCTGTTTTCCACCTCTGTAGAGGAATTCATCAGCCAAGCCGCCGATGATCCACAGGTGATGGGCATCAAAATGACGCTCTACCGAACCAGCAAGGATTCNCCNATCATCGATGCTCTCATCCGAGCTGCAGAAAACGGAAAACAGGTCATGGCGCTGGTGGAGCTCAAAGCAAGATTTGATGAAGACAACAACATTCAATGGGCACGTCATCTCGAGCGATCAGGCGTTCATGTCATTTATGGNGTGTTGGGTTTAAAAACACACACCAAAATTGTTCTTGTCGTACGCAAAGAAAATGACAAGTTACGTAGTTACGTTCATATTGGAACAGGCAATTACAATTCAAAAACCTCAAAGCTCTACACGGACCTCGGACTTCTCTCCACACGTGCAGAGCTGGGACAGGATCTCGTCGAATTGTTCAACTATCTGACGGGCTTCTCCAAGCAACAGAGTTTCCGGAGACTTCTTGTAGCACCAGTGACCTTGCGCAAAGGCATGGAATCCCTGATCAGACGGGAGATAGAGCACGCGCGCGAGGGTCGTCAAGGTCACATCCGTGCAAAAATGAATTCCTTGGTTGATCCAGAAATTATTGCCCTTCTATANGAGGCATCACAGGCAGGAGTTCGCATTGAATTGATTATCAGAGGAATGTGCAGCCTTTATCCAGGACGAGAAAACCTGAGCGAAAACATCAGTGTTATCAGCATTATTGGTCAATTTCTTGAACATTCGCGAGTCTTTTGGTTCGGAAATGGTGGAAATCCTGAGGTTTATATCGGCAGTGCTGATTGGATGCCCCGCAATCTCGACCGAAGGGTCGAAGCGGTCACTCCAGTTGAGGAACCGGATCTTCGAATCAAGCTGGAACGCCTGCTCGAGCTTTATCTGGCAGACAACAGGGGAGCGTGGGACATGCAAAGCGATGGGAGCTTCGTCCAGCGTCAACCAGGAGAGCAGGAGGAGCGCAATTCCCAGGTTCAGCTCACCGAGCTTTGGCGGCAAGGCTTGCAGAACAATTGATTTTTAGGACTAAATCAGCAAATGAACACTGTTGCATGCGCTACANGCTGAACAATCAATTACGTGTGCATTGTGCAAAACAAAATGTGTCCGAGATAACTACCACTCCAACCTGATCAGCCTCCCGAAAATCTTCGGATTCAAAACTGTTCAGCTGCAATNGCAGTGCTAAATTCTGCTCAAATTCATTCAGGAGACCAGGGTGATGGGGATCCCTCTGGAATCTTCCGGTTCGGCGAAAGTGTCGAAACGGAAAGAACCTGCGTTGCCGTCTTCTTCACGGCGATCATCGTCGCGTCACAACGGTCGGCTCGCAACCGATTCAATTGGCTTTTATCTCAGCAACATCGGGCGAATACCGCTTCTCACGGCGGCAGAAGAGATCGAGTTGGCCCATCACGTGCAGGCCATGAAGGAGCTGCAACAGCTTCCGCCTGATGAGTTGACAGCTCGGCAAAAACACAAAATCCGCATGGGAAAACGAGCCCGTGATCGCATGATGGCGGCCAATCTCAGACTCGTTGTCAGCGTGGCGAAGAAGTATCAGAATCAGGGTCTTGAGCTTCTTGATCTTGTCCAAGAAGGAGCCATTGGTCTTGAACGGGCCGTCGATAAATTCGACCCAGCAATGGGATACAAATTTTCCACCTATGCTTACTGGTGGATTCGTCAGGGTATGACGCGCGCCATTGACAACAGTGCGCGAACAATACGACTTCCGATTCATATCAGCGAAAAACTTTCGAAGATGCGTCGCATCTCGAGGGAACTATCCCACCGTTTCGGTCGACAACCGAACAGGCTTGAGCTGGCAAGTGCCATGGGCATCGAACCACGTGAGCTCGAGGATCTGATTTCTCAGAGTGCACCCTGCGCCTCGCTCGACGCTCATGCCCGTGGAGAAGAAGATCGCAGCACGCTGGGCGAGTTGATTCCTGATCCCAATGGCGATGAGCCCATGGAAGGAATGGACCGCAGCATCCAGAAAGAGCATTTGGGGGGCTGGCTGGCTCAACTCAATGAGCGTGAACAGAAAATCCTGCGGCTCAGGTTCGGCCTCGATGGAGAGGAACCACTGACGTTGGCTGAAATCGGTCGACAAATCAATGTTTCTCGTGAACGTGTGCGTCAGCTCGAGTCCAAGGCGATTCTGAAACTTCGAACCATGACCAATCAGCAGCAAGCAGCCTGATCTGATCTTGCCAATTCCCAGCAGTCTTGCGGTACTTGCACTGTTCATTGGGTCCTTATTCCTTATAACAAACTGGATCCAATCTGTCTGGCCAGACGCAAACGAAGTATCCAGAAAGGTCATTCATATCGGCTGTGGTTTTTTGTTGCCATTGTCGTGGTACCTTCAGCTTCCTCAATGGATCGCGTTAACTGCAGCCATATTTGCAACGGTGATGGTGAGTTTGAATCACCANAGACGCTGGTTNTCATTGATTGAAGATGTTGAACGAAAAACTTTCGGAACCATTTTTTANTGNCTGTCAATCTGTTGTTTNATTTANTTTTTCTGGAGNTCANATCCCGNCGCCATGTTGACTGGGGCCTTGGTGATGGCAATCGCAGACGGCTCTGCAAGCCTCATTGGACGCCATGTCAAGTCTCCACAATGGCATCTGAAAGGTCAAACNAAATCACTCGCTGGTACTGCAGCGATGCTGATNTCAACAANCAGTGTGTTNGGATTGATGCAACANCTGTTTCAACTTGATTTTTCAATCGCCAGCATTNTAACGATCAGCCTGATCATCACAGCACTTGAACAAGTGAGTTTTTATGGTGTAGATAATCTTAGTGTTCCAATTTCAACAGCATTTCTCACAAGCATTATGCTGAAATTGAATTAAGGTTAATAACTGCCAAAAACGGTACCTCTAAACACGCTACTGTATTTCTTTAGAAGTTCGGGATTATCACTCAACAGCGTTTCCAATTCTTTGTATTTGTTTCTCACAAAATCCCGGCCTTGTTCGATTTCATCAACCAAATCACAATCGCCAATGAAGCGTTTGAATCCTTTCTGATAATTCCGACATATTTTTGGATTAATTGAGTATTGCATGGGTGGTCCAATGACTCGATTATTATCATCCATCGCAATAAAACCATTGCGATTGTCCTTGATCGGCGCATCGTTCGATCGATGCTTGCGACCACGCATCAAACTCGCACAGTATTCATCATGACTCCTGTAAACACGATGAAAGACAAACCATGGTTCGATCGAATCAACGGATCTGTCAGCATCTTCTTGGCTGAGTCGTTTGCCAAGACCCGAATATTTAATGGAACACCCATTACTCATTTTCGCATTAATTTTATCTGGCTTACGCTGAACACCTTTAAAATTATGGACCATAGGATGACCAACATTGGATTTTAAGCGGCCAATAGATTTGATAATAGACATTTTCTGAACCATTTGCGACTCACAAAAAAAGCGCGCAAAAGGCTCGATTTCAGAAGGCAGGTCTGTATACCAAGCATTGGAAAGTATATCAAATTTACCAGCCGAATCAAACATCGTATTGATATTTTCCCCGAAGGAGGATGAAATCAAATATTCATCAATATCCAAGAAGGCAAGATGAGAAATATTTTTTCTACACTTTTCTGTATTCCAAGCAAAACGATAAATGACCTGCTGAAAAGAACGTTTAGAACGAATACTAATACCAACCAAATAGTCAGCATTGTAAAATTTTACATTNTTATGNTTNGCATTNATCAAACGCATTAATCGATAACTATTATCTGTTATTCCATTCAAATAGACGTCAATTTCTTGAATACCAATACTTAGGTGATGGTAAATCCACTCTGCGAGATAGGCGGCTTCATCCTTGGCAATTGCCACTAATTTAATTGAAGCCATTGAAAATTTTAAAACACCTTTGTATATTTATTTTATCATACAAAAGCTGAGTTCGACAAAACTAACAATTCAATATTGCGAAAGCAAGCTTGTTATCAGGCGTAGAGTTGATTAATTCAAGGAAAAGTGTTACGCTTGGTGTAGAATTTATTTTTTACAGTGCGAGGAACAGGCTTACCTAAAGTTTTTGTGATTGGACATCATAAAATTGCCACACGCAGTATTCATAGACTTTTCAGAATAGATGGATACCGAGCAATCCATTGGAAGGGTGGGCGAATTGCTGATACCATGCTGAAAAACCTAAGAACATCACAACCATTGTTAACAGGAATTGATAAGTCCAATGTTTACTCTGATATGGAATGTCTTCACAAGAACGGAGAGTTTTTCTATGGCCACCGACTCTTTCCGATCCTCGACCTGCAATACCCTGGATCACTTTTTATCTTTAACACTAGAAATTTAGAATCATGGATCAAATCGCAGCTAGCACACAAATCAAAAAAATATGGTTCTTATGTTCGTAGGATAAGCAAAGGTTTGAGCGCATTGAATCCAGACCGACAAATCACTACAGAAGATGTCATTGAGATGTGGCGCAAGACCTGGCATCAACATGAGGAAGAAGTGAATAAGTACTTTTCAGACAAATCAAACTTATTAAGAGTTAATATCGAAGATCAAGACAGCAAAAGGCTCTTAATCCATTCGCTCAAGCAACACGGCTATCAACTTACAAGTGATGACCTCCCATACGTTGGTGCAACACCTGAGAAGAGGAAAACATCAAACAGCTAACGCAAGTTCACGAACTGAAGTTGCCAATGAATCCAAAAGAGTTGCAGTCGTTTCAATACTGATGCATGCATCGGTAATGCTCTGTCCATAGGTGAGCTCAGAGAGATCTGAAGTCAGCTTTTGATTTCCCTCCACCAAATGACTTTCGAGCATCACTCCCATCAACTGGATGGATCCCCGACCAACCTGATCGGCAACCGACGCCAGCACATCTGCCTGCCTGCGGTAGTCCTTGTTTGAATTCCCATGGCTGCAATCAATCATCAAACGATTGGCCAAACCTGACTTTGAAAGCTCAGTGGATGCTGCCAATACATCTTCAGGGTGATAGTTGGCGCCTCGGTGTCCGCCACGAAGAACCAGATGTCCATCAGGATTACCGGTCGTACTGACAATCGAAGCATGACCTTCTCGATTAATGCCGAGAAANTGATGGGGCTTNGATGCCGCTTTCATCGCATTGATCGCAATGGTTGCACTGCCATCTGTGCTGTTTTTGTAGCCGATCGGCATCGACAGTCCTGATGCCATTTCCCGATGGGTTTGGCTCTCCGTCGTGCGCGCCCCGATGGCCGTCCAGCTGATCAAATCTGCGATGTACTGGGGCACAACTGGGTCCAGGAGTTCCGTCGCGGCCGGCATTCCTTCCCTGGCAAGGTCCAGAAGCAAGCTGCGTGCACGCCTCAANCCCGTGTTGATGTCATAGGAACCATCCAGATGCGGATCATTGATCAAGCCTTTCCAACCAACCGTGGTGCGTGGTTTTTCGAAATANACCCGCATCACCACTTCCAGCTCATTGCGATGGGCTTCACGCAGTGGAGCTAACTGACGGGCATAGTCGCGAGCCGCATCAACGTCATGAACCGAGCAAGGACCAACGATCACCAGCAGGCGGCGATCCTCNCCGCTCACAATCGCCTTGATTCGCCGTCGNGTCGTTGAAACGGTCTCCGACGCAGCCGCGTCNATGGGCAGATCTCTGTGCAGCAGTGCCGGTGCCACCAACGGACGGGTTTCCACCACATGCAGATCGGAAGTGGTGGCCATGAACGTTGCAGTGAATTCGNTCAGGCTACGCAAGTTGATCCGATTCAACCGGAGGCCGTCCGGAAGAATGGACGTCTTCCCCGCAATCACCCTGCATGCTGAGCGCTTACCGCGAGCTGGCCGCCGCCCGGGAAGCCCAGGGCGTTCCCGCTCTTCCNCTCAACGCCGAGCAGACCCAGGGACTGACCGCACTGCTGCAGAACCCGCCTGCCGGTGAAGAGGCGTTCCTGNTGCACCTGCTCAGCGAANGGATCCCCCCAGGTGTCGATGAAGCCGCTTACGTGAAGGCCACCTGGCTCAGCGCCGTGNCCCAGGGAGAAGCGTCCAGTCCCCTGGTGTCACCGCTGGAAGCCACGCGCCTGCTGGGGACGATGGTGGGTGGATACAACGTCGCCGCCCTGATCGAGCTGCTCAAGCACTCCGACGCTGCACTGGCCGGCTGTGCTGCTGAGGGACTCAGCCGAACGCTCCTCGTTTACGACGCGTTCAACGACGTGATGGATCTGGCGGCAGACAACCGCTTTGCCCAACAGGTTGTGGAGAGCTGGGCATCAGCCGAGTGGTTCACCTCCAAGCCCGAACTGGCCGACAGCATCACGGTGACGGTGTTCAAGGTCGAGGGCGANACCAACACGGACGATCTCTCGCCGGCCACCCACGCCACCACACGCCCGGACATCCCGTTGCATGCCTTGGCGATGTTGGAGACCCGGGACCCAGAGGGGCTCAAGACGATCGCTTCCCTCAAACAGAAGGGCCATCCCGTGGCCTACGTCGGCGACGTGGTGGGCACCGGCAGCTCCCGCAAGAGCGCCATCAACTCGGTGCTGTGGCACACCGGCAATGACATTCCCCATGTGCCCAACAAGCGGGCTGGCGGGGTGATTCTCGGCGGCAAGATCGCCCCGATCTTCTTCAACACAGCCGAGGACTCCGGTGCCCTGCCGATCGAATGCGATGTCAGCGAACTGAACACCGGTGATGTGATCACAATCCGACCCCATGCCGGCACGATCGAACGCGACGGCACCGTGGTGAGTCGGTTCGAGCTCAAGCCCACCACGATCAGCGACGAGGTGCGCGCCGGCGGTCGCATCCCCCTGATGATCGGTCGCGCCCTGACCGACAAGGTGCGCGCCAAGCTCGGCCTGACCTCTTCGGATCTGTTCATCCGCCCCTCGGCACCGGCGGATACCGGCAAGGGCTTCACCCTGGCTCAGAAAATGGTGGGCAAGGCCTGCGGCCTCGCCGGCGTCCGACCCGGCACCAGCTGCGAACCGCTGATGACCACCGTCGGCTCACAGGACACCACCGGCCCGATGACGCGGGACGAAATGAAGGAGCTGGCCTGCCTGGGCTTCTCCTCCGATCTGGTGATGCAGAGCTTCTGCCACACCGCCGCCTGTCCGAAGCCGGTGGATCTGCAGACCCAGAAGGACCTGCCCGACTT
>NHKA01000024.1:0-72306 GCA_002169615.1 Cyanobacteria bacterium TMED229
CATGTGCGGAGTGGATAACCGCTGAAAGCATCTAAGTGGGAAGCCCACCTCAAGATGAGTGTTCCCATGGGGTAACCCAGTAAGGTCACGGGAAGAACACCCGTTGATAGGCTCTACGTGGAAGTCCAGTAATGGATGCAGCGGAGGAGTACTAATAGACCGAGGGCTTGACCAACTTTTTGGTTCTTGCCTGAAAGACTTTGTTTGATTCAGACGCGTGGCGAAAGCTGCAGATCCTATGCAGTTCTCAAGGTTCAATCCTTGAGAATGTTTAACTATCCTGGTGTTCATGGCGGTGTGGAACCACTCCGATCCATCCCGAACTCGGTTGTGAAACGCATCAGCGGCGACGATATTTGGGGGGTAGCCCCCTGAGAAAATAGCTCAATGCCAGGTAAAACATTCTTATTTAAAGGGGTTGGCGATGAGCGTTGATCATTGATGGTCAACCCATCACCATCCCCCTTCTGAAGAAACCACCTCGATATGAGGTGGTTTTTTTGTGCACCTATGCTCTTCTCTTGGTGTCAGATGTAACGTTGCAGAAGAAGTGGGCTCAACGTGAAGGTCTCTCTGTTGAAGCCAGCGCGATCGTTGCTGTATTTATGGAAAGCATATGGTCGATGGGCTGAATCAGGGTGTGTTGATCTCAGTGCTGCTTTTGCCTATTACTCATTGCAGTCGATTTTTCCGCTGCTCTTAATTGCTTTGTCTGTTGCCGCAAGAATTTACGGCAAAGGCAGTGGTGTCGATGAAGTCCTCAGGTCAATCAGCCCTTTGCTTCCACCCTCAGTGGTGGATTTAGTCGAGTCCACCCTGCTGGGGCTCGTGGCCCAGGGATTTGGTGCTGGTTTGCTTGGCGTGGCCGTGTTGTTGCTGACGGCCAGCAATGTCTATCTCACGTTGCAACGGGGGGCGGATCGACTGTGGTCAGAAGTCCTTCCCAATCCCTCTGATCAGGAGGGGATGAGAATTCAGTTTCTTGAGTTTCTGCGTAGTCGCTTACAAGCGTTTCTGGTTGTGTTGTCTTTGGCTGTGTTGATTGTGATTGAGCAGATTATCGTTGGTTTGAGCAAATTGCCTCAGGAGTTGATTGCTAACTTGGAGGCTTTTTCCCCTGGCTTAAAGCGTCTTTTTCACAACCAGCATGTGTTTGCATTTGGCTCCTTGATCGCACCAGCGCTTTGGCTGTCTTTGTTGGCATTTGTTTTACAACGGGTCTTGCCAAGTCGTCGAATCCCTTGGAGGCCACTGATTCCGGGATCAATTGTTATAGGCGTCGTTTTGTCGGTTCTTAATATCATTTTAAGTCTCAGTATTGTGTCTCTCGGTAATCGATTCCAGGCCTATGGAGTGATTGGAGGCGTTTTGGTTCTCACGCTTTGGGTTTGGCTGGTTGGAGTGATTTTGTATTACGGACAGTGTCTAAGTGTTGAGCTTGTTGAGGCTCGGATGCGTCGTCAGAATCGTGGACACCCGAACCTTGCTCAAGCTTGATCAATCATGCAAAAGATGGATGATGAGTGCCATCGTGTGTTGAACAATTTTTAAGACGCTCCACTGTTTTGATCTGTTAATGAACCGTTCAACATTTCTGCTCTGGTCTTCGCTGCTCCTTCTGATTCTGCTGCTTCCCACTGCTGCGGGTCGCGTGCTTCTGGATCTTGCCGGTGGTCTTGTGGTGGTTCTGTTGGCCCTCCCGCTGCTGTTGACCGGGCTTGGATGGATCGGATGGAAGCTGTTGCAATCCCGAATGGTCCCGTGTCCAGCTTGCGGTGCTGTCAGTTTTGGTCGCCAGGACCGATGTGGAGTGTGTGGTGCCGAACTTCAGGATCACGGTTCCAATGCATCAGCCGATCCCATGGTTCCCGCCAGTGAAGTCACCATTGATGTGTCGGCTCAGGATGTCGGCTCTGAGCCTTGATCGCTGTCCCCGGTGTTGCCTTGCTCTGCTTGCCATTGGCGCTCACGCAGAAACAAAAAGAACGGAGCTCCACAGGCAAAAGCGACACCCACACTCAAGAGAATTGCAATCCACCATCCTTTGATCTTTTGGCGAGGGCCCTCCACCGCGATCCAGATGCTCACGGCCGTTGCTCCAATCAGAAGATCTGCCGACAGTGAGCGTGCAGCTGCAGTGGAACTTGACTCCGCGATGAATCGCTGGAGATCAAATGCATTGCCAGCACTTTCGGCCATGAACTGCAGATTGGCCTGCCATGGCAGGACGGCTCCAAGGATCGCCAGCAACAAGTAAATCCAGGGCAACGCTTTACGCATCATCAAGAGGTGTCAGGGTCTGTGGATTGAGCTCAATGACCGCTTGTTCAGTTGATCTGAGCAAACTTTCACAGTGTTCGAGGTAAACCTGGCCGCGTTGGTAATGGCGTTGCAGTTCAGCCATCGGCACTGCATCGTTTTGAAGTTCTGCCAGCAGCAGATCCAACGCGGTCAGTGACTCTTCATAACTGAGCTGTTCAGCGTCTCGCTTCCAGCTCTTGATCTCTTCGGACAGGGGAGGGTTGCTCATGATGGAGGTTGGGACGGCGCATCAACGAATCGGTCCACCGTTGTTACCAATGTTCCATCTTGAAATTGCACGTTCAGACGATCGCCTGGGTTGGCTTCACTGGCTCGAAGCAAGGAAGACCCGTCCATCGCCGTCACCATGGCCAGACCACGCTTCAGCCAACGCTCGGGTGAGAGGGCGTTCAGCAACTGACGCTTTTGGGTCAGAGCGTTTCTGTGGCGTTGAAGCATCAGCGCTGGTGCCATCAGCTCCAGTTGGCGCTGTTTCTCCTTCAAACGTTGCTGCTCACGATTGAGCCACCAATGGTGGTGGTCGTGTAGTCGCTGACGTCGTTGCTGCAAGCCCTGCAGGGCTTCGTTGCGATCGGGGAGCAGCGCCACGATGGCCGCTGTTGGAGTCGCGGCCCGCATGTCCGCGACGAGGTCGGCCACCGTCAGGTCATCCTCATGGCCGATCCCCGTCACCACCGGCAGCGGGAAACAGGCCAGATCCCGGCAAAGGTCCTCGTCGTCGAAGACAGCGAGATCTTCGCGGCTACCTCCCCCCCGCGCCAGCACCAGCGCATCGAGTTGAAGCGATTTGTGCTGCGCAGCCAGGGAAGACAGCACGTTGCGGATTGTTGGCGCTACGGAACCTTGAACAGGGATGGGGATCACGAGCAAAGTCGTCAGCGGCCAGCGTTCTTTTGCGGTCCGAAGCATGTCCGCCAGCGCTGAACTCGGAACGCTTGTCAGAATCGCGATCACCGCGGGTTGGGATGGAAGAACCCGTTTCCGCTCAGCTCGGATGATGCCTTCATCGGTGAGCAGAGCCCGAACCTGCTCGAATTGCCGCAGAACCGTGGTGAGGCTCGGCCTGATGTCCAGCACCTGAACCGTGAGATTGGCTCGTGCTGCCCAGAAATTCAGCTTGCCCACCACCAGAACTCCATCGCCGTCGTCCGGGCGATAGCTGAGCTGCTTCAGTCTCGATGACCAAACCACAGCGGAAATGCTGGCATCACCGTCAGTGAGGGTCAGCCAGAGATGCCCCTTTTTGACTTGCGGCTTCAGAACACTTGCATCGACCAGGAAACGAGGCGCAAACCCCCGCTCGAGCAAGCTGCCGATAGCGGCATTGAGTTCGCAGACCGTGTAGGTCGGAATCGGATCAGCGATCAAGGCGGCGGTAGGCAAGACCCCAATAGAGACAAACCAAACCGCTCACAGCGGCGAGTCCGCACCCCCAGATTCGATGCATTTGGGTGGTGGAGATGGCGAAGATTACAAGTGCACTGCTCAGCAGCCTTGAGCCATCGCGCCGGTTGTGAACGTACAGCGGTGCCAAGACCGAAACCGATGTGTCTTGCACCACTGTGATGCATCGTTCGGTCAATTTGACAACAAAAAACCTCACCGGAAGACCGGTGAGGCTTTTGAAAGCGATGGTGAAGCAATCAGCCGAGGCCGATTTGGGACAGGATGCCCTGGCCGGTGAGCAGTTCGGTGCCGAGGCCGATGACGAAACCCATCATGGCGAGACGACCGTTCCAGGTTTCAGCGAAGTTGACGAAACCGAAGCGGGCCTGAGTGTTGTCGGACATTGAGAGAAGGAACCGGTTGGTTGGGCCAAATGTAACAAAGGTTGGAGATTTGTTGCCTGTGTTTGCGGAAACCCGTCTCTGTGCTTGCAGATTCAGGGACCTTTCACCGTAACTCTCTCCTTGGTGGAGGCTGTGGCAACAGCCTTGAGCGGATCCTGAGGCCATGGATGTTTCGGGTAGCGCCCGCGCATC
Source organism: Cyanobacteria bacterium TMED229 (assembly GCA_002169615.1). Classification (GTDB taxonomy): domain Bacteria; phylum Cyanobacteriota; class Cyanobacteriia; order PCC-6307; family Cyanobiaceae; genus Parasynechococcus. The sequence continues at coordinate 4,305 of NHKA01000024.1, forward strand.
TCACGACGCACATCCAGGTAGCTGCCTGCCCAGAAGCCAGCAAGATCACGTGTTCGTTGTAGTGGTCTGCCCGCAGGAGAGAGCAGTTCAAGCGTGACCGGCAGGCGTCCATTCAGAACGCACGGACCCAATCCACATCCGAACATCTCCTGGAGTTTGACGGCAAGGACCACTTGATCATCCGCGTCGTAGCGCAGCGCTGCTGAACGTCCGCTTGGAATGGGAAGGTGCGTCGGCAGCAGCTGGTCCAGTTGGTGTCGCTGCTGCCACTCCAACGCCCCCCAAAGGCAGGTCTCGAGGCTGGCCGCGTCGAGATCTCGCAAGCGGTAACAACCCTCCAAGGCAGGCCCAAGCCAATCCTCCAGCGCATCCATGAGGTGACCCAGATCCCTCCTAGGCCAGGGTCGTCCCAGCTGGCGGTGGGCCAGATCAAGGCGGTAACGCAGTTGGATCAGCTGCTCTGACCAAGGAAGCGCATCCAACCGACCGCTCTCCCGCAGCACTTTGAGCAGCAGGTCCCGGCAGTGTTCCCCCGAGGGCTTCGGCTGGGCCTCCCTGCGGACCAGCAGGGGTCCCAGGCTCAGCACCCGCTCCGCCCGGATCCGTTGATCCTCTGCATCCCACTCCAGCCTGTCTTGCCAACATCCCTCGCGTTCAGCCAGACGCTCCACGGCGTTGGCATCTAGAGGGAAGGCGAGATGAATCCTGGCGTCCCGTTGGCCGTTGTCCACTCTGGCTACGGCAAGCGCGTCGCACTCGATCAGAGGATCGTGGTCAAGGAGACGGGCACCTCGTCCCTGGCGCAGCAGGTATGTCCCCCGCTGCCCCTGACGCTTCAGGGCCAACCATTGGGGAAAGGCGTTGAGAATCAGTTCGGCCCCTGTGATCGCCAACGGTTCAGGCGACTGGGGTGGATTGAGTCGCCTGAGTTGTCGCATCAGCTGACGGCTGACCTGCCGCAGGTTGCTCAGTCGCGGCAGGCGGTGCATGGCCTGCAGCCGCTCATTCAGATCGCAGCCGACCTCGCGAGCCTGGAGAGGGTCGCGGTCGCTGAGCAACGCCGCAAGATCGCAGCCAAGTTCAGGGTTGCCACAGCGCCAAGCCTCCAACATCAAGATGCCGAGCCTTGGATGCACGCTGAGGCCGTTGAGCAGCTTTCCGGTTGCGCTCAACCGCCCAGACGGCAGCAAGACTTTCACCATTGTCAGCTGATCGCGTCCGTCCTGCAGAGCTGCGGCTGGTGGGGGTTCCAGCCAGGGCAGCTGCTCACCAAGACCGGCCCCCCAAGCAGCCAGCTCGAGCACGATTGGCTGGGGATCGGCTCGTTGCAGCTCCGGTGGACTGAAAGCCGGGCGCCGCTGCTGGTTGGCCGGTGACCACAAGCGAACGCAACAGCCGGGACCTTGGCGCCCGGCACGCCCTTGGCGTTGATCGGCGCTGGCCAAGCTGGAGAGTACGGTTTCCAGTCCTTCCATGCCCGTGGTGGGGTCGTAACGCAGCTGTCGACTGAGGCCGCTGTCGATGACCAGACAGACGCCGTCCAGGGTGAGAGAGCTTTCTGCGATGGCACTGGCAAGGATCAACTTGCCGGCGAAGCCTGACTTGCAGCGCCCTAGGGCTTGATGCTGTGCGTCGAGAGAAAGATCTCCATGGAGGGGATGGATCTCCCAGTCCACCAACGAGGAGGCGTCCCTGAGCAGATTCAGGCAGCGGTTGATTTCTGTTAGGCCAGGCAGAAACACCAGCACTCCACTGGCTTCCGGCAGTGAGAGGGCATGATTTTCCACGGCTCGTAGCACCTGCCGCGGCAGGGATTCATCCGGTTTCGGAAGCTGATGGTGGGTCTCAACAGGAAAACAGCGACCTTCGCTTTTCAGCACGATCGCTTCGGGCAGACGCGGCTTCAAATCCGACAGATCGAGGGTGGCCGACATCAGCAGCAGGCATAAATCAGGCCTGAGCTCAGAACGGGCCTCCCGCAGCAAGGTCAGAGAAAGCTCGGCATCGCGCCGTCGCTCATGGAATTCATCGAAGACCACACACCCCACGCCGTCGAGGGATGGATCCGCCTGCAACCGTCGCAGAAACAGGCCATCGGTCATGATTTCGACTTGTGTGCTCTCAGAACGGAGCTGCTCTCCACGAATGGAGTAACCGATCAGTTGGCCGACGGGCTGGTCGAGGCTCTCAGCGAGTCGTTTGGCGGCGGCGCGAGCGGCCAGACGTCTTGGCTCAACGATCCAGATGCGCCCCTGGAAGGGTGGGCTGTCGTGCTTCGTTCCCAGCCGGTTGATCAGGGCCAGGGGGACACGGGTGGTTTTCCCTGCACCCGGAGGTGCCTGCAGGAGCACAGTTGCACCATCGACCAGCAGCTCACAGAGCTGAGGTAACAGCGCGTCGATGGGGTAAGTCCGCAATCGTGATGCGTTGGGCAGTGAGCGGAGATCTCGTCTTAGCGGACGAAGTTCAAGGCGCCGAACAGGAGAAGGCTGCTGATCGCCCCCAACGTCGCGAGCAGCTGAACCAAGGGACTGACGGACTGGGTGAGACTGGCCATAAAGTTTTTCTTAAAGGCCGATATCCCTTCGTCATAGATCGGCCAATTGTTGAGGCGCTGTAGTTGTTCTTACGCCTTAACACGACTCACCGCACGTGACGGGTGCCATCGACGGGGTGGTACTCCTCGCCGGTGAGCTCTTCAAACACGATCGCTGGAAGTCCTGTCTCGAACATGGTTTGCAAGGCTTCCTTGAGGTATGGATTCCAGCCACCGGTGCTGACCTGACCATGGCGAACAGTCCAGTCCCAGGTCCCTTGAAGATCCCTCGGAATACGGCCTTCACGATCGCGGCGGGCCACAAGATCAAGGGACTCCACCAGGCCGACCTGGATCGGGTCTTTGCCGTAGGCCGGCGTGAGGCTCAGCTCAAGCCTGACGGGATCTTCCTTGAGGAGCCGCAGCCGGAATCGGGGCGGGAGCTTAAGGCTCTTAATCACAGCGACAACAATGCGTGTTCTCTGGTCCACTCGGTCGACCCCTATCGAATCCGTGAAGGTGCCGGATTGGGCACCAGCTCTCTAACTTATTCAGGACGCGTTCCGGCTTCTTCCGAAGGTGGCTCTTCATCGGTGCTGAAGCGAACTGTCAGCAGGTCCTCCTCCGTGATCCGCCCGTCCTGATCCAGCAGTTCCGGATGGACGGTGACCTGTCCTGTGCGGTCACCGGCGCCGTTCGCACGATCACTGGAGAGCGGAGCACTGGCTGCCTTGAAACCTTTGCTCATCACACGAAAGGCCTGCCAAAGCAGGGCGATGAAGACAGCTCCGTAGAGCAATGGAAACAACGAGCTGAGCATGGCGAGCCGGTCCTGTTCCGACCCTTGCATCATTGCCAATCAGGTGGCCCGGTTGCACCCGGTCACAGCTTGGACGGATCTCCGTCTTTTCTGCATCGGGCGATCTGCGTAACTTCAGCACAACAAATCTTGAACTCTCCGCTGTGAAGTCGCTCTTGCATCCTTTGCGTCGCTCTGTCGTGGCAGGTGGCGTGGCGGCAGGACTTCTGGTTGCTGGAGGAGCCGCGTCCCAGTTGATGCCGCCGCTACGCGATGTCGCAGCACAGCCGGCAGGAGGGGCATCGCTCTCACGACAGTCCTTCGTCGCAGAGGCCGTGCAGCGCAGCGGTCCGGCGGTGGTCACGCTTGAAACGGCGCGCACGGTGCAAGGACCGTCGGTTTCAGGCCTCCCACAGGGCTTGTTGAGGGATCCGATGTTTCGTCAGTTCTTCGGTCTACCCGGCGGTATGAGTCCGCAATCGCGGGTGCAGCGTGGACAGGGCAGCGGTGTTCTGTTCGCTGAAGAGGGCTTGCTGCTCACCAATGCTCACGTTGTGGACAACGCTGATCAGCTCGCCGTTGGACTGGCGGACGGTCGGAGAGTTCCTGGACGGGTGATCGGCAAAGATTCGCTCACCGACCTGGCTGTGGTTCGACTGGAGGGGGATGGACCATGGCCCACCGCTCCGTTGGGCAATTCGGATCGCCTTCGCGTTGGAGATTGGGCGATCGCCGTTGGCAATCCCTTTGGTCTGGAGAGCACCGTCACCCTGGGCATTGTAAGCAATCTCAACCGCAATGTTTCTCAGCTGGGTATCTCCGGCAAGCGTTTGGATTTCATCCAGACAGACGCTGCGATCAACCCCGGTAATTCCGGGGGGCCTCTGCTGAATGCCGATGGAGAGGTGATCGGCATCAACACCCTGGTTCGATCTGGACCGGGGGCGGGGCTGGGATTTGCGATCCCGATCAATCGAGCTCGTGTGATCGCCAAGCAGTTGGTGGACAGCGGGAGGGCGCAACACCCGATGATTGGCATCGGCTTGTCAGATGTCCCTGCGCCCACCCCTGGAGCATCGGTGCCCGCTGGAGCGGTGATTCGATCCGTGCAACCTGATGGACCGGCTGCCCGTGCAGGACTTCGTCAGGGTGATGTGATCATCGCCATCGAGGGGAGACCGATGGCGAATCCTGCAGCGGTCGTGAGTGCAATCGAAAAACGTGGAGTCGGGGAGACGTTGACCGTGACGATTCGTCGGGGCGATGCGTCGAAGAAGGTCAGTCTCACCCCGGTGGATATCAATCAACTGCAGCAACGCTGAATCGATTCAGCCGTCGGTGTCCCTGAGTTGCTCCACGCATTTGGTGATGCAGTCACCGTCGTCCAGGGAGCAGGTGGTGATGCATTCGAAGTAGGTCTCCACGGCATCCCAGGTCTGGTCGTGCTGGTCAGAATCAGCTGCGCTTTGATGGCTGACACCCGGACGCGGACCCATCGTCATTGCATCGTTTGGATTGGTTTTGTCAGCCTATGCAGACGTAATGATCTGGTAAAGGAAAATGAGATTTTGTGCTTAGCGGGCTGTGAAGTTTTTCTCTTCCTTCTTCTGAAAGCCAGTCAGGCAGGCTTTTTTCGGCGGTCTTTCCGCTCTTTCTGCTTCGCTTGATTGGCCTTTCGTTTGGCTTCGCGTTCTCGCTCTTGCTGCGCTTGGTTGGCCTGGGCTCTTTCCTCTTCCTTCTTCTCGAGGTAGTAACTGTAATCACCTCGATACAGGATCAGCTCTCCATCGCGGAGCTCGACGATCCTGTTGGCGACCCGTGAGATGAAATAGCGGTCATGCGAGACCAGCAGTGCGGCACCCTCGTAGTCCATCAGGGCATCCTCGAGCATCTGTTTGGCAGGGATGTCGAGGTGGTTGGTCGGCTCGTCGAGGATCAAAAGGTTGCATGGACTCAGCAGCATCAGTGCGAGAGCTAGGCGTGCTTTCTCACCTCCGCTGAGCTTGCTCACCTGTTTGAAGACGGTGTCGTTGCTGAAGCAGAAGCTGCCCAACAGAGAGCGCACCTGGGTCTGGGTCCAGTCCGGCACGGCTTCGAACATCGTGTCGATCACGGTCTTGCTGAGATCCAGTGCTTCGGCCTGGTTCTGCTCGAAGTAGCTGGCCACAACGTTGTGTTCTCCCAGACGGGCGGAGCCCTCATCCGGAGACTCCAGCCCCATGATCAGCCGTAGCAGTGTGGATTTTCCAGCACCGTTGGGGCCGACAAAGGCGATGCGGTCGCCGCGTTCAACCTCCAGCTCGGCCCCTAAAAACAGGATCTTCTCCCCATAGCTGTGGGTGAGATTTTCGATCAAGGCCACCTGCGCGCCTGAACGGGGCGCTGCTGGGAAGCGGAAGCTGGGCCCAGCCACGGACTCGATCGGAGCCTCAACCAGGTCCACTTTGTCGAGAAGCTTTTCGCGGCTTTTGGCCTGGGTGCTGCGGGTCGCGCTTGCTCGGAAGCGATCGATGTAGGCCTGTTGGGTGGCGATCTCCTTCTGTTGACGTTCAAAGGCCGCCTGAGTGGCCTCCTGCTCCAGCTGTTTCTGTTCCAGGTGCGCTGTGTAGTTGCCGAGGTAACTGCGGGACACCCCGCGCTCGGTGGCCACGATCTGATTGCAGACCCGATCGAGAAAGGTGCGGTCGTGGCTGATCACCACCAGAGCTGCTGTCTGCTCCAGCAGATAGCCCTCGAGCCATTGGATTGTTTCCACATCGAGGTGGTTGGTCGGCTCGTCCAGCAGGAGCAGATCCGGATCCTGCAACAGGATCTTCCCCAGGGCGATGCGCATCTGCCAACCACCGGAGTAATCCCGTACGGGTCGATCGGCTCCATCGGCACTGAACCCGATCGTCGGGAGCAGTTTGTCGATGCGGGCATCCAGTTCGTAGCCATGCAGGGCTTCGAAGCGGGTTTGAAGCCTGCCGAGTTCCTGAATCAGAACATCGAGATGATCAGGGTCGTCGGCTGCTTTCTCTCCAGACATCTCGATCTCCACCTGCTGCTGTCGATTGAGAACGTCCGCGGCTTCTCCGAAGGCCTGGAACAGTTCCTGGCGGACACTGCGATTCAGATCCACGTCGAATTCCTGCTGCAGGTAGGCGATCCGCGGTTCTCCCTGACGGACGACCTGCCCGCTGCTGGGTTCCTCCTGTCCAGCGATCAAACGCAGTTGAGTTGATTTGCCGGCACCATTCACGCCGACGAGACCGATGCGATCCCCTGACTTGACTTCCCAGGTGACATCGCGCAGCACTTCACCAGTGGGATAAATCTTGCTGACGTTCTCGAGTCGCAGCAAAGGAATGGAGCATGGATGCCCATCATCGCCGTCCGCTTGATCGCCCAGGGGAGGTCGTGCCCGGCAGACTGGATAGCAATGACCTCGAGCCAGTGATGCTGAAGCTTGAACAGCTGGCTGCGGTAGTGGTCGCGGCCGGGCTGGCCATCGTCAGCTACTGGCTTTTCTTCAGCTGGGCCGGTGGAGGTGGGTACGAGCGTCGTGGACGCAGCGTGAATCAGGCCTCAGAGGGTGTGGAACTCAGAGCCCACCCCGCGCCTTGACCACCCAGCGGCTGGTGTCGGAATCGTCCAGGGTGTTGAGGTGGGATCTCACCTCATCAGCTGTGACCGGTAGGTTGAGCTGAGCGCCTAGGGCGCAGATTGCCTCCATGGCCCCGTTGGGATCCTGAAGCGCTTGCCGGAAAAGAGCCTGGGTCTGATCGGGGTTGCTGCGAATCCGCTCGTACAGCTCTGCGGCGTTACTTCCCATCAGCGATCAGAGGTCTTCAGGCACCGTATTCACGGTGAGCTCCAACGGCATCAAGCCGCCAGATCCACCTCGTCGTCGAGCTGTCCCAGGGCAGAGGCGTCCTCCATGCTGCGTGCATCCATGCAAAGCACCTTGCGCAACTGGGCGTAGTTGGATGCCTGGGATGAGCGGCCCTCCTGAGTAGCTCCGTATTCGGCCCGTTGCAAAACGTGGTGCAGGTGGGTGAGCAGGTAGGTGCTGATCACCGCCGACACGAGCACATCACTGGTTTCGGAACTGCGGCGGCGGCGTGCTGTGTTGGACGTTGAGCGGCCTTTGGCAGACCGACTGTTCTTGACGGAGCCGCTGGTTGCCGCTGTGCTGCCGCTCTGGGAGCGACGGCGTGTTCTCGGGGAAGCGGATTGAGTCATGAATCACTCCGAGACGGCCCGCTCGCAAGGATCGGAACCGGGTGGATCAATGCCATCAGCATAGTCTTGGATACTACCCTTGACCACCTCTGTACACTGATCAGTAGCTCATCCCATTTCTGGAGCACGGGTGTGCCGACCCGACAGACCTCATCCAGCGGGAAGTCCAAATCCCCCAGAATCCAAGTGGTTCTGCCGGAGGATCTCTGCGCCAGGCTCACGGCTCTGGCGGAGCAGGAATCAAGGACCGTGAGCAACATGGCAAGGGTCCTGATCCAGCAGGGTGTTCAGCGTCATGAGCAGGGACAGGCCCCCACGCCTTCGGTTCTCTCAGAGCAGGAACGGTTGAGATCCGCTCTTGAGGCGCAGCAGCCCCGTCGTCTCAGGGGTGCACCACGCCGTCTGCGCTTGCATCGCCCGGGTTGATCGGCTCCTCCAATCAGTCCGGCTTCACCAGAACCCCCAGGATCACCTCCCGCGAAGCTCCCGTGACCGCAGGGGCATTTCCTGGATGGCGTTGATGGTGCCACCAGGCCAGCAGCGCGAACACCAAGGCTTCCCGTGCTTCCGCTGCAAGGCCGAGATGATCACTGCTGAGCAGCTGAACTCCATGGCAGCGTTGGCGGAGTTCCCTCATCAGAACCGGGTTGTTGCGCCCGCCGCCTGCCACCACCAGTTCCAGAGGGCGGATCCCTGAGCGCTCGTGCAACCGCTCAAGATCCTGGGCAACGAGAGCTGCTGTGAACCCTGTGAGCGTGGCGACAGCGTCGTTCGGCGAATGGTTGATCAGCTGAGCCAGGCGCTGATGCAGATCCTCCATTCCAAACAGCTCCCGGCCGGTGGACTTGGGCGGTGCTGCCAGCAGATAGGGATGCTGCAACCACGCCTCGATCCATGTTTCCTGGCTTTCTCCCGCAGCAGCCATGGCGCCATCGCGGTCGTAGGTGTGTCTGCCGCTAGTGAAATGGCCAATGGCTAGGTCAATCAAGCTGTTGGCTGGTCCGCAGTCCCAACCCAGCACATCGGCGTCCCGGTCAGGCCCGCGACGCGGCGGTATCAGCGTGATGTTGGCGATCCCTCCCAGGTTCAGCAAGCCGCGCCAGCCGTCGATTCCCCCCAGAAGTGCAGCATCCGCTTTCGGCACCAGGGGGGCGCCCTGTCCGCCAACACACAGATCGGCGGCGCGAAAGTCGTGAACAACAGGGCGGTTGAGCAGTCTGGCGAGCAGGGGAGCTTGCAGCACCTGCCAGCTCGCCCCCCGCCGCAGCTCCTGGGGGGGGCGATGCCAGACGGTCTGACCATGGCACCCCACCAGCTCCGCGCTGGAGGCTGGATCACAGGCCCGGGCTGCGGCAGCCTGCACTTCGGTGATCGCTTCCGCCAGATCCAGCCAGTCTTCCCCGGAGAGAGGGTTGCCTTGGCCGGCGGCCACGATCCGACGCTTGAGCTCGCACGGGTAAGGCGTGTGCTGATGGTGCAATAGAGACCAGTTCGGTCGTCGCACGCGACCGTTGAACTCCGCCAGCACGGCGTCAACCCCATCGGCGCTGGTGCCGCTCATCAGGCCGAGACAGCGCATCAGCTCAGACCCTTGGCAGTTTCTGCAGGTCTTCCATCAGGCCCATCACCACCAGCAGATGGCCCTGTTCGAGCACATGCGAGGCCGGTGGATTGACGGTGAGGCTGCGTTGCGGTCCTGCGGCCAGCACATTCACCCGATAGTTCTTGCGCAGATTGAGGTCCCGCAGTGACTGTCCCACGAACGGTTCCGGCACCTTGATCTCCTCGATGCCGTGCGTTTCGTCCAGGGCCAGTCGCTCCATCAAATTGGGGCGCACCAGTTCAAGTCCCAAGCGCTCCCCCTGCATCCGCGAGGGAAAGATCACGCGATCGGCTCCAACGCGTTTCAGCATCTTTTCGTGCAGATCGCTCGTGGCCCGCGCGATCACCTGCTTCACCAGAGTCCCTTCACTGTCTTTGGCGATGAGCGTGGCGGTGATGCTGGCTTCGATTGGTTCGCTGATCGCTACAACAACGGTGCCCATATCCAGCACCCCTGCTTCCCGCAGGGATTCCTCGTCGGTGCAGTCCACGACACGGGCTTCGATGGAGGGCTCCAACTGGCGTAACTCTTCGACGGCTCTCGCTGACCGGTCTACGGCCAGAACATCGGCGCCGTTCTGCATCAATTCACGGCACACAGCGCTGCCGAAGCGGCCAACCCCGATCACGGCGAAGCCGAGCCGCTCACTGCCCTGAAGCGGGCTCCATTGCCACCACTCCCTCATTGTCGGAACGCGTCGTGAGGGCGAGGCTCAGACATAGAGATCCTCCCGTGGATAACCGATTCGATTCTGACGGTGAATGTGATTTTGCTCCCGCGTGAGCATTTCCCAGATCGCACTGAGCAGAAGCAGGATGCCGAGTCGGCCGACGAACATGCCCACCAGAAGGATGCCTTGACCGACGTGACCCAGTTCGGCGGTCACCCCCATGTCCAACCCCACTGTGGCGAAGGCCGAGATACAGGTGAACAGCATGGCCAGGAAGGTGAAATCGTCCCTGCCGTCCAAGTTGCTCGCCAGGCTGATCAGCAGGGCCATCCCCAACACGAACAACAGTGAAGCCACGGTGATGCCGACGGCCCGTCCCACCACTTTTTCGCTGTCCTTGATCTCACGGTTGCGGATCACCACAGCGTCTCGACCACGCAGAGTGGATCGTGTCACCGCCATCAGTGCTGCCACGGTGGTGGTTTTGATCCCGCCTCCGGTCCCGCCCGGGCTGGCACCGATGAACATCAGCGTCATCACCAGCAAGGCTCCGGATTCCGTGATGTTGTCGGCGGAGACCGGGACGGTGTTGAAGCCGGCCGTGCGTGCAGTGACCGACTGGAACAGGGCCGCAAGCCAGCGTTCTGACCAGGGGAGCGTGAGAAACATCTCCCCTTTGTTGAGCCATTCGGTGAGAACCAACCCCAAGGCTCCCAGCACCACCAGCAGAAGACTGGTTCGCAGCACCAGTCGGGTGTGAAGACTGAGTTGGCGGCGACCACGGCTCATCAGCTGCGTGGTGATGTCGCTGGTGACCCGCCAGCCCAGGCCACCCATCACGATCAGGATCATCACCACGGCGTTGACCATGCCGTTGCTGCGGTAGCGCTCAAGGCTGTCTGGCCAGAGGCTGAATCCAGCGTTGTTGTAGGCGGAAATGCTGTGGAAGAGCGAGGCCCAGAGCCGTTCACCGGGATCAGCAATGTCGCTGAAGCCATAGCCGTAGAGGAACGCTGCTCCGATCAGAATCACCAGGGTTGCGGTGATTGCAATGCCCCTGAAGGTGCTGCCGACGCCTCCGACTCCGAATTCATCGAGGGTTCGTCCCCGATCGAGCCGTTGGCTCAACGCGGTTCCTTTGACCACAAAGCCCTGCAGGAATGTGGTGATCGCCATCAGCCCAAGCCCTCCGGCAAGGATCATTCCGGCTAACACGATCTGCCCGAAGCCAGTCAGTTCCGTCCCGACGTCAATGATCGAGAGCCCTGTCACCGTGACCGCTGAGGTGGCTGTGAACAGGGCCTCCCAGAGGCCGACTCTGGAGCTCGAACACAGAGGTGTCACCAGCAGGAGTGATCCAGCAAAAATCACCAGCAGGCCAGTGACCGCGGTGAACTGGGGAACGGTCAGGCGTCGATGCCTGACCGTTCTGCGCATGAAGGCCTGGTTGCGAGGCACTGGGGATGGCTCAGTAGGTGAGCTCTGGGAGCCACCGGTCAAAAGATTGCCTCAGTTTGGTCCTGTTGTCGCATAACACCAGAGGATCAGCGCTGGAACCAGCAGGGTCATGATCACGGTGAGGCCGATGCCGTATCGGGTCACATCCAGAAAGCGGTAGCGCCCTGGGCCGAACACCATCAGGTTCGTTTGGTACCCAACAGGTGTGAGAAAAGACTGACTGGCGCCGAACAGCACGGTGATCAACATGGCGATTGGTGGCAGTCCCAGGCTCGGGGCCAATTGGACGGCGACAGGTGCCAGCAAGGCCACGGAGGCTGCGTTGCTCATCACCTGGGTCACCAGAGTGGTGCCGATGAAGATCACCATCAGCGAGCTGTAACTGGGCCATCCGGTCAGTCCTTGTTGCAGGCTTGAGGCCAGAGCATCGGCCAGCCCGGTTTTCTGCATGGCGACGCTGAAGCTGGTCAGGGATCCGAGCAGCAGGATCACATCCAGACGGATCGACCGTTGTAATTCCCCAGCTCGCAGGCAGCCACTCGCCACAACGGCCACTGTCGCCAGCAGCACCGAGGCCACGAGTGGCACCGGTGTGAGCGTGGGTAGGAGCAGCATCCCAATGGCGATGCTCACGGCGATGGGTTTGCGTCGCAGCGTTGGAAGATCCTCTTCCAGGCGATCCAGCACAAGCAAATCGTTGCTGGCCTGGAGGCCGCGGATGGAATCCATGGGTGCCTGGAGCAGCAGGACATCCCCCTCTCGAAGGATCACCTGACCCAAACGCTCCTGAACTGTTTCCTGGCCACGACGCAGAGCTAGCACTGTGGCGTTGTGACGTTGCCTGAAACGCAGTTCCCGCAGGCTGGCTCCGGCCAGGGTGGAGCCAGCGGGTAAGAGCACTTCGACGGTTTTCTGGCCACTGGCCCCCGCGTCGAGCAGAACCTCTCTGGACTGTTCCTGGGTGGTGAGCTGAATGGTGTGGTCCTGCTGGAGGCGCAGCAGGTCCTGGCGGGTCACGCGGAGCAGGAGATGGTCTCCGGCCTGCAGTTTTCGGTCCGCCAGAGGAGGGAGCAGCCGTTCGCGGCCTCTCTGCAATTCAAGAACGTCCACATCGAAGCGTCTCTGCAGACGACTGTTCAGAAGGGACCGTCCCACCAGTTCCGAGTCAACCGGAATGGTGACCTCCGTGCAGTAACTGCTGCGTTCTGGCGTGTCCAGCAGTTCGTCGGTGTCACTGCCACGATCCGGCAACAGAAACCGTGGTGCCAGGACCAGGTAGAGCGCTCCGGCGAGCCAGATCGGGATGCTGATCAACGTGAAGCTGAACAGACTGAGTGAGCCATAACCCAACTGCTGGCTGATGTCGCTCACCAGCAGATTCACGGAGCTGCCAAGCAGGGTGAGGGTGCCGCCGAGAACGGTGGAGAACGAGAGGGGCAGCAACACCCGCGATGGGGAGAGCCCGCGGCGGTGACACCAGTTCTCCACGACCGGAAGCAGAGAGGCCACCACTGGTGTGTTGGGCACCACGCCGGACACCGGGGCGATCACAAAGGCCATCAGTGCGATCAGCCGCCTGGGGCTGCGGATCCTCTCGGAGGCGATCAGACCTCGCAGTCGATCCAGAGCGCCGCTTTTGAACAGCGCCGCCGAAACAGGAAAGAGCCCCAGCAGCGTGATCAGGGCCGGACTGCCAAACCCCGCGAGGGCCTCTTCAGGCCCGAGCACGCCGGTGGCCATCAGCAGCCCCACACTCAACAGACCGGTGAGCTCAGGTGCGATAGCACCGGAGATGAACAGCACGACGGCCAGTGCGAGGACGGCGAGGCTGATCAGGGCTTGGGGGTCCTGGATCGTGCTGATCAGCTGGGCCATTCCGGTATGAACCCGGTCAAAGGAGCGCCTGATTCTGACGCTTGATCGAAAAATTGCTTAAGCAGCCACTGACGCAGGCCGCACAGGCCATCACCGCGCATGGCAGAAAGAAACAGGCTGTTCGGTTCACGCTCTCTGATCGCTTCGATCGCATCCAGTCGACAGCGGTCGATCTGATTGGCCACCACCTGTCTCAGGGCGTGGCAGCCGAGGGAATCCAGCAGTTGATGGACGGTGCTCAACTGGCCTGACCAGTTGGGATCCGCCAGATCCACCACCAACAACAAGACATCGGCGTCGAGGGTCTCCTCCAAGGTGGCGCTAAACGCCTCCACAAGGGGGCCTGGTAGATCACGGATGAATCCCACCGTGTCGGTGAGCAGGACCGTTCTCGGTGGAGCGCCGTGGCAAGGCAGCTCGAGGCGACGCGTTGTTGGGTCCAGAGTGGCGAACAGTTTGTTCTCTGCCAGAACGCGATCCTGTTCACGGCGGCCACAGAGGGAGTTCAACAGGCTTGATTTGCCGGCGTTGGTGTAACCGACAAGAGCGACGCGCGGCAGATCACGGCGTTGATCCCGTAGGCGGCTCCTGTGTTGCCTGAGTTGTTTCAGATCTCTCAGCAGACGATCGATGCGGCGCGCGATGGCACGACGGTCTTTTTCCAGTTGCGTTTCCCCGGGACCGCGGGTTCCGATTCCACCTCCCTGACGCGACAGGCTGCGACCACGTCCAAGCAACCTCGGTAGTCGATAGCGAAGCTGGGCCAGCTCCACCTGCAGGCGTCCGGCGGCGCTGCCGGCCCGCTGCGCGAAAATGTCGAGGATCAACTCGCTTCTGTCCATGACAGGACAGTCGAGCAACCGTTCGAGGTTGCGGGCTTGCACAGGGGTGAGTTCCCGATCAGTGATGACCAGCGAGGCCTGGCTGCGGCGCACCTGCAGAGCGGCCTCCTGAAGCTTCCCGGTTCCCCATAGGGTCTGCGGGTTGGCATGGCCAGGACGCTGTCGAATCACGGCGACTGGCGTACCCCCGGCGCTGCGAACGAGGCCCTCCAGCTCCGAGAGGTCCCGCTCGCTGCCGACGGGATCCCTCGTCGGCAATGTCAGCAGCAGCACCCGTTCAAGGCCTTTGTCCGGGCCAGTGGGAGGCGGAAGGCTCACTGTGTCGTGGCGGCCTGGATGCCAAGCACAGAGCTCGAAGAGATGGCGGCGCTCGATCAGAGCCCAGCCGTTCGCCGCGTCACGGTCCGGCTGGAACAGGGCTGCATGTCGATGTCCGTCAGGCGAGGGTTGGGTGTTGAAGATCAGCCAGGTGTTGGGGTTGAGGTCGAGCGCCATCACGGCGACGTGACGGTCCGGCTCGAGAGCCTGTCTTTGGCTGCAGCTGATCAATCTCCAGCCCCCGGATTGCCGGCGCCGCGCAACGGGGAGGTGCTGCAGCAAGGGTTCGGAGCCGGAGAGCGGCCCGACCCAGAGCACGCGGCACAGGCCGCGTCCGTCGAGCACAAGATGCAGTGGTTGCTCCAATTCTTTGGCCAGCTCAGCTAGACGCTCAAGGGTGAACAGATCGGCGCCGGAGCTGTCGGGATGTCTGCGATGGCTGAGTCGCTCGAGCTGTCGTTGCTGGGACGGCCGCAGCCCTCGAGTGCGTCCCGCGAGATGGGCCTGCTTCAACGACCAAGCAACCAGGCGCCTGCTGACCGCAGACCGAGAGAAAGACCTGGAAGGCGAGTGAGGTAGGTGGCCCTCCGGATTTGGAATGCAAGGGGTCCTGCCAGGGTGATTCCCATGCCCGTGAGCGTGGCATCACCGATCCCGAGACTGAGCATTTCTCCCCTGTCCTGAAATTGAAAGGCCGGAGCAATTCCGCCTGAGCGTGTGGCCTGAATCGCTTTCGCCACCGTTGCTCCCTGTTGCATCGCCACCTGCGCTGTGCAGGGCCACGCTTCCGTNTTGCAGTGGGCCACATCGCCNATGGCGAAGACGTCCTCGCTTGTCTCCAACCTCAGTTGGACGTCGATCGGCANGCGATCNGTCGTGGAGCGGGGCGAGGGATTGAGCTTCGGCGGGAGAGGGCGGTTTCCAGCAGTCCAGATCAACCCGTCATGGGGAAGGTGGTCGCTGTTGTTCAACAACACTTGATCTTCAAGNACNGATGCCACAGCCGTGTTCAGGTGAATGCAAACGTCTCGACGNTCCAANGCGGACAGCGCCTTTTCACGGTTGAAGGCGGCANTGTTGGCAAGAATCGTGGAGCCCCTCTCAACCAGATGGAGGCGTGCCGCACCCTGCAGCAGGTCGGCGAGTTTGCAAGCGAGCTCCACTCCGGTGGGTCCTCCTCCGACGATCACCAGGGAGGCNCGGTCGCTGCGTTGCGTCTGCAGGTCGCGGATGCGTTGGCGCAGCCGATTGACATCGTCCAAGGTGTGGAANCCCAAGGCGTGCTGCCGAACACCGGGGATCCCGAAATCATGGGAAGCCGAACCNGTNGCGATGATCAATTGAGCCCACTGAACGGTTTGNCCTGNGGACGTGCGCAGGGTTTTTGANGGTGTGTCGATGCTCNCGGCCCTGTCCCTGATCCAGCTGATCCCCTTGCTGGTCAGAAGCTGCTCAAGTTTTGGTGCGACTTCCCATGCCTGCANCTCTTCACTGAGAAGTTCGTAGAGAAGGGGCTGAAACAGGAAACGATCCCTTGGCTCCACGACAGTGATCGGGGGACGGGGGGTCTGACTGGAGAGCTCGAGGGCTGCTGTCAGACCGCCGAAGCCCCCGCCAACGATCACCACGGCATCAGTTGACGACGCAAGCTGAGGCACGTGTGATGTCGAGAACTTCGGTCACGTTAGGAACGGACTTAGGACCNTCGGCAGGGGAGAATGGAGTGATGAGGGAGACGCTTGCCGGGATGGTGCGAACAGCCGCGGTTCCAGAGGAACTGACCACCCCCTCCAACCGGGCTCTCGACGNGATGCGTCAAGCGCTTGCACCGATGTCACCCCAGGAGCGACTGGCCTGGGCGATCGACTCTCATCAACACCATTTCGCTCTGACCACGAGCTTTGGCATTCAGTCCGCCGTCTTGCTTCACATGCTGAGCCAGAACGCGTCCGGCTCAGAGATCCCTGTGGTCTGGGTTGATACGGGGTATCTGCCTTCCGAGACGTATCGCTATGCCGAGACATTGACCGATCTGCTGGGGATCCGCCTTGTGGTGGCCCAGAGCGATCTCTCTCCAGCGCGGATGGAGGCATTGCATGGCCGGCTCTGGGAAACCGGTGATGTCGCCGACCTTGAGCANTACCACCGCATTCGCAAGGTGGAACCGCTTGAACGTGCCTTCTCATCTTTGGGAACACGCTGCTGGTCCAGCGGAGTGCGGCGTCGCCAGACGGACCATCGTCAACGGATGACGTGGCTGGATCCGATCAGGACGCGTTTGGCGCTGCATCCCTTGCTCGATTGGACCAACAAAGAGATCTATTACTACATGGCGGAGCATGAGTTGCCGCAGCATCCGCTTTTTGATCAGGGCTATTCCACGGTTGGTGACTGGCATTCCAGTGCCCCGGATGGCGCTGATCAGAGCGGTCGCGAGACACGGTTCGGCGGCTTGAAGCAGGAATGCGGGATTCACGTGAGTGAGTCCGCCGGGGAAGGAATGATGGGAGACGGCATCTGAGGTGGTCTCCGCTCGCCGCGGTCTGCTGATCGGAAACAGCCGCTGGCATTGGGCTGAACCTGAAACCAAGGGGTGGCGTTTTCGTCACTCACCACCGGACCCATCGCAACTGTTCGGGGACTCCCCGACATGGGCTGCTGTCGGCAAACTGCCCGGCCGATTCAATCTCGACCCGGAGCAACGAATCAGCTTGTCCGACGTGCCCCTGTGCGGATGCCCACCATGGCTGGGAGTGGATCGCGCCCTGGGAGCCTGGTCAGCCTGGCGAATCAGCCAGCGGATGGAGCTGGATCTCAGCCATGGTCTTCTGCTCGTGGATGCCGGAACGGTGCTCAGCCAGACCCTGCTCAATCATCACGGTGCGTTTCAGGGTGGCCAGTTGATGCCTGGGTTACAGCTGCAGCTCTCATCCATGGCATCCGGGACCCAAGCGTTGCCTCATCCGACTGTCAGAAACAAGCCTTTCCCGCTGTTTCCCCGAGAAACAAGCGAGGCCATGGTTCGTGGAGCCATCCAGGCCATGGTCAGCTCTGTTCAGGAATCCAGTCGCCAGAGCCGTGCTTGTGTCTGGATCTGTGGGGGGGATGCCGACGTCATCGCCGGACAGATGGACCGAACGACACGACCGATCCATGTCGATCCGGATGTTGTGATGAAAGGCCTCGTCGCATTGATCAAGCCGTTGATCAAACCGAAGGTGCGCTCAAACCCAGATCGGTGAGGATCGTGTCGGCCATGGTGGCTGCCTTCACTTTCAGGTAGATCCGCTCGAGATTTCCTTCAGCATCCACAACAAAGGTGTGGCGCATCATGCCCATGTATTCGCGACCCATGAACTTCTTCAGTCCGTAACTCTCGTAGAGCGTCGCAACCGGGCACGGCTCAGGGTCGCTCAACAGGGTGAAGGGAAGTTCATGTTTGCTGATGAACTTGGTGTGGGAGGTCCCATTGTCCTTGCTGATGCCAAGAACCCGAATGCCCTGTTCGGCGAACACCTCCCAGCGGTCGCGGAAATTGCAGGCTTCCTTGGTGCAACCCGGCGTGTCGTCTTTCGGATAGAAATAGATGATGACCCTTTGACCTTTCAGATCCGAAAGTTTCACGGGCTCACCGTCTTGATTGGGGAGTGAAAAATCCGGTGCTGGATCGCCGATCTGGAGAGCCAAGGGACCTTAATGAATCTGTGAATTTTCGAAGCGTAACGGCTCTGTGGCTGGTTCCGTTCCAGCGATGGGATGACTGTGGACAGATTCTCTCGGCGGAGGAACATGCCTGGGCATCGGAACTGAGAGGACCGCGGGCCAACCAGTACCGCTGCTCGCGTCACTGGCTGCGCCAATGTCTTGGTGACCTGTTCAACCTTTCCCCAGAGATCATTCCCTTGCAGGCGCCACCAGGCCAGCGCCCTGCTCTGGCCAAGGGTTTGGGATACGTGAGCATCAGCCACACCAACGATGCCCTGCTGCTGGCATGGTCTGGCGCTCCGATCGGCGTTGATCTTGAGCGTTCTGATCGACGTTTTGCAGCTCTCGCCTTGGCGCGACGATTCTTCGATTTCCGAGACGTGGATGGTCTCGATGGGCTTTCAGAGGAGGACTGCCGGCGTGAGGTTCTGCGTCAGTGGCTGGTGAAAGAGGCGGCGATCAAATGGCAGGGAGGCCTGTTGGCGAGAGATCTCATTGGGTGGTCCTGGCCTGGCGATGCACCAAGGGCCGTGCACAGGACGCTTGATCTCTCCGTGAGGGTCAGTCTTGGGACCTGCCAAAGCTGGTGGATTGCTGTTGCAGGCGGTGCCGCGACCGCCGGACAGCACCCTCTGATCTGCCTAATTTGAAGCGGATTTCTGTCGGTTTGATGCCGAGCCGATCGCTCCTTGTCCTGATCAGCAGCCGCTCCGCTGCATCGATGTTGCTGGCTATCGGTTGCGTTGGTCTGGTGCAGCCCCGTCAAGCCATCGGTCTCGACGGTGGCTCCACGTTGAATCTTGTGTCCGATGCGGCCCCGCTGGCGTCCCATTTGCGCGAACGGGAGCTGGTGCTTGATCAGCGCCGGGAAGCGGAGTCGCTTCTGCAGGATTTCACCCGTGCCCAGATGACGCGGCATTACTGGGGGGAATTCGCTTCATCTCTCCAGCAGCTCGGGTTGATGGCCTCGGAGACGGTGACGGCCTCGGTTGAACGTGATGATGTGAGGTCCAGGCTCTGGCTTGTTCCGCGCCGGGGGACGGAGGCTTATCTGGCTGTGGTCGAGCGTCGGGAAAGCCGCTTGTTCACCCTGCAGTGCAAGGGCAGTCGAGAGCATGCTTTGAAGACTTATTCAGGGGATTGTCCACCGACGTGGACCGCTCTTGATCACAAGAACGAAAAAAGTTGAACCGCTGGCATTCCTGGTCCGAATCGAACTGATCTGAAAAGTCGTATTGGCGATTTTTCTCCACGCAGCTATTTTTCATAGGACGTCCCCTTTTGTCGTCCGTGTTCACTCGTCTCGCCGCCGGCTTCCTCGCCGGTGCTTCCCTCGCTGCTCTGGCTGCTCCTGCCGAAGCTGGTACCAAGCGCCCTGTGCGCTGGAACACCGGTGGTGCTGTCTGGACCACTTCCTCCAAGGCTTTCGCAACCTTCCTTAAGTCCGGTGAAATCACCGACCGCGCCCTGATGGCCGGTATCAACGGTTCCGGTTGGACCGCTGAGGAAGTTCAGGAAGGCATGACCAAGACCTATAAGGTCGATCTGGTCGGCGTGTCCCGCTTCCTTTACTCCAAGGATGGTGTCAAGTTCCTCAAGGATCAGACCCGCTCCTACTTCCCTTACTGGAAGATGAAGAAGACCGCTGTGGTCGCTCTTCGTTCCGCCATCATTCTCGATTCCGTTGACGGCAAGCTGTCTTCTGCCGGAATCATGAAGAACCTTCCTGTCGACTTCCGTCTGGCTGACACCTGCAACACCTACGACGGTGTCCAGAACGTCTGTGCTCCTGACAAGTGCGAAGGTGACGCCCAGTGCACCTCCCTCCTGTCCTGGTACGTGTTCCTGCCCGCTTGTGTCCAGGCCAACTCCCGCCTGCCTGAGCCTGCAGCCGCTCCTGCTCCCGCTCCAGCTCCTGCTCGTCCCCTCTGGTGATCAGGCTCTGAGCCCTGTTTCATGCAGCCCCGGCTTTGCCGGGGCTTTTTTTGTTGCCGTGGAAATGGCCCGTTAAAAGTTGGTGTCGCATGGGCAATGCCATTCCCTTGTCGGCGCTCCTGCGCAGCAGAGAGCGCAGGCGTTCAATCTGACTTGTGTCCAACCCCGTCATCACGTTCCGATAAGCGGACCCCTCGGCGAGCCACCGTTCTTCCAGGTCCGGGCCGCCCGGTAACCGCAGTGTTTCCGACCATTCGGTTTCGATGATCTGCCAGCCGATTTGTTCCAGTTGATGGCGCGGAGACTGTTGCTCCCTCAACCACTGCTCCTCCCTTTCGAGCAAGGGTGCGAGCGTTGTTTTGACGTCATGGTGTTCTTGTTTTACTAAGGCAGTCGCTGGTCCAGCAGTTGCTTCGCTCGTCAGCAGTTGCAAGGTCACGCCCGGTGCACAGCGGTCGCTGATCGCTTGCCACAGCGCAACCCAGTCCAAATCGCGCAGATCCGCTCCCGTCAGCCGGCCACCGACGCAGTCAAAGCGTTGACCATCCGGCAGCGTGCTGAGCACTTCAGCGCCACCACTGAGAAGTTGGGGCTGCAATTCGGGCTCCAGCATTTCAATTTGAGCAGCAATGCGGGCCTGGTCCCCTTCTTCGGTCAACAGCAGCGTCACTCCACCCTCAGGCACGCCTTTCAACGGATCGAGGGCCCAGACCAGAGAACGCACGCCCACCAGCAGCACCCGGTCGTTTCGCTTCCAGCTCACGCTNTTCCAGAGCTTCTGGCGCAGCCGATGCAGGCGTTCTCCCTCCTGGCCGAGCTGNCGCTGGATCCAGCGCTCCAGGGCAGGACTGTCTGGGCCGCTGCTCAACAGAAGCGGCTGCTCTCCAGCCAGTTCGGCAGCAGCCGCGAGCTGAGCAGCCCGTCGGTCCTCCATCTGCACCCGACGTTGTCCCTCCCAACCAAGGGGTCCCGGCCGCCAGAACAGCTCCCCCTGCAGCGCAGTGGGCAAGTACTGCTGCTCCACCCAGTGGTCGGCATAGGCATGGGGGTAGCGGTAGCCCACCCCATCCCCGAAGGCGGCACCATCCCGGTTGGCGTCCCGCAGATGGCTGGGAACGTCCTGGCGGTTGGCATTGCGGACCGTCTTGAGTGCATCGAAGAACCCCATCACGCTGTTGCTCTTCTCTGCACCGGCCAAATAGAGGGCTGCCTGGGCCAGGGGGTAAAGCCCTTCCGGCAGACCCACCCGTTCGAAGGCCGCTGCGCAGGCTTCAACCACCACCATGGCTTGAGGGTCCGCCAGGCCGATGTCCTCTCCGGCGGCGATCAGCATGCGCCGGAAGATGAAACGGGGGTTTTCGCCTGCTTCCACCATGCGCGCCAGCCAGAACAACGCGGCATCGGCATCTGACCCCCGCAGCGACTTGATGAAGGCGCTGATCGTGTCGTAGTGGGCATCACCCTGCTTGTCGTAGAGCACGGCCCGTTGCTGGATCGACTCCTCGGCGATCGCAAGGCTGATCTGAATGGTTCCTGACGCATCGGGTTCGCTGCTTTCCACGGCCAGTTCAAGGGCGTTCAGCAAACTCCTCGCGTCTCCGTTGGCAACATCCACCAGATGGTCGGCGGCCGCGGCGCTGATTTGCACGATGCGCTGCCCGTAGCCCCGCTCTGGATCCCGGATCGCCCGTTGCAGGAGCNGGTGCAGATCCTTGGCTTCCAGGGGAAGCAGCCGGAACAGACGTGACCGGCTCACCAGCGCCTTGTTCACTTCGAAGTAAGGGTTTTCGGTGGTGGCGCCGATCAGGGTGACTGTCCCGTTCTCCACCCAGGGCAAAAGAGCATCCTGCTGAGCGCTGTTGAAGCGGTGCACCTCATCGATAAACAGAATCGTNCGTAGCCCGTGCCGCTCCAGACGCTGCCGAGCTGCGTCCACTTCACTGCGCAGCTCCTTCACGCCAGCCAGCACAGCGTTGAGGCTGCTGAAGCGGGCTCGGGTGTGGGTGGCAATGATCCGCGCCAGGGTTGTTTTGCCAACCCCTGGCGGTCCGTGGAGGATCAGATTGCCGACGCGATCAGCGGCGATGGCGCGTCTCAGCAGACGCCCCTCGGAGAGAATGCCGCTCTGGCCTTCAAAGTCCTCGAGGCANTCCGGCCGCATGCGGTCCGCAAGGGGAGCGAGACGGCGCCTGAGTTGTTCGCCCTGATAGTCGAAAAGATCCTGACTCAACGGGCGACAGAACTTGGTGCCAATTTTGCCGCCTGTCAGTCGTAGTCGTCATAACCCCAGAACATGCGCATAATCGCGGTATTGACTGAACTGTTGTGCGACATCCGCTGAGACTGCTGCTTCCCNTTGCCGCGCTCATCACGGTCAGTTCATGCAAGAGCGAGGAACCGGCTCAGCCGCCGCCGCCGAAAATTCAGGCTGTTTCAGCCAAGACGGCTGAATTCACCGAAGGTGTCGACACCGTCAGCACGTTGCGATCCAGCAATCTTGTTGAACTNGCATCCCAATCCACCGGTCGCATCCTGGAGCTGAAGGTCCGACAGGGTGACCGGGTGGAGCCCGGTCAGCTCCTGGTGGTTCTTGATCAGGCTCAGTTGCAGGCACAGCTCGCGTCCGACCGCGCCAAGCTCGCGGAAGAAGAAGCAAGAGCGGCCACAGCCAAAACGGAGATGGAACGCTACGAATATCTGGCCAAGCAGGGTGCCTCATCGGATCAACGACGCGATCAAAAACGCACCGCCTACGTCTCGGCCAAGGAGCAGGTGGCCGTGGCACGGGAAAAAATCAAGGCCACTGAAGCCAACCTCAGCTACAGCAATCTGCGCTCACCTTCGGCCGGCGTTGTCTCGGATGTGAAAGTGAAGGTGGGCGATGTGATTCAACAGGGCCAGGTGTTCACCAGCCTTGTCCAGAATCAGGAGCTTGAAGCACGCGTTGAAGTCCCAGCGGTGTTCTCATCGCGCCTCGCGTTGGGGCAGCCGGTGCTGCTCAGCGCCCCTGGCAGTGACGCGGTGCTGAACAAGGGCAAGGTTGACTCCATCAATCCACAGATCAACCCCAACACCCAAGGNCTACTGGTTATTGCCGTTTTCGATAATCCTGATGGAAAGTTGATGAACGGACAGCGCCTGAGAACACGCGTCCTGATCAAGGCAAAGGAAGAACTCTCCGTTCCCTTTGCAGCCGTGACCCAGACATCCGGCCAGAGCTTCGTGTTTCGCATCGGCAGTTATGACGATTTGAAAGCCAACCCCGGAAAGGCTGATATGGAGAAGCTTGCTCAAGCAAAGGAAGCAGGAAAACTTCCTGACAATGCTCTGTTTGCGATTCAGACGCCGGTCACNGTTGGTGAACTCGAAAACAATCTCTATCCCATCACGGAAGGGCTGAAGCCCAATTCCAAAGTGGCAACAACCAACCTGCTGAATCTCAAGCATGGAATGCCTGTCCAGTTAATACAGCCGGATGCAAGCCAGCAGGCTGCTCCAGCCNAGGCCAATTGAGGTTGATCGATGTCTGCTTCCAATAATTTCATCACCAGACCGGTTCTCAGTACGGTCTGCAGCCTGTTGATNGTGATCGTTGGCNTGATCGCCATTCCAATTCTGCCGATTGAAAATCTTCCCGATATCGCTCCCCCCACGGTGAAGGTTCAAGCCACCTATGTGGGAGCTGACGCTGTCTCGGTTGAACAGGGCGTGACATCGGTCCTCGAGCAGCAGATCAACGGTGTTGAAGAGATGGACTACATCACGTCCAACAGTTCTGCCGATGGCGTGAGTTCGATCAGTGTGTCGTTCAACAGCGGCACCGACGCCAACATCAACCAGGTGAATGTTCAGAACCGGGTGGCTCTGGCGGAACCTCAGTTGCCTGAGGAAGTGCGTAAATCAGGTGTCACGGTCAACAAATCATCGACCTCGGCCCTTCTGGTCTACAACTTCATCAACAAAGATCCCTCTCAGGTTGAATACAGTGTTGANACGATTAGTGGATACCTTGATAAAAACCTCACAGACAACATCAAGCGTGTGCAGGGTGTTGGCGATGTTGTTTATTTCGGAAACCGCAAAATTGCCTTTCGCCTCTGGCTGGATCCTGAGAAATTAGCTGCCAATGGAATCACGTCCAATGACGTGGTCACCCAGCTCCGTAGTCAGAACCGTCTGGTTCCGGCCGGAAAGATTGGCGGAGCACCGGCTCCCAAGGGTCAGGAATTCACCTTCACTGTTCAGTTGCAGGGACGNCTCACCTCAGAGAAGGAATTCGAANACATNATTCTCAAAACCACNGATGATGGCGGCCTGGTTCGTCTCCGAGATGTGGGCCGCGTCAGTCTTGGTGGTGAGGTCTATGGCATTGATGCCATCGACCTGAGAGGAAATCCTGCGGTTGGTGTGGCGATCTATCAGCTCACCGGAAGCAACGCGATCGTCGTTTCCGATGGTGTCAAGCAGGTGATCAGTGACTTCGAGAAGACGCTGCCGGTCGGTCTTGAAGTTGAAAACATCTTTGATGTCACCGACTTCATCAATCAGTCGATCAAGGGTGTGACCAACTCGCTGCGGGATGCCGTGATCCTGGTGGTGCTCATTCTTTTCCTGTTCCTACAGAACTGGAAGGCCACCCTTGTGCCTGCGATTGCTATTCCCGTTGCTTTGATCGGCACCTTCGGACTGGTGCTTGCCTTCGGTTTTTCGTTGAACCAGCTCACCCTGTTTGGTCTTGTGCTGGCGACAGGTCTGGTGGTGGATGACGCCATCACGGTGGTGGAGGACACCTCGGCCAAGAAGGCGGAGGGATTGACCGCTGTTCAGGCGGCCATGGAGACGATGGATGAATTGTTCAGCGCCGTGATCGCTACCTCCCTGGTGAAGATGGCGGTGTTTATTCCNGTGCTGTTCTTCCCCGGGGCAACGGGCACGATCTACAAGCAGTTCGCTGCCACGATTCTTTTCTCCATCAGCATTTCGACCTTCAATGCGCTCACCTTCTCCCCGATGTTGTCNGCGTTGCTTCTCTCACGGGAAACGAAGGAGCTGAGCCGCAATCAATATGCCGTTGCAGGCGTTTTTCTTGGTTTCATCTATGGCCTTCTCAGTGCTGGTGAAGGCGCTGCCGGCGCTCTTGTCCCAACCATCGTGGGTGCCATCGTCGGATTTTTGGCCTCAAAAGTCACCGGTCTGCCCCTGAGACTGCCGTTCGCCGTCGGTGGTGCAGTTGTTGGTGTTGTTACGGCTGGAATCACCAACATCTTCCCTGTTGTCCTCTTCTCAGGGATCGGTCTTGTGGTGGGTTGGTTTGTACCTCTGATTTTTACAAATTTCAACCGTTTTTACGGGGGCTTTGAGAAGGGCTATTCGGGCATTCTTGATCTTGCTTTGAAAGCTCGTCCGGTTGTGATGGGCATTCTGGCGATCGGAATTCTGCTGACCGGATTCGCTTTTACAAAAGTTCCTGGTGGTTTTGTTCCGATTGAAGACCAGGGCTTNTCAGTTGGTTTTGTTCAGGCACCAGAGGGTGTGTCCAACGAAAAGACCCTGGAAATCAACAAAAAGGTCGCTGAGGTTCTGCGTTCGGAACCCGACATCGCGTCAGCAGCATTGTTCAGTGGAGCCAGCCTCGATGGAAACGCTCCCAACAAAGGCTTGTTCTTCTTTGGAACCAAACATTGGGATGAGCGGACGGAGAAGGATCAGTCCTTGGCTGCGATTGTTCAGCGTCTCAACCAGAAATTTGCAACGCAAATCGATGGCGGTCGCGTGATTGTTGTTGAGCCCCCCTCAATTCCAGGCTACGGAACAGGAGCCGGTTTCGAATTCCAGCTCCTCGATCGCAGCAGTGGTGCTTACTCCCTCTCTGACTTCTTCGGGTCGGCGGGACAAATCATTCAATCCGCCAACGCGAACGAGCTCCTCAGTCGGGTGTACACACTGTTTGCACCTGAATCTCCTCAATACGAGATCAAGGTCGATCGCGAAACTATGGCTTCGGTGGGTGTGGACTACGGCAGTGCCATGTCGGCCTTCAGTGTCAATTTCGGTGGTGCCTATGTGAACGACACGTTCCAGGAAGGCAAGGTGAGGCGCGTGTATGTGCAATCGGATGACATCAATCGATCCAAGCCTCAGCAGCTCACCTCGACGTATGTGAGCAACAACAAAGGCGAGCAGATTCCCCTCTCTGAGTTCTTCACGATCAGACCGATGAACGGTCCAAGCGTGATTCCTCACTTCAACTTGTTCCGTTCGATCAAGGTGGAGGGAAGTCCGGCTCCCGGACGGAGCTCCGGTCAGGCGATCTCAGCGATGAAACAGACCTTCCAGGATGGAAACTTCCAGGGCCTTGGCTTCGATTGGACCGGGATCTCGCGTGAAGAGGTGAAGGCCGGATCTCTGGCGGTTGTGATCTTTGCGCTCGGCATCTTGGCGGTGTTCCTTGTGCTCTCCGCTCAGTACGAGAGCTACACCGATCCGATCATCATTCTGTTGACGGTTCCAACCGCTCTGCTGGGGGCACTGGTGTTTCTCGGTGGTGCTGGGCAGGTGCTCAACATCTACGCCCAGGTTGGTTTGGTCATGCTCATTGGTCTGGCCGGGGGTAACGCGATCCTGATTGTTGACCTGGCCAATCAGCAGATGGGCAAGGGAATGTCGGCGATCGATTCCGCTCGCTTTGCGGCGAAGTCCCGTCTTCGTCCGATTCTGATGACCTCGATCTCGTCGCTGACCGGCTTCCTGCCGTTGATGCTGGCCACTGGAGCTGGTGCTCAGAGCCAGGCGTCTCTCGGCCTGGTGGTGTTCGGTGGATTGTTGGTGGCCACCTTCCTCTCCACCCTTGTGGTGCCGGTCTTCTTTGTGGTGATGAAGTCTCTGTTGGGTCAGGCCGATGCCAAGCCTCCTGAAGCTGGTGNGAATGACACCAAGGACACCAATCAACAGCCAACGCCCCAGCCCAGCTGATGGATCCAAAACAGTCCCAGAATCTCAATCCTGAGGTCAATCAACGCAAGCCGTTCAGTGGCATGCGGGTGCTTGTTGCGATCACCATCGGCAGCGTCCTTGGTGCAGCCGTTGCCTTTTTCATCACTGTGCTCATCAAGAACAGCCCGGCCGAGATCCCTGATCAACGCACCCGTCTGTTCGTGATCATGGTGATTGCATCCGGTGGGCTTGCCGGCTTCTCGATTGAATCGATGCGACAGCTGCAGGAGGAGACGACAGACGAGGCCTACCGCCGCTACAACCCGCACCGTGGACGTCGCTGAGTCAAAAAAAACCGCCCATCGGGCGGCTTTTTTTTGACCGTTGAAGATCCCCAATGGATCAAGTGATCACCGTTGGACGGTCCATGCCGGTGCGCTCTTTGATCTCCGCCAGGGTGTTGATTGCGCTGATCATGTCTGCCAGCGCCATCTGGGGATCCTGGTTGAGATCACCTGTGCTGGGCACATAGCTCTCGAGATAGACGCGGATCGTGGCGCCCTTTGTGCCTGTCCCGGACAGGCGCACCATCACCCGGCTGCCATCGTCCAGCAGGATGCGCAGGCCTTGGCCCTTGGTTACCGAGCCGTCAACGGGATCGCTGTAACTGAAGTTGTCAGCGCCACTGATGCTCCGACCAGCAAAGGTCTGACCAACAAGGTCAGGCAGCATGCTCTCGAGCCGGTCGAACAGACCGTGGGCAGCGTCGCTGGCAACGGCTTCATAGTCGTGGCGAGAGTAGTAGTGGCGTCCGAAGCGCTTCCAGTGCTGGGCCATGATTTCGGCGACACTGCAGCGACGCTCGGCCAGGATCTGCAACCAGAACAGCACAGCCCAGAGCCCGTCCTTTTCGCGGATGTGGTTGCTGCCGGTCCCGAAACTCTCTTCACCGCAGAGGGTGATCTTGCCGGCATCGAGCAGGTTGCCGAAGAACTTCCAACCCGTTGGAGTCTCGTAGCAATCGATGCCCAGTTCCTTGGCGACGACATCCACGGCTGAGCTGGTGGGCATGGAGCGCGCCACACCAGCCAGGCCTGAGGCATACGCGGGGACCACCGTTGCATTAGCCGTGAGCACCGCNAGGCTGTCGCTGGGATTCACGAAGCAGCGCTTGCCCAGAATCATGTTGCGATCACCGTCGCCATCGCAGGCTGCACCGAAGCTGTAGGCATCGCCATTGAGCAGAAGGTCGGCGAGCTCAGCGGCGTAGGTNAGATTGGGGTCTGGATGGCCGCCGCCGAAATCCTCCAGTGGAACGCCGTTGCGGACGCTGCCGGCCGGGGCGCTAAGCATCCCCTCGAGCAGACGGCTGGCGTAGGGGCCAGTGACCGCATGCATCGCGTCAAAAGCAAGCGGGAAATCAGAGCGGATCAGGTCGCTGATGCGCTCGAAGTCGAACAACTCCTGCATCAAGGCAACGAAGTCATCCACCCCATCGATCACCTCGACCTGCATCGCTCCGATGCTGTGGAGCCCAGGGGCCTCGAGGGGCACTGCTGCGGCCTCAACGATTGTGTATTGCTCAAGCGTCTTGGTGCACTCGAACACGGCATCGGTGAAGGAGGCCGGGGTGGGACCGCCGTTGGCGCCGTTCACCTTCACGCCGAAGTCACCATCGGGGCCACCGGGGTTGTGGCTGGCCGAAAGGATGATGCCGCCGATGGCTTGACGCTTGCGGATCAGGTTGGAGGCTGCCGGGGTGGAGAGGATGCCGCCGGTGGTCACGATTACCTTGCTGAGGCCGTGGGCGGCTCCCATCCGCAGAATCACGTCGATGGCCCGGCGGTTGCCATAACGGCCGTCGCCACCGAGAACAAGGGTTCCGCCCTGCACGTCTGGAAGGGTGCGGAACACGGCCTCCACAAAGCTTTCGAGGTAATGAGGAGCCTCGAACTGTTTGCTGCTCTTGCGCAGGCCGGACGTCCCCGGCTTCTGATCACTGAAGGAGGTCTCGAGGCGTACCTGAAGCTGCGTCGGTTCCGCCGGGGCCGAGGTGGTCATCAGGAAGAGTGGGACTAAGCGGAACGTAAACACGGGATAGCAGTGTCAACGTGTCTGAAACGACCAGTTCAGGTCGCCTGTCACAAGTTCATCGGTTTCGACTCCGGCTATGCCTTCAACGCTGCTGAACACCCTGATCATCGCTGCGGGGCTGCCGCTTTTGACCATGACGGCCGCGCCCGTTGAAGCATCTCCTGCCTGGAAGCGGGCGGTTCCATACCCAGAGGCTTCCCGTGTCGCCACCACCGCGGCCAACGCCGTGATCAGTGGATCGGGTTCGGAGGAATGCCTGCGCGGCAAGCTTTCCAATGCCATCGTGCAGTTGTCCAACAGCTGCGACGCTGCGAACCGCTCATCGCCCTCGTGTGAGCTGGCTTCCAACATCGCGGGCCAGGAGAGTGAGCTCAACATCGGAGAGATGATCTCCACGTCTGAGACGCTGCTTCAGATGCTCGCT
This sequence comes from Cyanobacteria bacterium TMED229, assembly GCA_002169615.1. Classification (GTDB taxonomy): domain Bacteria; phylum Cyanobacteriota; class Cyanobacteriia; order PCC-6307; family Cyanobiaceae; genus Parasynechococcus. Next base: position 33,721 of record NHKA01000024.1, read on the forward strand.
GATGAGGCGTCAACACGCTGATCTGCTTCCTTGTTTTCCTCTCACCTGATGGACATCACGCATCCCGGTGGTCAATCTCTGACCGAAGATCAGATCGCTCTCCTCGAGGCATTCCGAGCCAAGGTTGAAGCGAAAATTTCCAACCATGGGCTCACAGCTGCTGATGTGCAGACCTTTGTTGATGAGATCAANAAGCACCCTGAAGTGAGCGGTCCTCTGCTCGAGCAGATCCGCAGCGAAGTGGGCAAATTGATGCAGGGCCAGCGGTTCAGCTTTGACTTTGATTGATCCAGTCAGCGATCTGGATTAAGCACCAAAACCGAAGCCGCCTTTCTTCTGTTGTGGAGCACCCGGCTTCGGTTCCGCTTTCTTTTTGACAGGTTCCGCGCAGATGGTTGACAACCGTTTCGCTGCATTGTCGATTGCATCGCGTCGTTTGTAGCCATTGCTGGGGGACACTGTTGCTGTTTCCACCAATGTCCACAGAACGTCTTTGCAGACTCCAGGAAGGCGAGGGTGGTCCATGAGGGCATCAGCTCTGGACCGTGTGCTGTTGCAGGGCTCCGACTGGTTGTCCTTCGAGCACTGGAACGCCTCCAGCTGAATGCTGCGGAGCTCATCCTTGCTGGGCCAGGGCACATAGGTTTCGGCGGCCTGGACCGGCAAGGCCAGGATCAGCAGCAGAAGGGATCGGATGGGATGGGGATTCGTCATGGCGGCATTCTGACGTGATCAGCCTTTGAATTTCTCTAATTTCTGAACAGAACAGTTCATCCAGTCTCGGGTTCCTGTGAGGGCTTCAAGTCGAGGTCGTCCATGGAATGAACGCTCGTTTTTCATGAACCCGAACACACTGTTCGGGAGGAACGGTGCCCGCCAATGCTCTTCAAATTGGTCGAAGGGGAAGCGCTTGCCCGGTTCTGAGGTGAAATCGCTCTGCTTCGGGCGATACACACTGGTGCCGTATTGCTGCTTGGAAGCATCTTTTGGGAGGTAAAACAGCAGTGTGAACACCTTGTGGGGTGCATCCGAGTGGGGAGAGATCTCGAAATCAGCCGTGTCTTTGATCAATTCAACCCTTGAGCGAAGTTTTAAAGGAGTTTTTCCATAGCGTTCACTCACATGGGGCTCAAACACCTTTATGACATTCTTGATGAAGGCTTCGCTGCCAAGTTGTTGACCGATGTTCTCCCAAATGCTTCTTTGCGGATCCCGCAATTGTTGAAGGTCTGCACCTTGACTCTTGCTGATGTTCAGATAACGACGAGAGACACGTTTGGAATCCCGTCGATCGCTGGCGCTGTAGTGATCGGGATCAGGCAAACATCGTTGAATGAACCCATAGAAATCAGCTGAGAAGAAATTCTCGATAAAGAAGTATGGGTAGGGATCGCTCCTGACTTCGGCGTTCAGAATCAGATCGGCGAGGTGATCCGGCTTCAAATCGCGAGTCAAAAAACTGACTCGATCTTTCATTGCTTCGCTGCGGCCTGACCGGTCAATGTTGCCGCTTTTGCGAGCGTCCAGCGGTTGGGTTCAGTTGCGCTGCATCCCATCTCCGCATCGGATCCGCTGCCGCTCAAGTTTTTGGCGCATTCTCGCGGTGATCCCGAGCTCGGCGGTGTCCCAGAGGCGATCCATCTCACGGGTGAAGTGTTGGGCAAGCTGAGGTGAGTGAATCACCAGCAGGGTTTCATCGTTTTGATGGGCGGCAGAAGGGGACCAGTTGAAGGATCCCGTGATCACTTTTTTGTTGTCGATCACGGCGAACTTGTGATGNAGCTTGTCGCCGCGGGCCAGGCGGGGGGTGCCAACGCCTCGCAGCGGTTGCTTGAACGGTTGATTGTTGGCTTCCAGCTTGCAGCGGTGATCAGGGAGGGCCACCCCCAGCAGATCCAGCACTTCCGAGAAGGATCGGCTGGCGAAACCGGGGTCCGCCACCAGACGAATCCGTACTCCCTTGCGGGCTTGCTCCTGCAGTACATCCGCCAGCTGTTGGGCTGAAAAGACGAAGAGAGCCATGTCGATGCTGCGACTGGCGGTGGCGAGCAGCTGACTCAGCCAGTTGAGGCCGTGATCTGTATGACGTTTGGGGTGCGGTGCAAACAGAACATCAATGCGGGTGTCCCCCACCATCACGCTGCGAACCCCGCCAGCGGACTTGCCCAGCCCAAAGCGGCTGTCAGGGCGACCTCCCGGCCCGTCCCCCCACATGGTCATGAACTCGCCACGGAACAGGTTCGCCAGGGTTCGGCTGCGGATGCGCAGCAGATGATTCACATTGCCGCGCGTGGATGGCTTGCCCGCATCTCCATGGATGCCGGAGCTTGTGGCGTTGGCACTTCCTGTGATCACCAGGTTGCGATCGATCACCATGAATTTGTGATGCATCAGGCCGCTGCCGCTGCTGCCGTCCTCGGTGTCGTCAACAATGGCGATACCGGCATTGCGCAGCAGAGCGACGGCATCGGACTGATGGGCCTCCGCTGCTGTGGTGACCCCATCGTTGTTGCGATCTGCCAGCCGGTGCAGTTGGTGCCAGCGGTGACGTTGGTGCTTCGGCAGGTGTGCGGGCCGCTGCTCACTCCAGGGTGCGCTGTAGGTGTTTTCGAGAACGACTCGCACTGATACACCTCGATCTGCTGCAGCGATCAGGGATCGAGCCACCAAGGGGAGGGAGAGCTCCTGGACAGCAACCAGTACCTCGTTGCGGGCATTGCTGATGGCGGAAATCAGCGCTTCTTCGAGATCGTCACCCCTTCTCCATTGACCATTGAGGGGGCTGCGATATTCAGCCTCTCGACGTTGATTGAACAGCACCTCGATCTGAGAGGTCTGCTTGAGCTCTGGGGTTGCGGCACCGACAACCCTTGCTTTCAGACTGCAGCCACCACAGACGATCGTGAGGACAACGAAGACCAATCGCCACATCAAGAGTGCCCTGAACAGGATCAGAGGATTCCCCTCTTTTGCTGCTCAGTGAGGCATTTCAGAGGTCTTCAGCATGGCAATGAACCAGAACGCACTGAGAACGAGGGCAACAGCAACGCCTGCACTGATGCCGACCCGCGCCATCACGACAGGAACAAGAATTGGAAAAACCATCGCCCCCGCCAAGGGGGTGATGGCGACGAACCAGCGCAGCATGGTTGAGGAAGCTGTTGGGATCAGAACCACTCAGCGCGGGCTTCGCTGGCTGGATTGCTGTTGTCTTCTGGGGTGCGGCGTTGGAAGTTCAGCGTGATGTTGCGCTTCTGCTCCCCATCTGCGGCCGTGGCTTCGATGGCATAAACCTGATCTCCATCGCGGAACGGAACCTGAATTCTGAACGTTCCGTCAGTGGAGAGAGGAACCTCTTCGCCACCGATGGTGAGGCGAGCAGATGGATCTGTAGCGCCATAAACAATCAGTTCAGCATCGGCGACTAGCCAGAACGACCGTTGCCGGGGTGCGACACCGCCAAGACCAGACTCGTTGCGACCACTGGCCCAGAGACCGATTCCGGAATCACTCAGGCCAAAACNGTCGGAGTCGGAGGACGAGGCACCGGATTCCTGGAACTCCTCGGAACCTGTGCTGCGGCGGCGAAAGTGAACGGTCGCACTCTGATACAGGCGCTCATGCAGTCCACTCACACTGGGCTCAGGCTGGTGTTGGGAGACGGGAGCGGAGGGAGCCACAGGAGCAGCAGGTGCTGCGTCGAGGCTGAAGGGGACAAATTGGTCAAGGATTTGCTCGCTGGGATGCAGAGCTGGAACCCGGGCGACCGATGAAAAGGCCAGAGACATCCAGGTGCTGCTGATGCGGTAGCCCANTTCAACGCGGTAATCCCGATCACAAAGGGGAACAGGCAGGTACCACTCGGTGCTGTGGCTGTCGACGGGAACTTCCTGGAGCGTGTGGGGGTGAGCACTGCCGTCGTGGATCCCCGTCACGTCGGCAAGCCTCAGGCAGAGGCGGCTTGCACCCTCGGTTTGTGCTCGCTCACGGTCCTCTTCGGAAATCTCCCAGAACACATAGGCCCACTGGGGATCACGGGGAAGAAACACCACACGTGTTTCCGTGTTGGAAACAGCGGGAGGAGTGAGTTCTGCTTCGATGGCTTTCAGATCGCCGCCGCGCTTCTCTTGGCGTTGAGCAACCTCTCCAACCAGAGCTTCCTTGCTCTTGCGGCTGTACAGAGGCACTCCGAGATCGCTGGCAATCTGACGCAACTGGCGCAGGGTGAGACGTGCCAGGGATGACAGCGTTTGAGACACGTCTAGGAACCTCAGAATTCGTTTGGGATCATTTTGGGCTCAAAAATTCCTTTCCGAACCCTTAAGAGAGCGGGAGTCAGGATCCACTGACTGGTTTGCCGCTCTGAATCGCCGGGATCACGCTCCACGACACAAAAAAAGGCGGTCCGTAAGGTCCGCCTTTTTTTGTACTTAGCGTTTTTTAAATTGTTCAGCGACCGATGCTGCGGTACGGAACTCTCGCCATGTAGTCCATGTCGGTGCTGCTTGAGCCCCCCTGAGGACGACCCATGGAAACGTCTTTGACCCAATCGAGATAGTCGTTGGGNGAGCCACCTCTCTTGATTCTGGCGCGGGCCGGGATCGCTTTTGTGGGCCCAGTGAAAACGATCTGAGGGAANCCAAGAATGCCCCGGTAGTACTCGTCGTAGCGCGGGGTGGTGATGTTGAAGGGAGTGTCCCCAAGGTCCCGGCCGGGGAGAACCCTGTTGCGCTGGAAGGGAACCNTGTCGTAGCCGAAGGCATCCAGNTATTCGTCACTGTCAAGCAGGTCATCCACCATCCCTTGGACGCCCTTGGTCGCGATCACGATCGACCAGGCGATCTCTTCGGATTTGCCGCTGGTTTTGCGGCCAAGCAGGCGTTGCACCAGGTGGCGCACCACTTTGTAATTGCTGTTGAGGTTGTAGAAGCTGCGTTTGAAGGTGTCGGAGAGGGTCAGGCCGCGAATGAAGTCCCTGACAGTGATCTCACCGTTGCGGAGCTGGGACTCGAGGTTGGCGTCCCGATCCGAGGCGAAGGCATGNAAATAGATCTGGCGGTAGGCGCTCTCGATCACGGTNTTGAGGTTGTCGCTGTCGAGAGCGATATCCCTCGAAAAGGAGCGCTCGTCCTCCTCACAAGCGGTACGCAGCGCCGCAACCCGGGCGTTCTGGGTGATGGGTGCGTACTTGAGAAGGGGAATGGCCACGCGAGCGTCAACGTCCACTGCGAGGGATCGTAGAAGTCCGTTCGAGAAGCAAAGATGCGCGTCTCTTGAGGGATTACAAGCCGTAATAGTCCCTCTGAGTACTTCTGCTTACCAACCGAAGGGTGCCAGGTCTCTGGCCTGGGTCTTTGCCGAACTCTGCGCTTCCTCCAAGGGGTCGTCCAGCTGGCGGGTCTCCATGCAGAACGAGGCGTTGTTGGAAAGCCCTTGGACCGTGCTGGTGCGCAGCCGGAGGTTGGGACCTGCGAACCAGAAGCGTTCGAGTGAGCTCATCATTTCGTAATCGGTGGTGAGGATCAGGCCGTTCTCGTCATCCATGCGGAACTGTCCTGCCACAGGTGCTTTCTCGGCATAACCGCGGTCGCGCAGCATCAACCCGCTGCGACCTGCATCGTCGGTTGGGATCAGCCCGAACATGGTCTGGTCTTCGTGGGATTCACCGGCGCGATCCCAGGCCATGGAGCCGCTCCAGCGCACCCAGCAGCCTCCAATGATGCGCTCTGCCGAGGTGTTGTTTCGGGACGCGATTTCGGCCAGTCGGGCATCCCCCTTCAGCAGCTCCTCCACAACGATGAAAGAAGCACCGGCTTCTGCGCGTCGGTGCAGCAGATGATGCTGGCTGCGCTGGGATCGCCAGCGACCACAGCTGAGTCGAAAGAAGCTCAGGGCATCGGGAATCTCAAGTGCCATCACCGTCATCGTGCCTCTGTTGATGATCGCAGTCGCTGCGTCCACGTGAGCGGCAACGCGATTCCACGGTTTGGATCAATTGCTCCAGGCTCAACGTGATCGGTGTGACACCTTGTTCCGCTGCAATGGCTTCCAGTTGCAGAGCGGCAACATCGAGCTGTTCCAGCATTTGCATCAGAAAGGCGGGATCTGCGGCGATCAGGGGTTGGGCCAGGCACCACCTCCGTCGGGCTGATTCCCCCGGCAGGCCTCCATCATCCGGGGCGGGCTGCATCGATTGGAAGCAGGCGAGGCAATGGGCCAGCAGCCTGAGGTGATGGCGGTCCAGCTGTGGCAGCAGGGTTGCATCAATCCGCGCAACCGCCGCGTGGCTGAGGGGGCCTGGCGCTTCATTCATGCGGATTGCGACGGGGTGATCTGAAATCCGCAGGCATGACCNCCTTCCAAACGCCAGTGAACCCGCTCCACCCGGCAGTCGGGAAAGGTGCGCTGAATCAGCAGGAGCTCTTGATCGCAGACCACCGGAAACGCCTCAGCAATCCGTTGCACCGTGCAGTGGACCTCCTGAAGACGCCAGCCACCGTCCTGGTCCGGGATGCATTCGCTGATGTATCCCTCGTCCCGNCGGAGTGTGGCCAGCTTGTCGAGGCGTTGCTGGAGGGGGGCATCGCCCAGCTGTTTTCGATACGTTTCCGCTTTGCTGATGGCCTGTTGATTCAGAAGGCTGGCGAGCATCTCCGGCGGCAAGCTGGAACGCATGGAATCCAGAAGGTTGATGGCGAAGCCGCCACTGCCGTCAGGGAAATGCTCCCGTCCTTTGCGGGTCAGCCGCCAACGGTTGCTGGGGCGGCCCGGCCCCGTGGCTGTCGAGCTCGCTTCCACCAGGGCGTCGTCCGCCAGGCCTCGCAGGTGTCGGCGCATGGCCTGCACGGAAATTCCCATGGCTTCCGCCAGCTCGCCAGCGTCGCACTCACCCCGCTGAAGGAGCAGGGTCAGGACGTTTTCGCGGTTGTTGGCAGGGTCCGGTGCGCTCATTGGATGCACACGCTTCACACACGATGCCACCGGAATGACTTGAACGATCGACAGCGGCTTGAACAGATCGGCCCCGAGAACCGAGCTGATGGGCACGCCGGGTGAAGTCACTGGGCATGGTCCTGCTGACCTAGGCTTTGGATAGGAAACCGTTTGGTTTCGTAATTGCCCTTCAGCAGCATGTCTGACGCCACGCCCGAACCCAGTGCCGAAAGTCTGGAAGTGATCCGGAAATTCGCTGAGACCTACGCCCAGCGCACCGGCACCTATTTCTGTGAAGACCCCAGTGTTACAGCTGTTGTTCTGAAGGGCCTGGCACGTCACAAGGATGAGCTGGGCGGCGCTCTCTGCCCATGCCGCCATTACGAGGACAAAGAAGCAGAGGTGTCCCAGGCCTTCTGGAACTGCCCCTGCGTTCCNATGCGGGAGCGCAAAGACTGCCATTGCATGTTGTTCCTCACCGAGGACAACCCTTTCGCCAGTCAGGACAAAGTCCAGTCCATCAGTACTGAAACGATCAACGCGACAGCCGGCTGACCTGCATGACAAGCACCTCCACGCGTGATCTCGTCAGTCAGCCCTACAAGTACGGGTTCGTTACGGAGATCGAAACCGACAAGATCGCCAAAGGGCTCAGCGAGGAGGTTGTTCGTCTGATCTCGGCGAAGAAAGAGGAGCCCGCGTTTCTCCTTGATTTTCGTCTGAAGGCATTCCGCCACTGGCTCACCCTTGAGGAGCCTGACTGGGCCGCCCTGGGATATTCGGAAATCGATTACCAGGACATCGTTTATTACGCCGCACCCAAGCAGCAGGAGAAAAAGGCCAGCCTGGATGAGGTGGATCCCAAGTTGCTGGAGACCTTCGACAAGCTCGGCATTCCTCTNAGCGAGCAAAAGCGACTCAGCAATGTGGCTGTGGATGCGGTGTTTGACAGTGTTTCGATCGCCACCACCTACAAGGAAAAGCTGGCGGAGCACGGTGTGGTGTTNTGCTCGTTCAGTGAGGCGGTCAAAGAGCACCCTGAGCTGATCGAGCGTTATCTCGGCACGGTGGTGGCCAGCAATGACAATTACTTTGCTGCGCTGAACTCTGCTGTGTTCAGTGATGGTTCCTTCGTGTTCATTCCCAAAGGTGTGGAGTGTCCGATGGAACTTTCCACCTACTTCCGAATCAATTCAGGGGACACCGGCCAGTTTGAACGCACCCTGATTGTTGCCGAGGAAGGTGCTTCAGTGAGCTATCTCGAGGGCTGTACAGCTCCGATGTTTGACACCAACCAGTTGCATGCTGCAGTGGTTGAGTTGGTGGCACTGGATGATGCCTCGATCAAATATTCAACGGTTCAGAATTGGTACGCCGGAGATGAAAACGGTGTCGGCGGAATTTATAACTTTGTGACCAAGCGTGGCCACTGTCGTGGGGCCCGCAGCCGCATCAGCTGGACTCAGGTGGAAACCGGTTCGGCGATCACCTGGAAATACCCAAGCTGTGTTCTGCAAGGAGCGGATTCTGTGGGTGAGTTCTATTCCGTGGCCCTCACCAACAATCGCCAGCAGGCGGACACGGGCACAAAGATGATCCACGTCGGACCTCGAACCCGTTCGACGATCGTCAGCAAGGGGATCAGCGCGGGGCACTCCAGCAACAGCTATCGCGGTCTTGTGCAGATCGGCTCGTCTGCCAAGGGAGCACGGAACTACAGCCAGTGCGATTCGATGCTGATCGGNGACCAAGCCGCGGCCAACACCTATCCCTATATCCGCTCGCAACAACCCCAGGCGGCAATCGAGCACGAAGCCAGCACCTGTCGCATCTCCGAGGATCAGCTGTTCTACCTGCAGAGCCGTGGCATCGGTTTTGAGGAGGCGGTGTCGATGATGGTGAGCGGCTTCTGTCGCGATGTCTTCAATCAGCTNCCGATGGAGTTTGCCGCCGAAGCAGACAAGCTCCTGGCCCTCAAGCTTGAGGGATCCGTGGGTTGATCCCCTCTCCCGTTTTCGACCACCCCTTTTCCCTGCCGACGTGATCCGCCCCGACGCCGAGCTTCTTCTCGACATCAACAACCTGCATGCCTCCGTGGAGGACCAACCCATCCTCAAGGGAGTGAACCTTCAGGTCCGGGCTGGGGAGATCCATGCGGTGATGGGCCGAAACGGCAGTGGCAAGAGCACCCTCTCCAAGGTTCTGGCCGGACATCCCGCCTATCGCGTCACCTCTGGATCCGTGACCTATCGCGGCAGTGATCTGTTCTCCCTTGAGCCGGAGGAGCGATCCCGGCTTGGGGTGTTTCTGGGCTTTCAATATCCGGTGGAGATCCCCGGCGTCAGCAACCTTGAGTTTCTCCGGGTGGCCACGAATGCCCGTCGCAGTCAGCAAGGTGCGGAGGAGTTGGACACGTTTGATTTCGAGGACCACGTGGGAGAAAAGCTCAACGTGGTGCAGATGGATCCAGCGTTCCTCGAGCGCAGTGTGAATGAAGGATTTTCAGGTGGAGAGAAAAAGCGCAACGAAATTCTCCAGATGGCTCTGCTGGATCCTGTGGTGGCGATTCTTGATGAAACGGATTCCGGCCTGGACATCGATGCGTTGCGCATCGTTGCTGGTGGCGTGAATCAATTGGCCACGCCAGATAACGCCACGTTGTTGATCACCCATTACCAGCGGCTGCTCGATGAGATCACACCGGATTATGTGCATGTGATGGCCTCCGGTCGCATCCTGCGGACCGGTGGGCGTGAGTTGGCCCAGGAGTTGGAACAGACCGGTTACGACTGGGTGGATAAGGAACTGGCCATCCAGGGGGGTGTTTGACCATGGGCCGTGGCGTGNTGGAACCGGTGCAGGAACGCGGTCGNGCCGCCCTGGAACGTCTTGGCCTGCCCACACGCCGNGAGGAAGCCTGGCGGCTCACGGACCTCAAGCGACTGGAAGCGATTGCGAGGCTTCCCCTGAGTTCATCTGCTGCTGAAGCAACGATTCCTCCCGCGGCAGCCGGCGCTCTACGGCTGGTCTTGGATGGGCAGCGTGATCCTCTCCATGGTGTGNATCTGCCCGAGGGACTCACTCCTCTGACGTTGCCGGAACTGGAGCAGGCCCTGGGGCACACGCTGGATCAATGCGGTTGCAGCGACAGCTGGCCGGTTGAACTGAATCACGCCTCTGCTTCGCATGTGCTTGCTTTAAGGGTGCAAGGGACGGTGCCGCCCCTTGAACTCGTGTCGACTGCTGAAGCTGGTCTCACGGCGACGCGGGTGCTGCTGCTCCTGGAAGAAAAGGCCGAGCTGGAGCTGATGCAGGTGCTGCTCGCCAATGGCGCTGCTTCTGCCCATAGCCACGTTCTGGAGCTGCATTTGGGTCAAGAGGCCCAACTGCGCCACGGTCTGTTGGCTTCAGCGGNTGGAGACGCCTCGTTGATGGCCCATGTGGCTGTTGAGCAGGAACCTCGCAGTCATTTCTCCTTCACCTCGGTGGTTGAAGGCTGGGGCTTCGGGCGGGTGGAGCCAANGGTTGTGCAGGTGGATGGCCAGGCTCACACCAGGCTGAAGGGATTGGCGGTGGCNTCNTCCCAGCAGCAGCTNGCGACCCACACCGCTGTGCGGTTCGACGGACCGGATGGTGAACTNGATCAGCTCCAGAAGTGCATTGCCGGAGACCGCTCCCACACCATTTTCAATGGAGCCATCAGCGTTCCCCGGGATGCCCAGCGCACCAACGCTGCCCAGCTGAGTCGCAATCTCCTGCTTTCGGATCGGGCCAGGGTTGACACCAANCCGGAGCTNGAAATCATCGCCGATGACGTGCGCTGTGCCCATGGCGCCACCGTGAGCCAGCTGCAGGAGGATGAGCTTTTTTATCTGCAGAGCCGTGGCATCGCTGCTTCNGATGCCGCTGCCCTGTTGTTGCGAGGTGCCTGCGAGGAGGTGATCCAGCAATTACCAACCTCCGCTCAGGCCTGGACGCCTCTGGAACGGGTGATGGAGGGGCTCGCATCATGACCATCACCACTCAGGCCCAAAATCGTGCAGATATCGATACGCTCGCGAGTCGATATCGTTCCGACTTTCCGATCCTGGATCAGCAGTCTGGCGGTGGCCAGCCACTGATCTATCTCGATCACGCNGCGACCAGCCAGAAGCCTCGCCAGGTGCTCGATGTCCTGCAGCACTACTACCGCATGGACAACGCCAATGTTCACCGTGGTGCCCACCAGCTCAGTGCCCGTGCNACCGAATCGTTCGAGGCAGCGCGCAGCACCACAGCATGTTTCGTGGGGGCGGCCAGTCCCCGGGAGATTGTGTTCACCCGAAACGCCAGTGAAGCAATCAACCTGGTGGCTCGCAGCTGGGGCGACGCCAACCTGAAGCCGGGCGATGAGGTTCTGCTCAGCCTGATGGAGCACCACAGCAACCTTGTGCCTTGGCAGCTTCTGGCCCAACGCACCGGCTGCGTGTTGCGCCANGTCGGCATCACCGAAACCGGTGAGCTTGATCTTCAGGATTTCCGCAGCAAGCTCAGCGAGCGCACCCGGCTCGTGAGCCTGGTGCACATCAGCAACAGCCTCGGTTGCTGCAACCCTCTGGACCAGGTGATCCCTGCTGCCCATGCGGTCGGTGCCTTGGTGCTTGTGGATGCCTGCCAAAGCCTGGCTCATCAGCCCATCGACGTGGCGACGCTCAATCCGGATTTTCTGGTGGGCTCGTCCCACAAGCTCTGCGGACCGACAGGAATGGGTTTCCTTTGGGCTCGCGAAGCGCTGCTTGAGGCCATGCCTCCCTTTCTGGGAGGAGGCGAAATGATTCAGGACGTGTTCCTTGATCACAGCACCTGGGCCGATCTCCCTCACAAATTCGAGGCAGGCACGCCGGCCATCGGCGAAGCGGTGGGAATGGGCGCTGCCATCAGCTACCTGCAATCCATTGGCCTTGAAGCGATCAAAGCCTGGGAGGCTCAGCTCACACGTCACCTGTTTGAGCGTCTTCAGGCCATCGACGGGGTGCGAATTCTTGGACCGACGCCCGAGCAACAGCCCAATCGAGGAGCACTGGCCACATTTCTTGTGGATGGCGTTCACGCCAACGATATTGCTGCTCTCATGGATGCTTCNGGGATCTGCATCCGCAGTGGCCACCATTGTTGCCAACCGCTCCATCGTCATTACGGCGTTTCAGCTTCAGCTCGAGCCAGTCTGAGTTTCACCACCACTGTTGAGGAGATCGATCGGTTTGCGGATGAGCTCTCGTCCACCATTGAATTCTTTCGTGCGAACGGTTGATTCGTTCGGCGACTCAAGCGACAACATCAAGTGTTGTCACTTGAGTCTTGCTTGGGTTGATTAAAGCGTTCAATCCGCTTGACCGCTTTGAAGACAATAAAGAGAGCCCAGGCAACAATCACGCCTTCAAGTGCTGTGTCTAATAACTTTCCAATTGCAATTTCGCCTCCAAAGTATGGGATGACAAGATCTTTGTAGCCTCCATTGGGAACCAGTGGGTTCAGCAGCGGCATCAGGAGATCTCCCGACAACGAATTGACGATTTTTGTGGATTGCTGACCAACCAAGACGCCAACGGCCAGGGTTAAAGCATTGTTGTTCTTTAGAAAGAACTCTTTGAATTCTTTCCACCAGCGATTGAACATTCTGTTGCTTGACTCGATCGATGCCAGAAATAACGTTTGCATCATTTTTTTTCAATGGGTGCAAGTGTCAGTTTTTTGATCGAATCCGGTCGCCTGTTTCCGTCGTCTGGCGCTTTCAGTCAGTCGCTTAATTAAGGGCGTCTGGTCTGCAGCCTGTCATGGTCTTTTCGATTGGCACAGGCTCAACAACTCCATGGTTGGGCGCATTTTGTTTGTCAACGACAGGTCGGCGTTTTGGATGATCTTGTTGCTGACTGTCTTCTGTTCGTCGGGATCTGGAGAATGGATCAAGCCTGCCCTTGCATGGCATCGGCAAGGCTTCTGGTGTTGTTTTTGATCCCTTGAATCAGGCCTGCAGCCCGAGCGTTTGGCGGAAAAAGGTTTCTGTTTCCTCCAGCACTTGAATCTGAACGTTGCTGTCCCGGAAGCCATGGCCTTCTGTCTCGAACAGCCGCACCTGCACGGGAACACCGTTGGCCTTTAAGGCATCCGCCATCTGTTCGGTTTGTGCAGGTGAGACCACCTTGTCCTGCAGGCCCTGGAAGAACAGCACTGGGCAGCGGATGCGATCGGCGTGTTGAAGCGGTGATCGCGCTTTGTAGCGGGCGCGTTGCTCCGGCCAGGCCCCCACAAGTCCATCGAGATAGCGGGCTTCAAAACGATGGGTGTCCTCGGCCATGGCCGTGAGGTCGCACACGGCATAACGGCAGGCTCCGACGCGGAACACATCGGTGAAGCAAAGGCAGGCCAGGGTTGTGAAGCCGCCGGCGCTTCCTCCTTCAATCGCGATCTGTTCCGGGTGGGCACGACCGTCGGCGATCAGGGCTCGGGCGGCAGCAGCGCAGTCCTCCACATCCACACGTCCCCATCCACCGTTGAGCCTCGCCCGGTAAGCCCGGCCGAAGCCGGTGGAGCCGCCGTAATTCACATCCACAACGCCCCAGCCACGGGTTGTCCAGTACTGGATTGCCAGATTCAGGCCACGGCGGGCCATTGCCGTTGGACCGCTGTGGCTTTTCACCAGCAGTGGAGCAGAGGAGGCTTCAGTGCCGATGGGGGGGTAATACCAGGCATGGGTTCGCTCACCATCACAGCCCTCGAACCAGAGGGCTTCGGCGATGCTGATGGCTTGTGGTTCCAGCGGCACCGGTCCACCTGGACNGTGGTGAAACCGTGTCAGCGCCTCTGATCTGAACTCCAGCTCCAGCAGTCCGGCATTGGAGGTGCTGTTGCTGGCAACAGCGATCGCGCGACCATTCATGGCCCGCACGTAGGCCAGATCATCAAAGGGCTGCTCCACCGCGGTGANGCTGCCGTCGAGGCCAAGCCGCTGCAGCTGCCACCGCCCGTCTGCGCAGACGGCNGCCAGCACACGCTCGCCATCCCAGGCACTCGTGCTCATNCCGTAGATCCACTGAGGCATGGCGGTTTCCGCGGCCATGGGCCAGGGGTGACGCCACTCGCTGGCGATTGGATCCCGCAGCATCAGGTTCCACCAACCGCTGCTGTCCTCTGCCACCAACAAGGCATCACCCGGGAGCCATTGGGGTTGAAACACGGAGATTCCATCGCCTCCGGCAATGCGGACNGGCTCCTTCAGGCCACCATCGGGTTGAAAAGACGCCCACCACAGTTCACTGNNGTCCCATGGCATTGCCGGTTGCTGCCACTCCACCCAGGCCAGTTTCTCGCCNCTGGGGCTGAGGCAGGCGTAGCCGGCGAAATCCCGCGGCTGATACAGCAGCTGAGGTGTCTGATCACAGGCATCGATCGCCACGCTCACGAGCTGGTCGACGCCAGCGAGNTCNCGCACGCCCAGCCATCGGTTGCGTTGAAGGTCCAGAAGACCGTCGGCATAGAGGGCATCGGTGGGCTTCGTCAGCCGGATGGGAGCTGCAAGTGGCTGGGGCGACGTGTTGGTCTGCAAGGACTCACCGGACTGCGACGGCAAGCGCCAGCGTTGTTGCCAGAGGCAGCGATCGCTCGATTCAATCCAGACAAGCAGCAGCCTGTCGCCCTGTACCTCGGCAGCGAGGACTCCTCCGCCGTAGTCGTGAACCCGACTGCGCAGGTTCATCGGGACAGGCGTCAACTCAGTGGATGGGTGATCGGGACGCCCAAATGGGCGGATCAGGGCCGTGGTACGNCCTTGTTCATTGGGCCGTTGCTCNTGCCAGAGCAGCCAACATCCACCGTCCGGGCCCGGCAGCAATCGCGGNTCCTTCAGGGCGGGCACCTTGCCGACAGCGAATCGGCTGGCGAGCGGTTGGATTGGCATGGCGGGGCACCGTCAACCTTTGTCGAGCCGACTAACATGTTGCATCGGTGTTTGGAGTCCCTTGGCAGGAAGCTTTGCTCAGCTGGCCCGCGCGGCCGACAAAGCCAGGGACACCATGCTTGTTCCCAAAGAAGCTCTGGAGAGTTCGCCTTTGGAGATTCACACCCTTGGTGCAGACGTTTTGCGGCACACGGCCAAGCGCATCGGCAAGGTGAACGAGCAGACCCGCGAGCTTGCTCGGGACATGCTGAGAAGCATGTACACAGCAAAGGGCATCGGTCTGGCCGCTCCGCAGGTGGGAATCCATCAGCAGCTGCTGGTCATTGATCTCGATCTGGAGAATTCCACCACGCCTCCTTTGGTGTTCATTAACCCTGAGATCACAGCGGCCAGTGCCGGTCTGGACACCTATGAGGAAGGCTGTCTCAGCATCCCTGGCGTTTATCTGGATGTCGTGCGTCCGACGGCGATCGAACTCAGCTATCGCGACGAAATGGGACGCCCGAAGAAGATGAAAGCAGATGGGCTCTTGGCCCGCTGCATCCAGCATGAGATGGACCATCTCAAGGGTGTTCTTTTTGTGGATCGGGTGACCGATGAAGCGGGTTTGGTGAAGGAGCTCAACGAGCACGGTTTCCAGCGTCAGCACGTTCAGTCCGTGTCCTGAATTCCATGCCGATGAAACCTCTGGCCGGGTTGTTCCTGGCTTTCGCTTGTGTGCTCGGCATCGCCAGCACCGGTTGCGTGTTTGAACTGGCCTACGGCGACCCAGATCTGGGCGTCACCACCACCAGCTGGATCCTGGCTTTGGCTGCACCTGGAACGGTCGGGACACTTCTTGTCGCGATTCGCCTGAACAAACCGGCCTGAAACAGCGGGTTTTCCCTGGCGATGACTTTTACGATCCGGTCAACTCAGCCCCTGGTCGTGACCGCACGTTTCCTGCCCGCTGCCGTCGGACTGTCCGCCTGCACCCTCTTTGCCGGACTGCCCACAGCCCTGGCTCAGGGCTCTCTGTTCACCACCGTTCCGGTTGATCAGAGCAAATTCATCCTGGTTTCTGCACCGATCGGCACCGGTGAACGGTCTCAGCTCAACATTTATGAGCAGCGCAGCNANAAGCGTCCGTGCTTCGCAGTGGNCAGCGGCTCTCCAGCTGTGGTGGATCCTTTGCTTTCGAAATTCGATTTCACCGGGATCTGCAACCGCTACATCGACGGCAACGGCTATTCCCTGCGCATCGGTGGAGATGATCTTGGAACCCGCTACCGCCTGACGGTGGTGAACACCGGCAGCGACATGGAGCTTCTGGCAGCACCGACCCGTGATCGCTCCAAGCCGACGCTNCTCGTTGCCAAAGCCGGCGGCAGCGGCAGTGGATTCCTCAAGCTGAACCTCGAGCCCGGCTGGAGCTTGATGCGGCGGGCTTATGGCAAGAAATCGCTGGGTCACATCTATGTGTATCGGGACACCCCAGCANAGTGAGTTGGAGGTCTGGGTTGAGAACCCGTCAAAACACCAGTTGCGTTGAACTGTCAGCGTTCCCACACTGAAATCAGTTGTTGTGNACGCATGAAAAGCAAAGTTGGCAATTGGGTTCAATGGCTGAGTGAAGCGATGACCCACACCCTTGGAACCGCTCAGGATCGCCACCTGCAACCACCACCAATCGGTCCGCAGCCTTACCGCGATCGTCCTGAGAAAACCATCAAGGACTGATCACGGGGCATCGGCGGTGGCCAGAAGGTCGGCGCATCGATAGGTGCTGGCTTCGGCCACCACCTCCGTGGTCACCAGCTCTCTGTCTTCAAGATCAGCGATCGTCCGTGCCACCCGCAGCAGCTGCAAGGCGCTGCGGGTGGACAACGAGCGGGTGTGCACCAACCGCTCCCAGAAGCTGAGGCTGTCGCTTTCAAACCCGCCCTGCTCTCCCAGTGCAACGGCGGTGAGTTCCCGGTTGCTGCATCCATTCGGATTGCGCTGCTGCATGCGCAGACGGGCGGCATGGATGCGCTGAGGGTGGTGCCAGACCAGCGTGCCGTTGGTGGGTTCAGGGTCGTGGCTGGCGGACATCGCGGAGCGGATATTTGCGGCGGTTGGGCGCTCCAGCCGGAGCTGTAGATCGATCCGATCCAGCAGAGGNCCCGACAGGCGCTGCCAGTAGCGCCGTCGTTGGCTGGGGCTGCAACGACACTCCTGATCNCGGTCGCCATACCAACCGCAGGGGCAGGGATTGGTGGCGGCCACAAGGGTGACGGCGCAGGGAAATTCCGTTTTGCGCCTGGAACGACTGAGGCGCACCTGGCCCTCCTCGAGTGGTTGCCGCAACTGGTCCAACACCATGCGGGGAAACTCAGCCAGTTCATCGAGAAACAGCACCCCGGCATGGGCAAGGCTGAGTTCACCGGGTCTCGGATGGAGGCCTCCACCGAGGAGGGATGCTGGTGTGCAGCGATGGTGAGGAGCGCGAAAGGGCCGCTCGTGCTGCAGCCGCACCTGTTGCGGCAGCACTCCGGCAACGGAGTGAATCCGCGTGATCATCAGTGCTTCCGCATGGCTGAGGGGCGGCAGAAGCCCAGGCAGGT
Organism: Cyanobacteria bacterium TMED229; assembly: GCA_002169615.1. GTDB lineage: Bacteria > Cyanobacteriota > Cyanobacteriia > PCC-6307 > Cyanobiaceae > Parasynechococcus. The sequence continues at coordinate 51,172 of NHKA01000024.1, forward strand.
GATGGGCCAGGCGGGTTTTACCGCAGCCCGGAGGGCCCACCATCAGCAGGTGATGCCCTCCAGCTGCCGCAAGGGCCAAGGCGCGGGAACCGGTGCCGGTGCCGATCGCTGGGAGCGGCTGACTGGCTTCAGCTTTGAGCGTTTTTGGCCTGGCGGGCTGCGTGAGCCCCAGGCAGGGACGCCGCTGCTGCAGTTGTTTCACCAGCTGGCTCAGGTCGTCGGCGGTGCGCACCGCAAGACCGGGAATCAAGGCCGCTTCTTCGGCGTTGGCAGGGGGCACCACCAGGGTCTGGCCAGACTCTTGCGCTGCCAGGTCTGCCATGGCGATCACACCACGGCAGGGCCGCAGACTGCCGTCGAGCCCCAGTTCGCCGGCACACCAGAGCCCCTTGAGCAGGGGTGCATCCAGCTGGCCGCTGGCCACCAGCAACGCCAGGGCGATCGGCAGGTCGAAGGCGGGTCCCTCCTTGCGTTGATCAGCGGGGGCGAGGTTGATCACCACCCGAACCAACGGCCCACGAAAGCCACTGTTCCGCAGGGCGGAACGCACCCGTTCGCGGGATTCCTGGATCGCCTTGTCGGGGAGTCCAACCAGCTGCACACCTGGTAGCCCTGGCGCGAGATCAACCTCGACGGTCACCGGTTGGGCATGGAGGCCCTGAAGCGATGCACTGAGACAACGTGCCAGCATCGAAACGATTGATTTGGGGTCATGGTTTTCATGCCCCAGCTGTCTCAACAACCCGTTTCACCCTCCGGTTACCAGGCCCCATGGCGGACGACACGATCTTCGGGAAGATCCTGCGCGGAGAGATTCCCTGCGATGAGGTCTACAGCGACGGTCGCTGTCTCGCTTTTCGTGACGTCGCTCCCCAGGCGCCAGTGCATGTGCTGGTCATCCCCCGCGAGCCGATCGAGAGCCTGCGCTCTGCCTCTGCGGAGCATGAAGCGCTGCTGGGCCATCTGTTGCTGGTGGCAGCNCAGGTCGCCAAACAGGAGGGCCTCGAGGACTTCCGCACGGTGATCAACAGTGGCGCTGCTGCNGGNCAGACCGTCTTTCACCTGCATGTGCATGTGATCGGTGGTCGTCCGCTGGCCTGGCCACCAGGCTGATCAGGGCCTCGCCAGAATGGTGGGATGACAAGCATCAAATCGCCGAAGCGCACCGGGTTTCGCGGTCAGCTTGAGAAGCTCAGGCACCTGGCCCAACCGTTTTTCCTNCCGCTGGAACAGGCCGCTGGATGGCAGTTCATCGGCCTGCTGGTGGCCCTGCTGTTCTGTGTTGGAGGCCTGGTCCTGGTGGCGCTCACAGGCGTCATTCGCCTGTTGCAGGAGCTGGTTCCCGATCTCACGGGGAAATATTTCGGTGGCGTGGCCAGCACGATCAGCACCATCTGGGGCGGTCCCTGGGGCGTGGCGTTTTCGGCGCTGTTTCTGATCGGGGCTGCGGCATTCTTTGCGATGCGCCAGCAGCTTCGAGGCCGGCGTTGGCTGCATTGGCTCCTGTTGGGGGTGATCGTGCTGATGCTTTTGGCGGTGAATGGCATCAATGCGGGAATTGGTTTCATTGCTCGCGATCTCACCAATGCTCTTGTCGCGAAACAACAGGATGGCTTCTTCAGAATTCTGATTATTTACGCCTGTTGTTTTGTTGTTGCACTGCCGATTCGCGTCACCCAGCTGTTTGTAACAGCGAAACTTGGCTTNATCTGGCGCAATTGGCTGTCTCGCAGCTTGATTGCTGATTACATGAGCAACCGCGCTTATTACGTNCTTAATCCGAATGATGAAGAGGCGACAGATGTTGATAACCCGGACCAGCGCATTACGGATGATACGCGATCATTCACGTCTCAGAGCCTCTCTTTCACGCTTGGCGTTTTTGATGCATTTCTGACGTTTTCGCTGAATATTCTGATCCTCTGGAGCATCAGCACGAAGCTCACGCTCTCACTGTTTGGTTATTCCGCTGTTGCCACGATCGTTCTTGTGGTGGCTGGTCGACGGTTGGTGCGAATTAATTTCGATCAGCTGCGTTATGAGGCCGATTTTCGCTACGGACTGGTTCACATCCGTGACAATGCTGAATCGATCGCCTTTTATGCCGGCGAGGAACCCGAAGCGTCTGAAACCAAGCGAAGACTGGGTTCTGTGGTGCGCAACTTTAATTTATTGATCATCTGGCGTGTGATTATCGATGTGATGCGTCGGTCGATGGGATATGCNGGTGTGTTTTTTCCGTACGTCATNATGGCAGTGCCTTATTTTGCNGGTGAAATTGACTTCGGTAGTTTTAATCAGGCNATCTTCGCTTTCAATATGGTCGAAGGATCATTGTTTTATGTTGTTAATCAAATTGAAGAGTTGGCTCAGTTCACTGCTGGAATCAGCCGCCTCGAAGGCTTCCAAAGCAACGTCGAACAGGTCAGCAAGTCCGATCCGGACAGCACGTCCATTCAGCTTGGTGCATCCTCCATCGTTCTCAACCATGCCGACCTGACACCACCAGGTGCCAGCACGCCAATCCTTCGCGATTTGAGCCTCAGCGTGGACAGTCATGATCGTCTTCTCGTCGTGGGTCCATCCGGTTGCGGCAAGACCTCCTTCCTTCGNTTGATCAGCGGCCTTTGGCCTCCCAGTTCCGGTCATGTGGAACGACCGAATACCGGTGATCTTCTGTTCATCCCGCAAAAGCCCTACATGATTCTTGGATCGCTGCGGGAACAACTCTGTTATCCCGCAGATGAAGGTCGCTTCAGTGATGACCAGTTGCGTCATGTTCTCGACGAAGTGAATCTGGCCACTCTGTCCAGCCGCTACCCCGATCTGGGCGTGAAGCAGGACTGGCCGCGCATTCTTTCCCTGGGCGAGCAGCAGCGTCTCGCCTTTGGGCGGCTGCTGTTGAATGCGCCACGGTTCGTCGTGCTGGACGAAGCCACCAGTGCCCTCGATGTCGCGACAGAGGATCGCCTCTACAGCCTTCTGCGGCAGCGCGATCTGGCGGTNATCAGCGTTGGCCATCGCCCCACGTTGAAGGCATTCCATGACACTGTTCTGGAGTTCACCGGCGGTGGCGATTGGCAGCTGATTCCCGCCGCCAGCTATGACTTCGGACGTTCCTGAGCCAGCCGATGAGCAGCACCAGTCCGTCTGACTCCAAGACCGACGCCAAGCCTGACAACAGCCCTTCCGCAACAACGACAGAGATTCCTGCGTTTGGTTGGAGTGCTTACGCCGAGCGGGTGAATGGCCGGTTTGCCATGGTCGGTTTTGCGGCGATCGTTCTGATCGAGCTCCTNAGCGCCGATACNTTTTTGCACTGGGCTGGTTTGGTGCCCTGATCAGGGCAGCTGGATCAGATCGACCTGCCAGCGGCCGTCACGGCTGACCTGCACGGCCAGGCGACGTCCCCGTGCATCAAGGCTCACGGCCCGAGGAACGCCGGGTGGGTCAATCGGTAACCGTTGCAGTGCTGCCTGGGCACGGCGGTAAAGGATCAGCTCGGTGCGTCCGCCCCGTTGCTCCACAACGGCCAAGCGCTCCCCGTTGGCGCTGACGCTCACGGCGATGGGCAAACTGTCAGCCCGATTCAGCCCAGGCAGGGGGACCGGGCGGCGTCGGCGCAGATCGGTCAATTCCACGATGTCCCGACTGCCGCGTTTCGTCAGGCTGGCCAGCCAACGCTCTCCGAGGGCAGGATCACGCCGGCTGTTCACGGATTTCCGCAGCAGAGCGTTGATGGTGTTCAGTGGTTGCGGTCGCGGTTCGCTGCAGCCGAGCAGAAGCAGGGCCGTAACAGNAGCGATCAGCGCGCGCATCAGTTCGGCTCCGCCGACGCTGATGTGCGTCGCTCCCCGCCGGGCCGATCCGCTTCCAGGAGGCCGCTGAGGTCCAGCAGTTCCACCCGCCACTGGCCCTGGTCGGCAACCTGCAGAGCGAGTTGCCGTCCATCGGGCGCCAGGCTGAGTCGGATGGGATCCCGTCTTCCCGGTAGTGGGAGGGGATGCAACTTCCCGGTGAGCCGATCGGCGACAACCGCCAATCGTCGCTGGCCTCGCTGCGTGATCAAGGCAAGGTATCGCCCGTTCCAGCTCAGGGATGGGGAACTGTGGGGCTGGTGACGCTTCAACTGAGGCAGTGGAAGAAGGCGGCCGTCGGCNAGGTCCCTCAACTGAACACTGGGCCGACCGCGTCGTTCGCTGATCACAGCCAGCAACCTGCCATTGCCGCTGAGGGCAGGTTGCTGCTGGTTGCGTTCAGGCAGAGCTCCAGCGGCGCGCTGAGACCGCCCCTCACAGGAGCTGATGGCAAGACCCACCAGAGCCAGCAGAAGCGGTGCTGCTAGGCGGTTCAGTCGTCGAAGCGGGAGCTGTTGTCCCGGGGGCGGGAACTCCGTGGAGTGGGTCGATTGCTCGCTGATGTTGTGCGCGGATTGCTGCTGGGGCGACCAGCGCTCCGGGACGATGGGCTTGCGCTTGGATTGGCCGCTGGTGTTCCAGAGGGTTGAACGTCAGCCGAGCTTGGTCGTTGCGGCGTGAAGGCCGCATCTTCAGCGGGCTGCGGGCGTGGTGTGGCTCTCGTCGGTTCAGGTCCGGATTTGGACTCCCGGTTCGGCTGACGATCGGCCGGACCACGGGTTGTGGAGGGACGACTGCCGCGGCGTTGATCTTCACGCTGCGTGCGTCGTTCGCCGAAATCAGCCGNTTTGCTGGAGCGCTCCTCGCCAGCCCGAAACCGTGCCATCCGTCGGGCGCGATCTTCATCTTGGTCCCAATCGCCACTGGCGTCGTCTCGTCCAGCTGAACGCCGACTCGCAGCTTGCTCAGGAATGGCAACACGGCTGGTGTTGCGCCGTGGCCGATAAAAATCCTCCCGTGGAGAATCGTCAAAGTCCTCACCCCGACCGGTAAANCGGCGGCGAATCGGTTCTGGTTCGTCAAACCTGTCGTAGTCGTCATCCAAGCCGCCTCGCGACCCGCCGTAGGGAACGCGAGCTGGGGCAGGTTCATCTTCGAAGTAGGCCGAGCGCCTGGCCTGTTCGGTGGCGACACCCCGAAGTCGGACGCTTTCATAAGCGAAGAACACGGTGGTACCCGCCAGCAGGAACTGACCGAACTGCAGGATCGGATCAAGACGCCAACCCTGAAAAAAGAGAATGCCGCCGCAGAGAAGGCCGATCGCTGCAAAGAAAACGTCGTAATCCCTTGCCAGCGCTGGCTTGAACGTGCGCATGAAGTAGAGCAAGGCTCCACCCACGGCAAGCACAATGCCCACAATGCTGGCCCAATTCAGGCTGGCGTTAACCAAAATTCCGCCTCTCTTTCAAACGCAGTTTAAGAGGGGCGCCAGTGGTGATTCAGAGCTTGCGATCAACCCGGTCGGTCTGACTGACCAGGATCAGGGCGATGGTGACTGGCACCACCACAATCACAGCTCCCCACACGAGGCTGCTCAGGAANTTGGACAGAGAGGGGGTCATGGAGCTGCCGTTGTCTGCGGTTGGCCGGGCTGATCCTAAGGACTCGACTCAGGTTTCTACGATGGCGCCTCCAATGCGTTGATCTTTGTGACGCCACTGCTGCTTCAGGTGCTTCCCGCGATCCATCTGATGCTCGGTNTCATGCTGGCGTTCTGGACCATCGCCTTCCTGCTGCGAATCGTGCTGACTTGGTATCCCCAGGTGGATCTCAACCATGGCCCCTGGCGCTTGATCGCCTGGCCAACGGAGCCAGTGCTGGCTCCATCGCGGAAAGTCGTTGCTCCCATCGGCGGAGTGGATGTCACGCCGGTGATCTGGGTCGGTTTGGTCAGCCTGATCCGTGAGCTGCTGGTGGGACAACAAGGGTTGCTGTCTCAGGTGCTCATGCGTGCCCAGGCCATCGCTTGATCGTGTTCGCGGGCCGCTTTTGTTGTGTTCGGCTTAACCGAGCATGTCCTGCTCAACNAATTTGGTGTGGACATCTCCGCTGAGGAATTCCTTCCGTTCGAGCAGGTCGAGGTGGAAGTCGACGGTTGTGGGGATGCCGGTGACGGCGCATTCGTTCAGGGCCCGTTTCATCCGAGTGATCGCACTGCTTCTGTCCCGCCCCCACACGATCAACTTTCCGATCAGTGAGTCGTAAAACGGTGGGATGTCATAGCCGGTGTAGACGTGGCTATCGACGCGCACCCCAGGGCCTCCAGGGGGCAACCAGCCGGTGATGCGTCCAGGCGCTGGGCGGAAGTTGTGGGTCGCATCNTCGGCGTTGATCCGGCANTCGATGGCGTGGCCGCGCAGCTGGACGTCGTCCTGCGTGAAGCTGATCGGTTCGCCACCGGCGATGCGCAGTTGTTCGGCGATGAGATCGATCCCGGTGACCATCTCGGTCACGGGATGCTCCACCTGGATCCGGGTGTTCATTTCCATGAAGTANAACCCGCCGTTGCGATCCAGCAGAAACTCAACGGTTCCCGCACCCTCGTAATCGATGCAGCGGGCAGCGGCGACGGCAGCGTCCCCCATCCGGCGTCGCAGCTCGGGATCGAGAGCCGGACTCGGGGCCTCCTCCAGCAGTTTTTGATGACGGCGCTGGATCGAACAATCCCGTTCTCCAAGGTGCACCACATTGCCGTGTCGATCCGCCAGCACCTGCACTTCAACGTGACGGGGGCGGGTGATGAATTTCTCCATGTACAGCCCTGGGTTCCCGAACGCCGCTTCCGCTTCCCCCTGGGCCGCTTTGAACAGGTTCTCCAACTGATCGGCGCTCGGGACCAGCCGCATGCCGCGGCCACCGCCACCGGCCGTGGCTTTGATCATCACCGGGTAGCCCATCTGCGCTGCGAGCTCAGCGGCTTCCACAGGATCAGCCAGAAGCCCTTCACTGCCTGGAACAGTCGGCACACCCACCGATTGCATGGTCGCCTTCGCCGTCGACTTGTCACCCATCGAACGGATCGCATGCGGCGAGGGTCCGATGAAGGTGATGCCATGGTCGCGACAGATTTCCGCAAACCGATCGTTCTCAGCCAGAAAGCCGTAACCGGGGTGGATCGCATCCACTCCCCGGGAGGTGGCCGCCGCGAGGATGTTCGGAATATTCAGATAGCTCTTGCCGCTGAGAGCCTCTCCGACGCAAACCGCTTCGTCGGCCAGTTGAACGTGCAGAGCATCTCTGTCGACGGTGCTGTAGACGGCAACTGTCGGGATGCCGAGTTCTCGACAGCTGCGCAGAATTCTTAAGGCGATCTCGCCGCGGTTGGCGATCAGCACTTTGCCGATGGGCATCCCGCAGCGAATAGGCCAGAGGCGGGATCGTATCAGCGTGGATCAGCCGCGTGGAAGCCCGAACACACCGGTCGGTATGATCTCCTCTCGATGCGGTCCGCGAGGCTGTGTCGACCACGCGGATGTGGTGGAATTGGTAGACACGCACGTTTGAGGGGCGTGTGGCTTCGGCCTTGCGAGTTCAAGTCTCGCCATCCGCACTTCCTTNCCATTGGCCAGCTCAGCCCAGCACGATCCAGGGCTCGCCATCGTTCTTGTCAGCAACGGGCCCGGTGAACTCAGCACCTGGGTTCGGCCCCTGGCGGAACGGTTGCACGCCATCCTCCCGTTGCGACCGCGCATGCAGGACGCAACGATTTCGCTCCAGCTGGTTCTGGTCCCCTGCCCGAATGCCACAGGTCATGAGGTGGAGGCCGCCAGGCCCTGGCATCAGTTCGAGCGGATCGTTCCCGCCAGACGGTTCTGGCAACTCCTGATTCAGCCCAGACGGTTTGGGCCCTGGCCTCGGCGTGGGGTGGTGGTGTTCCTCGGTGGCGATCAGTTCTGGACGGTTCTTCTGTCCAAACGGCTGGGCTATCGCCACATCACCTACGCCGAATGGGTGGCGCGCTGGCCCCAATGGAATGATCGGGTTGCAGCGATGTCGGAGACGGTTCGCGATCAGCTCCCGCCGGTTCAACGCGGTCGTTGTCGTGTCGTGGGCGATCTGATGGCGGATCTGTCCTCCTTTGCTCGAGGTGAGGAGCCTCTCCCCGAGGGCGACTGGGTGGCACTGTTACCCGGATCCAAGCGCGCCAAGCTGAGCGTTGGCATGCCGTTTCTGCTGGAAACGGCGGATCGGCTTGCCCGCTTGCGACCTGGTTGCCGATTCCTGCTTCCCGTGGCGCCGACCACCAGCGTGCATGAACTGGTTCGCTACGCCGGATCGTCCAATCCCATCGCTGCGCAGTACAGCTCCGCTGTGGCTGAGGTGACCGAAGGCTGTCTGGTCACGTCTGCTGGCACCCGCATCGCACTGCTTCAGCGTCATCCAGCCCATGCCTCCTTGAGCCAGTGCTCCTTGGCTCTCACGACGGTCGGTGCCAATACCGCTGAGCTGGGTGCCCTTGCTGTGCCGATGATCGTGCTGGTGCCGACGCAACATCTCGAGGTCATGCAGGCCTGGGATGGTGGGCTTGGCCTGTTGGCGCGGTTGCCGGGACTGCGGCGGTTGATCGGTGTGCTGCTCACCTTCTGGAGGTTGCGGAACAACGGCCTGATGGCCTGGCCCAACATTCATGCTGGCCGACCGGTGGTGCCGGAACGGGTGGGAGCCATCACACCGGAACAGATCGCTGCGGAGGCCGCTGAGTGGCTCGCTGCGCCCGATCGTCTTGAGGGGCAGCGGCAGGATCTGCGCGCCCTTCGCGGAGAGCCTGGTGCCGTTGCTGCTCTGGCTGACGAGGTGCGCCTGTTGCTTCCTCGGGCCATTGAATCTGCGTAAGGTTTCAGCAGCCTTCGACCACCCTGATGACCACTCCTTCGCCTGTTCAGCGCACCCCTGAGGAGTGGAAAGCATCCCTGACGGAGGAGCAGTTTCAGGTGGCTCGCTGTGGAGGAACAGAGCGGGCATTCAGCGGCGCTTACTGGAACAACAAGGCCACAGGGATGTATCACTGCATCTGCTGTGGTGCGCCACTGTTCAGTTCCACCACCAAGTTCGATTCCGGAACGGGCTGGCCCAGCTTCTGGGATGGTGTGTCCTCGGATGCGATCACCACGAAGCAGGATCTCACCCATGGCATGGTCCGCACCGAGATCAACTGCGCCCGGTGTGATGCCCACCTGGGTCATGTCTTTTCGGATGGTCCTGCCCCCACCGGTCAGCGGTACTGCGTGAACAGCGCCTCGCTGCGCTTCGAAAAGGCCTGACGCTCAGTTTCCCCAGTTCATTCGCCCTGTCCCGCCACTGCAGAAGTTGGTGGCTTTGTTGAATTCACTGGTGCGGATCGCTTCAGTGATCTGCTGATCGGTGAGTTGATGGCTTTCCAGCACCTGTTGGTAACGGCTGCGGATGCAGCGGTCCAAGGCTGAAGGCTTGGCGACGGCATGGGCGATCAAACCGAGCATCACAAGGACGAGTCCCTTGAAAACGTGCTCCGGTTGGATGCGGAAGGATTGACCCGGTGTCCGCTTGCTCGGAAGAGCGGAAAGGCGCCGCTCGGGGCGTCGAGCAGTCCCAGTGGTCACGTGTCATCCCGCCGGGAACTGTTCGAATTGAACCGCATTACCAGGGATCGTCGAGCTGCTCATCGCGGGCTGGGGGAACTTCGTTGCGAAGCTCTTCGATCGGTTCCACATCCAGCGGGTCGCCGGGTTGTTGGACAGGTCTTCTGGAGGCTGGCATCGGCCGACGGGGCGTCGTCTCAGGCGCGTAACGGCGCTCCTCCCGCTGGATTCGATCGTTGTAAGGATCATCCTGATCGTCCAGATAGCGGCGTTGAGGCATCACTTCCCGCTGCGGCTCCTCCAGTTCCACGTATTCGAGCTCCTCTTCGGCTTCAAAACGNTGGCTTTCCGCCGCCTGCAGGCGGCGTTGTTGTTGTTCTTCCGGTTGGCCTGAGGCCAGCTGATTTTCAACAGGAACCAGATTGACGCGGTAGCGATCCCGCTCCTGCTCCTCCCAGCTCGGCCCTCCAACGCCAAGCTTCTCGAGGACGCCGCTGCTCAGTTGTTTGAGCTTGTCTTCAGCACCCTCGTAGACAATGATNCGATCGGGCCCACTGCTGACGATCTCCTCGACCGGCATCTCCCAGGTGCTCAAGACCCCTTCACCGAGCAGAGGAACCCCCAGGGCACCCATCACCAAGGTGGTGAGTTCTCCTGTTTCGATATCGAAGGCGAAGCCCAGCACGCGGCCGAGTTGTCGACCTGATTCGGTGATCACCTGGCAGTTGATCACGCGGCTGTAACGATCCGGATTGAATCCCTCGCTGAGGGAATCAGCGGAATCCACAAGGATCACATCACCCACCTGGCGGATGCGATCGAGTGGCATCCAGCGTGGATTGCCCGGCAGAAACCGAATGAAGGGGTTGTCGCGTAGACCAACAGCCACCACCTCGCGTCGGTCGATATCGACGATCACTTCGCCCACCAACCCGAGTCTGCGCCCTGTGTCACGGGTGATCACCTGGGTTCCCATCAGCTCTGATCGCAGCCAGAGACGATCGCTGGGCACGCTGGTCAGGGTGTCGTTCGAAGAAGGGGTCGGGGTCAAGCGGGGGCCCTCGGCCATGGACAGATCAAATTATTCTGGCGCAACCCTTCTCAGCCGCCAGTTCAAGCAGCATCGGGAAGACCGACCACCTGGGTGTGGGCGCCGCGGGCCTGGGTGACGCCGATCGTGCGTTCGGAGGCGGCGATCATCGGCCGACGGTGACTGACGACAAGAAACTGGGCCTGCTGGGCCTGACGGGCGATCAGCGCCGCCAGTCGCTCCACGTTCACGCCATCGAGGAAGCTGTCCACTTCGTCGAGGGCATAAAAGGGAGAGGGTCGGAAGCGCTGGAGGGCAAACAGNAAACTGAGGGCGGTCAAGGATTTTTCCCCNCCAGACATCGAGGCCAGACGGCGCACGGCCTTGCCTTTGGGGTGGGCCACCAAGGTGAGACCACCGTCGAGCGGCTCCTCTGGATTCTCCAGTTGCAGATGGCCATCCCCCTCGGAGAGCGAGGCGAAGATCTCACGGAAGTGCCCATCCACTGCGGTGAAGGCCTCCATGAAGGCCTCTTGTCGGAGCGTGGCGACCGTTTCGATCCGCAGCAGCAGCTCCTCCCGCTCACTGTTGAGCACCTCCAGCCGTTCGTTCAGTTCACCCAGGCGCTGATCCAACGCCTCCAGCTCTTCCAGCGCCAGCATGTTCACCGGTTCCAGGGCCTCCATCCGTCGCTGAATCGCCTGAAGATCTCCCTGCAGCGCCTCCAGTCCAGCCAGCCGCAGCGACTCAGGCACCTCCGGTCGTGGATCCGGCAGAGCCTGCTCCATCTCCTGCAAGCGGATTATTCCGCTGCGTTGCTCTTCGATCAGTCCGTCCCGCTCCTCCTTCAGCCGTTCGAGATTCCACTGCGCTTGCTGGAGCGCCTGCCGCTGCCGCCCAACCTCTGCTTCCGCCGCATCGCGGGCGCGACGCTGCGTGCCGAAACGCTCCTGCAGATCCGTCTGCTGCTGCTCCAGCTGCTGGCGTTTGGTCTGCAGCTCCGCTTGTTGCTGGCGCCAGGCGCCATGGGCACTGGCCAACGCCTGGACCGATTCCTGCAGGCGGGTCTCTTCCGCTGTGAGGGACTGCTCCTGATCGCCAAGCCGCTCCAGGGCCAGCTGGCGCTCCCGACGCGCGTTCAACCGCTGATCCCGTTCGGCACGGGCCGTCTCCAGGCGTTGGTCGGCGGTCTCCAGGTCCTGTTGCAGCTGCTGCCAGGCGGCCGAATCGTCGTTGTCACCACTGNNGCGTTCGGCTTGGTTCAGTTGTTCCAGCTCGGCAAGGCGTGGGGTCAGCTCCAGGCTGATCTGTTCCAGCCGTTTCNTCTGGTCGCTGCAGTCCTGCTCGAGGCGTTGCAGGCGCTCGCCCCGCTGACGGCTGCGTTCGATCAGTGGACCGTGATTGCGGCGCGCACCATTGCGCTCGGCCACCAACGCGGCCTGGCGTTGCTCGAGCTCCCGCAGTTGCGGTTTCTGTTGCTCGATCAGCTGGCCCAGTTTGGATTCTTCACGTCGGCAGGCCGCCAGGGATTCCCCCAGCTCGAGCAAACGGCGCCGCAGGGGCTCGGCCTCGTCCTGATCGTTGCTTCGGCCGAAGCTCAGTCCCCCGCTGCGTTGGGAAAAACTGCCACCGGTCATGGCACCGCTCTTCTCGAGCAGTTCTCCATCGAGGGTGACGGCGCGCGAACGGCCCAGTTGCTGGCGGGCGCTGGCGAGATCCGCGAACACCAGGGTGTCTCCGAACACGTAGGCGAACACCTGGTCATAGACCGGTTCGAACCGCACCAACTCCACGGCACGCCCGACCAGGCCNCCGCCAGCCTCCCCTCCACCAGGGCGAGCGCCGCGCGCGAATGCNCCTCCGCCAGCAGCTCCCCCGGGAGCGCGGATCTTGTTCAGGGGCAGAAAGGTGAGTCGTCCGGCACGACGACTCTTGAGCAGCTCGATCGCGCGTGCCGCGATGCGGTCGTCATCCACCACCACCTGGCCGAGGCGTGCTCCGGCAGCTACTTCCAGAGCCAGACGATGGCGATCGTCCACCTCACCGAGTTGAGCCACCGGCCCATGGATGCCATCCAGGCCAGCCTCCAGCAACAGCCGCAGTGCACCGGTGCCTCGGCTTTCCTGCAGGGCATCCCGGCGGCTTTCCAGCCGGGCGATCTCTCGCTCCAAGCGCGTTTGTTCCTGTTCAAGCCGACTGCGGGTGCGTTGCTGGATCGCCAGGGAGTCAGCGGTCTGCTGCAGAGCCTGTTTCCCGTCACTGAGTGTTTGCAGCAGGGTTTGCCAGGTCTCCTCGAGCGTCGCGAGCTGCTGTTGAACGGCTTGTTCATCGGCACCGTCCTGCTGTTGTTCCGCAGAGAGTTCCTGCAACCGCTCACGGGCCTGGCGGAGGCGTTCCTGCAGCTGCTGTTGTTCTTCCAGCAGGGGGGTGACGCTGCCCTGCAACTCCTGCCGGCGGCTGCTGCGTCGTTTCTGCTCGTCCAACCAGGCGCCGGAGCGGCCGGCGACATCCGCCAGCCGCCGCCTCGAGACCTCGACGGCGGCTTCAGCCGCTCGGCAGGTCTCCTCGGCTGAGGCCAGGGCCTCCTGGTTCGGGTCGTGCTCCAGCTCCCGGGATTGGTGTTGCCATTGCTGCCGGCGGCTGGCCAGCTCATGCCGCAGACCTTGAAGTCGCTGTCCTTCCTCTTGATGCAGACCGGCCTGTCGTTCGAGTTCCCGGCTGCTCGTGTCCAGGCCTGCCAGTTCAGCCTGAACGGCCAGCAGCTGATCTTCCCCGAGGGCTTTCACCTGCTCCTGCAGGGCTTGTAGTTCAGCGGCCGCCTTGTCCAACTGGACTTGACCGCTGCTGATGGCCGCGGCATCGCGCTGCTCCTGGGCTTCGAGTGCAACCTGACGCGTGTGGAGATTCTCCAGTGCCTGTTGCGCTGCCTCGAAGGCCAGCACCATCTCCTGGCGGCGCCCCAGCTGCAGGCGTTCCCGTAAGTCCTGGTACTGACGGGCCTTCGCGCAATCCTTTTCCAACCTCTGGCGGNTGCTGAGCAGCTCCTGTTCGATGAGCCTGCAGCGCTCCTGGCGTTCTTGAACGTCATCCAGCTTGCGTCGGGTCTGCTCGATGCGGGTGTCGAACAGAGCCACGCCGGCGAGTTCGTCGATCAGGCCGCGGCGGTCGCGGTTGCTCATCGACACGATCCGGGTGACATCCCCCTGCATCACGACATTGCTGCCCTCGGGATCGATCCGCAGGCGGCGCAACTGGGTCTGCAATTGCTGGAGATTGCATGCCACCCCGTCGGCGCTGTAGCTGGAGCTGTAGGACCCGCCAGGCATCACCCTGAGTTTGCGGGTCACGGTCCATTCGGTCTGATCCGCACGGATCCAGGGNCCGTCCTCCGGTGGTTCCAGGCCTTCTTCAGCGGCGTCCGGCGTCCAGTCGCTGAGATCGAAACGCACGCTCACGGTGGTCTCCGCTGACTTGCCAGCCTTGAGTACGCCGCTGTTCACTAGATCGGGCAGGCGATCAGCCCGCATGCCGCGGCTGGTGGCGAGCCCGAGACAGAACAGCACGCCATCGAGGATGTTGCTCTTGCCGGAGCCGTTCGGGCCGGTCACAACAGTGAATCCCTCTTCGAGAGGGATCGTCATCGCCCCACCGAAGGACTTGAACTGTTTCAGCCCAACCTGATTGATATGAACCAACAGGAACGGAAGCTGTCAGCTGTCCGACCGTAGCGAAGCCGTCTGAAAGCTCAAGCCCGCGTGATGGAGCAGTGGCCTTCCACGATCCTCAGGATCCCCCGCAAATCACCATCCACCAGATTCAGAACGACGGGGGCATCGGGGTCACGCGGGAGGTTGCCGTCGATGGTTCCGGCCATCACCCGTTCAGCCCAGCCGCGATTACCGGAGACNGCGGCACTGCGGGGCTCAAGCCACACCAGCCGGTGGGGGGCGAGGGGCACGGCTGGCTGGCGCTGTCCATCGGTGGTTGGAACATCGGCCAGTCGCCAGGTTCGGCAGTGATCACCCTCCTCCAAAAGCAGGTCGAAGTGGCAGCCGCTGGGGTCATCAGGGGCACCGGTATGGCGCAGCAGGGCATAACGGGCCATGGTCAGCGCATCAGCATCCAGCTGATCCTGCGGCTCTCCCAGGCCACCAGCCAGCGTTGGTGACGACGCAGCTCCGGTTGAGGGGGCGGCGATTCTTCGGGGAACACTGTTGCCCAATCAGCAGCTCCCCAGACCTCCTGGGCAAACGCGTCGTTGCTGGCTCGGTAGTGGGCGCGGATCTCGCGATAGAGCTCAGGCGTGAGTCCGCTGAAGCGTTGCTTCGGCCAGCCGTAAAGGTTTGCTGTTGCCTGAAGCAGCCGGAAGGCCTGTCTGCGGTGCAAGGGATCGTTCACGGCCTGCCCCTTGCTGGCAAGACGGCGTTGCACGGCCAGGGCTGTCTCGATGGCCAGGCGTCCGGGCTGTTCGTTGATCCTGGGCAGATCCATCCAGTCCGTGGCTGGGCCAGCTCCGATCACGGCCAACAACTGCTCAAAGGGATCAAGCGCTCTGGATCCGCCGTAAGGAATGAAGTGTGCTGTTGTCGTCCCGTTGCGACGGATCCAGCCGAACAGCCTCTGGGGATCGCATTCACCTCGTTCCTGGGTGTGCCCCATGATTTGACGGGCGTAGGAGTCGAAACGGCAATCCAGTCCGAATTTCTTGACGTGCTGGGTGTACTGGGAATTGAGGTAGCTGGGTTGATCGCGCAGGAAAGCGATCAAGGTCACGCTGCAGCCCTGTTTGTGAAAGGCGTCGATCAACCAGTCGCCGAGGCAGCCGTCTGAATCCGATGGTTGGCGCGTCAGCAAGTGGGAGAGCACTTCACTGGACACAAGCAAGGTGTTGTTGTTGGCGCGCGCCCGATCAAGCTTCGTTTGCCAGGGCCTGAAATCCCTTTTCTTAACGGCTGGTTTGAGCTGATTTTCGCTGTCGATGTCGAAGCTGATCCGGTGCTGATGCAACATCCGGCCGTTGGCCTCCAGCCGTCTCTGAATGGCTGTTGAGCCGGTTTTGTGCATGCCGATGTGCAACACAACCCGCGTCATCGCTCTCCAACCCTCCCGACTGCTCGCGTGAGTTTCGCAAGGTCGGTTGCACCACGCGACTGTGCTCTGGTGGCGTGTTGAAGCACTGATGGTTCAGCTTCAGCCCTTTGCAAGAGGCCGTCGCCAACCTGGAGCGGACCATGAATCAGGTTCTATTCCTGAAAGAAGGTCCATCCGGTGATCTCTCTTTAGCCTTGGGGCAATTCCATCCACAAGTCATGGATGCGTCGTCGCCGCAGTCCAACGGCAGTTCCGATCACGATTTCCGGGAGCGCTTCGAGGCCTTGTTGCCGACCATTCAGAAGCGCTGGCCAGAACTGGCACGTCACACCCTTGAGGCGACGCGCGGAAGCATGCAAGAGGTGGTCCGCCTGATCGAGGAGAAAACAGGGCTGACCAATGAGGGAGTGCGCGAACAACTGGAAGAGTTGATGCATACGGCTGGTGATCGCAGCAAACACCTCGCAGAGAGTCTTGAACCGCTCGAGCAGCAGTTGGAGCAGCTGCTGGATGAACTCAACAGCACGCTGAGGCCGCGCATCGAGAAGCCCGTGCGTCAACGTCCCTTGTTGGCCGTGGGTGTGGCCCTCGGTGTCGGCATGGTGCTGGGGATGATGATGGGTGGCGGTCGTCGGTCCCGATGAGCAGCCCGGATCAACCGCGCGGCCTAAAGGCAGCTGCACGGGTCACGGCGATGGCCGCTTCGTTGATGGACCTGCATGTCCGGATTGCCCTCCAGGAGGTGGATCGTGAGAAGCGTCGCCTGATCAGTGGAGCCCTGTTTCTGGCGATCGGCGGCACCTCGATGTTGTTCGCATCTGTGATGGCAGAAGTGGCTTTGGTGCTGTGGATCCAAACGGCCTGGAGCCTGTCGCTTCAGCTGTCTTTGTTGGTTCTTGCTGGCATCAATCTTGTGCTTGCCGGGATCAGTCTGCGCATTGGAGGTTCTGTACTCAAAGGTCCTTTTTTGCCTCAAACCCTCGAGGGTCTGTCGAGAACGGTGAGAGCAGTGATGGGTCGTTGAGCTACAACAAACTTGGGGAAATCTTTTAAAAATGACTCATTCAACCGAGGCTTGTTCATTCTTCTGAGCGCTGATCCACTGAGCCATTAAAGGGATTGTCTTGCCTTGGAGAAGCAGATTCACAATCACCACAATGAAAATAATGCTGTTGGCGTCAATGGCCAAATCAGCAACCAACTCTGCCGAAAGCCCTTCCATTTGTGTGCTGATGATGTGAGCTGTTTCAAAGGACAGCGCCAGAGGAACAGCCCCCCGAAGACCACACCACGATACCAACAGGGATTCACGCCAGCTCAGCGGCGAGATGGTCTGGAAGAGCATCACACTGATTGGCCTGGCGATGAACATCATCAAGGCTGCGACGGTTAATCCTGCAGGCAGGCTGTCGATCAGATCAGCTGGGTGAATGGAGAGACCAAACAGAATAATGATGAAGATTTCAGCGGCCTCGTCGAAGGGTTCCACGACATTTGCGATTTTGATGGTCGATTGATGGTCTTGAATGGGTTGAGCGCTGTTCAGGAACATGCCAGCAATGAAAGCTGAGATAAAGCCTGATCCTTCGAGCAAAGTGCTCATTCCATAGGTCAGTGAGGCGATGGCGATGCATGCGATGAGAAGTTGACCCTGCTCTTTGACGTAATGATTGATCAGCCAGATTCCGAAATATCCAAAAATGCCACCAACAAGGAGTCCCGTTCCAAAAGCTTCAAAAAGATCTTCCGCAGCTTGACGAAGTCCGGAAGCTGTATCCACTTCGCCGGATGTGAAAAACAGCTGCAAAATGATGCTGAACATCACCAGGGCAGCTGGGTCATTCACCGCAGATTCAAATTTGANGATGCCTTTGACCTTTTTGGGAATGGTGTCGCCCAGCTCCTTGAGAAGGGTGAGTGTTGGTCCAGCATCCGTGGAGCCAAGACAGGCTCCGATGAGAAGAGCGCAGCCAAGAGGAAGTTGCGTCGTCACACCGAGATCAAGCCCGCCAAATTGATCCGATGTGATCAGATAAAACAGGCCACCAATGATGAGTGAAGAGATGAATACACCGGCGATGGCAAGAACAATGCCGTACCTGATGAAGGAACGGATTTCGATGAGGCGTGTCTCAACGCCTGCGTAGAACAGAATCAATGCCAAGCTGAGTGTATGAAATGCATTGATTTGCTCGAAACTGAAATTCAGCGGTGATTGACCGATGAATAGAACGAGGATGAGGCTGAATGCAAGAATGCTAAGAATTCCAGGTATGCCAATGCGCTTGAAGTATTTATCAGCAATGATCGAAAACGAGAAACTCGTTCCGATTAACAAGAGTTGAGGCACGAGGCCAATGGTTGCATCACCACTGTCAATNCCAGTGGTTGCGGCAAGAACATTAAACGAGGGGATCAATCCTTTGCCTTGTCTATTAATAGTTTAACGTTGTTTTAGGATGTGGCAAGTTTTTATTCAATGGCCGACAAGATGGATTGAGGAGCTTGAAGTTGCTTTTGTTTTTAATTTCGTGAGTTTNCTTGCTTTTTATGGNTGGCTTGTTNTGTTGNNNTGGAGGNNCTTTGGTTTGCCNCTATGAATCAGGCGACTGTTTGTTTCTCTTATGGCGCTTCTTCCATGTGTCCAGATTTNCTTGTTGCCCAGTTGGCAACATTTGAAATAGACAAGCTTTGCACAAACAGATTCGTGAGTGCTGTAATGAAAATAATGCTTTGGATGTTTTGGGCGAGCTCTGGTGTGAAATCAGCGCCGAGGACTTGTGCCTTNGAGATGAGATCGACCATCTCAAATGAAAGAGCCAGGGTAACCGAACCCTTCAAGCCGCACCAGCCGAGCAATGATGATTCTCTCCAGTTCAGGCTGGAGAAGGGTTGAAACACGTAAATACTAATCGGACGTGCAATCACCATCATGATAAACGCACAAATCAAGCCCAATGGAAGCATCCTGAANAGAGATTCAGGATCGATGCGCACCGCGAACGAGAAGTAAATAAACATCTCGGCAAGCTCTTCAAAGGGAACCAAGCATTCTTTCATGTTTTCAATGATTGAGATGTCGGACGGTCGATGCAAATTGCTGAGCACCATGCCTGAGACAAAAGCGGAGATCAGGCCAGAGCCTCCAATGTAATTTGAAATAGCGTAGTTGATGCTTACAACAGCAAAGCCCGCGGTTAAAAGTTGTGGCTTTCTAATGTTGAGATTTTTAAGCATCCAAATTGCCAAGTAGCCAAAAACGACTCCGACTAAAATGCCAGTGCTGAACAAGCCAACAAAATTATCGGTTAATACACGAAAGGTTAAATTGGATGCAACTGATGTGTTCGATGAGGTGACCCCAGACCTTAAGGCTTCACTTAGGATCCAAGAGGCGACAGCACCATAGGTAATCACGGCTGCTGGGTCATTGATGGACGACTCAAACTTGATGATATTGAATATTTTTTCAGGTAATTTCACGGGCAGCCGAGTTAAAATTGAAATTGATGCACCGGCATCGGTGGAACTCAGGCATGCACCAATAAGAATGCATAAATTAAATGGTATGAGTTCCAGGCCTGCGTACCCGAATCCCAGAAAGTCGCTGGAGACTACCAAATAAAAGAGCGTTCCAATGATTGCTGCTGAGATGCCAATCCCTAGGGTGGAAATGACCAGGCTATATCTCAAAATGGATCGGATTGATGCGAACTTGGTGTCCAGTCCGGATGAAAATAAAATGAAGTTTAAGCTTATGAGATGGAAGATGTGAACAAAATCGTCACTCGTTTGAAGTGGTTTTTGGCCAAAAATTGGAACAGTAACTATTCCTGTCAAGAGAATNATCAGCGCCGTAGGGATGCGCTCCGTCTTGTTTAAAAAATTGTTGAATATAATTGGATACAGAAGCATTGCGCCAAGAGCAANAAATCTTTGCTCATCAGTCACGCTTGTTGTGGCTGGTCCTACCGCCAATAAAAGATTAGCAGGAAATTGCGTCACAAACAAGTTGCTTTGAAACTAATGTACGATGAATTTTGTTGTTGAGGGTATTTTTTAGGAAATCTCGACTTAATGTTTGGTGAATTACTGGTTGAACCATATTTTTGGAATAAGTCTCCTCTTTGGACCCTGGAGGATCTGTTCCACCAGCACACCACCTCGATCAACGGATGGCGTAGTGCAACCAGCGACAATCAATGCCACCGTTGCTGACAGGGATGCGTCGTGACGCCTTCATCCGCAGCGAAGTGGTCANTTTTGGGTTGCCGCTCAACAACCAGAGCTGCCAGCCGGAGGCTTCTCGGCGTACGAATTGCCCCAGTGCGTCGTAGAGCCCATTGAGTTCGTGCTCTTCGCCGATGCGTTGGCCGTAGGGCGGGTTGCACACCAGAACGCCCGGACCCTCTGGCAGCTGTTGTTGCNTAAAGCTTCCATTGCTGATGTTGATCACTCCTTTCAATCCAGCTGCCTCCACGTTGGCCCNGGCTTGGTCTGCAATCAGGGGATCCTCTTCAAACCCGATCAGTGGAGGCAAGTTGAGATCACCTCGCCGTCGCTTTTGAGCCCGATTCTGTTCCTGTTCCCATAACTCAGGCCGAAAATCAGCCCAGCCTTCCAAGGCAAANGGGCGATTCAATCCTGGGGCTTTCTGCAGAGCCATCAGTGCGGCTTCGATGAGGAGCACTCCCGAACCGCAACAGGGATCCACCAGTGGACTCTGGCCATCCCATCCGCTGAGGCGGATCAGACCTGCGGCCAGGTTTTCTTTGAGCGGAGCGCTGCCCATGGCAGCGCGGTAGCCACGGCGGTGCAGGCTGCCGCCACTGCCATCCAGGCTTAAGACGGCTTCCCCATGGCTGAGGTGCAGATGCAGGGACAGGTCGGGACTCTCNAAATCGATGGAGGAGCGCTGACCCCACAGCTCCCGCTGCTGATCCACTAGGGCGTTCTTCACCTGGAGCGCGGAGTAATGGCTGTGGTTCAGGCCTGGTGCGCTGCCGGTGACATCGACCCGAAAACTCATCGACGGGTGCAGCCAACNCTCCCAGTCCAGGGNTCGNCGNACNCCNTCGTANAGATCATCCCNNCCCTGACAGGGGAAGCGGGCCATCTCCCGCAGCAGTCGAAATGGCAAGCGCGCCTGGAGATGCAGCCGATACAGGCANGCCATGTCGGCCTCAAAGCTGGCTGCCCGACGCAACGGTTTGACCTGATGGGCTCCCAACCCACTCAGCTCAGCGCAGCCCTCTTGCTCCAGCCCCTGCGGCAGCACCGCGACGGCAGTGATGCGTTGTTCACGTCCCATGGCGAACTGTGCTCCAGGTCACCACTNCTGTCAGAATGACAGGGTCCGGTCTTCCGGACTAGGTGATCCACACCAGTGTTTCGGACAGCGGTTCGATTCCGCTCAGCTCCATTTCACCCTTGCTTGAGGGGCTGCAATGGTTTCGACGGGGCATGAGGAGGGTGACTGAAGCCTGCTCGGTGAGAGCAAACCCGTAACTGCGAACAACATCGTTCGTTTCTCCCGTCA
>NHKA01000025.1:0-81069 GCA_002169615.1 Cyanobacteria bacterium TMED229
CCTCTCTGGTGTGGTTCCCATCTGCTTCTGGTGAAGAGTGGGTGAACCGATCAGGCCCCACAGAACCAATGTTCTAAGGGGTTTTCATCTATCGCACCGGTGCTGAACACTGCCTCCAGCCGGTCTTAAGCATCGTCGTCCAAGCCTCGATGGCGTTGTGGCGAAGCATCCTGCGACGGGTCTGGGGCGTGGGTGGCCTTGGTGGAACCCATCGGTATGTCCGCAGGATCACCCACTGCGCATGAGCCGTTGCCTTGTCTGGCGTGAAATGCACCAGTTTCTGCTGGTCGGCATTCACAAGCCATCCTTCGCCTTCGGGGACCTCCGGTGGTGAGTGGGTGGAACGGTTCTTGATCGGCATGACGCCGATTCTGGCCAAATCAATAAGGCATTGAGCAAAAACCCTGCTGAAACTGATTGCAAAAGTGGACAAAGCCAGCCCACTACTGGGAACACATGCTGCTCTGGGGGAAAGATACCGCAGGCTTGAAGCCTGACTCCCCAATGTTCCAAGAACTTGCCCCTACCTGACATTTCAACCGCTCTAAAAGTTGGATTTTTAACCGGCTGCAGACACCATCAACAAGCACAACATGAGACAACAAATGTTGTAAAAACCAACGGGACAAGACTGCCCTCAAGCTAGACAAAGTTCAGATTGTTAACCGTGAGGTCTGGTGCACCTTTGAGGATGGCAATAATGCCACCGTCGCCAAAACCTTTGTCGACACCATTTTCATTGAAAAATAACTCTCCTTTCTTTTGGTTGTAGAGGAATGAAAAATCTTGCTTAGCAAGCCTCCTCTTGAGCATCTTTTTATTGGCTGCGACAGCAAAGTTGGCCGGATTAACAACATCGAAACTATCAGTGTCAACTTCAAGAACATCTACCGATGGATTGAAATCTGTAATGATGTCAACTGATTTACGCTTGAAGCGCCTTGGAGCACGGATAGCAATAGCCAACGCATTAATGGGAACGAGTCTTCCGTCAATTTTGCGAAAATCGGACAAAAAATCCCATGCCAACTCGTCAAGATTACGTCCATTGATCTCAAGATCAAACCAATCGTGCCCGCCTCCGTTCACCACATACTGCTTTACAGTCGTCGTCCCGTCGACCCGAGAAAAGTTTCTTTCCTGGACAAAATTTGTTGAAGCCTGCTCAAATTGATTGATCTGGTTCTGAGGTGAATTGTTAATATTTGCCCAATAATTCGATGCCTCATTGGCAGAAGCTAAATAGCCTGACACACCATCGATAGGGCGAATCCAATCATCTGTACCGTTGAAACTAATCAGGCCAACAGGATTAGTCGCCGTTTCGTGATCTAAGTTTTCAACGTTCACAAGACCAGAAACTGGTGCTATCGCTGCAACCATTTCCGACTCGTGATGAGCCAACCCATAGGCCATGCCAGCTCCATTGGAGAAGCCAGTGGCATACACACGGGAGGGATCGACAGAATATTTTCGAATCGATCTTTTGACCATTCTTCTAACAAATCCCAAATCATCACTAGAGCTTTTCCCCCCGAATGAATTGGGGTCTGGATTCCAATGACTCCCCCCCGTAGGCAATTGCAACCCTTGTGGATAAATCAGAATGAAGCCAAACTCCTCAGACAATGAGCGCCAATCGGACAGAAAAAGTTGACCTTCAGCCGAATCTCCAAATCCATGAAAATTAAAAACCAATGGAACCGATTCCTTTGAACTGAGGCCAGAAGGCAAATAAATCAAATATCGCCTTTGGACACCATCATGGAAAATCTTCTTTTGTTTTAAATCTTTGTCGATCACTTGAGTGACCTTATGCTTGTCAAACATAAACTCGTCATGTTTTGACGAATTAATTTTGTTATTGATGTCGTTCATGTCAATCAAACAATTCAACATCTTGAGAGAGTCATGAAATTATAGTCATTTACACGCAAGAGTCGAGGTCAACCAGCATGCAAGCCAGTGTGGTTGATTGGCAAATCGACAATAACTCAACTGAAGGTCAATCAAGCAAAAATTTCCCAAGGCGTCCAAGCCAAACAAGCAGCTGGAGGAAGGATGCCACATCATCACTAAATCATCAGAACTCATCCCCATCAAAAGAAGAAAAGTTCCATGAAAGTCTTAAGGAAAATGTATAGAGCCACCGTATCCGTGATCAACACATTTCAGACAAAGTGGCTTACGAAGGGAATGAAGCCAAGTCAAAACAAAAGAGCCACATCATCAATACAGGATATAAGCAAGTGGAGAACTACAATGATTTCTGGTGAGGGTACAGTCCTGCCCTGCCGATTAACCCAAAAATATGGCAGATAGGTCAAAGAACAATAGGCGCATGCTAACGCTATTGCAGAAACTTCATGCCTAATTAAAAAACATTGTCGTATGATCTTCAATATACGACAATCAAGCCTCTTCAATCAGTAACTTCCCGCACAAAAGGAGTGATCGAGAAAAGTTGAGGGAATACCTTTTCCCATACCCATTTCAATAGAAGCGACCTGTCAGGGAGGAAATGACTTTAATGAAAAAAACCAACAACAAAGCAACAAGCAGAGGCGAAAAGATTAATTTTTTCAAGAACGTGCATAACATCGACAACTGATCAATAGACTTGAAAAAAAGTATTTTCCAATGACTGCGGTTTCCCTGCTTAAAGACATAAAGACGACCTTCACCGGCGGCTCATATGATTCTTACCCAAGGTGGCTAACACCATTTGATGAAAAAATATTTTTTTCTGCTGTTGATAATGGTGGGGAAATTGAATTATGGGCAACAGATGGTTCAGAGGCTGGCACCAACCTTGTGAGCAATCTCGCAGGAATTCAAAGTGGTAATCCCAAAGAACTAAGTGCTGGTCGTTATGTCCTTACTTACTCAGCTTTTACCCCCACAAATGGCAGAGAGCTATGGTTTACAACTGCCAGTCCTTATTCCACAGGTCCTTACGGTGATATTTTCTTAGGGTCATCGTCCTCTTCGCCAAAGAACATCATCAAATGGTTTGATGCTCCAGTGTTCTCAGCCAAGGACAATGACGGAAAACGCTATTTATGGCGCTCAGATATAGGCATAGAAAAAATATCTCAGGATCATATTCTGCCAAATGAATCATTGATCACAAAATTCAAAGACGATATTTATTTTGTTGGCAATTATCGAGGAGAAGGGGATGCACTATGGAAATACGACGGCAACAGTTTCACTGAAATATTTGACTATTATCCCGATTCAGAAGACAACACTGTATTCAGACATATTCAGGAAGCAGGTGATTTACTTTACTTCAGTGCGAGTTCATCGACAAGCGACCAGTTGTTCTCTACTGACGGCACCAGTGAAAACACTGGGCCAATCCTAAGTCGTGAAGAAGATGACCAAACAATTTCAAGTCCAGATAATCTTATTGATGTTGATGGCACTCTCTACTTCACAGCCTCCACTAATTATGGCAACGACATATGGAAAACCAATGGAACAAACGAAGGTGCCACACTTGTGGACCCAACTAATAGAAGCAGAGGCATCAATCGCGCAAAGCATTTAACCCTGGTTGATAATAAAATATTTTACGTAGGGACCTATGAATTTGATACTGAGCTCTGGGTATACGATACTCTCGAGAATACATCAAGGCGAGTAAAGGATATCAATACATCTGGAGATTCCTTGAAAAGAATTGACAACACATTAACTCCCTTCAAGAGCAAACTCTTATTTGTCGCCGAGGACGAATTACATGGAGAAGAATTATGGATTACAAATGGTCAAGAAGGCGGAACTTACAGGCTGACTGATTTAAAGGAAGGCGTTACAGATTCGGATGTGGATGAAATAACAATACTTGGTGATAAAGTTATCTTTAGATCAGATTCAGACGACCATGGAATCGAATTATTTGTATGGGATAGTGAATTGGCTGATCAACCTTCTCAGCCAGAAACGGCTCCCGAAAATTACGAGACTCCAACCGCAGATAACGATATCATTGGCACCAATAAAAATGACAGGTTAAAAGGTGGACGTAACTCTGATTATATCAATGGCAAGAAGGGCGATGATAAACTCATTGGAGCAAAAGGAAATGATGTGCTAGATGGATCAAACGGCGACGATATTCTCAATGGCTCTAAAGGAAAAGACTATCTAAACGGATCAAAAGGATTGGACATTCTTAAAGGTGGAAAAGGAGCTGATGTATTTCAGGTATCTAGAGGTCTGGATATTGTCAAAGATTTTAGTATCAGGCAAGGTGATCGAATTGGCCTAGATAAAAAAGGAAATTACTCACTCCAAGAGCACACTGATGGGGTCTTGATTCAAGCAAACTCTAAGAAGTTAATCTTGCTCGAGGGTGTCGATTACGACAATGCAAATCAACTCGGCGTTGATTTATTTGTACAGCCAATTTAGCCCAAGCAGCTGGCAACAAATCTACAAATAATTAATATCAGACAAATTTTAATCTGCAAAAGGCTTGCTTTATAGAGGCAATTTCTTGTAAGAACATTACGAACCAAATCGAAGACTTCTCTGCAAATTCCGAGTACAGGAACAGAGAGCTCAGGTATTATCATAAGGCTCAATAAACCAAAATCTTAATTTTCATCTTTGACTGATGATTCAAACAAAGATCGAGCTTTGTGCAGCAAGAATACCAGGATTACCCGGCATCATTGCTGACCATCATTGGCTTCTTGTTCTACAGGACATTGAAGGGAGCAATCAGCAGGTTTGTGACCGCTGGGAAGTTTGGCAATACTCTCATCAGAACAATTCTTGCTGGGGGCATCTACATAAGAATCTTTTGGCTCCCTATCAAGGGGTGGGCAATGGGCCTTCTCGATTGATCCAGCAGTGGGAGGGGGATGAGGCTTCGTTCATTGTTCAGAAACTTGAATCCTCTCCAAGCCACTACCCGTTTATCAAGCAATACAGATACTGGCCCGGCCCAAACAGCAACACATTTGCCCAATGGGTCGTCAGCGATCATATAAAACTCGGAAATCGAGCAATTGGTAGAAACTACCGTGTGCCACAAATGACCGATACACATTGATGAACAATCCCGAATCCTGTTGAAGCAACGTCGCAAAAAAGAAATTTGCACAACTGATGCTACAAGCGAAGAGTATTTGGCAATAAAAATACTCTCGGATCAACAATCGGTTGTTCACCTGTTTTGGTCATCACACTGCTGTGCTTCCTTCTGATGGCAGCAATGACTCCAAAAATTATCTCGCAATGATCAAGTTACTTAAAATTCAAGTTAAAAACAAATAAATTGCAGTTCAAACTCTTGCATTGGATCATAATCAATCAATGATCATCAATTAACGCACTCAAATCAAGCATGGCACAAGCATGAAGAGGAAATATCAGATTCTAAAAAACCATACGTCGAGCCACTGCAGTAAATGACTAAGAAGGTTTTTTCTTCAGTTTTGAATGCCTATGTTTCGAGGAAAGGTGAAGCAGATTGGATGCTCTTTGTTGGTCTTCGATTTTGGTCAATTTACAGACTAACTTCCAAGTGTCTTGAGCAGACATTTCACCATCATCTTCCCATTTGATTGAAGATAAATCTGGTGGCATTGAGAAGTCCTTTTCTTGGCAAGAATCTAAAAGGGAGTTGGGAGCTATGCGGCCATTACCAAAGGAGATTAACTTAAGAGAATCGAAAAAACGTTCGTTACGATACTGGTGAGACCTTAAGTCAACGAGCTCCTCTCAACTGACGAGATCAGACCATCGAGGTTGAAGCGTTCAAATCAGTCAAGCCGCATTCGCAAAGGATGAGGGCGAAACGAACGAGGTGACCGGTTGAATCCCATACTCCTCAGGCGATTCTTCTTTGAGCAACTGTTCAGCCTGACGGATGTAAAAAAAATAGGTTTGACGATCAGATGCCTGATTGGCTTTGTCCATCAGCTCGAGATAACGCTTTGTAAGCATTATTTTTTAAATTTTTAAAATCATAGTGCAATGAAAACCATAAGCTGTAGCAAAACTTACAACAATTCAAAGTATTGCGCCTGTTGTTTCATTAACTACATTTGAAATCACGACGCCTTGTATCAGTTAAGACGCATCCCAAAGATTGGCAATGGTGTAGTCACCACCCTCAAGAATCCAGATCTCACCTCCATTGAAACGCAAGTTTCTGTCCAAGTGTTTAATTTTAACCAAATCCTCTTCTCGAAGCTTGATAAAAGCTGCGTCTAAATTGCTCTGTAGTCGCTCAGGCTTAACAGACTTGGGAATGACGACGGTGTCCTGAGCTAACCCCCAGGCAAGGAGCACTTGTGCCGGTGAACAATCATGGTCCGCGCCAATCGCTTGAATCACAGGGTCATGCAAAAGGTTGGTGGATCCATGGCCTCCAGATCCCAGTGGTGAGTATGCCGTCAATACAATCTTGTGTTGATGGCAAAAGCTCAGCAAAGATGGCTGCTGCAAATAAGGGTGCCGCTCAACCTGATTGACACTGGGCAAAATTCTTGCGTCTTGCATCAAGGCAGACAATTTCAGCTCACTGAAATTCGAAACGCCAATGGCACCCACTAAACCCTCATCAACCAATGCCTCCATCGCCTGCCACGTATCTGCAAGAGAAAGATCATTCCGAGCAATCTGCTCGCTCGCTTGTTGCGCAACGGCGATTCCGTGATGATGACTGACAGGCCAATGAATCAGATATAAATCTAGAAAATCCAGCTGAAGATCCTCCAAGGTTCTGATCAGTGCAGGTCGCACATGCTCGGGCTCGTGGCAGTCATTCCAAAGCTTCGAAGTGATCCACAATTCATCTCGAGGTATAGCGTGTTGTCGACAGGCTTGAGCAGTCGCTTCACCAATCTCCCGTTCATTTCCATAGATCGACGCGCAATCAAGATGGCGGTAGCCAACTTCGAGAGCAGCATGCACGGCCTGTCCAACCAAGTTGCTCTCAGATTTCCAAGTGCCGAGTCCGATGGCCGGCATCAGGCTGCCATCACGCAGTTGGAGCTGACGTTGCACTGATGACATCACATCCCCTCACCGAGTGAATGCTATTGATTCAAGCAGTGATGAGGCATGGAATCGGGAGTTGACCTTGTTGATCGGGACAGACAAAGCCTCCAGCCCTTTGCTACCAGTCATTCAGCACTGTCTTCCTCTCAGGTGTTCTAGCCTGCAGATCTAGTGTGGACTGTTCCACAACCGACTGAACGCCCTGCTGGCAGTCGCTTGATGCAGAATCATTCAATTCTTAGCGTCCATCCAACGTTCGAGACTTCATGCCTGCACTCCTGGCAGCAGCGCTGCTGATCACCACAAGCCTGTCTCAGGCAAAGGCAGCCATCTTCACGGTCAAGCCGGGATCAATATTTTATTCAAAGCCCGAAAAATCTGAAAAATATCGTCTCGATCTTCCTGAAGTTCGCGTTCAGGTGCCACCACTCAGAGATGTAAAGGGCTTCTGCCTCTTTGATCTGGTTTACAAAATCTCTGACCGGGATAACCCAAACCTCCCCAAAAGCGGTTGGGCTCGCTGCGTCAGCACAGACACATTCATCTCCCAATGATGTCGCTCAACACAGCAAGGACCCTCTCTGCAGCGTTGCTCACCACCGTGATGAGCGGCATGCCAGCTCTGTGCCAAGAGGCCACTACAGAGAAATCACGCACACCATGCTTCTTCAACCAGAAGGAGGAAACGTGCGACATCCGTCTCAAAGGGGACGACATCGAGCTTCGGTTGGAAGGCAATCGAACCGTTGAAATCAATCGTCGCGGCCGTTGCACCAATCGTCTTGAGAACAGCGTCACGATCCGAAGCTGCAACGTCCGGATTGGACTGCCGAATGATTTTGTCTATGGACTGATCGTTCGTCGCAGTACAGGAGGAACGGTGATCACGTCCCCTCAGCTCGAGATCAAACTTCCCCAGATTGGCCTCTGAAACCAGTGAGTCACAGATGGACACAACCTCTTCAAGGGCCAGACATGTTCTGACCATCCGCTGAATCCACAATGGCCTCAGGGGCTTGAGACACCCCTCACACACGGACGCAAACCCCTTGGCCAGCCATGGGGTTTCCTTTCTTCGGACATCCGAGCCGCACTGGACTGTGAGAGAGTTAACAGATGCTTAAGGACCGGGGATGGCTGGTTTCGCTCAAGCTCTAAGCCAACAGCAGATTCAGCAGGGATTTTCACTGCTCAAACTGATGGAACACCTCGACCGTGAGATGGCGCAACTCAACGAACAGAGACTGATCAGCGGGTTGGCGGATCAAGAACGCGAGCGGCTTACACGGATCAAACGCAGCCACCTGCGCAAAATCCACGATTGCATTGCCGAGTTAGAAAGCAGTGGCTTTAACCAGTGGTTGATGGAGCGACGTACCGCCTAAACCTCAATTCTCCACCTCAATCCTTCTTGGGGAACCGCTTATCCCAAACCACAATCAAGGTCAGGAAAACGCCGCCAAACACAAGGAATGGGGCAGCAATCGTGAGAATCGACTGTGTATCCATTGCCCAAAAGTAAACAGCTCATTTTAAGTAAAAAACGCGACCGCGAGCTTTTCACTACAAAAGCTAACGAATCAGGTTGGCTTTAAAAAATCCACTGCCAAGACCGAAGCCCGAGTGACGATCGCAATGCAGCGTAATGGAAACATCAAAATCCATTAAACCGTTGGATTGAATCTCTGTTGAGGATAAATTAGATTCCCCGAGAGCAACGTATTGACTGAGGATCTCGTCTTTATTGTCCTGAAGAAACTCAACAATTTTTCCGAGAAGGTAATCACGCCACTGTTCCTTGTCCTCGGTGGTAAGCGTTTGTTCAGCCACAGCAAAAAAGCGGTGACTCCTTCCATAGCAACATCCCAACCAACCGACCCACCCTTGCAAACAGGAGGCATGTCAGCCATTATCGTGCTTTGAACACATTTGTGGCGCAATCATAACAATGCGAGCTACAAACCAAAAAGACACTGCCTCTCAATGAATAGATTTATTTTGCGAGATGGCCAGATGATTACAACAAAAATCAAGCCCGATGGTCTCGATGTATACGAATATGCGCACGGCATAACCGATAGAACATACATGTTGTTATCTGATAAAGCAGAAGTCGCCTTTTTGTTAAAATGCGGCGACGAGGCCAATGTTCAATTCCAAAAGCCTTGAAACCATCAATCACGGACAAAACCTAGAATCTTGAATTGCCGCAAAAGAATATCAATCACGATAATTCAATCCGAAGATCTTTGTTCGTTTTCAAAAAATTAGATTCAACAATACATTCTGTGCACCACTAGAATTTTGATGATTTAAGTGGGAGTTTTCGAACGAAGTGCCCCTCCCGGTTGTTTATCACCCCCTTTATTCCTCTCCATTGCCATCCAGCCATCGTTTCCCGATGGCGAAATTCAAGATGCTGCATTCTCTCCTGATCAACAGGGGATTGGTGAAGCATTCGCAGGTGCACCGGCCACTCAGTGTGCCCAGAAAAGATCTCGAAACCATTCATGATCGGCGCTACCACGTAGCCTTCAGCACCGATCAACTCAGCCGCTCCGAACAACGTCGGATTGGGTTACCGGCCACTCCACCGCTCGTGCAGCGCACTTGGCTTGCCGTTGGGGGAACGCTTCTGACCGCTCGGCTTGCGCTGCGCCACGGGATTGCATCCCATCTGGCAGGAGGCACACACCATGCCCACCCAAGCTTCGGCAGCGGCTTCTGCATCTTCAATGATTGTGCCGTCACTGCGCAGGTCTTGCTCAACCAAGGATGTGTGGATCGATTGCTGGTGCTGGATCTGGATGTTCATCAAGGAGATGGAACCGCAGCCTGCTTTTCCGAAGACACGAGAGTGTTCACCTTGTCGATGCATGCAGCCAGCAACTTTCCACTGCGCAAGGTGGCCAGTGATCTGGATCTGAACTTGAAGGATGGTACGGGTGATGAGGCTTATCTGCTCACAATCGGCGAGCATCTTCCCGACGTGCTCGATCGGATCAAGCCGCAGCTGGTTCTGTACAACGCAGGCGTTGATCCGCACCGCGATGACCGCCTGGGACGTCTTGCCCTCAGCGATCAGGGCTTGTTGATGCGCGATCGTCTCGTGCTGGATGCTTGCTTGCGTCGCAACATCCCAATCGCAACGGTGATTGGAGGCGGTTATGACGCGCTGGAGCCGCTGGTGAAGCGTCACGCGCTGATTGTTCGTGCTGGACTCGAACAATCACGTCTCTATGACATTTAAGTTGTTCTGAATGTCTTCGGTCGGTGGTCAACCCATGCGTGCTCTGCTGATCCTTGGCGGATTTCTGGTTGCTTTTGTGATTGGTCCACTGCTGATCCACATGGAATCACGTTGGAGTCAGGGCGATGGCTGGAAGGAGAACCGACTGGAACTCGGCCCCTCTCCGAGGACCATCAGAGATGACAGTTAACTCAAACCTGACACGTCATGTTGAGGCAGGCCATGAGCTGTCTGTTGCGATGATCCATCAACGTCGCAAGCCACTGAGCCGCCTCAACGGGTGCAATGCTCCGCTCCCGCAACGCATCACAGATCACTTGATGCAAAGGGTTGTCGCGATGATCCAACGTCATTCGCTCATCCAAGGCCACAAGATCAGAGGGGTTGCGACAAGCGCGCAAATCCTTGATCACCCGGTCTTTGAGTTGAACAGCCATGGGACATCTGGTGGCCTGTACATAGACATCGTGCCAGCCCATGTTTTTTGACGGCCATGGAATTTCCGGTCTGGAGACAACGCTTGCGGGCAGCTCAGCAACGAGAAGGGCGATCTCCCTCCGCGCGCTGGCTCCAGTTGGCCAGTGTTGCCCTGGATGGCACAGCCAGGGTCCGCACCCTGGTCTTCCGTGGATGGACCGGCGATCGTCAGCTCAACCTGTACACCGATCAACGCAGCGCCAAATGTGACGAACTCAAGGTGCAGCCCCACGTGGAACTGTGCTGGCTGATGCCGAAGGCGAAACAGCAATTCCGCCTAAGGGGAGTCATCCATCTGCAGAGCCCCGATCAACGTTTGGATGCCTGCCGGCAAGCCTGGACATCCCTCACGGATAGCGGGCGAGCCCTCTGGTTCTGGCCACCACCAGGTCTCCCATTTCAAACCGATGCCGACTTTCCGGAGAAGGTCACGACGGACCAACCACCCGATCATTTCCTCTTGCTGCAACTCGAGATCACGCGGGTGGAGCTTCTGGAGCTTGGACGCCACCCCCACCAGCGGCTTCGATGGCTTCACCAGGAAGGGGGGTGGTCGGAACAACGCCTCAATCCTTGATCACCACCAACGTTCGACCCGTCCCACCGATGCTTTCCCGGGCTTCGATGGAACGGTGACCACCGAAAGACGTTGCTCCCGGCGGACATAGTCAAAGCGGCAGTAACCGACTCCAGTCCCGGAGCAGGCACTGAGACTGTTCAGAGGAACAGCCGCCCACTGCCGTTCCTCTGGTGAAGGGTTCTGTTGAGGTGAGGGGCTCCAACCGTCAGCGAGAAGATGTCGATTCGCTTCCAGAATCGTTTGCCGCTCACTGAGCTGCAGTGCAGGCTCGGCCTGAACCGCCACTGAACACAAACTGAACAGGACGGCGATCAGTGCCGTCTCAGAGGAACGTCCCATCTTGAGTCCCGTCTTTCTCCTCCATAGCCACAATCCCGGAACCGGACCACACGCATTCGGCCTAACGGCTTGTCCGATCCTCCTTGCGGCTCAAAGGGCGCAGCAGATCTTCCGCGTAACGGATCGTCAGCCCCATCTGCCCCTCCCAGGCCACCGCATAACTCCAGTGACCTGGTCGCAATTCACCGGATGACAATCGCGCCGGAGGAACCCACCGCCTCGGCTCAGCATCGATGCGTCCACGACGGTTGCCGCTGTTGTTGGTGACCCAATCCCCTGGGACGAAGCGGGCTTCAGGTCGCTCAAGCCCCTGAAGCGACGCAAGATCGGAATCAACCTGAACAGTGTTTGTGGAGGGCATCGACACCTCGCTGCTGTCCCTGTTCTTAGGAGCCTCCGTTCCCCCATCCTCACGAGGGAGGACCGACACGGACGGCGGCAGCCAGCTCGGGTCAGGCAGCGCTCCTTTCAACAGATGTCCGATGGCCCGGCCGCGACCGATGCCGTAATTGGCGCAGTAGGCATCCAGGCGTTCCAGCACGTCAGGTTTCAGCCAGACCTGTACAGCTCTGGCCCTCGGTTCGCCGCTGGAACGGAAGCGACCGCTGGCGTCGCGGTGCTGGGAATCTGAAATGGTCAGTGGAAGAGAACGCTGCTTTTAGTTCGCCGAAACGGCCCAGGACTGTCAAGCCCTTTGTTGATTTAACTGAATCTTAACCAATGGCATTGTCGCCTTTGTGGCCCCACAGCACAGCTGGATTACTACAAAGCGGCCTCCATCGGAAGGCCGCCCACATCCAATCAACGCAGCAGGGGATCAACCGGACCCCAGCAGGGGCTGAATGCCCAGGGCAATCACCAGGCTCACCACAACACCGATGAAGGCCTTCCAGAGATCGCTGCCGATCACCTTGCCGAGGCTGCCACTCTCGCGGTTGGTGAAGGTGTACTCGAACTCCTGCTCCTTGATCCGCAGGGCGATCTCACGACCACCCAGCAAGCCGAGGAACACCCAGGTGGTGCTGAGCGGGAAGGTGGAGAGGAACGCTTTGTACAGCAGACAGAGACCGAAGAAAAAGTCGATCACCGTGGCCGAGCGCAGGTCAGAGGTGTTGGTCTTGGAGCGCAGCACCGCCTGAATCGGACCACCACCTGCAGCAACCAGGAAGCACAGACCCACACAGAGCACCAGGGTGCAGATGGCCATCGGAAAGACGTCCAGCTTGCGGGGCAGGAACACAAAGATGTTGGCGAGGTCCTGCACCAGCCACATGCTCCACAGGAAACCGGTGGAGACCCACTGCAGGCCGTACCAGACCTTGTTGAAGTCCTGACCCTCCTGGGTGCGACGGAACACCCAGCGCTCCAACAGCCACATCCCGAGGCCATAGCCGGCCAGACCCAGCGCAAAGGCGAGGAAATAGCCGCTCAGGGAGCTGCCCAGAAGCTTGCCGATGTTGGCGGGCTTGAACGATGAGAGCACCAGAAAGGAGGTGCTCACCGGAGCGCCCCACTGGGTGAGGGCCAGCACCGCGATCGGCGGGATGACATAAACCCAGCCAAACGGTTCTGGCAGCTCGAACTTCTCCAGACGGCCCCAGGCGGGGTCACCGTCGTTGAGGAAGAAGCCCAGCATCAGCACAACGATGGTGACGGTGCAGATGAAAATCATCTGCACCACCTTTGGGGTGCGGGTCTTGTTGGAAGAGATGTAGGTGCCCAACGTCTGCAGTGAGTCGTTGGCCACCACCGAGTAGGCCGCCAGCAAGAAGCCAACGATCATCCATATGTTTACGTCGCCCATGGTTCCGAAATCGGGAGTGGGTCCGTCAACGTTGTAGGAATGAACTCCTAACAAGAAGGTGATGCAGTTGACGCCAGATCGATGGACGATCAATTAACCACGGTCAAACGGCGGAGATCAGCCCGTTTCACCCATCCAGCCAGAGCATCGATGTCCGCCCGACTGGGGATGCAAATGCAGCCGGTACCGGGGTAACAGCGATGGATCCCAAGGGCGCTGCGGGTGGTCTGGAAGCGTGGTAACAGGTCGAACCACAGGTCATCCCCCCAGGGCTCCGGAGCGCCAAGCCGGTAGGAACCTGCTGGCAGAGGCGCTGCATTGCCTGGACTCCAGAGCCGATCAGCACTCTGGCGCTGAGCGATCCCACTGGCGGCATCCCAGCTCGCCAGGAGATTGCCGTTCTGATGGAGCTCCACTTTCCAAAGGCGGTTGCCATCGGGAAAGCGAGCCTCCGTCCGCCGGGTGGTGAGCGCGAGCGGTCCTTGCTCCAGCAAGGCGTCTACAGGGCCCTTCTGACCGGGCAGTGCTGGCGGAGGCAACGGTGACGGCGTCGCCACTGGAGCCGGATCAGGTCGCAACGCTGTGGAGGCTTGACCCCGTGGAAAACATCCACTCACTGCCAGAAGACAGCAAAGGAGAAGCAGACGCTGCATGACGACAGCAATGAACGACGGCACCACTGTTGTAGTGGCACGATGCCGTTCAGTCCGGCATTGGGACGATGCAAGTCCTTGACCTGTTCCCCAGATCAATTCTGAAGGGGACACTCCCTCCTGCTCTGCTTCAACGTCTCTGTGATTTGGCGACTGGCGTGCTGCAGAAACCCGCGGCACACCCCGATGCCTCAGCCAAGCTCGCCGGACAGCTTGCGCAGCAGCGTGAGCTGTTCCCGAATCAGGAGGGGATCCAGGAGTTGTGCGGGGAGCATCTTCTGCCGGCCTGCGATCGCTGGATCCGGCACGTGATGGAGCGTCAGCCTCCCCAGGGAAGGGGTCCCTGGGTTCCAGGCCGCTACCACCTGCAGATGATCGATCTCTGGCTGAATTGCCAAAGGGCGGGTGATTACAACCCCATGCACACCCACGGTGGCAGTTTCTCCGGGGTGATTTTTCTGAACGTGCCTCCACAGATCAACGAACGCAGCTTCGATGGTCAGCTCTGCTTCCACGGCCCGGAGGAATGGCATCTTCAAAGCTTCCGAACCGCCATGGCGGAGTACGTGCTGCCGATCGCCGGCCAGTACTACGTGTTCCCAGCGTGGCAACCGCATTCCGTGATGCCTTTTCGTGGGGATGGTGAGCGGTGGTCCATGGCCTTCAACGTGGTGGCGAACCCAGGCCCAGCAGCATCGCCATCCACCAACGTTCCTGGAGCACGACCGACAGGCATGGAGCCATCTGCGAATGTGTCTTTGTCCAGCAGTCGTGAAACACCCAGGGGCTTCTGAAAACGACGCTCAGCAACACACGTCTGCTTAACGCTGCAATCGCAATGTCTTCTCCCCCTGCTGACTCACCAACTGCAGAGACCATTGCTGCAGCCATTGAATGCGCTGCAAATCAGCTCACACCGGATGTGATCCGAGCGGCGCGCCGCTCGGAGATCGGCCGCAAAGCACTGGATCGGATGGAATACGCCCTGGGAACCATCGGCAAGGCCTTGATCCTCACCGACTACACGATTGATCAGGAGAAAGACATCGACAAACTCAAGGCATTTCGCCAGGCCCAGGCCGAGGGCAAGTGAAACCCTTCATCGGTCAGACCAACGCAGCACCTGGTGCATCAAGGCGCCCTGATCATCAATCTCAATCAGGCGCCCGCCTGGATCGAAGGCTCGATCCAACGGGCACGGTTGCACGTGGTCAAAACCTTTCAGCGTGGATGGACAACCAAGCAACGGCAGTTCAGGCCGCTCCGGCCATGCCCCCTGCCAAGGCTGATGGATGTGGCCGAACACCACAGCTTTGAGACTCTTGAACGGGACAACCAACCGTCGGAATGGAGCGTGATCGGTCAAAGCCATGGTGTCCAGAACGGGATGCCCGACCGCCAGAGGTGGATGGTGCAGGGCGATCAGGGTTGGGACCGAACGGAACGCTTGCTCAGACAACACCTGGTCAAGCCAGTTGAGCTGCATGTGACCAAGACGCCCGGCGGAATGCCCGCTCCAGTGACTGTTCAACAGGATTAAACGCACCCCTTCAACCAAGAGCACAGCCGGGGCGGTGGTGGCATCTCTCTGGAGCACTGAATCCAGCAGCAGGGGGCGGTCATGGTTCCCCGGCAGAAGGGCAACCGGACAGCACAGGCTTTGCCTGAGCGTGTCGCGCAGGCGCACATAACCACCCCAGCTCTCGTCCTGGCACAGGTCTCCGGTGACCAGCACACAGTCCGGCTCGATCGGAACGGTCTGATCCAGGGCACGGGTCCAGAGAGCAAGCGCAGGACGCCCCCTCACCAGGCCTGCATCGGCTGCAATCAGATGGGGATCACTCAGCTGCAGAATCCGCATCGCATTCCACGATCTGGTGCCAGCCGCTGCGCCACTGGGAGCGGTCTCTCAAGTCCGCGAACGAAACCCGTTCCCGATGCTGAGGATTCAGGACCGCAGCCAGTTCAACCCAACGGTTCGGGCCGCGTCCTCCCTGCAGCACCAGTTGAAAATGGCGGTAACCCTCCACTCCGTCCTGTCGCGTCCAGGCTTGTGATGGAGGTCTTGCCATTGCTGCGGTCAGGCGTTGTCGAGGAAGACCTGAGCAACGGTGCTCTCGAGCACATGACCGGACGCAGCGATCACCTCTGCGTTGTTGGCAATGAAGTCATCCATCACGCCGGGCAGCGCTTGCATCACCGCACAGACCTTGGTGGGGTCCCCTTTGCTGACACCCCGGTAGACATGCGTGATTCCACTGGCCTTCTGGAGAGGCAGTGACGCGTCGTAGGCCTTGGACCACTCAGCAAACGTTGTGGTGATGGTGAAGGTCAGAACGTGGGTTTCCACCAGGTGTCGCAGCCGTGGCGTGAAAAGTACCATCGCGGTCCGAGCTTTTCAGTGCTCAGGTTGAGGACACCAGATCACCACCGTGGCGGATCGCCAAAATGGCGGCCTGGGTGCGATCGCGGACGCCAAGTTTGCTGATGATGGCGCTCAGATGGCTCTTCACCGTTTCTGCAGAGATGAACAACGACTCAGCGATCTCGCGGTTGTTCTGACCTGCGGTCAACGCTCGCAGGACGTCCAACTCCCGCTCCGAAAGCTGCTCAAGCAATCCGCTCAGGGCTGGATCTTCAGGGGAGCTGCCGCGCACCATGTCCCGAACCCGCTCTGGGTAGTAAACGGAACCGTCACGGGTGCGTTGAAGCGCCTTGAAAAAGTCTCCACGCTCGCTGCCGATGGAGGAAACGAACATCACCCCATCAGCGCCGGCTTCAAGGGCTTCGTTGACCACGGCCGGATTCTCACGTCTGAGAAAAATCAGCGTTCGCGTCGCCGCATGACGCCGTTCCACCTCCCGAACGAGGGAGATTCCATACCCCTGTTCGAGATCCTCACTGACGAAAAAAAGGTCTGGCTTGTGCAGGCTCACGGCAGCGAGAGCCTCCTCTGCGGTGGTCACGGCTGCCCGCAGATGACGCCAGATCGGAACCGCCATGGCAAATCCGGCGAGCGTCAGCCGATCCCCCATGCAGGCCACGATCGAGGATCCCTCCAGCAGTGCTTCGATCTCCCGAAGCCTGGGGTTGTCCCCGCGTGGCTGAAGATTGAGGTCCAAAACGGCCGAGGGGGATTCATTGGATGGTAACCACTCTCATTAGTGGGTACTGTTGAGAAGTGATGTTGAGAACTCGGTGACACTGCCTCCCCCTTCAGTCGCTGAGAACGGAACACTGCAGAAGGGATTGCACGAGGACGGTCGACGCCTGACGCCGCAAAGGAAGCGGGTTTTGGGGCTGTTCGAACGGCTCGGCAGTGGCAACCACCTCAGCGCGGAGGACGTGCATCAGCAGCTGGTACAGCTGAACATGAAGGTCTCTCTGGCCACGGTCTACAGAACCCTGCGACTGCTGGCAGACATGGGGTTTCTGCAGGAACTGGAACTGAGCGAAGGAGGAAGGAGATTTGAGCTGGCCAGTGTTGACCATCGGGATCACCACCACGTGGTGTGCATCCGTTGCGGACGGACTGAAGAATTCGAAAGCGATTCAGTGCTGAGCGCTGGTGCCGCCGCTGCGAGTGATTTTGGCTTCCAGCTGATCGAATCAAGCCTGAATGTGCGTGCCATCTGTCCCGACTGCCAAAGCTGATCCGGCCCCATGGTGCTCAGCAGACGAACTCACCGCTCATCTCATCGGTCCAGACGAATTGACAACTGTTGCGTTGGGTGAGGTCCACAGGAATGGCGGGCATCAGCTGCGGATGGCGACGGGGCTCAACCTCCGTCTGCCACTGCCAATCCGGATGCCGCTGAACCTGTCCCGGCCGATGCAGAGACCTGGGTGGATCAAAACGTGATTGCTGAAATTTAAAATTAAAATTCCTGGGTTTGTTGAACTTGAATTTAGGTGGATTGTATGTCTTGATTTTGGGTAGATTGTATGTCTTGAGCTGAAAACGTTTTGGTGCAGCTTCAGCCGGAAGAGCAGCAACTGAAGCCACACCACAAACAACCAGAAGAGCGAGAGATTTTTTCATGATCAAAGAGTGCAGTGGGTAGGATGAATACGAGCGAACAGGTACCATCAATAATGCGAAATCACATCAATGTGATTTCGCATCTTGGTGATCCAATGAAACATGAACAACGGTTCATCCAGCCCCAGATCAGAGCGTGATGCTTTAACCACCTCGCTGTAAATCAGCGCTGCGGATGTCGGCGAGTAGATGGTCATCGGTGAATCAATCCAAGCGTTGGCTGTATGGCGAGAAGGTGACCCCCCGTCCACACCATCAAGATCGCGATGCTTCTTTTGAGCCGTTGTGTTCGAACGAGGTGCAGACCCGAAGCATCCCTGGTGAAAATCCGAAGAAAGATTGAGCACTTCGGCCCAAGGGAGAACGATGGATCCGGGTTAGAACTGGGTTAAGGAGCCCGGCGGGGGGTCGGATGCAACATCACGTGGGAGCACCAACGCTGATCGCACTCCGAGGCGGGAAGTCCGCGTCCCCAAGGGAGCGCTCAAGCGCAGGCCATCAAGCCAGTTCCCTGGACTTTGAATGCGGTGACATCGTCCTCGCCTGGAACAGCACGATTGAGAAGGAGCAAGAAACGAAAGACTGGTGGATGGCAGAAGTGATTGGCTTCAACCACCCCGGAGCAACACGACACCGTTCAGGAATGATTCAAATTGCCTGCATCGAAACAGGCACCGTCCGTTGGTTACCCCCATCGCACGTCGTGAAAGTCAACTTACCGATCAACAACTTCACATCCAATCAATCCTGAACCTGGCAGCGCTCCAGACCGGAGATGCCGGTCGACAAACAACAACGGTGAATGGCGTGATGGCATCACACGTTGAAGTTTGCTTGAAGGCTTAATGGTTAACGGGATTGCCATGATGGCCTCATCCGTTCATTCTGTTGCTCAATGCCATAGGTGCGTTGGTCGATCCGTCGCGTTGTTTCACGGATGCGATCCTGACGCTGCACATTGCGCCGAACCGCATCGCGCTGTTGCTGCATCGATCGCTGATAGGAGCGATCGTAGGTTCCTGCCACTGATGGACTGATGGTGCCCATCGAGGCCATCAGAGTGGATGCGATCAAGCAGGAGGAAAGAACACCTTTGGGATTGAACATGACGCGAAGACAAATAATGTACTGACATGATCAACATGCACCGCATTCGTTGGAAACAATGATCCTTATCAGGTGAAGCTGTGGTGAGCATCGGGTGCAAACACCAATATGTGGATGTCAGCGATGGCTTCTAAGCTGCCTCCGAAATGAAATGAGATCCGTTGGAAAAAGACGCCGCCGCTCAGATGTTGGAGGACCTGCAGAAACGCTTCCCAGGCCTCACCCCCGAACTGGCCGCTCAGACGCTTCTTGCTGAATCTTTGAAGGCCTGTCGCAGCATCGCGGACATGACCAAATTGCCCGTCGATCCAAAGGTGCTGGATCAGCTGCGCAGCCTCAAACTGCTTGATCAGCAGGAGTGGGAACGCCTGATTCAGATGCTGGACCCTGGTTCACGCCACTGACCGCGACATCAAGGCCGGTGTTGGCTGCATGGCATCCAGTAGGTCCCCATCTGATGGGCACCGTTGCAGCCCAGTTTTTCAGCCTGTTCCAGGGCCTGCCGCCGGCTTGGGTAGGCCAATGAACGTGGATCGGTCCCCTTGAGCTGAATCAAACCCATGCTCATCGGCCCGGCTGTGATAACGCCCATGGTGTTCACACCCACCGCAAGCAGACCCATCCCAACGATCGAGCCGCTGATCACGCCCATGGCGACCACCCCGATGGAAACCACCCCCATGGGAACCACCCCGATGCAGATCACACCCATCGGAACGATGCCAATCGAGACCGTGCCAAGGGGAGCGATTCCAAAGGCCACCCGTTTTGGTTTGCTGCCGCAATGTCCGCCTTCCGTTGACATCACTCAGTGACCGCTGCTGTGTTGCTTTTGAACAGCTGAATCATGCTTTTCACAGACCATCCACATCCCATCCATCTTGTGTGCTCCTGCGCAACCGAACTGAGGTGCCGCCGCCTCGGCCTCGGCCTTGGTCTTGAACATGGCCTGTTTCGCCCCTGACGCATCATCACCAGCGTTCTGGGAACAGGACGACACCAGGACGCCAACGGAAACCAAGGCACCCAGCCCATGAAATGGTCGCATTTGCAACGGCCTAATTCCGATCATCATGGGTGCATGGCTGTGGCTTCTCCAAACGGTTGGCATGGAGTGATCGTGCTGACCCCTCAGACCTTCGAGGAAGCACTCGACGCAGTGCTTGCCGTCAGGGAACACCACACCGTGGTGTTGAACCTCAGTGATATGGATCCGGAGCTTGCCCAGCGCACAGCCGATTTCGTCAGCGGTGGGGTCTATGCCATCGATGGTCATCAACAACGGATCGGCGACAACGTTCTGGTGTTCGCATCGTCATCGGTGCGACTCGAGTGGCTGACCGAGCAGTCGGACGCTCAGGACTGAAGGGCACCACTGCAGCTCGACCCTGCACCGGCGGTGCAGCCGAAGCAGTGACGATCGGTTCGAATCGGGACCTCTTCGAAATCAATGGTGGTCTCAGCCAGCTCACGCAAATGCCGCATTGGCATGGTCAGCCCCAGTTGTTGATTGAAATCGCAGTCATAAAGACGGCCCTGCCAGTCAACGCTGATCAACTGGCGGCACATCACCGAGCTGAGGTTGGCGGGATCGTGGGATTGCTCCAGCAGCTCTTGATACCGGTCCAGTTCCCCGCGTTGTTCGAGGCCGCGGGCAAAACGCTGAATCGGCATGTTGACCAGGGTGAGCAACCGGTTGAAGCGAATGCCCAGTTCGCCGAGCTCCCGCTTGTAGGCCTGTTCAAGCTGCATCTGCGGGGGGGGCAGCACAGGCTGTTGCGGATTGAAGACCAGGTGAAGGGGCAGGTGACCGTCCTCGCTGCCGTACCCCAGACGATTCAGCTGCCGCAGACCTTCAACGCTGCGCTCAAAGACCCCTTCACCCCGCTGCTGATCGACATTGTCCGCGCTGTAGCAGGGAAGCGAAGCCACCACGGTTACGCCATGGGCAGCCAGAAAGTCGCCCAGATCCTCTTGACCGGGTTCCGACAGGATCGTGAGATTGCATCGATCAATCAGCTCGATCCCAAGTGAGCTCAGCTGGTGCACCAAGGCGCGGAATCCCGGATGCAGCTCCGGCGCGCCACCGGTGAGATCAACACAGGTGATCCCTTGCAAACGGATGACATCTGGAATCAACGCCAGCAAAGAATCATCCATCTGTTCCGACCGTGTCGGGCCGGCATTGACATGGCAGTGCGAGCAACTCTGGTTGCAGCGATAGCCGAGATTCAGCTGCAGCGTGCGCAGTGCTTGTCTCCGTAAGGGTGGAAACAATTGGGAGGTTTCAATCACAACAAGCCATCGGACATCACAACAACTGACTTTCCGTCACAACAACGGGCTCACATCGTTATCAATCATCGGGTCACAGTAGTGCAGTTGCTGAGAGCTTTGATCTCAACTGTATGCATGGAAGCCTCGACAGTATGGATTGGCCAAAACAGCACGGTTTCGATGTTGCCCCTGACGATGACTCGTTCAAACTAATTATCTCGCTCCTGACGATCACTGCGTCTTGCGTCCGCTGCGCCTCGTTCTGCTCTGCCTGATCTCCGGAACGTTCGGAGTGGTCATTGCCCTGCTGATTCATCCGGAGGGAGGGCTTGAGCAACGTGTGGCACCAGTGCTGACGGACCTGCTTCCTGCTCCGGAGCCGCCGCCCCCACCGCCGCCACCAAGAGAGGCTCTGGCTCGATTCATTCCTGATCAGACCCTGGAGCTGCTCAGGCCGGACGGCACCCTGATCAGTGTCGAATACCACAGCGCCATTGTTGATCCGCGCTGGGTGTCGATCGAATTTTTCGGAGGCTGGAATCGTGAAATGGAGGCCAACGTTGATGCTGAGGCGCTGTTGTTCACCTCCGGTCCCACATTCGCCAGGGGGATCGGGAACGGCGAGCTGGGCATGGTTCTGCACGGGGATTTGATGCTTGCCAACGGCACATGGCGTGCGGGCAATCTCGCTGCATCCCGGGAGCGGGCATGGATGGGAATCACCAATTCAGGGGAGCTGGAATTCGGCTACGGCGAACTCACACCCACGCTTGAGCAAAGGCTGAGGTTGTTTATTGGTGGATTGCATGCCTTCACCAACACCACCCGCGAGGCACCCGCGTCCTACGAAGGTGTATACGGCGAAATGAAGCTGGCCGATGTGCGAATCATCTATGGACTAAGGCCGGATGGAAAGCTTGAGCTGGTGGAAACAGCAGATGGTGTCTACTTCCCAGATCTCAAACAATTCGTGGAGCAGAAGGGATTTCTCGCCTCCTACCTCCCCGATCACGCCTCAAAATCCAGATTGATCATTCCAGGGACGCGTGACTGGAGTGAGGAACAAGCGGTGTGGGTGAGTGGTGGGAAGCCATCGATCACCCAGATGCCGTTCCTGCTGCGCCTGACGCCTTCACAGGACTGGGTCGACCAACAGCCACCTGTCACGATCGAGCCATCGCCAGCGCAACAAACCAACTGATGTAAGCCGTTGGTCCACCCGGCATGAGCACGTCCAACCGAAGGGGATCCTCGGGATCGCTGATCCCTCGCAAAGTGCCGTCCGCCAGGTTGGGGCGATCCACTTCGCCATGACTGCTGTCCACCAAAACAACGCGATTGGCACAGCCGCTCCATGCTCCCAGGTCCTGCAGCAGGGTGAGAAAACCGCGGTCACTTCCGCCCCGAAGCCACTCCGAACCATCCTCTGAACGCGTGGAGGTCACGGTGTCTCCGACACCCACCAGCAGCGGCATCCGATCCGGTGCGATGCGCGTCGTGGCCAGTTTCAGCAAGGCGTCATGGTCATGCGGTGCCGTCCGCACATTGAACCCCTCACCCAAGGGCGCCTCCCCCCAACGACGGGCGATGTGCTGATTGAGCAGCACCAGCAACCCAGCCTCCTTGAGCGAACCGGT
The DNA here is from genome assembly GCA_002169615.1 of Cyanobacteria bacterium TMED229. GTDB lineage: Bacteria > Cyanobacteriota > Cyanobacteriia > PCC-6307 > Cyanobiaceae > Parasynechococcus. The sequence goes on from NHKA01000025.1 coordinate 23,190, forward strand.
GAGCATGAACTGGACGTCCGTGCTGCCCACATCTCCCGGGACAGAGGGTTTCACCCGTTCCTGCCCATGCGCATCACGGCCCAGGTTGGGAGCGACATGGAGAAAGAACGAGCCCTTCAACCCTTCCGCTTCCGCTTCAGCAAGAAGCTGGCCCATCAATTCCAGCAGCATCGCCTGCAGGGCCCGCTGACGCGCCACATCACCAGCGACGGCAGCGAAGACGCCATTCAGATTGACGGTGGGTGACACCTGGGTGTCGAGCACAGCGGCTTGGGCAGACGCCTCCAGGGCAGCCCTGTCCAGCTCCGGCAAAAGAGGCGGCAACCGCTCGAGCAGCAGCGTTTCCATCCGTCGCGGCGCTGCTGCGAGAAAGGCCATTTCGGCATCGCTCACCCCCGGATGCTGCAGTTGGCCGTAGCGGTCCTGCAGCTGCACGCCTCCTGCGGCGAGCCCTGGCAGGTAGAGGCCGTCCCGTCCAGGACGCTCGGGATCACCAAGCGATTGCTCCACCAGCCGGTTCACCCCGCGGCGACCTTCATGCTCCCCGTTGGTGAGCACGACAAATCGCCCTTCCAGGCGGGCCGCCGCCTCCACATACGACCGATCCATCTGACGCGTGAGCGGATCCTTCACCAGCTGCATGCAGACCCCATCGAGGTCCTGCACGATCAACAGGTCATCAACACCTGCAAGCTCCTGGAGAAGTTGATCGGGGGTCTGACGCTGCACGAGGAGACTTCGGCATCGGGGCGCCACGATCCCATGCTTGTCGCACCAGGCCAAGCGGCTCGCGATCATGGCGGTCTTCCCGCGCCGTCCGATGCATCCCACCTGGACCGAACAATGGTGGCCGATCAGCTATCTGCAGGATCTGGACCCGAAGCGTCCCAGTCGTTTCACCCTGCTGGAGCGGGACCTGGTGATCTGGTGGGACGGGTCGGGGGAGCAATGGCGTGTTTTCCCGGATGTCTGCCCCCACCGGCTTGTTCCTCTGTCCGAAGGAAGAATCAACGCCGATGGCTTGCTGGAATGTCCATATCACGGCTGGAGCTTTGACGGCAACGGCCAGTGCCGCAGCATTCCACAGGCCCTCGAGAACACCCAACCGGACAGTCGTCGCTCCCGTTGCGCCAGCCTGCCAACGGCCACGGGGCAGGGGCTGCTGTTCGTGTGGATGGGAGCCCCGGATGCCGCTGATCCGGGCCAATTGCCCCTTGTTCCAGCGCTTGAGGAGAGTCCCGAGAGCTGGACGGTTCAGGACACCTTCCGCGATCTGCCCATGGATGCGGTGACCCTGCTGGAGAATGTCCTGGACGTCAGTCATGTGCCGTTCACCCATCACAAAACGGTGGGGAAGCGTGAGAACGCAGCACCGGTTCAGGCGGTGATCACAACGGAGAGCTCACAGGGTTTCGAGGCTTACTGGGAGGAGGGGCCACGTCGCGGCAAGCTCGGTGCCCAGAGCACCAGCTTTCAGGCACCCCAGCTGATGTGGCACGACCTCACAGCCAAGGGATTCGCGCGGATCCTCACCGTTGTCTACGCCGTTCCGATCCGCCGAGGGGAATGCAGGCTCTTCGCCCGCTTTCCGTTTCAGTTCGAATCCGCAGCGCCAAGGCTTCTCATCGGCCTGCGTCCACGCTGGTTGCAGCACATCGGGAATCACAAAGTTCTGGAGGACGACCAGATCTTCCTTCACTGGCAGGAACGGGTGCTGGAAGCAGCGGGGGGCAGTGCTGCCGCATCCCGAGCCTTCTTCCTTCCCACAGGTTCGGATGTTTACGTCTCCGCTTTGCATCGATGGCTGAATGACAACGGAGGGGAGCCGTTCGACGGCCAAGTCCTACCGCCCCGTCAGCCAACGGCCACCTTGATGGATCGNTACCACAGCCACACGGTGAATTGCAGGAGCTGTTCAACAGCGCTGCGTCGGATCCGTGCNGTTCGCCCNTGGCTTTGGGCCGGTCTTTGGAGCTCAGCAGCACTGGTGGGCGTCACGCGGATGAGCTGGACGGGCCTGGTGATCGGANTGNTCAGTGCTTTCCTGCTTCGCCAGACCGGCCGCTGGGAAAAGGGACTGACGATTGGCGATGGTCAGGCGCCCCGCAACATGACGGNTTGAGGGTCAGAAGCCGATACGGGTGCCCACCTTCCCTTCGATTCCAACCCGACCCTTCACTTCAACGTTGCCGTCAACNGAAACGGGTTCGGCGACGGTGACGGCTCCTTCAACCTGCAAGGGCTGGTCATTGACCACTTGAACCGGAGACTGCAACTGAATGGCAGAGTCAATGGCATCAACATTGGCCGTCACCCGNCCATCGATGTTGGCTCCAACCGAGCCGCTGACTTTCACAGGTGATTCAATGCCCTTCACCACAACTGGACCGGTGATGCGAATGGGCTGTTCACCCTTCTGGGTGCTGTTTCCGTCAACCGTGACGCCCGCCAGAACCGGAATGGGGTCCTCCGCTTTGATGGTGACGGTCTGTGGCATCACCAGGCGTTCCACGTTGATCCCACCGCCATCGATGCGNATCGGAATCGGCTGACTGAGAATTTTGAGCAGGGCAGCCGCCAGAACAACGCTGGANAGAATCAGNGCCGCNGGCCAACGGAATGCCAACAACAGATGCATCCGGCGACTGGGGCGATACGAAGCAACCGGTAGAGGAGCCNCCNCCTGATTNNTGGTCGCCATATCGCCACCTNAAAATTTTGGGCATCATTGACGATTTCCCAAGGCGAGACGAATGAGATGGGCCGGTGGATGGGCCGGCTCNTCGTTCAACGCAGCAGTCGCGGCTTGACTTCAGCATCAACGTCCCCTTTGACATTGACGGGGCCTTTGACTTGAACTTGGGCGTCGACATTCAACTGATCCTTGACCGCAATGCTGAGCGGGTCTTTGACCGTTACCTCCGCTTGCACTGGTGCCTGAATGGCGGTGACCTCGGCCTGTGCCCTCACGTTGCCGGAGACCTGCACCGGTGATTTGATTTCACGAACGGTGATCGGACCGCGGATCGCCAGAGGTGCTTCCCCCGAGATCTGAACCTGATCCTTCACACCAACCTCTCCCTTGACCGGCAAGGGTTGATCCGCACGGATGGTCAACGTCGCGGGCATCACCAGCCGATCCACATCCAGTCCCCCATCGATCCGGATCGGAATCGGTTCACTGAGAAAACGGATCGCCATCCAGGCGACCGTCACGATGGACCCGCCCAGCACCACACTGGACACCATGACGGCCGCAGGCCAACGACAGGCCATCAGAAACTCAGAACGATCGCGTGTCATTGCGGCAAGGCTTTGACCCGAATTACACCGTGTCACTCAGTCCATGCCCATCACTTTGCGGTAAGCGGGGCGCTGTCGCGTTGCCTCGATCAAGGTCTGGATGGCTGGGTAGGGAGTGAGATCCTCCTCGGGAAAGAAAATTGGCAGGTACGCCAGATAGGCGGTCACAGCACAATCGGCTGCACCCCAGCGATCCCCGACAAGCGGCCTTCCCGGTACGAGCTGNTGATTCAGTTCCTGCATCAGCCGAGGAAACTCGCGCTCGCGGTTGCTGGGGACAAACAAGGCGATGGCCAACGTGGCATTGGCGAACAGCAGCCACTGGCTGGTCAGCGAGCGTTCAACAGCAGAACGCGCTTCACCGCTGTGATGGTCCTCCAAGTGCTGCAGGATCGCGCCGGACTCGAACAGGGTGAGAGGGGCGCCGGNCCCTGTGCTGAAACCACTGTCGACGAGCGCAGGCAGTTTGCCAAAAGGATTGATGGCCAGATAGCTCGCCTCACGGTGCTGCTGAGCTTTCATGTCCAGCCACACCAAGTCGTGGGAGATCCCTTTTTCCTCCAGGTACCAGCGGGGCATGGAGACCCTGGTCTGGGGTGCTCCGTAAAGCGTGAGGGCCATCGAATCCGAGCGGCGTTTTGACAGTCTCGTTAGAGATGCGCTTCGTAGGGTTGAGCCATGCGCAACTCCTTTTTTGATCAAAGCCTTGATGCCGAGTCGATCCGGCAGCGGGTGCTGCAGGTCGAGTCCGGCAAGGTTGGCTTCTACAGCGTGGGGCTTTATCCAGCGTCGCTGGCCTACAACTGCGCCATGCAGAACGAAGCGCACAGGCTTCTTCTTGCTGTGCGCCCAGGACGCGAACTGCTTGGCGCCTTCGCGGATGACATCGTGTCCGGCATGGACCATGGCCATGTCGAACGGGTGCTCGANATGGCCAGTCGGCGCGTCGATGGTGAGCGGGTTTATTACACCCTTGCCGATCTGATCGAGCGGTGCGAGCTCGTGGTGATCAGTTCCAACAGCAACCATGTCGAGGAGGACTTACTCGAGGCATGCCAGCTGCGTGAAGAGCTGAANCGCCATCAGGTTGTCTTTGCCTGTCTGGCTGGGTCCTTCAGCCACGATCCGATCACNAACAGCGCCTATGTGCTGTGTGAGAAAGAGCCTGATCTGGCCTTCTTCTCTGGATTCCACCGTCACGGGGCACTGCGCAATCCGTTCGACAGCTTCACAGCCAACTTCTGCCACCCGAACGCGCTCACAGCGATGCTCGGTGCTCAGCTTCTGGATCGCCTGTCCCCCAACATTCAGGTCTCTCCGGGAGTGCACAACGTTGAAGGGCAATACATCAAAGCCGCCAAAAACATGGCCTCGGTGTTTGCCGGGTTCGGCTACGAATATCACCAGGACAATCCTGGAGTTCTGCCGACCCTGCTGACGCTGCTCCTCGATCAATGCCTGGACCAGGCTGCAACCGTATCCATGGCTCGCAGTGATCGCCAGAAGCTTTATCACCGCCAGCCCATCCCGTTAACCGAACTCGGTTATGCCGTCCCCCGGATCGAAGCGACCCTGGTCCGAGACGGAGATTTCGAAAAGGTNCGCGATCACACCTTNATCCAGCTCACGGCCATGGTCGCTGACGTTCGCGGCAGCATGATGCTGCCGGTGTCCGGCAAACCCACCCGCAACTTTCAAGCGGGCCAGGCGATGGCCCGATCGATGCAGAAGCTCGGGCGCTGCCCGAACTCCATGGAGGAACTTGAAGCCTGGTGCGAGTCCTCGGGACTGAAACGGGGGGCATTGGAAGGTCTGAAAGCGTTGCGTTTCTGGCCGCAGATCGCGCGCCGCTATGCGATTCCTGTGCACGACTGTTCGATGGTGAATCTGCTGTACATGGCGATTTATGGACGAACTGCGGAAAAGGAAACCGCCTTCAAGGTGATGACAGAGAGCCGAGAACTCTCGAATTTCTGCCAGGAATCCGTGCGTCCAACCCACAGCCGTCGTTATGCGGAGGCACTCCAGAACCTGGAAGTGCCCGAGGCGCTGGAACTGGTGGTGAATGCNGTAATTGCNGACAACGCGCGGCGCGCCATGCGCTGCGATGTTGATCTTGAAGATGCGAGCGCTGCAGGCGTTCCNGCCTACCTTCAACTGATGAATGTGATTGAGACGCAACTGAGCACGACATCAACATCAACATAAAAATCTGGCCTGCATCGATCCAACGNCCAAAAATTCTGGTATCGCTTTTATCAATTACAGAAAAGAATAGTTCAATACTTCAAGAGAAACATCCAAGANGTACGNTNATTACAACACAATAAATGTCATGGATCACACCTTCCCNGATGGCAGCCGATGGAACATGCCATCAAAACTTCAACGCAAACTGGTTGACAGCTACTTGGACCGAAGATTGCGTTATCTCATTGACAAGGGCAATTTCATGGAAGCAGAGGCCATTAAAGAGGAGTTCGAAGAGCACGAACCCGCCGCCTGACCTGNTCACAACAAGGCTCACCCAACCTCAGAGCAAGAAGGTCAGAACAANANCGTTGTTGATTGCCTCNTGGACAGCCGCAGNGTTTTCCTGAGCCAAGACACCNGCNGNCAACGGTATTTGAGCCGAATGACCTCAGCAGTTCGCAATCAAGGGCACAACAATCAGCACAATTCACGGCCGTGCTTGCAGTGAAACAGTTGCCACAACCGTTGCTACAAGGCAGTCGGCTGTTTTTCTGCACACCCAGCTCTGGCGTCGATCGGCGATGGCGTCAGGCTTTCAAGGTGACTTCTATATGTGTTCGTGTCCGAGGCCCTGGAAGCTATCGCTGATCGCTTTCACCCCCGTGAACGCATCAAAGCNATTCGAACCCTNGGTTCAGGCAATGTCAACGACACTTTTCTCGTCACCCACTCAGGCTTAATTCAAGGCGATCGCGACGGTGCCTTCGTGATGCAACGACTCAACACGTCCGTGTTCGAGCGCCCGGATCTGGTCATGAGGAATCTGGTGGCGTTGGGGAACCACATGCAGCAACGCATGGCTGCCCCACCACCAGAACTGAAGGGTCGCCGTTGGGAGATTCCCAAGGTTGTGCCCTGTCGACAGGATTCCCATTGGATCGAGCACGAAGGTCAGTTCTGGCGTTCGATTTCCTANATCGGCGCTGCAACGACAGCCGATGTGATCCGTGATGGCGACCACGCCAGAGAAATCGGCTACGGCCTTGGCATGTTTCACACGCTGATCAGCGACCTGCCGGCTGATCAGCTCGCCGACACGTTGGAGAATTTTCACGTCACGCCGTCGTATCTGGCGCGATACGACTCCGTCGTGAAGCATTCGACGGTCCCTCACGACCAACTGCTTCGTGAAACCTGCGAGTTTGTGGATGCACGTCGATCCGGAGTTGACGTTCTCGAGGCAGCTNTGGAGCGCCATGAGCTAAGTCACCGTCCGATTCACGGTGACCCCAAAATCAACAATGTGATGATCGATGATGCCACCGGTCATGCCGTTGGACTGATCGACCTCGATACCGTCAAGCCGGGGCTTGTTCATTACGACATCGGGGACTGCCTGCGTTCNTGTTGCAATCGCGCCGGTGAGGAGGCATTGGATCCCTCGGATGCCAAGTTCGATCTCAATCTCTGCGAGTCGATCCTGTCGGGATACCTCTCCGTTGCCCGCTGTTTTCTCANTGATTGGGATCTTCACTACCTCCCGGATTGCATTCGCCTCATCCCCTTCGAACTGGGATTGCGGTTTCTCACCGATCACCTNGAAGGTGATGTCTATTTCCGCTGTGAGCAACCGGGACACAACCTGCGTCGCGCTGCTGTTCAGTTCCGCCTCACGNAAAGCATCGAAGCCCAGATGCCCGCCATCCGCACNCTGGTTCNTTCGCTGACNCAAGCTTCAAGCAAGGGCGGCTAGGCATGGCACGCCCCGCCGTGATGCTGCGTCAGGCTTCNCGCCTCGTCCCNTTTGAAGCCAACTGCNCCGGNGNGATTCAGCTGTCCGCTGAATTGATCTGGAGAATCGACGGCTGGCTTGAGCTCAGCTANGGAGTCCTGATGCAAGGGTCATCCGGCATCACCGATCTGGTCGTGCCGGACGGATTAATGGACGGACACCAATCCGCTGGGCAGCGAAAGAACGACCTCTGGACCACCACCTGCTGTGAAGCGTTTCTGGCCTTTCCAGATCAGCCGGGTTACANCGAGATCAATCTCTCAACCAACGGCGACTGGGCTGTTTATCACTTCGAGGGATATCGCGTCGGCAGGACGGATCAGGNTCTTGTCCACCCCCCCGAGATCCGTCTGCGCCGCTGCCATCACCATCTTCGGCTCGACGCTCGCCTGCCGATCTCTCCCTGGGGATCGCCATGGCAATGTCCGGATGTTGGGCTCACGATGGTTCTCGAGCACAAACAGCTCGGCATGAGCCACTGGGCGCTGCGACACGCGGAAAACGAGCCCGATTTCCACTGCCCAAGCACCTTTCTCAAGATCTGAAGTCGCTCTAGGTTCAGGTCGCTCTCGATCGGTGCCATGCGGACTCGGCCTCTCCTGCTGATTCCAGCCGTCATCACAGGCCTCGGGCTTGCACTCGGCACATCGTTCAGTCAACGCCAGAGTTCACCATCGAGCCGGTCGGTCGAGGCTGCCCCCGCCATGCCTTCGGCTGTGGCGCTTCCCTTCCGGCCCGGACAGCCTGCAGCCCCCAACGGACGCCGCTATCCGCGGGTGCCGGAGGACCCCCAAGCCACAGCAATGCTGCTGGCCAAGGTCGAAACCGCCCTGCGCGATCCCGCCACCGCTGAGAAGGACCTGCCCGATCTGGGCCACCAACAGCAGGTCATCTACCGCGTGCTGTCCGCCGACAGATCGAGATCTGAACCGGTGCTCGCGGCTCTGCCTCAGCGTTGGCGAGGAATCGCTGAACGTCATCTGGCCGCCCGCCGNGAATTCCTGCGCATGAGTCGCGGACGNGGACCGTCAGTGCTGCCCGCCTGGCGGATCATCCAGCCAGAGCCTGCGGACAGGCTCATTTCGTACTACAAAAAAGCTGAAGCGGCCACCGGCATCGCCTGGGAGGTGCTCGCCGCCGTCAATCTCGTGGAAACAGGGATGGGACGCATCGACGGCGTCTCCGTGGCCAATGCCCAGGGACCCATGCAGTTTCTGCCGACCACCTGGAGCGAGCCGGGCATCGGCAAGGGGAACATCCGCGATCCCCACGACGCGATTCAAGCCGCTGCTCGCTATCTGGTGCGGAGAGGAGGTCTTCAGGACATCCGCCGCGGGCTCTGGGGTTACAACAACAGTGACTACTACGGGAAGGCCGTGATGCTCTATGCCTCCCTGATCAAAGAGGACCCGATGGCCTATCGCGGGCTCTACCACTGGGAAATTCACTTCAACGCCGAAACCGGGGACCTCTGGCTGCCTGTCGGGTACAACCAGCCGCAACGCATCGCTGTCACGGACTACATCCGCAAACACCCAGCCAGCGTGTCGCCCAATTAAGGCCCCGACGAAGGCTGCCCCCTACGCTGCGGAAAAACGTATCCAACGCAGCGCGTGCCCAAGGAAACCTCCCATCGTGGCGATGAGCTCAAAGCCCTCGGCTGGTCCCCTCAAGACGTCAGCCGCTACGTCGAGCTGTGGGAGTACCGCCAGCGATGGGGTGCNATGAATCTGGAGCGGGAAGACCGCCTGTTTCTGCGAAAAGCGGAAAATGCGCTTCCGGCGATCCTCACAGGCCGGGCGGCAGCGAAGAAACCGATCAAGGAGAAGACCTACTACCGCTGGTTGCGCTTCCACCTGGATGCCATGCAGGAGGCGGAACAAGCCATGGAAACAGCCGACGGTGAGCGAGGAGCCTGGCCCATCCTCTTGGATGTGGAACTGCAGTTGTTGGATCACTATCAACCGGTGCTGGGCCTGCCAGACACCCTCAAGGCCAAAGCGCTCGGACCGGTGCGGGAAACGCTCGCAGGCCAGGCTGCAGCTCTNGGCACCACCCGCGCCTACGACTTTCAGGCCGCACTCAATGCGTTGAAGGAGAAGGAGTCGAGTCGCTGGNGACATCTCCGCGACGACGACGGCAGTGACCACACCTATCCGCTGCTCAGCGCAGACGCAGTGGATGGATTCCGCACCGAAGCGCTGAACGAGATCCAGAGCGTGATCCGCAGCACGTTCCCCTCCCTGGCGGAAACAGAGAAACCTGCGCTCTCCGACGACTAGAACAGAGGCATGGCCATTGCGTCAGTCCTGATGTCACAACACTTCGAGACCCTTCAACTGCACGCCGGTCAGTCACCGGATCCCGTCACCAACTCCAGGGCGGTGCCGATCTATCAGACCAGTTCGTACGTGTTCAACAACGCTGAACACGGCGCCAATCTGTTCGGCCTCAAGGAATTCGGGAACATCTACACCCGTTTGATGAACCCGACCACGGATGTCTTCGAGAAACGGGTGGCGGCACTGGAGGGCGGGATGGCGGCTGTGGCAACCGCCTCCGGCCAGTCGGCTCANTTTCTGGCGATCACCAACTGCATGCAAGCGGGAGACAACTTCGTCTCCACGTCATATCTGTATGGCGGCACCTACAACCAGTTCAAGGTGCAGTTTCCACGCCTTGGCATCGACGTTCGCTTCGCCAATGGCGATGACGTGCCCAGTTTCGCCGANCAGATCGACGACAACACCAAGGCCATCTACGTCGAGGCGATGGGCAATCCGCGCTTCAACATTCCGGATTTCAAGGGGTTGTCTGCTCTGGCAAAGCAGCGCGGCATCCCTCTGATCGTGGACAACACCCTCGGCGCCTGCGGTGCATTGCTACGGCCGATTGAGCATGGTGCGGATGTGGTGGTGGAGAGCGCCACCAAGTGGATCGGTGGCCATGGCACCAGCCTGGGCGGTGTGATCGTTGACGCCGGCACCTTCGACTGGGGCAATGGCAAATTTCCCTTNATGAGTCAGCCCAGCCCGGCNTATCACGGGCTGGTGCACTGGGATGCCTTCGGTTTCGGCAGCGATATCTGCAAGATGCTGGGAGTTCCAGACAACCGCAATGTCGCCTTTGCACTGCGTGCGCGTGTTGAGAGCCTGCGGGACTGGGGGCCAGCCCTGAGTCCNTTCAACAGTTTCCTGCTGCTGCAGGGCCTGGAAACCCTGAGTCTGCGGGTGGAACGTCACGCCGAGAACGCCATGGCCCTGGCAACTTGGCTGAAGCAGAACGCCAAGGTCGCGCACGTGAGCTATCCCGGCCTCAGCGATGACCCGTATCACGCCCGCGCCANGGAATACCTGACCGGCCGCGGCATGGGCTGCATGCTGATGTTCTCGCTCAAAGGTGGCTATNACGACGCCGTGCAGTTCATCGACAGCCTCAAGCTGGCGAGCCATCTGGCCAATGTGGGCGATGCCAAAACGCTCGTGATTCATCCCGCTTCAACCACGCACCAGCAGCTCAGCGAAGCGGAGCAGGCCTCCGCTGGCGTCACACCAACGATGGTGCGAGTGTCGGTGGGACTGGAACACATCGACGACATCAAAGCTGATTTCGAGCAAGCCCTCGCCGTCCTGACCTGAATGCCGGAGCAGCCGTCATGGCGCTGATCCTTCCACGCAACTACCACAAAATCCAGGCGGTCGAACGCAACCGGATCTCCTGGATCGAGCCCGAACAGGCGGAACGGCAGGACATNCGTGCCTTGCGGATNGCCATTCTCAACATCATGCCGCTGGGCAAGCAGTACGAATTCAACCTGCTNCATCCCCTCGGCNTATCTGTGCTGCAGATTGAGCCGATCTGGATCCGACTCAGCTCCCACGCCTACAAGAGCTGGGATCAGGAGCACCTCAAACAGCTTTACATCAGTTGGGAGGAGGCGATTTCCCGTGGTCCCCTGGATGGATTGATCATCACTGGAGCTCCCGTCGAACATCTGCCGTTCGAACAGGTGCGTTACTGGCCAGAGCTGGTGGAGTTGATCAACGAGGCGCGTCGCATCTGTCCCAGCACGCTTGGCCTGTGCTGGGCGGGTTTTGCCCTGGCCTATCTGGCTGGNGTGGACAAGATTCCCTTCGACCGCAAGCTGTTCGGCATCTACCCGATGCGCAGCCTGGTCCCCGGGCATCCACTGATGGGAACCCAGGACGATCGCTTTGTCTGTCCTCAGAGTCGCCATGCCGGCCTGGACGACGCCGCCATGGAATCAGCCCAGCGCCAGGGGCGCCTGCGCCTGCTCGCCCACGGTGAGCAAGTTGGCTACACCATCTTTGAAACCCCNGACCAGCGGCAGCTGATGCATCTCGGACACCCCGAGTACAACGTGGGGCGCCTGCGCGCTGAGATGGAGCGGGACCGAGCCCGGGGTGATGTGCCGCCACCAGAAAACTTCGATCCCGATCAACCTCAGACGCTCTGGCGATCCCACCGCAATCTGCTCTTCCAGCAATGGCTCTGGTTTTGCTACCAACGCGTCAGCCTGAGCGGTTGAGATGCCCCGTGAAGGGCGCGGGGCCCGAGTTCAGTGGGCGGGAGATGACAGCGGTTAAACCACAGGGCTGGTCTCGGTCTTCAACACAGTCGGCCGATCTGCTGCTTTTCGGTTGAGTTCTCGCTCNAGGGAGGCCACACGACGCTCTCGCAAACAATGACGGCACCCGCCAAGGGTCTGGAGGTGTTTTTCGGGCGTNATGGTGATGTCTTGAACCGGATGATCCTTACAACGAATCTTCACNGGGCTCTTGTAACTGCGCCAGCGAATCTTGGAGTAGTCGAACTGGTCCCCGAAACGTTGCTGTGCACGCCTCAGAAATTCGTCCTGCGTNATGCGGCTTCCCATGCCGGAACTTTATGAGTCCTGCATGGGAAGCAGCACCAAGACTTCATTCGTCGTCATGGAGGTGAGGCAAGCCCGAAGCAATCCAACCGATGAGTTCCGATCTGATCGGTTCGAGAGACGTCGGGCATCTCCCACGAATCACCAAAGTGGAGGAGCTCCATGCTCCTTGCCGCTCGATGCAGTCTGGTGAAGGTCCAGCCCGGCCATGGACCCTGCAGCGCAGTTGGCTGCCAGGCGAGGAGTCAGCCCACTGGCAAGACCTCTTAACGAGCCAGATCAATTGGCAGCAGCCGATTGTTCAGGTGTTCGGACGTCGGCATCCGGTACCACGCCTGACACAGTTTCTTGGTGCAGAAGGTCTCAACTACCGCTACAGCGGCACCCTCCATCGCGGTNATGGCTGGCCGAGCTGGTTCCAGCCGTTGCTCAGGCGGGTGATCAGCGCCTGTGATGCCGACTTCAACGGTTGCCTTCTCAATCTCTACCGCCACGGAGACGACCGCATGGGCTGGCATTCCGACGATGAGCCCGAAATTGACAACAGCCTTCCCATCGCATCCCTGTCGCTGGGAGCCACTCGCGATTTCTGCCTGCGACACAGGCTGAACACCGCCCACAGGGAAACGCTGACTCTTGCTGATGGCGATCTGCTGATCATGCATCCCGGCTGCCAAAGGGATTGGATGCATGGCCTACCAACCCGTCGTCGCATCAAAACNCCTCGCATCAATCTCACGTTTCGCTGCTTTCTCGATCACNAGGGAAAGAACAAGCAGCGATTGTGATCTCACAACGACANAAGACCTGCNNACACAAACGAATCAATCACCAAACAGACGATTGNCCCCAACAGAAAAGCATTAAATTCCAACCAATTCTCTCAATTGAATGCACGCAAACTTGAGAGCACAATCACCAACAACAAACCCACTCTCAACACGCTCATGCGAGAGTGAGNTCATTCAATCAAATCACGTGATTAATCCGATACCCAAGAACTGTTAACGCCGCTATCAACAAAACAAGTCCAAGCGATCCAACAACATCAACCTGCCCCATAAAGACCTCTATTCCCTACATACNCAGTTTAACGACAGCAGAAAACAGGTCACAAGGCGGGATCCCGACCACCNAAAGCCTTCTTAACAAAAGTTATTTACTTTATTGAAGATTGTGTATTGAGAACGACTCGGGCAACCACAAAGAATCAATCAAGCCGCAGCAATAAAGATCTTCTGAAGTAAATATCCCCATGCAGGCGATACCAAGAGGGCAAACATCGTGCTCCACAGCACCAGACCTGCCGCAAAAGCCTGATGGCATCGCACCGATTCGGCGATCAGCAGAATCGAAATGGCTGTTGGGGCTGCACCCTGCAATGTGATCGCCTGCACCACCACGGAATCAAGTCCCAGCCAGAGCCCAATCAACAGCAACAACAGCGGGTAGAGCAGCAACTTGCCCACCAGAGCCGGCAGAAGCGTGCCCAACGGCGGGAGCTTGGCTGACNTTGTTCCGCGACCTGCCACCAGCGTTCCCAACCGCATCCCCACCACCGCAAGCGCCAACAGAATCACCAAGCGTGAGGGCCACCAGAGAATCAGGGCAACGCCCTCCCGCCATGGCGTGAGCTGAACCATCAACGCCCCAATCAGGCCAGGAAGCACCGGGCTGCTGCTCAGACCCCGCCAAAGTCGCTGGAGCAGGCNGCTCTCGCGTTGCCGATCAATGCCACCAATCACCAGTGGGCCAAGACTCCACACCAACAGCGTCGCGCCCAGGTCGTAGCCGATGCTGATCGGCAGCGCCTCCGGCGGAAGCAAGGCCAGGGCAGCAGGAACTCCGAAATACGCCGTGTTGCCAACACAGCTCCCCATCCAGCCACAAGGCCCCCCCAACCAGCGACGCAGACAGGGCACTCCTGCACTGATCAACAGCGTGAGGCTGATGGCGACGGCAGCGATCACCGCAGCAACCACCATGTCCGAGGTGATCCCCCCCCTGAGCAGCAGACCCATGACGCTGATCGGAACACCAAAGCGAACCAGCGGCTGAGCCACCCTGCCGCTGAACTGAGGGTGGCGACGTCCGATCCAGACACCGACAAGCAGACAGGGAACGAGCTCCCCCAGGAAGGAAAACAACGAAATTTCGAGCCTGCAGCCCAACCCTAGCGAGCATGTGCCAGAGTCCTCACCGTCCATTGCCATCGGTGGAATGCTCGCCAGCTCAATTCAGGGTCTGCGTTCGTTGCAATTGAGGCGGGGCTTGATGGCAAGGCTGGAACAANTGCAACTGCTNCTGGCCGAGCAGGTGCAAACCCTTCCCTCTGGNAACGAAAGCTGGATGGACACAGAGCGCGAATTGATGGCCGTGGAACAGGCACTGGAGCGGATCCCGGCTTGAACCCGGATCAGTCACAGCGTGCCGAGTTCCGCCTGAAACGGGCCGACGGACAAGACGATGCACTGAGTCGTCGCCGCTTCAGCAGTTACAACGAGGCGTACGACGCTCTGGAGCGGTATTGCAGAGACTTCTGCTGCTCAGACGATGAGCAGATCGATTACCGCATCACATCATCTGGCTGAGAAATCGCCGGCTGCGCTCCTCCCTGGCGTGGTTGAAGAAGGACTCAGGGTCTGACGTTTCGACTTCCTTCCCCTGATCCATGAACATCACCCGGTCCGCCACCTCTCGGGCAAATCCGAGNTCATGCGTCACCACGACCATGGTCATCCCGTCATTCGCGAGTTGTCGCATGGCATCGAGCACNTCCTTCACCCGTTCCGGATCAAGCGCGCTCGTTGGTTCATCAAACAGCATCACATCCGGATCAAGGGCCAGTGCCCTGGCGATCGCCACCCGCTGTTGCTGACCACCACTCAACTGACTGGGATATTTCCTGGCCTGCTCGCGGATGCCCATCTGATCCAGCAGAGCGATGGCCCGTTCCTCGGCTTCCTCTCGGGAGCGCTTCTGAACGCGGATCGGCGCCAGCGTGATGTTCTCAACGATGGAGAGATGGGGGAAAAGATTGAACTGCTGAAACACCATGCCCACCCGGCGACGAATCGCCCGCACCTGCAAGGGGTCATGGCTGGCATCGAGCGGTATGCCCAGCACATCCAGTTCACCGGAATCCAAGCGCTCCAGACCATTGAAGGTGCGGATCAACGTGCTCTTGCCAGAACCGGATGGCCCCATAACGACGAGCACCTCACCCGTGCTCACCTCAAGNGAGACCCCATCAAGGGCACGCACTTCCGGTGAATAGCTTTTCACCAGATCGATGGCTTGAATCGCTAGTGGCATCGGATCAGCGGGAAACATGAAGTGGNTCGAGCTGGNTCTCGAGATGGCGGGCCAATAGCGCCATGGCAGTGCAGACCAGCCAGTAAACAGCNGCTAACCACACGTAAACCTCGAGATACCGTCCAATGAAACTGGGATTGGCCAGCAGGCTGCGGCTGATTCCCAGTAATTCCACCAGACCGAGAATGGCCAGGAGGCTTGTGTTCTGNAGCAAACCAACCGCCTGATTGGTCAAGGCAGGGAGAGCGATCCGCAAGGCCTGAGGCAACACCACCAACCTCATCGACTGCAGGGGAGAGAGACCGAGCACCTCGGCAGCTTCCAACTGGGTGGGNGGAATCGCCTGCAGTCCGCCGCGCACGTCCTCGGCGATATAAGCGGCGGCAAACAGGGCAAAGGCGATCACCGANCGCAACACCCGGTTGAGTTCAAAGCCAACAGGTAAAAACAACGGAATGAGCAGCTGCCCAAAGAACAGAACGGCGATCAACGGGACAGCACGCATCGTTTCGATGTAGCCGGCGCTGCTGAGCCGCAGAACGGGCAACGGGCTCTGACGTCCCAGCGCCAGGCCCACCCCAAGAGGAAGTGCCAGCACAGCGCTGCCTCCAGTGATCAACAGGGTCAGGCAAAGTCCACCCCAATCCCGCGATCCGACCGGAAGCAATCCAACCCCCCCGGCGAGCAACACAACACCGAGCGGCACCATCACCATCCACAACGCCGGCAAGCTGCGACGAAGCCATCCCCGCCTCGGTCCCAAAAGGGTGGTGAAGGTGAGCAGGACCAGCAGTGCGATCCACAGCAAGGGCCTCCAGCGGGCTTCAACCGGATAGCTGCCCACGAGATAGAGGGGCAGATTGGCGCCCACAACACTCCAGTCAGCACCGACCACAAGCCAGTGCAGAACACCCCAGAGCGCCCACCCCATCAGAGCCAGGATGACCAGGCTGATCCAGCTGAACCGTCGTGGTCGCCCCATTCGCTGCAGCAGTCCTCCTGGAGGGGATCCTGCTGCACAACCGTCACGGGGGGAAGCCGCCATTGCCGCCAACCAGCAGCGAGCATCAGCAAAGCCGCTGACCAAAGCACTCTTCAGACATCAATTTAANAACATATTTCAGGTCAATTAAGACATGTNATCACTCACTAAAGGATGCATTAAACAGTCAAGATGAAAGCGATTCGCCGTTTCTCAAGCGACCAACAAATGGTCTAGCGAAACACACNAATCAAAAAAGCGGCAGGCATAGTTGTGGCATGAGATTTCAATGACATGTCTTCACTTCTTATCTCGATGGTTGGAGATCCTGGAAACGAGCGTTATGACGGCACACGCTTTTATTACAACCCTGGAAAGCTAGCTACAGAATCAGGTGACGGAGAATTTATCAATTCACGCGTCAACTCCATGGGTCCTGCCCTTGAAGCCGTGGCTCAGGGCATCAATGCATTCAACCCGGATGAAGTCCTGGGCCTGGGCGACTTGATCTACAACTCAGCGCCCAGCACGTACTACGACGAAGCGATTGGACAATTTTACAATCAATTCATCGCCCCTTATCCATCGACAATTTACACGGATTCTTCCACCAATTATCGGGCAGAGGAAGGCTTAAAAGTCTGGCCTTTTGACACTTTCGATTATCCCAACGGTTACCCAAACCCCAACGACAGCTCCAAGCNAGGAGGCTCAGAAGATGGCAACAATCACTATTGGCCAACCCCTGGCAATCATGAATACGGAGGCCGCTTTGGCAGCATCAAAACCAAAAATGATGAAATAACTCAGTACAAATACACCGATACGAACGTCAGCACAGGCTTGCCAGACTCCACCATTGANNCTCCAGAAGGCGTTTCAAGCACTGCCGTNCCGCAACCCTACGTCGACTATTTCCCGTGGTTGACCGATAAAAGCATTCTCCAACAATCACAGCGTTCATCCGTCTCGATCGGTCGAGCAGACGGAACAGGAAATTCNGGAATTTACTACAAAGCCAGCCTTGGTGACGACGGAAATGGACGGGCACTTGTGGATATTTTTTCGATCGATGCGCAACGATTAATCGTCAATGCAGGCGGCAAATATCCAGTCAAATACAATGGATTTGGAGCTGAGATCGAGAACGAAGGCGATGAGGATTCAACAGCATGGAATCTTGAATACAACCCAAGCATCAAGCCAGATCAGTCCAACGAAGCGGTCACAACAGCAGTGCTTTCAGATGATCCCCACAATGGCTACAAACAATTCAAATGGTTCAAGAAGAAGATCAAGAAATCAGATGCTCACTGGAAAATTGTTATTGGCCACCAACCAGCCTATATGTCCGGCGAGTACGACGATGGCATGCCTNGCGANAACCTCAGCAACCCAACCATTCAGGCATTCCTGAAAGGCCTGATGGACAGTGGCGCCAAATTTCATGCCTATGCCAATGGACATACCCACAGTTACCAGCGGGTTCTTGAAAACAGCCCCAGTGGCCAAGGGATCGGAGCTGGCATCCCCTTCATGACCCTCGGCAATGGTGGACGTATTGCGGAATCAGTGAATGACGCCTTTTATGGTGAAAACATCTACAGACCAGAAAATTTCCAGAACAATGTTCAAAAATACTGGGGAGTTGCCAATAAAAAGCTCAAGGATTCACCGTATTCCAGCACAGGTGTACGGCCTTATCTCCTTGACTCGAACCCAATTACAGCAGGCATTTCAGGCCTCCAATACAATGACGATGGCCAATCAACCACCGGTTTGTACGGCTGGGGATTTGGCTGGGTTGATACCACCGCCAATGAAGATNATCTGTTTTTCCAATACAAGCAAACAGAGGTTGTCGACCCGGCAATCTCAGAGAATCTAAACAAATCAACTCGCAATCAGGCACTTTCAGGATGGAAGCAGCTGAGCGCTAGCGACTGGGAGCCACGCAAGCAAAACGGAGACGATTCAGCATCACTGGACGACACGGCAATCCTGGAATTGACACTCTCACCCAGCAACGGTGGCTCCATTTCAGNTGTCTCCATTGCTCGCGATCGTGATGGCAATCGCCGAAGCGGATCGGGTTATATGCAATCAAAAGGGGGGAATCAAAAGGTTGATTTTGAAATTCGCGGCAATGACTTCTACGGCAGCGACACATCAAACCCCAACAAATTTGCCATCATCAATCTAAAGTTTAAAAANGGAAACCTNAAAAAAACCAAAATCAAGGAATCAGGCCAAGGCTATGAAAATTTAGGACAACTGACACAGGCCTACACCGAAGGNCTGATGCAGGGATCAACAATTGAGTTCACAGATGATCAGAAAATCTACATTCCTATCAACCACTCACTCCAAGACTCTTGGTACGAGATCCCCTACACAGACTATGANGACAGCTATCTGATCACACANACCNTTCCAGTCTCTGATTTTGATCCGGACAATGGAACACTGACCATCAAGATGAAGCCAGCCAGCAAGGATGCAAAGGACATCATCANAGATNGCAATCTCACCACTGCTTACTCAGGAGAGGGCAACGAACGCTATTACAAAAAAGCGCAAACTGGATTAATTCGCATCCTCGACATCAACAATCCAAGCAATGCAATTGCCAGTGGCACGTTGATCGATGGCGTAGCCACCATTTCCATCAACACAGACAGCTACACGGAAGCGGAAGCCTTGGTTGATTTCTCTGGAGATCCCTTCTCCAGTCTGCTGGTGAACTTTCTGCCCTCACAAACGTCAATCNNTCTGGTCTANGTCTTTCCGATCTTTGATGGATAGATCATCTTGATCTCGGTTTCATCCAGCCGAGAAGGGCCCTGCTGATCAAGGTCATCCCACCGCTGATCAGCAGATTGAACAACAGGAAACTGATCAGCAACAACAAGAACCCCTCGATCGCCCGGCCTGTCTGCGTGATCGAGGTGTCGCTGACGGCATAGAGATCTGCGTAACCAACGGCGATGGCCAGGGTGCTGTTCTTTGCCAGATTCAGATACTGACTGGTGAGGGCCGGAAGAATCGCGGGCAGTGCCTGGGGCAGCACAACACGACGCATACCGAGACCTTCGCCCAGACCGAGGCTCCGGTAGGCCTCCCACTGTCCGCGATGCACCGAGAGAATTCCGCCACGCACCACCTCGGCAATCGAGGCTCCGGTGAACACCGTCAACCCGGTGAGGACAGCGCAGAATTCAACGCTCAGCTTTAAACCCAGCAGCTGAATCCCCTGATTCGATAACTCGATCAGACTGCCGACCGGGTTATCCGGCAATCCGAGGAAGGCAACGAAATACCAGAACAACAACTGCAGCAGCAGCGGAACCTGGCGGATCACTGCCACGTAGGCGGCGGACAGGCTGCGCAGCAATGGCTGACCGCTACTGCGGGCCGCACCAGCCAGCACGCCGAGCAGCGTTGCCAAGACCAGGCCGGCCAGGATCACTTTCAGGCTGTTGAACCAGCCAACCGCCAGAGCCCATGCGTAGGAGTCCGACGGGCTGTAAGGCACCGCCGTTTCCGCCATGGCGAACCCGGCTGGCCGAAGCAACCAGTCAAAACTGAGCCCGAGCCCCGTGCGAACCAAATTGACGGCCAGGTTGTTGATCAACAACCCGATCAGAGCCAGAAGGGCCGCCGCAACCAGAAGCTGGATCCATACAGCGCGACGGTTCAGGAGCCGTCTCATCAATTGAATGGTGGAGAAATCATCAACCCGCCATCAGCGGCGAGTCGGTTGGCCCCACGGGGAATCGTCACCGGGCTGTCCGGCCCCAGATGCCGGGCATAGATCTCGCCGTAATTGCCGGTGGAGCGGATCACCTGAACCACAAAGTCGTCCGGCAGACCGAGCTTGCTCCCCAGTCCTCCNTCCACGCCCAGAAATCTTCGCAACGAGGCCTGGCTTTCGTCGTCCTGCGCTTTCTTCAGTGTCTCGTCAATGTTTGCCTGGGTGATTCCGCGCTCCTCAGCCTCGATCAGGGCATACACAACCCAGCGCATGGCGTCGGCCATTTTCTGGTCACCACCCACCACTGCCGGNGCCAGAGGTTCCTTGCTCAGGCGATCCCCGAGAATCTCATGCTGCTGCGGATCAGCAAACCCGGAACGGGCCGCTGCCAGCTGGGAGCGATCCGACGTCATCGCAGCGCATCGCCCCTTGAGGTAACCGCCGACCACCTGATTGAGATCCTGATACTTGATCGGGGTGTACGGCAAACGGCGCGATTCGAAGGCGTCATTGAGGTTCTGTTCGGTGGTCGTTCCAGAGCCCACACAGATCGCCTCATCACTCAGGTCCTCCAGGGAATTGAAACCACTCCCCTTCTTCACCATCAACCCCTGTCCATCGTGAAAGACCACCGGCGCGAAGCTGAGGCCATTCCCCCCCGTGGAGTCACGGCTGAGTGTTTGGGTTGTGTTGCGCGAGAGAAGATCGATCTCACCAGAGCGAAGGGCCGTGAATCGCTCCGGCGCCGTCAGAGGACGGAACTGCAGTTTGGTGGAATCGCCAACGAAAGCCGCGGCCATGGCTCGGCACACGTCAACGTCCATCCCCTCATANGACCCGTCTGACTGAAGAAAACTGAACCCTGGAATCTTGCCGCTGACGCCGCAGATCAACTCTCCGCGCTGCTGAACCAGATCAAGTCGGGATGTCTCACCGGAATCCAAGGTGGCGCAACCACCGATCAGCGCGGCGAGCACTCCCAGCCCTCCAAACAGAAGAGGATGTCGGCTAACGCTCATGGTTCTGGTACGGATCGGATTGGGATTGTCCCAGATTCGACAGTTTTTCTCAGAGCTGCCATACGGTTCAACTTCTTCCGGCTTCGGCCGATGCGTTCAAGAATTCTGCTCGTCGGACTTCTCCTCACTTTTGCTTCCTGCGTGCCGGTTCTCGCATGGCAGGAAGGCGACCGTCAGGCCTACAACAACAAGATGGCCCTGCTCAAGGTGATGTTGGATGGCGCCANGGATCGGGTCACCCAAACCGGAGATCTTGAGACCCTCTGCCTGCTGATGAGCATCGGCAACGACGTGACGATGCGCTATGTGCAGCTGAATCCCGAAGACCGCCTNATTGAACAACGCCTGANTGCCATGCGAGATGACCTGACGGTTTGTCTGGCTGTTCTCTACAACCCTCAGGCTCAGCGTTGAACCGTATCGTGCCGTTTTAATCGGCATTGATGGACAGTGATCTGCTGCTTCCGCTGATCGCCGGAGGTTTTTTAATCCTGGTGGTTGTTGCAGGCACCGTCGTGATCGTTCTGCGTCCCAGCGATACGCCAGAACGCTGAACGCCCTAAGCGTGAGCGGATTCTTGTCCGCCGATTCGCTCGAACAGATCAAGGCTCTCCTGATTCAGCCCGACAAGCTGAACATCCGACCCTCCGAGCCGAAACTTGCGCATCACCTGATCCAAAGCTGCCACTCCACTTTGATCCCAAATGTGAGCAGCCGACATGTCGATCAGAATGGATTGGGGATGATCGTGAAGATCGAATCCCTGGGTGAAATACACCTTGCTGACAAAAAAGAGCTGACCGGTCACCCGGTACTGGCATTCCTCCTCGCTGATGTCCACCCGTTCCACCTGAATCACCTTGGCAACTTTGCGGCTGAACAGAATGCCGGCCAAAGCAACCCCAGCGAGAACACCAAGGGCAAGATTGTGAGGCGTGGTGAGCATGGTGACAGCGAAGGTCATCAGCATCACAGACGTATCGCTCTTGGGAATACGGCGGATGTTGCGCAATCCGTTGATGTCTGCAGTGCTCACCGCGATGCTGATCATCACGGCAACCAGTGCCGCCATGGGAATTTGNTTCAGCCCGGGACCCGCCAACAGGATCATCGCCAACAGGCTGACACCGGAGAACAAGGTGGACAAACGTGTGCGACCGCCGTTGTCGACGTTCATCACGGACTGTCCCACCAGTGCGCAGCCCGCCATACCGCCAAACAATGACGAGACGATGTTGGCGATGCCCTGACCACGGGCCTCAACGTTCTTGTCGGTGGTGGTGTCGGTCTTGTCGTCGAGGATGTCCTGGGTGAGGAAGGTTTCCATCAAGCCCACCAGGGAGATCGCCAACGCTGTTGGCAGCACCAGGCCCAAGGTATCGAGGCTGAACGGAACACCGCCCTCTCCAAAGGGGGATTGGAACGTGGGAAGTCCGGCGGGGAGCTTGCCGAGACTCTCAACACTGGGGATGTCGAAATTGAAGCCGATGCTGACGCCTGTGAGCACCAAGATCGCCACCAGCTGGGAGGGAACCACCCGGGTCAACCGCGGCAGCCCATAGATGATCACCAGTCCGAGCAGCACCAGCCCCCAAACGATCGGAACCTGTCCGCCATGGGGCAAGCCACCCGCCGAATCGGCGTGGTGCAAATCCAGACCGAGCTGGGGCAACTGAGCCTGGAAAATCAGCAGCGCCAGAGCATTCACGAAACCGCTCAGCACGCCCTGAGGAACAAAGCGCATCTGGTATGCCAGCCGCAGATACCCCCAGAGGATCTGCAGCAAGCCCGTGACCAGGCCGGCCACCATCAGGTACTGCACACCGAGGCCAGGGCCGATCGCTTCACCGCTGCTGACCAACCCGGTCATCAGNAGTGCCGTTGATCCAGTGGCGGAGGTGATCATCGCCATTCGGCCGCCGACCACAGCGATGGTGATCGAGAGGCAGAACGCCCCGAACAGACCAACCGCTGGATCAACACCAGCGATTCCGGAGAAGGCAATCGCCTCGGGAATCATCGCGAAGGCCACCACAAGACCGGACAGAAGGTCCTTGAGGGGGCTGGCGGTCCACTGATTCACCAGCGTGGGGCTGGAGCGCTTGGCCATGCTCTACGACGCCTCGGGCAGCGGCGACCGTAAATCAAAGGGACGGNAGATTCCCGTCCGGATCCACAACAGTTTTGAGCCTCTGCAGCTCGTTCAGTCGGTCGCCGAAGGCCAGATCCACTTCCAGTCGATGCCAGGGGAGGTGGTGATGGAGCTGGGCAAGATGCACGCCAGGGCAGATGGGCCGCAGAACAGACCAGACCGTTTCAAGCCACTCCAGGCTGTTGAGGCGACCCTGCTCATCGCCCGAAGACCACGCTGCTGTGATCCATGGCTTCCAGACTGCATCACGGTGGACAAAGGCGGTCCCTTCCACACCGGGTTGAGCACTGGCCCCGCCCAGTTGCTGGCAAGCGAGGCTGCAAGCGGGATGGGGACGCGTTTGCATCAACGCTCGAAGGCGAGGGAGCAAATCGCCCCATCCAGATGCTGCAGCTGGTCCGAGCAAACCGACCACTTCGGCATGCACGCGGGTCGTCGGCTTGAGGGGAGCCGCCAGGGACGGCAGCTGATGGAGCCCCTCAATCCGCACCGATTCAGAGCAGGGCGTCTGCTTCACCCAAAGCAGTCGCAATTGATCGTGCTCTCCCCAGTGCCANTGCANTGACACATCGAGAGAGCTCTGCTCTGCCACGGAGATCTGCTCGGGCAGCAGCTCCGGTGCAATCCGCCGCTGCTTGATCCAAAGCGGTTCAAGCGGAATCGTCTCCATGGTCACCTCCGTGACGACCGCCAGAAAGGGAGCAGCACCGCACAGTGCCCGCCAGCGCAGGTCATCGCTGCGCGTCAGCGCAAGGGGCTCGCCGTTCCCCCAGGCACCGCGAATCTGCAACAGCCGATCTATCGCCAAGCCATGACGGCGGGTGAGAGGGCCCATCCCGCCCGTCAGCACGAACCCAAGGCCTGGCCAACCCGAAAGACCCGCGGGGATCGTCAGATCCCGGCTCGCCAGATGGTCGAGAACCTCCCCCATGCGATGCCCTGCTCCGATGCGAATGGTCCCGCCATCCGCTGAAAGCTGCAGGGTGCGACANCCGGCCCGAAGATCCAGACTCCAGTGGCCGGCAGCGGCACAGCGTGAGCTGGTGCCACCGCTGCAGACGAGCAGAGGTCTTGGACCGCTCCAGCCCTCCAACAGCTGGGGGATCTGCTCAGGCGTCGGTGAAAGGGTCCCGGCGATGGGTGCATCATCCGCAAGAGCGTTGAACAGCGGAGGCAACAAGCGATCGATCCCGGCTTGCCGAATAGGGTCAACGCATTCGACCAGTGGATGCAACTCTTTGAGCGGATTCAGTGCTGAGACCACCGCGGAACAACTGGGTGTTCTGATCTGCGGCCATGGCAGCCGCAATCGTCTGGCCGTTGAGGAATTCGCCCGGATGGTGGAGGCTCTGCGACCGCGCCTTGCACCGATGCCGGTGGAGCACGGTTATCTGGAATTTGCCCGGCCGATCCTTCGTGATGGGCTGGAGGCCCTGCGCGAGAAGGGTGTTACGCGCATCCTGGCCATTCCGGCGATGTTGTTCGCCGCGGGTCATGCCAAGAACGACATTCCCTCCGTTCTCAACACCTACTCCGCCGAAACCGGTCTGACCATCGAATACGGACGTGAGCTTGGCGTTGACCGCTTGATGGTGGCAGCAGCAGGTGCACGGGTNCAGGAGGCTCTGGACGCTGCGGCCGAAGCTGTCCCTCTGGCCGAGACCCTGCTGGTGGTGGTCGGACGGGGNTCCTCAGACCCTGATGCCAANTCCAATGTCGCCAAGGTCACNCGACTGCTCACGGAAGGGTTCGGATTCGGCTGGGGCGAAACCGTTTACTCGGGGGTCACCTTCCCATTGGTGGAACCGGGGCTTCGCCATGTGGTGCGGCTCGGGTACAGACGCATCGTGGTTGTTCCTTATTTCCTGTTCAGCGGCGTGCTGGTCAGCAGGATTCGTTCACACACCGACCGCGTTGCCGAAGACCANCCNGACGTTGAATTTCTCTCAGCCGGCTATCTCGGGGATCATCCATTGGTGTTGGACACGTTTCGCGAGCGTGTGGATGACGTTCTGCGAGGGGATACGGCCATGAACTGCTCCCTCTGCAAATACCGAGCCCAAGTCCTCGGGTTCGAGCAGGACGTTGGGCGGGCTCAGCAGAGCCACCATCACCACGTGGAAGGGCTGGTGGAGAGCTGCACCCTGTGTGAACGGGAATGCACCGGCGCCTGCCAACCGGACGGCATCCCGATTCCTCTCCACCAGCACCATTCCCATGAAGGGCACGCCCATGAGGGGCATACCCACAGCCATCACCATCCCCCGTACCCCCATGCGGATCATCCGTTGGGTCCATCAACCCTTGGTTCGAGGACTTCAGNACCAAATCCTTAAGACAATCCATTTGTCCTTGCCGAGTCACGGCCTCTTTCTCGCTGGGGACGGGTTGGACTTTTCGCTGATCAGAAGTGCTGATGAGCACATCACGAACATTTTTTTCAGCCGTTTTCCCCATCCCTGGGCCCTTATTCCACAACGCATCGATCAAGTTCCGGTTTGCCGCTGAACCCTGTGAAGATCGCGACAGCCACAAGGGAACACTTGACAGNGCTCTGACAAGGCCTCCTTCACAACGGAATCTGTTTGAAGCAATCCGTCAANGTCCTGCAGCGCANGGNGTCTCAAGATGTCTCAGGGAGCTCGTGGTGAAGACACGACCCTTTTGACGTGGACCCTGGTTCTGTGGCTTTCTTGNGTCGANGGACGTGCTGNACCTGAACGGAATGGATCGGAATCATCTCGAGCGATGCCATGGAATAACCACTCCCNTCGAGCCCAAAAGCGCGACGCCTGCATACGTCAGCCTTGAAACGGAAATTCCNGAGGTTCTCTATCGAGGAATGAAAGATTTCATCGGCGANCACCCCCACTGGGATCAATACAGAGTGATGAGTTCAGCACTGGCCCATTTTCTGTTTCAGAACGGTTGCGACGATCGNGCTGTGACGGAGCGCTATCTCAACGACCTGTTCTCACGGCCGGAGAACTGAGCTGAAGGCTGCAGGCCCGGCGGCTGATCGCCATCATCGTCAGGGTTGGACTCTGCCAAGCGGANGTNGGCCAGCAAGCACCNTCCACCACCAGCACATTCGGNGCCCGCCAGAGCCTGTTGCANGGATCCACGACACNNGTTGCTTCGGAGGATCCCATCGGGGCACCNCCAAGTTCATGGATGTAATAACCAGGAGGAGCAGCCGCATCGGAAAGAGCCACGGCCCCCTCCAGCAACGGCTCAATCAGCGGAAGTCGGAACAGCTCACGCATCGGTAGAGCCTCACCACCAACAACATCGATGCAGCTGGTGATCGTCTTCTGCATGTGGGCCACCATCGCCATCTCATTCGAACTCCAGCGGCAGTCGATATGGGGCACGGCGATTCCCCAGCGGTCTGTTTTGGTGCTGACGCTGATGCGGTTGCTCTCCCGTGGCAACACCTCTCCATGACCGATCAGGAACCCTGTGGTGCTCTCCGGAGACCGTTTCAACCAGCGCGGGGGGTCAAAGCGGCCGATGCCCCCCCAAAGCCCGTATCCCCCTTGAAAATCAGCCTGGTCGAGTTGGCGGCCGAAGGGCAGAAAAAAGCTGCCGGCGCCACTGAGGGCCGGCTGTGGATGGTCCGATCCCCCCGGCAGGGCAAAGAAGCGGCTGGTGGAAACGTGATCCATCAGCCTGGTGCCAAGTCGCCCTGAGGGATCCACCAGTCCACCGTGACGCTGTTGCTCACTGGAGCGCAGCAACACCGCCACGCTTTGAATGGTTGATGCGCAAAGGACCACGCAATCCGCCTGGATCCGACGGCGCTCACCGCTGTTCAGATCAACGGCAACCACTCCCGTCGCCCAGTCACCACCGGCGGCCATCGTGATGTGGTCCACCTTGTGATCGCTCANCAGAGCAACGCGACCTGTGGCAAAGGCACGGGGAAGGGTGCTGCCAGGACTGCTCGAACGGGGCCAGGGGCTGTCGGGAGCTGACGCCGGTGGACCNAACCCGCGTGAATGAATCACCACATGCCCAAGGCGCTGCCGAACCGCTGCAGCGAAGCGATCCTCTGCAGCCGTCAGCGGAAGCGGCGCAATGGTCTCACCATCCGGCAGATGATCGAGACCATCACGGCAGCCATGCACACCCAAATCCCGCTCAAGACTGCCGTAGTGATCCAGGAGGTCCTGCGCCTTGATGGGCCAGCTGATCCGCTCACCATCCACGTTCACCCCGGCTAGATCCTGATCCGACAACCGCAACGTGATCCCCCCCCAGGTCAGGCTCCGGCCNCCGACCTGATGCCCCCTGGTCCATAGAAATGGCCGCTCAATCGGGTGTTCATAAGGATGCAGACGCTCATCGATGTAAAGCCTGGGATTGGCTTTCCAGTAACCCGGGTGCTGGGCCTGACGCCGATGACGGCCGCTGCTCAGCCCAGCCAGCCGGCGAGCCATGTTGCCAAGCTCANCACCGACCGCATCCGNACGACTGAGATCAGGACCAGCNTCGATCAACAGCACCCGGGCACCTCCCTCAGCGAGGGTCNTCGCTGCGACGCCACCGCTGGCACCCGATCCGACGACGATCGCATCCCAGGTTTGATCGACGNGTTNAGAGCGNTCAACCATGGATCAGGGCTTGAGACAAGGAATCCCGTTGCAAAACCTGGAAGATTCAACCAGGTTCAACGCCAATGGTCCCGCCAAAAGACCGTGGGGATCACACTTCAACCAACCACAGACCCGTGGCTAAAGTGANTTCAACCCAGAGGATGGTACGTGTCTGACGCCGAAAAGACTGTCCTGATTGCAGACGATGAAGCCAATATTTTAATGCTCCTGGAAATGGAACTTCAGGCTGAAGGNTATACAACTNTCTGTTGCAATGATGGCTCTGAAGCATTANCAAAAATCAGAGAATCAGCNCCTTCCGTCGCTCTNCTTGACTGGAACATGCCAATCATTACCGGGCTTGATGTCTGTCGACGGTTGCGTGAAACAGGACATGCTCTTCCCGTCATCATGATCACGGCACGGGATGAGATGGACGACAAGATTGCAGCGCTGGAATCAGGTGCTGATGATTTCATCTCCAAACCCTTCAATATCCGAGAGGTGTTGGCGAGGGTCAAAGCTCTGGTACGCAGAAGTTCACCGGCAACATCCGATGTGATCACCGCCAGAGAACTCAGCCTCAACTGCGCCGAGCGTCGTTGCAGCTACCACGGCCAAGAGCTCCCGCTAACCGTGCGCGAATTCGACCTGCTCGAGTGCTTCATGCGCAACCCGNGACAGGCCCTCAGCCGGGGACAACTGATTCAGAATGTCTGGGGAGAGGACTACTTTGGTGATGACAACGTCGTCGACGTTTACGTCCGTTATCTGAGACGCAAATTGGAAGAGATCCATCCGGACAGGATCATTCAAACCGTACGAGGCATTGGATTCTCGCTTCGTTTCGAAGCAGAAAACTGATTGAACAAAGCTGCCAGATTCATTCCCACTTGCTCCATCAAAAAAGGAGCCTGAATAACAAGCTCCTTTGTTGCGACGAATTTGGTGGCGGGGGGGAGATTTGAACTCCCGACCTTCGGGTTATGAGCCCGACGAGCTACCAGACTGCTCTACCCCGCGTTGCACTCTCAAATCATACACATCGGTGTCGCCGGACACAGAATCACTTCAGCTTTGCTGGAAACGAAGCGAGCCNGTCACTTCCAAATGAACACCGGGATTAACGACCAACGTCTGCTCCTCCAGCTCCTGCAGACCCATCGGGGTCAGCCATTCCAGTTGACGCAACAGATGGAGTGCCACAGCCTGCTTCGCCCGTCTGGAGCCGTCCTCCACCTTGATCGCAACCCCCATCCCCTCACCGATGCGACTCAGGCATTGAATCCCCTCCGCTCCTCCCTTGCTCAGCACCTGTCCGTGGCTGCGCTGCATCAGCTCCGTATCGAAGCGCCCTTCCCCGGCAACGAGATCCGGATGGGCCAACATGGCGCGGCTGATCTGCTCCAGTTCAGCGTGGCGTGAAGCTCCGAGATGGGCATACAGCAAGGCCATCTGAGCCAGTTGCAAGCGCAAGGTCGGCGCACCGCAGTCATCACGAGCCGCCACCAACTCATCGGGAGGCAATCCCAGNAGTTCAGCGACGCGACGGTTGATTTCCACCTGCAGCGGGTGATCACTCTGCAGATAGCTCTCNAGGGGCCAGATCATCTTGCGGCTGGTGGCCAGAAACGCCGCATGCTTTCCAGAGCAGTTGTGCTGGAGGGGGCTTTCAGCGCCCGCAGGAACTGGACATTGCAACTGCGCCGTCTCCAGCTCAGCCTTCCAGAGCAGCTTGAACGCTTCCCGGGCATGGGCGTTGGTGCCGGCGTGGGAGGCACAGGCGATCGCGATCCCGCCATCACCAACCTCCATCTGTGCAGCGGCACCACTGCTGATGAATGGNAGCGCCTGAAACGGTTTGAGAGCCGANCGGATGAAGGTTTCAAACCCTGGATCTCCAGCACACATCAGCACACGCCCNCGCCCNTCACACACCACGGCATGCACCCGGTGCATGGATTCACTGATGCAGCCACGCTTCAGGGTGACCTCGAGAGGCGGAGTGCCTGATCGGGACCCAGCGTTGAACCCTGAGGCGAGAGCCATCCTCGATGTGTCCTCGTTTCAGAGAGCCTGACAGAGGCTCGCGCCGCCCAGCATCAAGCCTGCGGACAACGCCATGGCACGCGCCAGCCGGCTCAGGATCGGCCTCACCTCATGCCGTGCCACCAGCAGGTCCCGCTCCCTCCAGGAAAGCGGCTTCTCCCAGGTCTGGCCGTCATACCAACCGGATTCCTCGTAATCGACGCATTCAGCCAGCAGCCGCTTCATCACATAGGTCCATCCCAACCACTGACGCATCAACAGCAGCAGAGGCAGCACCAGGGAGGCCACGGCTGCGGAAGCGATCAGGCGTGGCGGATCCAAACGCAGGGTCCAGCTCCCGCTCGCCACTAGGGCACTGAACGGAAACATCAGGAACCAGCTGATCAGCAGGCTCCTGCGCAGGCTGGATGAAACACCGGTTGGCCACGAAAAAAACCAGGATTCGCTCAGCTGCTGAAATTCCTCGAGGGGGCGTTGCTCGGGCGGAACTGGACAGGACACGGTCTCGGCCATGGCTGTAGGGCCGCAATCAGCCTGAAGTTAGAAACGGACGGCTCTCACCGTGACTCCAGAACGCTTCGAGGTCGTAGTAACCGCGTTCCGTCGGCTGCAGAACATGAACGATCAAGTCGCCGTAATCGAGAAGGGCCCAACGCCCCTCGTTGATGCCTTCCTTGCGCAGCGGCAGCCGCTCCGCTTCCAGCTCAAGACGATCCTCCACAGACCCTGCGATCGCCCGAACCTGCACATCGGACTGTCCACCGGCAATCACCAACCAATCCGCGAGGCTCGACACCTCGTCAACGCGGATCAAACGGATGTCACTCGCCTTGCGGTCGTCGCAGGCATCAGCGGCCAGCTCGGCCAACTTGACGCTATCCATAGACATTTTCGCTGGTAACGGAACTGCGAGAACCCTCCTGTTGCGCCATTTCTGCCCTCGCTTTGCTGGCGCTCTTCCTCAGCGCTTCAAGCCGATCTTCGTAAAAACCGCGCTTGCGCTTTTTGCGGGTCTGCTCCGTCAATTCCTTGAGCGCGCCGCCAAGGCTTCGATAAGCATTCGGCACGCTGTACCCGAAGCGGCAGGCCAGATCGATGGCGCGTTCATCGGCCGTGATCGCATCCTGCAGGCGCTTCTCCGAGTTGTTTTTCAGATAGAGCCGATAACCGGCAAAGCCTGAGAGCCCCAGAGCCATGAACAGCAGAAGGCCGTCCTGGACCCAGAGTTCACCGATCGCACCACCAAGACCGATCGCCAGGGCAGCCATTTCCCAACCATCGCGGGGAATGGTGTCGTTCTGAATGCGACCAACCTCATGCCAGAACAAAAGGTTGCGGTGATCAAGCGCAAACTGATCCCATTGATCGAGATCCACCTGGATCTCCACTTCATCTCGGCCGATTTCCTCCAAGGTGATCAACGGAGGATCGACAGCTGCGGCGGATTCAACGAAGACCCAGCTCTGCATCTCTGGTGGCAGCAGCCCCTTGAGGCGCTGGAGCTCACTCATCGTTTCCGCAATCCCACAATGCCTTTACGGTAGCGAGCCTCCGCGTCGGAACCGTCCATGCGCAGGTTCGGACACTGCTGCGTGGGAAGCTGATCGGGTTTGGCTACACATCGCTGCCCATGCCCCGGCGGACCGATCTGCGTCGAATCCTGCTGCTGGGGTCTGGGCCGATCGTGATCGGCCAGGCCTGTGAATTCGATTACTCGGGGACCCAGGCCTGCAAAGCCCTGCGAGCGGAGGGTTTCGAGGTGATCCTCGTGAACTCCAATCCGGCGTCGATCATGACCGACCCGGGCATGGCGGATCGCACCTACATCGAACCGCTGACAGCGGATGTGGTCACCCAGGTGATCGAGACCGAGCGCCCCGATGCGCTGCTGCCCACCATGGGCGGCCAGACCGCACTGAACCTGGCGGTTGAACTGGCTGAGAACGGAACGCTCGAACGGTTTTCGGTTGAGCTGATCGGTGCGGATCTGAACGCGATTCAGAAAGCGGAAGACCGTCTGCTGTTCAAGCAGGCCATGGAACGCATCGGCGTGAAGGTCTGCCCATCCGGCATCGCTTCAACACTGGAGGAGGCGGAGGCTGTCGGCGCTGCAATCGGCAGTTTTCCGCGCATCATTCGGCCGGCCTTCACCCTTGGAGGCAGTGGTGGCGGCATTGCCTACAACCCTGAGGAGTACGCCGCCATCTGCAAGAGCGGTCTTGAGGCCAGCCCTGTCTCCCAGATCCTGATCGAACAGTCCCTCCTGGGCTGGAAGGAATTCGAGCTGGAGGTGATGCGCGATCTGGCGGACAACGTCGTGATCGTCTGCAGCATCGAAAACCTCGATCCGATGGGGGTTCACACCGGCGACTCGATCACGGTGGCTCCAGCCCAAACCCTCACCGACCGCGAGTACCAGCGGCTGCGTGATCAATCGATTGCGATCATCCGTGAGATCGGAGTTGCCACCGGCGGCAGCAACATTCAGTTCGCCATCAATCCCAGCAATGGCGATGTGGTGGTGATCGAGATGAATCCGCGGGTGAGCCGCTCCTCGGCCCTGGCCAGCAAGGCGACGGGATTTCCGATCGCCAAAATCGCTGCACGCCTCGCCGTGGGGTACACCCTTGGCGAAATCATCAACGACATCACCGGCAAGACCCCGGCGTGTTTCGAACCCACGATTGATTACGTGGTGACGAAGATCCCCCGCTTCGCCTTCGAGAAGTTCCGTGGCAGTCCAGCGGTGCTCACCACATCGATGAAATCCGTCGGTGAAGCGATGGCCATCGGACGCTGTTTCGAGGAATCCTTCCAGAAGGCTCTGCGCTCCCTGGAGACCGGGCTTGCCGGCTGGGAGTCCACTGATCCCGACCATGAGCTGACCGACAGTGAGATCGATCGCTTGCTGCGTACACCGTCACCGGAACGAATCCTGACGGTGCGCAGCGCCATGCAACGCGGACGATCCGATGAGCAGATCCACCAGCTGAGCAGCATCGATCCCTGGTTCCTGGCGAAGCTGCGGGTTCTGATCAACACCGAACAGGAGCTGCTGCGGGGGCGCAGCCTCGATCAACTGAGCAAGAACGATCTGTTCCGGCTGAAACAACTGGGCTTCTCCGACCGCCAGATCGCCAAAGCGACCGGCTGCACCGAACTGAACGTGCGTCGACAGCGCTTGAGCCTGGGGATCCAAGCAGTATTCAAAACAGTGGACACCTGTGCCGCCGAGTTCGCGTCAACCACGCCATATCACTACTCCACCTATGAGAAACCGCTGCAGAAGCTGAGCGAGGACGGCAGCCTGATCACCCTGCCACCAGCCACAGAGGTCAGCCCCAGCAAGGCAGGTCGCAAGATGATGATCCTTGGCGGTGGCCCCAACCGGATCGGTCAGGGCATCGAATTCGACTACTGCTGTTGTCACGCCTCATTCGCGGCCCAGGACCAGGGGATCACCACCGTGATGATGAACAGCAATCCCGAGACGGTGTCCACGGACTACGACACCAGCGACAGCCTCTACTTCGAGCCGCTCACCCTCGAGGACGTTCTCAATGTGATCGAAGCAGAGCAGCCCGATGGAGTGGTGGTTCAGTTCGGCGGCCAGACGCCCTTGAAACTGGCGATTCCTCTGCTGCGCTGGCTCGAGAGCGATGAGGGTCGTGCCACCGGCACCCACATCTGGGGCACTTCACCGGAATCGATCGACCGCGCTGAGGACCGAGAGCAATTTGAAGCCATCCTCGAGGATCTCGCCATCCGACAACCGCGTCACGGGCTAGCCCGCAGCGAAGAGGAAGCACGACATGTGGCGGATAACGTCGGTTACCCGGTGGTGGTGCGTCCCTCCTACGTGCTTGGTGGTCGGGCCATGGAGGTGGTCTTCGACGAAGACGAGTTGAATCGCTACATGCGTGAAGCGGTTCAGGTTGAGCCTGATCACCCCGTGCTGATCGACCAGTACCTCGAGAATGCCACCGAGGTGGATGTCGATGCCCTCTGTGACCGCAACGGTGATGTGGTGATCGGCGGTCTGATGGAACACATCGAACCAGCCGGCATTCATTCCGGGGATTCAGCCTGTTGCCTGCCCGCCGTGTCGCTCGGGGAGGAGGCCCTCAGCACCATCCGCGCCTGGAGTGAAGCCCTGGCTGTCGCCTTGAAAGTGCAGGGGTTGATCAACCTGCAATTCGCCGTGCAACGGGACGCTGAAGGCCGTGAGGTTGTGTTCATCATCGAAGCCAACCCACGAGCATCGCGCACGGTGCCTTTTGTGGCCAAGGCCACAGGCCGACCACTGGCGCGGTTCGCCACCCGAGTGATGGCCGGCGAAACCCTCGCTGAAGTGGGTCTTCTGGAGGAGCCCAAACCGCCGCTTCAGGCGATCAAAGAGGCCGTTCTGCCCTTCCGACGGTTTCCTGGAGCCGACAGCGTGCTCGGTCCAGAGATGCGTTCCACCGGCGAGGTGATGGGTTCCGCCAGCAGTTTCGGCATGGCTTACGCGAAGGCGGAACTTGGAGCAGGGGAGGCTTTGCCGACCCAAGGGAGCATTTTCCTGTCCACCCACGACCGGGACAAACCAGCTCTGGTGCCTGTGGCGGCCCGCCTGATCGAACTGGGCTTTGACGTGATGGCCACCACGGGCACAGCCCGTGCTCTTGCCGAGGCGGGACTGACCGTTCAGCCGGTGCTGAAGGTTCATGAAGGACGCCCGAACATCGAAGATCTGATTCGTTCGAATCGGGTTCAGCTGGTGATCAACACGCCGATCGGTCGTCAGGCCGCCCATGACGACAAATATCTGCGCAGGGCAGCCCTGGATTACGCGGTTCCCACCGTCACGACCCTGGCCGGCGCTAGGGCCGCAGTGGAAGCGATCTCGGCCCTGCAGCAACAGACGACCCTGAGCATTCATGCTCTGCAGGACATCCATGCCCAAACGATCTGATCGGTAGGGTTGAGGTCACTGCTGATCAGACTTGACCGCTTCAGCCAGCCCTTCAGCGACAGCCACGCTTGCCCCCGGCAGCGATTGCCGCGATGCATTTCAGCGGGCCTACGAGAACCGCTACACCTGGGCACCGGGATTCTCTGGCTACCGCGGTCGCTGCATCTGGGAACAGGGGGATCGATCGGTTGAAGGCACCTTTCAGGTGGGAGCCGATCTGAAGGCGACCGTTGAAGGAATAGACGACGAAGAGGTGTTGAAAGCGATCAACTCCCAACTTTGGGAGGTGGCCATCCATCGGGTCCGCCGCAGTTTCGAGCAGACCCATGGCCAGAACACCTTCACCGCTGGGGACACCGACGCCGTTGGGACCGAGGTGATCGTGGGCGGCAAGGGCGAAGGCGACCGCTATCGCATCAAGGACGATGTGGTGACAATGGTGCACCGTCACATCCACGGAACGGTGGTGACGATCTTCACCACCGAGGTCACCCACACCGGTGCCGGATACCTCAGCCACACCTACACCAGTCAGTACGCCGACCCCGCTTCAGGGGAGACGCGCGGCGGCCGCAACACATTCACGGATACATTTGCGCCCCTGCCTGATGGCGGGCCCTGGGTGTTGCAAAAGCGCGTGATCGAAACAGACGCTCACGGTGATCAGGAGGGCGGATGTCAGACCTTCCACTTCGAAGCACTGGAAACGCTCTAAATCGTTTGCTCTGACTGGACGCCTGTGACACCATCTCCGGAAGATCAGGCTTGCCGAGATGGATTCCTTCAATGAAGCGGTTCAGACCATCAACGGGCCGATCAACAGCCTGGTTTGGGGCTGGCCAACCGTCAGTTTGATCGCCATCACTGGCGTGGTGCTCATGCTTGGCCTGAGCTTCATGCCGTTGCGACGACTGATTTACGGCGTGCGGATGATGCTGAATCCCGCCGATGGCCTGAACGAAGGGGAGATCTCACCGTTTCAGGCCTTGATGACCTCCCTCTCGGCCACCATCGGCACCGGAAACATCGCCGGCGTCGCCGGAGCGATTGCCGTTGGCGGTCCTGGAGCGGTGTTCTGGATGTGGATGATTGCCATCTTCGGCATCGCCACCAAGTACGCCGAAGCGGTCCTTGCGGTGCAGTTCCGTGAGACCGATGACAAGGGCAACCATGTCGGAGGCCCGATGTACTACATCCGCAATGGCCTTGGAAGTCGGTGGAGCTGGCTGGCGGGGCTGTTCGCCCTGTTCGGCATGCTCGCCGGATTTGGAATCGGCAACGGCGTTCAGGTCTTCGAGGTTTCCTCGGCACTTGAGGCAGCCGGGATTCCAAGGGTGGTCACAGGAGTCGTGCTCGGAGTTCTGGTGTTCTCCGTGATCATCGGAGGCATCAAACGGATCGCCCAGGCAGCTTCGGCAATCGTCCCGGTGATGTCTCTGCTCTATGTGCTGGCTTGCCTGATCGTGCTGGTCCTCAACATCGACGGCGTCCCCGCAGCCTTCGCCATGATCGTGACCAACGCCTTTTCAGGAGAAGCTGCGGCAGGTGGCGCCTTTGGCCAAGTGGTGCTGATGGGCTTCAAGCGAGGCATTTTCTCCAATGAAGCCGGCCTGGGCAGTGCCCCGATCGCCCACGCCGCGGCCAACACCAATGACCCGGTCCGTCAAGGCACCGTGGCCATGCTCGGCACGTTTATCGACACCATCATCATCTGCACCATGACGGCCCTGGTGATCATCACCACCACAGGGAAGGCGTTGATCGATGGCACCAACGAACTGAGTGGCTCAAATCTGTCCATCGCAGCCTTCAACAGCGGACTTCCAGGAAGCGGAATCGTGGTGACCATCGGATTGGTGGTGTTCGCCTTCACCACCGTTCTCGGATGGAGTTTCTACGGCGAACGCTGCACGACCTATCTCTTTGGAACCAGCGCGATCCTTCCGTTCCGCCTTCTCTGGGTTGCCATGGTGGTGTTCGCATCAATCGCCGGCACCAGTGGTGCTGTCTGGGGAGTCGCTGACACCCTGAATGGTCTGATGGCCTTGCCGAACCTTGTGGCCCTGCTGCTGCTGTCGGGAACGGTGTTCAAACTCACCCGCAACTACAAATTCGGCAGCGACTGATCAACACAGATCAGGCATCAAAAAAGGGGGGCATTGCCCCCCTTTTTTGATGCCACTGAACAGCAATCAGCCCTGACCTTCAGGCAGAGGAGTGACGCCCTGAAGCTTCTCGTTCAACTGCATGGCCAGGCTTTGACGCCCAACAGCGAGGACCTTGAGCGTGTCCTCATGCATGCGCAGCTGGGCATCAGCAACCTGCATCCCGCGAACCAGCTCTTTCATCTCGTCGGGAAGGGTGTTGAGGTCATATCGCTTTCCCTCAAACGTGAGCACAGGGTTGGAGGTGTTGGCTGCGGAGTCAGTCATCGATCACGGCCGGGATGGTTCGGAACCGGCGCTTGAATCGTAGGTGGATTTACCCGTTCTGCAGATCGCGAATGAACTGCCGTTCGCAGAGCTCCCGATAGCGGCCACCTCGCTGCATGAGGCTGTCATGGCTACCGCGGTCAACGATGGAACCCTTCTCCAGCACAACGATCTGATCCGCTTCCTGAACCGTGGCGAGGCGGTGGGCAATCACGAGCACCGTGCGGCCGGCCATCGCTTGCCTCAGGCCGAGCTGCACCGCCGCTTCCGCCTCCGCATCCAGGGCACTTGTGGCTTCATCCAGGAGCAGCAGCGCTGGATTGCCCAGGACTGCACGGGCAATCGCAATGCGCTGGAGCTGTCCCCCTGAAACATTGGTACCACGCTCCTCGAGTTGCGTTGCGTATCCGTCAGGCAGGGAGCGGATGAAAGCATCCGCATTGGCCAGATGCGCCGCCTCGATCACCTCAGCATCACTGGCCTCACGCCCGAAACGGATCGCCTCGGAGATGGTCCCGGAGAACACCGTGGTGCGCTGGGGCACCAGTGCCACCTGTCGGCGCAGTTCCCTCGCCCGCAATCGACTGAGATCACATCCATCCAGAAGAATGCGGCCGTTCTGCACGGTGTTGAAGCGCAGCAGCAACGAAAACAGGGTGCTTTTTCCGGCGCCGGAGGGGCCCACCAACGCCAGAACTTCACCAGCCCGAACCTGCAGATCCAGCTTTTGAAGCACAGGTTGGGAGGGGTCATAACCGAAGGACACACCCTCGAGTGCAAGATCACCTCGAAGCGTGCCGAGGGGCACTGCATCCACCGGATCAGCGGGCTCCTGGGGCTCCCGTTCGATCTGACGAAGGCGCCGCAGGGAGGCCTGCCCCTGCTGGAACTCATTGAAATTGTTGGTGACGTGGGCGATCGGATCGATCAGCACGATCAGGCCCGTCAAGTAACTGCTCAAACCGGCGATGTCCAGATCGCCGGTTTGAATGCGGGCCGCGCCGAGTGCGAGCACGGCAAACAGACCCACCACTTCAATGATCCCCACCACAGGATGCTGAAGCGCTATGAGGCTGTACGTGCGGTGACGGGCCCGCCGGTGCTGGTCGATTTCCTGCTCAAAGCGGTCCTGCAGCCAGGGTTCTGCCGCGAAAGCACGCACCAGAGGCAATCCTTCAATCGCTTCTCCAAGCAAACCCGCCAGTTCACTCACCTTCTTCTGGCTCCGCTCGGTTGCGGTCATCACTCGGGCACCGAACAGGCTGATCAGCCAGACGATGACGGGAGCCAACGCCAGGATCGCGAAGGTCAGCTTCCAATCCAGCCAGAGCATCGTGGCGAGCACGGCCAGCAGCTGCAGAACACTCGGCAGGGTGTCGTGGATGGTTTTGTAGAGCACCTCGCTGACACGATCGGCGTCTTCGGTCAGCCGATAGGTGAGATCCCCCGCTGAAAGCTTCTCGAGAGCACCCAGCTCAACGGTCTGCAACGTTCGGAACAAATCCCCGCGGAGTTTCTGACTCACCTGAAGCGCCGGCCCGGCCAGCAGGGAGTCCTGCCCGAACTGGGCCAGCTTCTGCACGGAAAAAATGATCAGGGCGATCCCGATCAACTGCAGCACCCTGACGAGATCCCCGGACCCAAGCGAGGGGAACAACTGCCCGGCCAGATGGACCAGGAGTGGAAAACTGCCGACGTAAACCAGCATGCAGAGTCCGCCCCAGAGAAGCTGACGCAAGTGGGGACGCAACAGCGGCAGAAGGCGCCGGAAGCCGGCCTGGGAGGGTCTCAGCATGGCGGCACAGTATCAATGAAGCCCTGACAAGCCGTTGTGATGAAGCTGGATCAGTTCCTCAAATGGCAGGGATGGGTGAGCACCGGCGGAGAGGCCAAACATCACATCCAGGCCGGAGCTGTTCAGGTGAATGGTGCAGTGGAAACCCGGCGAGGACGGCAGCTCAACCCGGGGGATCGGGTGACGTTGGCGGGAGAAGAAGCCGTTGTTCGGGAGTGAACAACGATCAAGCCGTAAGTTAGCCCGCAGTTCTGCAGAGGATTTGAGTGTGCGCAGACCGGTGATTGCTGGCAACTGGAAGATGCACATGACCTGTGCCCAGGCCAGGGATTACATGGCTGAATTCCTGCCGCTGCTCGCAGAGACGCCGGACGACAGGGAGGTTGTGCTGGCCCCGCCGTTCACGGCACTGAATGCGATGGCGGATCTGATCGTCGACAGCCGCGTGGAACTGGCCAGTCAGAACGTTCACTGGCAGCCCCATGGCGCCTTCACCGGTGAGATCTCAACCGAGATGCTGCTGGAGCACAAGGTGACGTACACGATTGTTGGCCACAGCGAACCGCGCAAATACTTCAGTGAGAGCGACGAACAGATCAACCACCGCGCTCGCTGCTCTCAGAACAACGGCCTGATCCCGATTGTCTGCGTTGGTGAAAGTGATGAACAGCGGGAACGCGGCGAAGCTGAGCGGGTGATTCGACGTCAGATCGAGCAGGGACTGGAAGGACTGGATCCCAGCAAGTTGGTGGTGGCTTACGAACCGATCTGGGCCATCGGCACCGGTAAAACCTGCGAGGCAGCAGAAGCCAATCGGATCTGCGGACTGATCCGCAGTTGGGTGGGCGCCACAGACCTGATTGTTCAGTACGGCGGCTCCGTGAAACCGGCCAACATCGATGAGTTGATGCACATGAGCGATATCGACGGTGTTCTGGTCGGCGGAGCTTCATTGAAGCCGGATGGTTTTGCCAGGATTGCCAACTACCAGCCCCTCTGAATCCAGGCGCTGGCCTGAAGGCTGGGGCCATCGCACCGCGGTGATGGGGGTGATCAACATCACCCCGGACTCCTTCAGCGATGGAGGCCGCCACCTGCGCAGCGATCGTGCCGTCGCCCAGGCCCGGCTGCAGCTCAGCCAGGGTGCGGATGTCCTCGATCTCGGTGCTCAAAGCACTCGCCCTGGCGCCGATGAAGTCGGTGCTGTGGAGGAGCAGAAACGCTTGCTCGCGCCACTCCGGGAGATCCGCAGGCAGTGTCCAGAGGCTCTGATCTCCGTGGACACCTTTCTGGCACCTGTGGCAGAGGCTGCGCTCGAAGCTGGAGCGGACTGGATCAACGACGTCAGCGGCGGTCGTCGCGACCCCGCCATGCTTCCCCTGGTTGCCGCTGCTGGATGCCCTGTGGTGTTGATGCACAGCCGCGGGACCAGTCAAACGATGGATCAGCTCACCGCCTACGACGACGTGGTGCAAGACGTGCGCAACGGACTGCTGGAACGCACCGATGCCGCCATCCGCGCCGGCGTGAAACACGACCGGATCATCTGGGATCCGGGCCTGGGCTTCGCCAAGACTCAGGAGCAGAATCTTGCCCTGCTGAAAGGGCTCGAACAGCTCAAAACGGACGGATTTCCCCTGTTAATTGGTCCATCCCGAAAACGCTTCATCGGCGCTGTGCTGAATCAGCCGAAGCCGCGAGCTCGCATCTGGGGAACCGCAGCGGTGGCCTGTCGCTGCGCACAGGCTGGTGCCGCCATCGTGCGTGTCCATGATGTTGNCCCCATGGCCCAGACCCTGACCATGGCCGCGACGCTTTGGTGATGCACCGATTGCCGTCTTTTCCATTCCATTCATTGATTCGAACGTGTCAATCAGACATCGACAGATNNAGCNAAGACGANAATCATTGCTCTTCAAAAAGCTGGAAATGACGTTGCCAGGATCAAACTTATGGGGATATTTGTAGAATTTCTGCATTGAAAATGATCTTGCAATCATCTTCAAGGAACAAGGTCAAGGAGTCGTCCAATAGAACCTGGGATGGTTGATCTCCATCCACACCAACCTTCAGCTTGCGACCCCCTCAATCCGGTCCTCAACCTCCTGGTAGAGCTCCTGCAATTGCTGGATGTTCTCATCCGAGGTTTCCCAGTAGCCGCGCCCATTAACNTCAAGCAGAGTGCCCACAATGCGACGGAAACTGTGGGGATTGAGCTCCAACANCCGCTTGCGCATTTCAGGATCATTGATGAACGTTTCGTTNGCTTCCTCGTAAACAAAGTTGTCAACTGAACCACTGGTGGCACTCCAACCCAGCGTGAAATTCAGACGTTTGGCGACCTCCCGAACCCCTTCGTAGCCGGAATCCAACATGCCCTCATACCACTTGGGATTGAGCAACTTGGTGCGGGAATCCAGCCGAATCGTTTCACTCAGTGAACGCACCTGGGCATTGGCCGTCGTGGTGTCGGCGATATAACTCGTCGGAGCCTTGCCGTCGTCGCGTAACCCTGCGATCAACTTGGTGGGATCTGAATCGAAGTAGTGGCTCACATCCGTCAGTGAGATCTCAGCAGAGTCGAGATTCTGGAAGGTCACATCAGCGGTCTTCATCACCGACTCGAACACCTCACGCTTCTGNTTCATCTCGCCGGGGTTATCAGCGTTGAAAGCAAAGGTTTTACGGGACAGATACATCTCCTGCAGTTCACCCTCGTCCTCCCAGCTGCTGTTCTCCACCGCCAGGTTCACATTGGAGCTGTAGCTGCCACTGGCATTGGAAAACACACGGCAGGCCGCATCACGCAGGCTCGTGCCCTCCTTTTCGGCTTGTTCGAGCGCATGCTTGCGAACAAAGTTCTGCTCGAGGGGCTCATCAGCCTCGGCTGCCATCTTCACGGCCTGGTCGATCAGCGCCATCTGATTGATGAACAGATCGCGGAACACCCCGGAGCAGTTCACCACCACATCAACGCGAGGCCGTCCGAGCTCCTCAAGGGGAATCAATTCCAGCTTGTTCACCCGCCCCACGGAATCCGGCATCGGCTTGACGCCGACGAACCAGAGGATCTGAGCCAGGGATTCGCCGTAGGTCTTGATGTTGTCCGTACCCCAGAGCACGCAGGCGATGGTTTCCGGCCAGGTGCCCTGCTCCTCGCGCTGGCGTTCAATCAGCTTGTCGGCAACGCCCTTGGCCGCAGCGACCGCAGCGCGGGTCGGGATCGCCTGGGGATCCAGAGCATGAATGTTCTTGCCGCTGGGAAGCACGCCNGGGTTGCGGATCGGATCGCCGCCAGGACCAGGCAGCACATATTCACCATCAAGGGCCTTGAGCAGACTCTCCATCTCCATATCGGCGCACACCTGCTCCAGGCAGAAGCGCAGATAGCCGAACACTTTGTCCAGTTCGCTGGAATCAACCTGGG
This sequence comes from Cyanobacteria bacterium TMED229, assembly GCA_002169615.1. Classification (GTDB taxonomy): domain Bacteria; phylum Cyanobacteriota; class Cyanobacteriia; order PCC-6307; family Cyanobiaceae; genus Parasynechococcus. The sequence continues at coordinate 65,849 of NHKA01000025.1, forward strand.
TGAAACCGGCATTGCAGCAGGCGCGCAACCAGGGGGAGGGCAACTTGAAGCCGAACCGGGCNAGCAGATCAAAGAACCAGCCGAAGCTGTTGCGCAGCGTCACGCGGCCATCACGACCGGTGAGCGAGCGCACCATGGCTCCGATCGCGGCGCGGNACGTCTCCGTGATCGTGCGGTTGAGCTCCACATCAGCGAGCACACCCTCGTCATTGCCCCTGTAGATGTCGTCGATGGTTCGCCCCATCGCCTCAGCCAGAAGACCAGGCAGGGATCGCAGTCCCTCCTCCTCCCGTTCCAGGGCAGCGATGTTCACCAAAGTGGCAATGGCTTCCTCTGCGGTGGGAGGCTTGCCGATGGTGTGCAGTCCGCAGGGAAGCAGGCGGCTCTCAATTTCCATCAACTGGCGGTACACCGCACCCACGAGGGCATCACGACCATCGAGATCCATGGCGGAAGCATCGAGCTCAGGCAGTTCGACGTCCTTGTCGAGATTGCACTGCCGTGCGGTCTCCACGATCGTGTTCACGATCTGAACACCGCGACCTCCCTCGCGAAGCTGCTGATAGGAGCCAACCAGCTCACCCAGTTCTTTCAACCCCCTGTACAGGCCAGCGTTTTCTGCTGGTGGGGTGAGATAGCTGATGGTGGATGCGTAACCACGCCGCTTGGCAATCGTCGCCTCTGAGGGATTGTTGGCGGCGTAGTAATAAAGGTTCGGGAGAGCACCGATCAGCGAATCGGGATAGCAGGTTTCGCTCATGCCCATCTGCTTGCCGGGCATGAACTCCAGCGAACCGTGGGTGCCGAAGTGGAGCACGGCATCCGCACCCCAGATCTTCTCCAGGTAGGTGTAATAGGCAGCGAAGCCATGATGGGGACTGGCGCTGCGGGAGTACAGAAGCCGCATGGGGTCGCCCTCGTAGCCGAAGGTGGGCTGCACGCCGACGAACACGTTGCCGAAGTGGCGACCGAACACCAACAGGTTCTGGCCATCGCTGTTGAGGTTGCCCGGAGGCTTGCCCCAGTTCTCCTCCAGCCGTTCGGAGTACGGGGTGAGACGTTCGTACTCCTCCACGCTCATGCGGTGCGCGATCGAGAGCTCCGGAGCTCCCTGCATCGCTTCGGGATCGTTGATCACGGCTTCCATCAGACCCTTCGGAGTCTTCGGCAGGTCTTGGATGTCGTACCCCTTGGCCTTCATCTCCTCCATCACCCGATGGATGGAGCCGAACACATCGAGGTAGGCCGCCGTGCCGACATTGCCTTTGTCCGGCGGGAAGCTGAACACCGTGATCGCCAGCTTCTTGTCGGTGCGTGGCTTGATCCGCAGCGATGACCAGCGAATGGCACGCTCGGCGATTGCATCAACACGGTCCTGCAGGGTGTGGGCCTTGCCCGTGGCGTCATCTCGGCCCGACAGCACAATCGGTTCGATGGCACCATCCAGTTCGGGGATGGCGATCTGCAAGGCCACCTGCACCGGATGGAGGCCGAGGTCACTCTCCTCCCATTCCTGTGTGGTCTGGAACACCAGAGGCAACGCCACCATGTAGGGGCGGTTGAGCTTTTTCAGCGATTCAATTGCCTTGGGGTGATCCTGCCGAGCCGGGCCTCCCACCAGAGCAAAACCAGTGAGCGACACGATGCCGTCCACAAGCGATTGTTCAGGGTTGATCGGGTCATAGAAGAAGGCATTCACGGGTCTGGAAAAATCCAGCCCGCCGCAGAAGATCGGTATCACCCGCGCTCCGCGGTACTCCAGCTCCTGGATCGTTGCCACGTAGTGGGCATCGTCACCGGTGACGATGTGACTGCGCTGCAGCACCAGGCCAATCACAGGTCCCTTGCGGGCCTCCTCGCTGAGATCACCGCGGCTGGCGGTCCAGTTCAGATACTCCTTGAGGTCCTCGAACATGGTGGGTGCCAGGGGATGCCAGATCCCGAGGTCAGGGAAAACCTCCGGCTCAGCCACCTCCATCTCCGGGCGCGACTCACCCTGCGCGATGGGGAAGACATATTTGTCCGCCAGCATCAGCAGGAAATTGCGCAGGTTGTCTGGTGTTCCCCCCAGCCAGTACTGAAAGCTGAGCATGAAGCTGCGCGCGTCCTGCGCCTTCTCCACGGGCAGATATTTGAGAACCGTTGGCAGGGTGTTCAGCAGTTTGAGCATGGCGTCCTGAAAACCGGCACCACCGGCTTCCTTCCGCTTCTTCATGAAGCCGGCAATGGCGCTTTTGCTCTGGCCAAGCTGGGCCATGGAGAAGCTGCCGAGCTTGTTGAGCCGCATCACCTCGGGCATCGAGGGGAACACCACGGCGGCCTTGAGCTGGTCCCGATGGGGAGCCACCGCTTCAACAACTTTCTGAGCCAGATCTTCGATGAAGATCAGTGACGCCACAAAGACGTCGGCCTGGGCCACGTCGGCACAAAAGTCTGCGTAGTTCTGCTCATCGCGCAGCTCTTCGATCAGATAGCCGCTCAATTCGATACCGAGGTCGCCATCTGCAGCATTCAGTGCCGTTGCGGCCTGGGTCAGAGCGTTCTGGTATTGCGGCTCGAGCACCACATAAACCGCCTTCATCACGGATTTGTGGTTCTGACCCTCCACAGGAGCAACGCGGCGATCGGCGGAGCGGACCTGTGTGAACATCTGCGCGCTTTGAGCAATGTGAAGAACCTTACGTTCAGGTCCTCTCCCTTGCGACGATTTCCAGTCTGGCGTTACACGAGCTGACCCATAGGCTTGAGGGGATTCCTGGCGCTTCGATGAGTTCATCCATTCCCGTGGTTGTGGCCGGAGCACTGGGTCGCATGGGAGCGGAGGTGATCAAGGCCGTCCATGCCTCCGAGGACTGCCACGTCGCCGGCGCCATCGACAACACGCCTGGCAAAGAGGGTGCGGACATCGGGCTCGAACTGGGCCTAGGGGAACTCGAGATCGCCGTCACAGCTGATTTCGAGGGCTGCCTGTGCGCCGTGAGCCAGTCGGTGCGGGACAACGACGGTGCCGCGGTGCTTGTCGACTTCACCCATCCTTCCGTGGTGTACGAGCACACCCGTGCGGCGATCGCCTACGGCGTGCACCCGGTGATCGGCACCACTGGCCTCACCCCTGAACAACTGAAGGAGCTCACGGTGTTCTCCGGAAAGGCCTCGGTGGGTGGAGCGGTGATCCCCAATTTTTCGGTGGGCATGGTGCTGCTGCAACAGGCCGCTGCCGCTGCAGCTCGGTTTTACGACCATGCGGAGCTGACGGAACTGCACCACAACCGGAAGGCAGATGCTCCCAGCGGCACCTGCCTCAAGACCGCTGAACTGATGGAAGAGCTGGGCAAGGGATTCAACCCCCCCGAGGTGGACGAGCACGAATCCCTGAAGGGAAGCCGCGGCGGCGTGCGTGAGAGCGGCCTGCGGCTGCATTCCATTCGTCTTCCAGGCCTGGTGGCCCACCAAGAGGTGATGTTTGGTGCCCCAGGTGAGACCTACACCCTGCGCCACGACACCATCGACAGATCCGCCTACATGCCGGGGGTTTTGCTGACCGTGCGCAAAGTGCGTTCGCTCGAGGCCCTCGTCTATGGCCTGGAACGTCTGATCTGAGGCGGAACCGATGCTCATCCCCCTCCGCCCAGGTGAATTGCAGCGATTGATTCCAGCGGTGGCGACCGGCAATCAGTTTCGTGTGTCGCTGGGCTCGCCTCAACAGATCCTTCAACGGGTGATGATCGCAACGATCGGCGGCGTGATCACACTGCTGATCAGCCAGAGCCAGATGACCAGCCGTTGGGGGCCGTTCTGGTTGATCGTCGGCGTTGTATTCCTTCTGTATGTGCTCTGGGGGCCCATCCTTCAGGCCGGCCAGCGCAATGCTGGATTGAGGCGCTATTCAGCGGCAGCTCTGTTTGAAGGTGAAGTGGTGGAGGTGCGCACCCGGGAACGGGTGGAAGGACGCCATGAGCAGGCGAACAGGAGCGGCGAACTGGAGTTGGTTGAAAACAAACGCATCTGGATGCTGCTGGAACTGGAAGATGAGGAGGGCTATCTGGGACGGCTGGCTTTTCCAATGGAGAAACGCCACCAGGTGATTCGGGCTGGAAGCCTGATCCGCTGCCTGGTGCTGAGCGAACGCAAGGATTTCTCGAAGATCGGGGCCCTCAGCGATGCCTGGCTGCCGGGATTGCGTCTCTGGGTCGGGGACTACCCGTTCCTGCTGCGTCCCGCTTTCGAAGAGCTGTGCCAGCTGCGGCTGTCACGACGCAGAACCCCTGACACCCGTCCATAACATTCCTTAAAGTTGGTTTACAATTCGTTGCATACCACCTGAGGTTGGCCATGGCTCAAACACCTTCCGCCCCCGTAATCCGCGGTGCCACCGTCACCACAGAGGATGGCGGCCGTCTGAACGCTTTCGCAGCAGAGCCCCGCATGGAAGTTGTGGAAGCAGAGCGCGGCTGGGGTTTCCACGACCGCGCTGAGAAGCTCAACGGCCGCATGGCCATGCTCGGATTCATCGCGTTGCTGGCGACTGAATTCGCCATGGGTGGTGAAGCCTTCACCAAAGGCCTGCTCGGTCTCGGCTGAGGTCACGGTTGTCAGTTGAGGTCAGCCACACTCGGTTGATGGTGACCTCGACAACCACGGTTCACATTTGTGGTGCGGGCCCCAGTGGGGCCCTTGCGGCTCTCGCGCTGGGTCAGAAACAGTTGCACGTTGACCTTTTCGACCCGCAGAGTTCAGATCAACTCCTCTCAAGGAGCCGTGCCTATGCCATCACCCATTCGAGTCGTCGTCTGCTGGGGCGATTGGGTCTCTGGAACGACCTGTCATCGGCACTAGTGCCGTTCGACCGACTCGACCTGAGTGATCAGGCTTGCCGGCTCAACGTACTTTTTGAAACACGCGATCTCGATCCGGCATCCCGACAGCACGACGCGATCGGCTGGATCCTGGATCACAAACCCTTGATGGCTCTTTTGTTGGAAAGGCTTGAGAAGCTTCCAACAGTCGGGCTGCACCTTGGCCGTTCAGCGCCTGAGCCAAACCCGACATCCCTGGTGGTTGCCGCAGATGGCCCCCGATCCCCAACACGCAAGACCTGGGGGCTTCAAACCTTTCAACATCGCTACCGCCAGGGATGTCTCACCGCAAAGGTGGTGCTCCGCGGCGTGCCCAAGGGCCAGGCTTATGAGCTGTTTCGTCCTGAAGGCCCTTTAGCGGTTCTCCCTCTCGACGGGGATTGTTACCAGGTGGTCTGGAGTGCTCCGCTTGATCGCTGTCGAGAACGCGCCGAGCTTCCGACGGGGGCATTTCTTGATCAGCTCGCAGGCGTGCTCCCTGATGGCGTCGAGCCCGATTTGCTGCTTGACCAACCTGCCGCGATTCCCCAGGAACTGATGCTGGCCCGCAGCCTGTCCCACGGGCGTGGTGTGCTTTTGGGAGAAGCAGGACATCGCTGCCATCCCGTGGGTGGGCAAGGGCTCAACCTGTGCTGGCGTGATGTTTGCGCCCTGGAAGCGCTGGCCAGGCAAAGCGGCGATGCTGCTCAGATTGCCCGTCAATACGGAAGACAGCGCTGCCTGGATGTGTTGATGGTCAGTGTGGCGACGGATCTGCTGGTGAGATTGTTCTCCAACAGACAGCCCCTGCTCCTGCCCTTGCGATGGTTAGGGCTCAAGCTGATGGGGGAATCACGGAGACTGCGCCGACTCAGTCTGCGGGCCATGACGGATGGTCCACTCCTGCTCCTGCGTCCACAGCCCGACTGAGCTGTCATCAGCACCAGGAAGCGCCATGATCCCAGCTAAGTGCTTCTGTCCTGTCCACCCGGGCAGTCCCAACGTCACATGGTGGTTTGCAGTCATCCCCAGCCGACACCACCGGACGACCTGCAGCAGTTTCTGCAACGTCGCCTCGGGCTGAGTGCCAATGCACTGAATCTGGGACTCAGGCAAGCGGAACTGGAACAGGCTCCGCTTCCCATCGTGTTGTGGAGCTTCGGGCTGCTGAGCCTGGATCAACTTCAGCAGGTTTTCGACTGGCAGAACGCTCAGGAATAGGCCAACAGGGCGTGACAGGGCACCTTGTCTCCCAGGGCATCACGACCCCCCAACCCCACCAGTTCGATCAAGAACGCAAAACCGATCAGGTTGCCTCCAGCCCGTTGGACCAACGCGCCCGTTGCCGAAGCCGTTCCACCGGTCGCCAGGAGATCATCAACCACCAACACCTTGGGGCCGCCAGCCAGAGCATCAGCCTGAATCTCCAACCGATCACTGCCGTATTCCAGGGCGTAATCAATCCCAATCACCGCACCGGGCAATTTGCCGGGTTTGCGAACCGGCACAAACCCAAGCCCGCGTGCATGGGCAAGAGGCGTGCCAACAATGAAACCCCTCGACTCAATGCCGACGATGAGATCCGGCTGGAGCGACTCACACACCTCACCAAGTTGCCGTAAGGCCTCGGTCGTGGCCTCGGGGGACTTCAGCAGAGGAGCGATATCCCGGAACAGAATTCCAGGCTTGGGGAAGTCCGGAACCTCGCGAATGAACGGCTGAAGATCCAAAGCGTGATGACGCGGGGGCATAACCCCTGGCATCATCGCAGCCATGACGGAAGCACCCCCATCGACTGGCGCCCGCCTCGGTCGCCGAGGCGTGGAACGCCTGGATCTGCTCTTGTTGACCATTGAGGCCCTCGACCTCAACGGCGGCGAAGCCATGCTGTGGACCAGTCAGCAGATGGGCCTGCAGACGCAATTCCCCAACCGTGTTGAGCTCTGGAAACGCCGCTGTCACAACCCACTGCGGCGCACAACCCGACGGGAAGCCATGGACCCAGTGGACGCCGAGTCGCTGATCTGCCTCGTGTGCGCCATGGCCGAACGGCTCTACCCGATGCTGCATCAGTTGCTCTCCAGTCGCGAGCCCGACCAGCTGACCCAACAGCGTTGGCAACTGCTCGATGAACGGCTGCGGGATCTGATCGAAGAACGCATGAACCCTCGCCGGGGCGCGGTGGTCCGGTTGCTGGATCCAGAGATCAGTGGCGTGATTCAGCGTCAGTTGATCAGTTCCCTGGCGCTGGTGGCCGGCCCAGGCGGGATCGACAGACTGCGCGCCACCCTTCTCGACCCGACGCCCTGAACAGACAGACATGCTGAAGAACACCCACCATTACGAGCAGACCGCCGCCCGACTCACGGTTGAGGGGGTTCCGGATCTCTCCGCGGGACAATCCGGAGACAACATCGGCATCCTGTCTGCCTGGCGCCTGCAGCTGGTGGCCTCACCGGAACTGGAGGGGACCCGTGAGCACCTCGAAGCGTTGATGTCGGTGGTGATGCCCTATGCCCGGCATCAGCTCTCGGGCGTCGGACGTCAATTCCAAACCGATGCTGGGTTCGTGACGATCGAGCCCCTTGAGCACGTTCATCAACTGACGTTGCGCAGCAGCAAGGAGGGGGTAGAGCCGTTGACGTTGAAGCTCGACGATGCCGAGCTGAGCGATCTGGTGCGTTGCCTCGATCGGTTGCGCCTTGATCAGCGGGTGCAACTCGCCTGGACACTTCCCCCCGATCAACCCCTGTCGCGCCATGACTTGGTGGAGCGGATCCCCCTGCGGCGCCGTTTCGGCGCCCCGCTGCTGGGGGGGCTGGCCCTGGCCACCTCTGCTGTCGTTGCCTTGATCCTTCCCCTTCCAGGGCCTGAAGTCCCACCCGCCAGCCAAGGCTCCGTGGAGGCTCCAGCCAATCCAGAGTCGACAGAACGTTGACGCCGCTGCGAGGGTGATCAGAATCGGCTCTTAACGTTCGCGTGGCTCTCCGATCCATGGTGGCCAGCTGGTCAGATCTGAGACGGCGCGTGGCTCGCATCGGCGCTTCACTCGATGTCGTCGTGCGAAGCGATCCCGAAGTGTGTGGACTGAGTGGCTCCGGTTATCACCTCACGCTGCATCACAGCGGCTACGGCGATTGCACAGTTGGCAGCCTCACCTTGATCGACTGCCCGAACGAGCTGGTGCTCATCGAGTTTGAACGCTGGATGCGGGGCGCTGGTCATTCCCTGTTGCCATGACTGTGAGCAGCCGGCAGAAGCCATCACCCCTCAAACCGAAGCGCATGTTCCGCAAGCGCCATCGGGTCCCACCGGGTGTGATTGCGCGGCAGCTGATCGCTGTGCTGCTGATGCTTTCAGCTGGTGTGGGGATCATTTTTGGGCTGCAACGCCTGCCGGAACAAGTGGATGTTGTGCTCCTGGTGAGCGAAGCCGTTGCGGATTTAATCCGCGGAGTGCAACAACTGCTTGAGGCCTTTCTCGGTCTGGCCGCTGTTGTGCTCGTGGCCACCCTGGTGGTGCTGGCGAGCGTGCTGATCCTTGGTGGAGCCTGGCGACTGTTGCGCCTGATCAGTCTCTTGATCCGGCGTCAACCGCCTCAGGGGCGACGTTGAGGCGGTGCCAAGGACCGCTGCACATCCCAGAGCTCTTGGAGTGTGATGCTGCCGTCCCGATTGCGATCAAAACCATCAAATTGACGGGACAACCAGGGGATGCTGCTGGCCTCGCCGCGGCTTAACTTCTGATCATTGTTCAGATCCGCTCGCCTGAAGCGACGCTTGAGCCGCTTCCCGCCAGGTTCTCCTCCGGTGGAGCGAAGGTCGTCGAGCAGCAGATACGTGCGCCCTTGCTGTCGCTTCAGCCTGCGCCGAAGCGCACGCTGATCTTTGAGTTCACCGGCATCGAGCTTCCCGTCACTGTTGGCGTCGAGACTGACGAACAACGCCTCCATCCGGTCGTTGTAAACACGCATGGGTTGACCTTGGGGCCCTGCTTGCGCAGGACCAGAGATCAACAAGGACAGGGCCAGAATCAGCACCCCGATGCATGGAGACTTGGGCATGGGCTCACCCTATGGAAACCAAGGCGCTGAAGCCATGACTGAATCGTGACCAAATCCCTGAAGATGTGTCGCGTGAGGTCACAACAAACCACGCGTTCAGGCCGAGCACTCAGCCAGCCACAACATTGAAACAGCTGCTCACTTATCACCAATGCGAAAAAAACGCCCTGCCGCAGCAAGGCGCTGAATCAAACATTGGCGATTGACCGGATTAACCAGTTGTCAGCGCCAAGACAGCACTAGGCCAAGGTTGGATCAATCACCGCAAGCGTTGTGGAATCAAGCAGGTGTGTGCTAGGCATCTCTGAGAGATCAAATCCTTCAAATCCAACCGTATTGAACTTTGCCTGACCATCATTTCTATACATAAGAACATTCTTACCGGGCTGAACAACAAGGTTGCTCCCAGAACGCTTACTTTTTTTCAGGGAAGTTGAATCGGAAATTTTCAACTCCTCTATGTTGGCAAATACAATAATATCGCTCTTTGGATTAAAGTTAAGAACTTCTTCGTCGCCGGATTCAACAACAACAACATCGGTAGAACGCTTCTTTGAAAGCTGATAACGATCATCCCCTGCACCACCAGTCGTAATGTTGCGGCCTTTGCCAGGAAAGATCAAGTCATCACCAAACCCACCCTCAATTGTGTCATCACCTTTTTTGCCATAAATTGCGTTATCCGTCGCACTGCCAACCAACAGATCATTCTTCTTGCTGCCTTGGATTCCTCGACGCGCTTTGCCTCCAAAATCATTATCAACCCCGAGCAACACAGTGCCCCCATCGCCGATGGAACTGGAATCCTTTGATACTCTTCCGCGGGGTGTCGTCGAATCAAAATGCTCAATTCCGCGGGCATCAACCAGAAGGAACTCGTCAGATTCTCGAATCACCTGCAAAGCATCTCCGGTGCGCTTCACATAAACATTCATCTGTGGCGAGGCTTCTTTCGTATTAATAATGAGTGTGTCAAAGCCCTCACCGCCATCGACCTTTGTTGTTTTAGAAAAACCTGTTGAAGTATCACCATTCCAGGCAGGATTAAATGAGATTGAAATCGTATCGTCCGAGGAGCTTCCTTTTATATTGCCACCTGCTCCCGATATAATATTGTATTGATTCGTTGTTGGCTTGCCAAGTTTTCCCAAGTCAATATCACTGGCTCCATACATATAAAAATTCTCAATATTCCGCAAAACACCAACGCCATCCTTGCTTCCATTCAATGATCGCGCTTTAACCTCATTTGATTTAACGGCCGTCAATGTGACGGGCTCCAGCGGATAGCCTTTCGGACCTCCGGAATAAGACACAAGATCAGATCCGGGCCCACCATTCACAATGTCGTTGCCAAAAAATGGGAAGATCATGTCATCACCACGCCCAGACAAGATATCTTCGCTTCCATCCGATCCATAGATCCAATCAGAGCCTTGTGATGTTTCCATTTCGATAACATCATCGTATGGCAGCGAATTCACACTGCGGTCAACATACATATCCACAGCTCCAGGGCCATAAGAAGCGCTGCGCCCAATTACTTCAAATGGCTTTTTGATACGAGTACCCAACATCCACATTGTCGCATTCTCGTTCTTACCTTTAACAAGCATGTCCTGCAAAGCAACCTCATCACTAAGATTATCGGCGTTCCTTAAAGCTGTTTTAGAAGCATCTGTCAGCTCAATTTCTAAAAATGGTAAATCTTTATTGGAACCGGTGTCATACGTAAAAGAGATTTTTTGGCCATCCAATATGTTAAACTTAACATTTTGCCCCTTATACGCAGGAAAGGTGACAATGTCATCGCCTAACTCGAAGTCTTTAATTTTAACTCTTGTTCTTTTCAATGCAAGGTCCAATTCCGCAAGGCTCACGTTGCTATCAGTTGCCAGAGCGGCCCGCATATCCTCCTGATTCTTCTTGTTTACATCAAGAGCCTTGTCGCGAACATCGGCCATCATCACTTGCTCTTCGACATAAGTAAGGTGATCTTGTGCGAAATCAGATGCAATCATCCCTGCAGCTCCAGCACCAGGCAGCCCAGGCACGAGGCCTGTTACAGTTCCCAAGGAAGTAGCAATACTATCTTCCAAGAGATTAAAAGACGCTTCTTTGGCACGATCTTCAGTAAACATTGTTTCTACATACGATCTGTCCGCCTTGGCCTGATACTCTTTCATGATTTGATTTTCAGTGTCTGGCACAATCTTGCGCCAGATTCTGTTCATTGGATTGTCAGGATTGGTTAGGTCTGATGTAATGCCTGCAACTGTGGAGCCGTTTTCAAATGAGACGTTAAAACGATCAGATAGATCTGTACCTTGAAGCACAGTATCAGAGAAATCGGCAACAGATGCAACTCTCGGAACTGAGATACCTGAAAAAGCTGGTGCCGTATTTGTTAACTGATAGGCTTTTGTTTTTCCATTGATTAGGATTGAATCATTTGAGCCTGGATTGACTTTGGTACGATCGTCACGTTTCTTTCCAACAAAAACCTCATTGACGGCAACATCAATTGGTCCACCATCGCTCCAGATCAAATTGTTTTTGGGTTCCGATTGATAGAAACTGACCTGATCAAGATTCAGGGAAGCACGTGTGGATACCCCGCTGTTTCGATTGGCAGTACGACTTAAAATCGCAATCGCATCGCCCTTCCCCAGACCTGCTTGCCCAGGCGTGCCCCCACCAGGTTGGCTTGGATCTGGTCCTTGCAGAAATAAATTCTTTCCACTGGCGGACGCACCTCGCCCACCGCTTCCACCCCGACCACCTCCATATCCAGCGTTGCCGCCCCGTCCGCCATAACCACCGCGATAGAACGTGATGTATGGAACAGCCGCACATGTGAAAAAGGTGTCATTAAAGTTCCAGGCACCGCCACCGCCTCCGCCGCCGCCACCGCCGCCCATCCCAAAATTGATGGAATTTTCTCCGTTAGCTCCTCCTTTTCCGCCGTGATATGCATTGCTTGTTTTACCTTGGCAAATTGAGTTACCTGTACCCGAGCCCCCTCCAGCTCCCCCGCGTGGCGCTAACTTCTCGTCGTATGCCAGTTCTCCTTCAACCGACTTTCTGGGCGGAATCGATGACAGGCCTCCCTTTCCGCCCGTCGTACCTGGTGCTGCATCGCGTTGCTTGAACAAATCCGCAAAAGTTGCACCATCTCCCCTCTGGCTGGCGCACCACCGCTGCCACCCACGGCAGTGAGATCTTGAAAAATTGAATTTCTAATCGTTAAATCACCTGCAATTAACGAGATTCCGCCACCTGTCCCAAGGCCACCACCCGCGCCGTTGCTTCCATCACCACCTTGTGCTTTGTTGCGAATAAAACTAACATTGTTAATTACAACACTAGGCGGATTAAGATTTGAATGTTGATATGCTGAGTAAAGGTAATCAGTATCACCAACATACAGCATACTGCCATTTACCCCACCAGTATTATCATCACTCATCTTGCTAATCGTTTTTTGCCGTGAATTAGCCGCCAGATCCGCAACCAAGATCACAGAGCGTGGATTGGTCTGATTGATGGTTATATTGTTCCTGTAAATATTAGGCAGAGGACTCTGCAATTCAATTGTGAAGTAACCAGTTGTCAGCTCGTTACTTGGACTTTTATCACTTTTAAAGACAATATTAAAATTTCCTGCTGTCTCTTGCGACTTCGTCAACGCAGCACGCAAACTATTAGGACCACTGTCGTTATTATTTCTAACGAAGAGAGTTGCCGTTTCGTGTGCAGACATAATACCGAAGTAGGGAAAACAGAAACACTCGCCATTTCATCCGCGATCGCAGAAAAATGCAGAGTGAATTTCAATTATTCAAAATCACCAATGAGGCTCACCAACATGAACTTTATGTTTTAAGATTTTTGCAACGAACAACAAACAATTATTTAAAAGGATTTCATTTGCTCATGCCAATCGCATTCCAAGCCAACTTTGATCAAGCGCTGGGATTGCATACCAACCTTTCGAGAATCTCTAACTCAATGAATATTATTTTAAGGCAGAAAAAACCTCCTATGCAAAGTTTCTCTTCTAAAAAGCGTCCAAGCTTTTCGTTCGCCCTAGTCCAATCCAACTTGACCTTCCCCTTTCGTGCATGGGAAAGGGGAGCAATCTGCCTCCTCATCATGCGATAACTTGTTCCTATCAAGCCAACGAAATGTTTTCTACTTCTTTTCATAACTGATGAATTGCTATTCAATGACCGGTGTGACTGGACCGCCGTCAATTTGATACTCACAGTTCGTGGCCTCAAAAATCATGTCGGCCAAATGCAATGTTCTTCCTTCCTCTACATAGGGTATTAATGTCTCAAAAGATCGCGAATGATTCAGAATCATTTTTTTAACCTCTTTTGCACTTAAATCATTTCTAAATTCCCTTAACATTCCAGCAGCCCCAGAGACCATTGGTGCCGCCATTGAAGTGCCTAGTGAAGGTGCATAGCGACCACCTTTGATGGTGCTGTAAATCTGGAATGATCGAGTTTCTTCCTCGTTAGATTCATTATCCTGAACGGGAATAATACTACCGGTGATTGGATCAAATTCATAATTGATTTGTCTTGATCCACCAGGTGCTGCGATGTCTACACGGCTAGCATGACTAGAATAAGAAGGTAATCTCATATTGGATGCAACTGATCCCACCAAAATAATATTATCAGTTTTCAAAGCGTAATCATATGGCGCAATGATATTCCTTGAAAGATCACCAATATTCGCCCACTTGCTTACATCAAAATCAACCTGTCCATAATTACCTGCCGCCATAACAATTAAAACATCTTTCTTGCGAGCATTTGAAAATGCCTTTCGATAACCCTTTATCGTCTTTACCAAATCCTTATCAAGAAACTTCATCTTTGCTTTTGACAAGTCCGATTGAGCTAATTTGATCGGATTACCCAAAGACATATTAATGATATTAGCCCCATTTTTGACTGCGAAGTTAATCGCCTTGATGATATGGTCATCAGAAGCTTTCTCCTCTTCTGACAAAATATTTAAACCCATAATTTTTGAATTCCAGCTAATGCCAGCAATACCTTCGTTGTTGTTTGCAGTAGCAGCAATAATTCCAGCAACATGCGTGCCATGATTCGATGCACGCTCAGGTGTATTGGGTTTGCTGTTAACCACGTCCCAGCCGTTTAAAACCTGTTTATTGGATGAATTATTTAGCTTACCAGTCCAGATATTATCTTTTAAATCGGGGTGAGTGATATCAACGCCGCCATCAATCACAGCAATCACCGAAGATTTGCCGTTTTGGCCACGATCAGTAAGATATTCATTGCACCACCAGGCTTCCGGTGCACCGATATCAAAATTCAGAAAGGTATTAACATTTTGATTGGAATCATTTTTGTCATAAGTGAGATTATATAAATGCCATTGATTGCTAAAATAAGGATCATTCGGAAGTAACATTTCTGAACTTTGATTTTTCGGGAAAGGTTCAAAAGTCAATTTAAATTTCGACTGATTTGGCTTGATTCGCTTGGGCGAATTTTTTACAATGCTGATGTAATATGATTGTCCTTTTTCAAAGGTGGAAAACATGAATTCATCTTTCTTCCCATACTTTGTAGAGCTCGTAAGCGGGAAGGCTCTATTGAGTGCTGGGTTCTTTTTGTAAGTATAGATATCAAAATCGGCATCAATGCTCAAGGAGATATAACAATCAAGATTTTGTTTTGGCTTGACTTTGATAATCTGATGCGATCCTCTTTTTGCATTGGCAACCGATTTGATCACGAGCGGGTTTTGATCGCTCGACAGATTGATTGTGGTTTTATTGATTGACGCACCAGTTCTCGAACTCGCAATGGGCTTGAAGTCAGATTTTCCAAGAGTGAGCATGAAAAATAGAAGTCCAATATTGTTCACCATAGCTCACTGCACTTATAGATTTTTAAAGGAAACATTATTTTTTCAAATTCTCTTTTATGAATCATCTTAATCAACTAGAGAAAAGATACTTTCCTGAAGCGGATCTGTTTTAATTTCGCAGGATCATCGCATCCTTCAAAATTCACAATTACGTATCAGTGCTGCAACAAAGTCTTAAAGGAAAATGCTTCAGGGGTCGAAAAACATGCCTTGAGCGAGGCTTCGACGCTCCAGATGCACGATTGCTCGCATGTTCGTCACAATTCAGTCATGTTATCTAAACAGGAGCCCCTATATTTACTCAAGAGTGATAACTTCAAAAGGCTAAACAGATGCTTTCAACTTTATCTGAACGCATGTCCACCAAAGATCAACAAGCATCAAAAATCTGGGTTGTCGAT
>NHKA01000001.1:0-31020 GCA_002169615.1 Cyanobacteria bacterium TMED229
AATGGGGCTGTAAGAGGGCAAAAAGGCCCGGCCACAGCTCTGGCCCAGGGTGAAGAGCTGCTCCCAGCTCAAAGGACGTGCACCCAGTTCGGATGCAATCGCCGCGGCCGGGCCACGGCTGTCCTGACCCTTGTAGAGCGTTCCACTGGAATCCTGGTAGTCGTAGAAAATCCCACCGACACCGCGTGTCTCGTTCCGGTGTTTCAGGAAAAAGTATTCATCGCACCAGGGTTTGAACACCTTGTGCAAATCAGGATTAACAGAATCACAGGCCGATTTGAGGGTGCCGTGGAAATGGCGGGCATCCTCGAGAAAGGGGTAATACGGCGTCAGATCGGCCCCACCCCCAAACCACCAGACCGGTCCTGCTTCGAAATAGCGGTAGTTGAGATGAACGGTGGGAATGAAGGGGTTGCGCGGATGAAGCACCATCGAGGTCCCCGTGGCAAACCAGGGATGCCCTTTGGCTTCAGGACGCTGCTTGAGGATCGATGGAGGCAGCTCCTGACCCTGCACCTCAGAGAAGTTGACGCCACCCTGCTCGAACACCCGTCCTTCGCGCATGACGCGGGAGCGACCGCCTCCGCCCTCCGGGCGCTCCCAACTTTCCTCGTTGAAGCGACCCTCACCATCGAGCGCCTCCAGGCCGGTGCAGATCTCATCCTGGAGTCCCATCACCATTCCACGGGCGCGCTCCCGCGAATCGGCGGGCGGCAGTTCGAGTGCAGGCGATCCAGCCGTTCCACCTGCCGGCTTCCCGGCACGACCGAGAACGCGCTGAAGCAGGGTGAGCACCATGGGGAAAGGGAAACATCCAACCTGAGCACCTAAACAGGTCGGGTGAGACCCCGACAAGACACCGTCAGGCTCTGTCATGGGAGGCCACTCCTAGGATCCGCTTGAAGGTCAGCGCATCAGATGGTCACGGCGGAGCAAGCGCGCAGCTGTCTTGAGCAGGTGAAGGATGCCGGCAGCGGTCGTTCCGCCGTTGAGCTGGGCTGGATCACTGCGATCCGCGTGTCCCCTCCGCGGGTTGTTTTTGTTCTGTCGCTACCAGGTTTTGCGCAGAGTCAGCGTGAACGAATCGCCAACGAAGCCAGACAGCTTCTGACGGACTTGGACGGAATTAGCGATGTCCAGATCGAATTGGGTCAGCCCGCCAGCCAGGGCGGCATCGGCCAGGCCGGACACGGTCAACCGGCCGAGCGACAGGCGATCCCCGGGGTGGGACGGGTCATTGCGGTCAGCAGCGGCAAGGGTGGGGTTGGTAAAAGCACCGTTGCGGTGAATCTGGCCTGTGCGCTGGCACAGCAGGGTTGGAGGGTGGGCCTTCTGGACGCCGACATCTACGGACCAAACGCCCCGACCATGCTCGGCGTCGCTGATCGGACCCCTGAGGTTCAGGGAAGCGGTGATCAGCAGCGGATCGTTCCGATCGAAAGCTGCGGCATCGGCATGGTCTCCATGGGCCTGCTGATCGATGAGCACCAGCCGGTGATCTGGAGAGGGCCGATGCTGAACGGCATCATCCGCCAATTTCTGTACCAGACGGAATGGGGCGACCGGGATCTCGTGGTCGTGGATCTTCCACCGGGCACTGGCGATGCCCAGCTGTCCCTGGCCCAGGCCGTGCCGATGGCCGGCGTGGTGATTGTGACCACTCCCCAACAGGTTTCTTTGCAAGACGCACGACGTGGACTGGCGATGTTCCGCCAACTGGGCATTCCGGTGCTCGGCGTCGTTGAAAACATGAGTTTCTTTGTGCCGCCAGATCTGCCCGACCGGCGATATGCCCTGTTCGGCAGTGGTGGGGGCCAGCGGCTCGCCGAGGAGTACGACGTACCGCTGCTGGCGCAGATCCCAATGGAGATGCCTGTCCAGGAGGGCAGCGATGGAGGGCGTCCGATCGTTCTCAACGATGTGGACTCACGCGTTGCCAAGAGTTTCCAGGCACTGGCAACAGAGGTTCAGACCCTTGTGAAGGATTGATCCGATGACGGCAACAGCCCACCCGCCGTGCATGGATTGACCATGTATTCCAGTCGCAGAGGTCGGGCGCGGAAACGGGAGTGGATTCTCTGGGGTGCGCCCCTCGGCATGGTCGCTGTTGCCGGACTGCTGATCGCCAGCACCCAGAGACAGGCTGATTACGCGGACTGGTACCACCACTGGATCACCGCAGCAGTTGGTGTGGTGATCGCTTTGGTGATTGAACGTCTGCCGTTACTTCGGCTGAGGCCTTTTCTGGTTCCGATTTACATCCTCACGTTGATCAGCCTTGTGGCGGTCCGCGTGATCGGCACCACAGCACTCGGAGCACAGCGTTGGATCAGTATCGGGGGCATCAATGTGCAGCCGTCAGAGTTCGCCAAGATCGCGGCGATTCTGTTGGTGGCCGCCGTGCTGGCGCGTCATCCGGTCGAACGTCCTGTGGATCTGCTGCGTCCACTGGGGGTGATCGCCATCCCGTGGCTTCTCGTCTTCATCCAGCCGGACCTGGGCACCTCGTTGGTCTTCGGAGCCCTGATGCTGACCATGCTCTATTGGTCGGGAATGCCGATCGAATGGGTCGTGCTGCTGCTCTCTCCCCTCGTAACAGCTCTGCTCTCGGGGTTGTTCCCATGGGGGCTGGCCGCCTGGATCCCTCTGATGGCTGGTCTGGCATTCCGCTCCCTGCCCTGGAAGCGTTTCGCGGCAGCCTTGGTGATCGCGATTCATGGCGCCATGGCCATGATTACGCCGTGGCTTTGGATGCATGGCCTGAAGGACTATCAGCGCGACCGGCTGGTGCTCTTTCTCAATCCAGCCCAGGATCCGCTTGGCGGTGGTTACCACCTGTTGCAGAGCACGGTCGGCATCGGTTCCGGCGGCCTGTTCGGGACGGGGCTTCTCCAAGGTGAGCTGACCAAGCTGCGTTTCATTCCGGAACAGCACACCGATTTCATTTTCAGTGCCCTCGGCGAAGAGCTCGGTTTTATCGGTTGCCTCCTCGTGGTTCTCGGATTCGCACTGTTCATGGGCCGGCTGCTGCAGGTCGCCCGCAATGCCCGCAGCGACTTCGAGGCCCTTGTTGTGATCGGGATTGGCACGATGGTGATGTTTCAGGTGGTGGTGAACATCTTCATGACCATCGGACTCGGTCCTGTCACCGGAATTCCACTGCCGTTCCTCAGCTACGGGCGCTCAGCAATGGTGGTCAATTTCGTTTCGCTCGGCCTTTGCCTGTCTGTGGTTCGACAGAGCAGAGGGCACACCACAACACGGCGGTGAAGGAAACCGGCATCATTTTCGATGAGCTGCGCCAACGCATGGCAGAGGGCAGCGCTCCGGGCAGCTGTGATGAAACAGGCGTTCGGCGTCTCTGGTGGGCCGCCATGGAGACGCTGCAGCGGGACCTGTTGACATCCGAGACCAACGCCAAAGGGCTCTGGCTGGCCACTCCACTGCCGGCGCTCTACGAGCCGAAACTGCTGCGTGAGCTGCAGGGATGGGTTTGGGCCCCAGAGGATCTGGGGCCACTGGCACCGATGACCACGGCTCTTCCGGTCTCCGCAGGCCATCGACCACCCATCCGTCACGACGAGCCCTACCGGAGGCTGTCTCTCCATGCCGACGACAGCCGCGATCCGCTGTTGATCGTGATCACGCCCGCGCTTCAAGTGGCCCTCGCCCTGCATGGACCGGCCGGCCAGCGACAACTGCTGATCCGCAGTGATCCGACCACGCTCGGGGACATCCTGGCCTTGGTCGGGCGAGGCCTCCAGGACCAGGCTCCCGCGATGGCCGAACAGCTGCAGGAGGACCTACGCCTGCTTGGCCCGCTTCACACCGATGAACACTTGCCCCAGCGGTTCTGGCCACGGCTGGCAGAGCGTCTGACGGCAGCGGCGCCGAGCCTCACGCTCCAGACAACGACCTCACCCGTTGATTCCAAATCGGAGAGTGGCAGAGCGGAGAGTGGTGAGGAGCTCGGGCTGCTGGAGGCACTGAGTCATGAGGTGCGGACGCCGCTGGCAACAATCCGAACGCTGATTCGCTCTCTGTTGCGACGACGCGACTTACCCGCAGTGGTGATGAAACGCCTGAGGCAGATCGATGTGGAATGCAACGAGCAGATCGACCGCTTCGGACTGATCTTCCATGCGGCAGAACTGCAGCGCCAACCGGGTGAAACCACTCTGGCGCGCACGGACCTGGGCTGGATTCTCCAGTCGCTGGCCACCGGTTGGGCGGATCAACTCGATCGGCGGGGCATCCTTCTGGCCCTGGACCTTGACGACAATCTTCCGGAGGTGTTGAGCGATCCAGGACGGCTCGAGCCGATGCTCGGTGGATTGATCGATCGCACCAGTCGCGGACTGCCCTCGGGCAGCCAGCTGCTGCTCCTGCTGCGGGCCGCTGGTGCCCGGCTGAAACTGCAGATCCTGGTGCAGCTGCCCGGCCAGCGGGACACCCCCGAATCGGATCTCAGCCCTGAGGAACCTCAATCGATGGCCCGGGTTGGTGCCGTTCTCAGCTGGGACCCTGAAACGGGCAGTCTTCAACTCAGTCAGCAGGCAACGCGCCAACTGCTCGCCAGCCTCGGCGGCCATTACCGGCAACGTCGGGACAGAAACATCACGGTGTTTTTCCCTGTCGCGTCAGACGCAGGATGAAGGGGTGTGACGGATGTGATCAGCCCCCGGAAAAGGGTCCAACCACAGTGCTACTTTCCAGTCGTATCGGCCCGTCTGGAGTCCTGAAGCCCATGACAGCATCGGCGTTGAATGGTCAGCTCCCTCAGTACATCGGCAGCACTGGTGGACTGCTGAATTCCGCTGAAACCGAGGAGAAGTACGCCATCACCTGGACAAGCGGCACCGCTCAGGCCTTTGAGCTCCCCACCGGTGGCGCGGCGATGATGAACCAGGGCGAGAACCTGATGTACTTCGCTCGCAAAGAGCAGTGCCTTGCCTTGGGCACCCAGCTGCGCACCAAGTTCAAGCCCCGCATCGAGGACTACAAGATCTATCGGATCTTCCCCGGTGGAGACACGGAGTTCCTCCATCCTGCCGACGGCGTGTTCCCTGAAAAAGTCAACGAAGGGCGCCCGATGGTCGGTCACAATCCCCGTCGCATCGGCCAGAACACCAACCCAGCCACGATCAAGTTCAGCGGCCGCAACACCTACGACGCTTGATCGCCTCACAGATCCATTGCCGTTTTGAAGGCAACGTTGAGGCTGTCAGGATGCGCCCATGTTCAATCCTGATCGCGCCTCGTTCGGCAACGCCATTGCCAGTGGCGCCAACCTGATTCCACTGGCCCAGAGCTGGCCAGCAGATCTCGAAACCCCACTCACCACCTGGATCAAGGTCGGAGCTGGTCACCCCCCGGGTGTCCTGCTCGAATCGATCGAAGGGGGTGAAACCGTTGGGCGTTGGAGTGTTGTTGCGTGCGATCCGCTCTGGACAGCTTCTGTTCGGGGCGATCTTTTGGTGCGCCGCTGGAGAGATGGTCGCGAGGACCGGCTGACCGGCAATCCCTTCGAAACGCTTCGGGAGTGCGTTCGTCCTTATCGGTGCAGCCATCTGCCGGGTTTGCCACCCATGGGCCAGCTTTTCGGAACGTGGGGATACGAATTAATCCGCTGGATCGAACCCACCGTTCCCGTTCACGAAAGGGGGCCAAACGACCCTCCAGACGGGATCTGGATGCTGATGGACGCTGTTCTGATCTTCGATCAAGTGAAGCGACTGATCACAGCTGTCGCTTACGCGGACCTCGATGCCGCCGAAAATGCTCAGGCCGCCTGGGACAAAGCGCTCGCGCGGATCGATTCGCTGCGCCAATGCATGGCATCCCCTTTACCGGCGATCGCTCCACTGCCCTGGTCATCCGTCAGTCGCGATCTGACGGATGTTTCGAGCAACCGCAGCCGCGATGAATTCGAAGCGTCCGTGGACCGCGCCCGTGAACACATCGCCGCTGGAGATGTGTTTCAGCTGGTGATCAGCCAGCGACTGGAGACCCATGTTCCCCAGACCCCACTGGAGCTTTACCGCAGTCTGCGGATCGTCAATCCATCGCCGTACATGGCGTTCTTTGACTTCGGCGACTGGCAGCTAATCGGATCCAGTCCCGAGGTCATGGTCCATGCGGAACCGGCTGAAGAGGGCATCCGCGCCAGCCTGCGACCGATCGCCGGCACTCGACCGCGCGGTAAGACCCCAGATGAGGACAGTGCTCTTGAGGCTGAGCTGCTGGCAGACCCGAAGGAACGGGCCGAACACGTGATGCTTGTTGATCTCGGTCGTAATGACCTGGGTCGGGTCTGCGAACCGGGGAGTGTCCGGGTGAGGGATCTGATGGTGATCGAGCGTTATTCCCATGTGATGCACATCGTCAGCGACGTCGTGGGGCGGCTGGCGCCGCAGCGCGATGTCTGGGATCTGCTGATGGCGGCTTTCCCCGCCGGCACGGTGAGTGGTGCCCCCAAAATCAGGGCGATGCAGCTGATTCATGAGCTGGAGCCCGATGCCCGCGGGCCCTACTCCGGGGTTTATGGCTCCGTGGATCTCGCCGGGGCACTGAACACGGCGATCACGATCCGCACCATGGTGGTGCAGCCCTCCCCCCAAGGCGGATGCCTCGTCAAGGTTCAGGCCGGTGCGGGTGTGGTCGCCGATTCCAACCCCTCCGCAGAGTTTGAGGAAACCTTGAACAAGGCGCGAGGCATGCTCACAGCCCTGGCCTGCCTCAACGCTGATCAGCCATGAGTGCACCACGTCTGCTCAAAGGATTTGAGGTGGAGCTTTTCACCGGTCGTCTCTGCGGTGAAAACGTCGGTGTGGCATCCGAAGCGGCCCGTGATCTTCCAGGTTTCGTCACCGAGCCGGATCGACGCAATCTCGAGTACATCACCGAGCCTTTGTCCGACTACGGGCTGCTGAAGGAAGCGCTGCTCACTCCTCGCAGAACACTGAGGACCTGGCTCTCAAGCCGCGGCTTGACTCTGTTACCAGGCAGCACACTCAGTCTCGGCGACAGTGAGCGGTTCGAACGATCCGACCCCGGCAACCCGTACCACGCCCTGATCGAAGCGACCTATGGCACCCGGGTCGTCACCGCCAGTGTCCATATCAATCTGGGGATCACAGACCTTCCACAACTGTTCGCTGCGGTTCGTCTCGTGCGCTGTGAAGCAGCTCTGCTGCTGGCGCTGAGTGCCAGCTCCCCGTTCCTTGGCGGCCAGAACACCGGTCGCCATTCTCAGCGCTGGCATCAATTCCCACTCACACCGAAGTGTGTGCCGCTCTTCCGTGACCACCGTCACTACATCGAATGGGTCGAGGAACAACTGCGGATCGGATCAATGCGCAACGAACGGCATCTCTGGACCTCCGTGCGTCCGAATGGCCCCGAACGCCCTTACAGACTGAACCGGCTCGAACTGCGGATCTGTGATCTGGTGACGGATCCCGCTGAACTGATCGCCATCACGGCTCTGCTCGAGCTGCGGGTGATGCTCCTGATGCAACAGCCCGAGCAGCTTGATCCGCTCATCGCCAGCAGCCTCTCTGCCGCAGAACTTGTGATGCTCGCTGATGCCAATGATCTCGCTGCATCCGAGGCAAGTTTGGATGCAACCCTGCATCATTGGAAAGACGCAGCACCGCTGCTCTGTCGCGACTGGATCACAGCACTGATCGAGTCGGTTCAGCCCCTGGCTGTGGAGATCGGATTGAGCCACCGTCTGAAGCCGCTGATGACCCTCCTCGAAAACGGCAACCAAGCCATGCGCTGGCAGAGCGAGAACGCTGCCGGGCGCAGCATCGCAGACCTGCTGCACGCCGGTAGCCTGACCATGGAGGAGCAGGAGCTCGCTGATCACAGCTGCAGCGCCGCTTTGGGATGATCATGGCCAAACCGGAATCCCGCGGAGCGTCAATGCCCCAGCCCACCGCTCAGGCGCTCGAAGGCGAACAGCCCAGGGGCAGCGGCGTTGGCTCAGGCAACGTCCGACTCCTTCATCAAAGGCTCGAGCTGGTCGAAGACCTGTGGCAGAACGTTCTTCGCAGTGAATGCCCTCCGGAACAATGCGGACGTCTGCTGCGGCTCAAACAGCTGAGTGATCCGGTCGCTCTTGAGGGTCGGGACGGCCAAAGCAGCAGTGACGCCATCGTCGAGCTCATCCGCGCGATGGATCTGGCCGAGGCAATCGCTGCAGCAAGGGCCTTCTCGCTCTATTTCCAGCTCATCAACATCCTCGAACAGCGCATCGAAGAGGACGGCTACCTGGAAAGCCTCGCCCCCTCGCGCGGGCTGGATCAGGCCAGCGAGCCCTTTGATCCCTTCGCCCCGCCTCTGGCCAGTCAGACCGATCCGGCCACATTTGGGGAGGTGTTCGAGCGACTTAGGCGGATGAATGTTCCGCCAGCGCAGGTGGAAACCATGCTGCAGGAACTCGACATCCGTCTGGTTTTCACAGCCCACCCAACCGAAATCGTGCGCCACACCGTGCGTCACAAGCGCCGGCGGGTGGCCAATCTGCTTCAGCGCCTCCAATCGGAAGGCCCGATGAGCCGCCAGGAGGAGGAGGACCTTCGCCACCAGCTTGAGGAGGAGATCCGTTTGTGGTGGCGCACCGATGAGCTGCACCAGTTCAAACCGACGGTGATCGACGAAGTCGACTCCACGCTGGACTACTTCCAGCAAGTGCTTTTCGACGCCATGCCGCAGATGCGACGGCGTCTCATTTCAGCCCTGAGCCGTCACTATCCGGATGTGCGCTTTCCCCAGGCAGCCTTCTGCACCTTCGGGTCCTGGGTGGGGTCTGATCGTGATGGCAATCCCTCCGTCACCCCAGACATCACCTGGCGCACGGCCTGTTATCAGCGCCAACTGATGCTGGAGCGCTACATCAGCTCCGTGCAGGGCCTGCGCAATCAGCTGAGCATCTCGATGCAGTGGAGCCAGGTGGCACCGTCTCTGCTGGAATCCCTGGAGATGGATCGGCTCCGGTTCCCCGATATCTACGAGGAACGTGCCGCCCGCTATCGGCTCCCGCCCCATCGCCCCAAGCTGAGCTACGTGCTGGAGCGATTGCAGCTCACACTGCTCCGCAACAACCAGCTCGCGGAAGCCGGCTGGCAGACGCCACAGGAAGCGCTCCCGCAGGGACTCGATGGCCTCCAGGTCGGTGAATCACTCCATTACGCCAGTGTCGACGAACTGCGGAGTGATCTCGAGCTGATCCGCAACAGCCTGGTCAGCACTGAGCTCAGCTGTGAACAACTGGACACGCTTCTGAACCAGGTTCACATTTTCGGGTTTTCTCTGGCAAGCCTCGACATCCGTCAGGAGAGCACCCGGCACAGCGATGCCATCGACGAACTGAGCCGATATCTGGAGATCCCGAAGCCCTATGGCGACATGGATGAATCCGAGCGGGTGGACTGGCTGCATCGGGAACTGCAGACCCGTCGTCCGCTGATTCCTCCCAGCGTGTCCTGGTCGGATGCCACAGCGGAAACGATGGCGGTGTTCCGGATGGTGCAGCGGCTGCAGCAGGAGTTCGGACAGCGCATCTGCAACTCCTACGTGATCTCGATGAGTCACACCGAGTCCGATCTGCTGGAGGTGCTGCTACTCGCCAAGGAAACCGGTTTGGTGGATCCAACGGCCCATCGGGCCTCTCTGCTGGTGGTGCCTCTGTTCGAAACGGTTGAGGATTTGCAGCGGGCCCCTGCGGTGATGGAGGAGCTGTTCCAGTCGACGCTTTACCGACAACTGCTTCCTGTCGTGGGTCGTCAGCGTCAGCCGTTACAGGAGCTGATGCTCGGCTACTCCGACAGCAACAAAGACTCCGGCTTCTTATCCAGCAACTGGGAAATCCATCAGGCCCAGATGGCTCTTCAGGAACTTGCAAGCCGCCATGGCGTGGCTCTGCGGCTCTTCCACGGGCGCGGCGGTTCCGTCAGCCGAGGGGGTGGTCCGGCCTATCAAGCCATCCTCGCCCAACCGAGTGGAACACTTCAGGGCCGCATCAAGATCACCGAGCAGGGGGAGGTTCTGGCCTCCAAATACAGCCTGCCGGAACTGGCGCTTTACAACCTCGAGACCATGACCACGGCTGTGGTCCAGAACAGCCTGGTAACCAACCAGCTGGATGCGACACCGAGCTGGAACCAGCTCATGGGGCGCCTGGCTGGGCGTTCCAGAGAGCATTACCGCGCTCTGGTTCACGACAATCCCGATCTTGTGGCCTTTTTTCAGCAGGTCACTCCGATCGAGGAGATCAGCAAACTGCAGATCTCAAGCCGGCCAGCCCGACGCAAATCCGGCGCCAAGGATCTCTCCAGCCTGAGGGCCATCCCATGGGTGTTCGGCTGGACGCAGAGTCGTTTCCTCCTCCCCAGCTGGTTCGGCGTCGGTACTGCCCTGGCAACGGAAGTGACGAACGATCCAGAACAGCTCGATCTGCTGCGACGGCTGCATCAACGCTGGCCCTTCTTCCGCATGCTGATTTCCAAAGTGGAGATGACCCTCTCAAAGGTGGATCTCGACCTCGCCCACCACTACGTCAGCAGTCTCGGTTCACCGACGAACCGTGAGGCGTTTGAACGGATCTTCCAGACGATCGCTGATGAATACGAGCTCACCCGATCGCTGGTCCTGGACATCACCGGACAACCACGTCTGCTTGGTGCTGATCAGGCCCTGCAGATGTCCGTCGATCTGCGAAACCGCACGATCGTTCCCCTGGGATTCCTTCAGGTGGCGCTTCTCAAGCGCCTGCGCGATCAGAACCGTCAGCCTCCGATGAGTGAGACACCCGGTGTGGATGAAGACCGCCGCACTTACAGCCGCAGTGAACTGCTGCGAGGCGCTCTCCTCACGTTGAATGGCATTGCTGCCGGAATGCGTAACACCGGTTGAGCGCGCTTTGCTCCCCTTTTTCCAGCAATCGATCCCGCCACGGCTGCCCAACGGCTACCGGCTCGAGTCAGGCACAGCACCAGCGGCAGCAGCGATCAACAAACTGCTGGCCTCATGCCAGGAAACAACCCATCCTGAACAGAGCTGGCAACGGGCCCTTGAACGCAGCGTCTGGCAGCTCAGCATCATCGAGGAAGCAAGCGGTGAGCTGGTCGGTTTCGTCAGGGCAACCAGTGATCAAGCACTCAACGCCAATCTCTGGAACCTTTCGGCCCGACCGGGACCAGACCAGCAGCAGCTCTTAACGGTGCTGGTGCATCGGGCCCTGCACATCCTGCGACGCGACCTTCCCGGATGCAGCCTGTCCGTTTCAGCACCTCGCATGGCCATCGAAGCCCTCGAGGCCAATGGGTTTGTGATTGATCCCGGCGGAATCCGGGCGATGGGATTGCCTCTGGAGAATGCTCCTGAGAGTGACTGAAACACGAGCATGGAGGGACTCGAACCCCCGACCCTCAGAACCGGAATCTGATGCTCTATCCAACTGAGCTACATGCCCACTGACCGGCGGATTGCCGCAGCAGGAGATCGACCGCTCGGCCGTCCCGTTGCAAGTACCTTACCCAAACGCCGCTCACGCACCCATGCGGCTTCAACGGCTGACGTTGCAAGGCTTCCGCAACCAGAGCAACCTTCAGCTGGAACTGACACAGCCGCGGGTGCTGGTGATCGGCTCCAACGGCATCGGCAAGTCCAATCTTCTGGAAGCGGTGGAGCTGCTTGGAACGCTCCGCTCCCATCGCTGCAGCCAGGACAAGGACATGATCCAGTGGGAGAGCCCACGCGCGATCCTGCAGGCCCAGGTCGAAGACGGTGATCGGCTGGAGCTTGAGCTTCGTCGCAGCGGCGGACGAACGGCACGCCGCAACGGCAAGACCTTGGAGCGACAGCTGGATCTGATCGGCCCTCTGCGCTGCATTGGCTTCAGCGCTCTCGATCTCGAACTTGTCCGGGGTGAACCGGCCCTCCGACGACAGTGGCTCGATCGCGTCGTGCTGCAGCTGGAGCCCGTTTACGCCGATCTGATCAGCCGATACAACCGCCTTCTGCGCCAGCGCAGTCAGTTCTGGCGACGCAACATGCAGATCGGCAGCCAGGAACGCGACACCCTGCTGGACGCCTTCGACATGCAGATGGCCCTGGTGAGCACCCGGATCCACCGGCGACGACGAAGGGCGGTGCAGCGTCTCAACCCAATGGCACAACGCTGGCAAGCACACCTGAGCCAGGGCGCCGAGTGCCTGGAGTTGAGCTACCGACCTGGCAGTCGACTCGAGCAACAGGAAGCGGAAGAGCCCTGGCGACGTTCAATCGAAGAGCAGTTACGCCAGCAGCGCCCTGAAGAAGAGCGCCTCGGCAGTTGCCGCGTTGGCCCTCACCGTGATGAGGTCGCCATGGAGCTGAGCGGTGCAGCAGCTCGACGTTTCGCGTCCGCTGGTCAGCAGCGCACCTTGGTGCTCGCCTTGAAACTGGCGGAGCTGGAACTGGTCACCAAGCTCTGCGGAGAACCACCACTGCTGTTGCTTGATGATGTGCTCGCCGAATTGGATCCCCGCCGTCAACAACTGCTGCTGGAGGCGGTTGGAACAAACCATCAATGCCTTGTCAGTGCCACTCACCTGGACGCCTTTGAAGGGGGCTGGCGTGAGCAGGCGCAGATTTTGTTTGAACAGGACCTAAATCCTGCTGGGAACGTCAGATAACCTTATGTGCTGTTTTTTGCGAAAAAGGCCTGATGGAGCAGACCTTGTCTGACCTGCATCCCAACCCTGGATGGGGGGACACCCAAGCGAACGAAGCCAACACGGCTGCCCCGACCTCGGCCACCGACATGGTGGGAAAACACTGCATCCTCGAGCTGTACGACTGCGACAAAAGCAGACTCGACGACGAAGCATTCCTCAGAGACACCATCACGATCGCTGCGAGTCGTGCCGGTGCCACTCTTTTGAATCTGATCACCCACCGGTTCGAGCCCCAGGGAGTGACCGGACTGGCTCTCCTGGCTGAATCCCACATCTCGATCCACACGTGGCCGGAGAACGGATATGCAGCCGTGGACGTGTTCACCTGCGGCGACCACACCATGCCTGAAGAAGCCTGCAGGATCCTGGGGGAAGAACTTCGAGCCAGCCGGCATTCTCTCAAGAGCTTTCTCAGGGAAACACCTGCTGCGCTGGTGACAGAGGCGAGATCACCCCAGGCGCTGAACCTGCCGATCTGAGAGGGCTGTGCAGGAAGGGAGCCGTTCTTGAGGCGGATGGATGGGATCAGCCGCGATTCAACTTGCCGCTGATCAGGCCTTCCAGATCAAGGCTGACGGACGTGAAGCCCATCCCCAACAGCTTCGGCACAAGAGTTCCACCCTCGGAGAGGTTCAGCAGATCCCTGATCTGGGCCTTCGGCACCTCGATGCGTGCAGCCAGTCCCTGACTGCGCACACGGACACGTGTGAACCCGTTGTCGATCAGCCAGGCCTCCGCCGCTCCAACCCGCCTCAGGCGCTCCGCTGTGATGGCCTCGCCATAGGGAAACCGCGACGCGAGGCAGGGTTGAGCTGGCTTATCCCACCAGGGCAATCCGAGCGCTCTCGACAGGGTTCGGATGGTTGCCTTGTCGATGCCGAGCTCCGCCAGGGGCGATCGCACTCCTGCCTCACGAGCAGCCTGAATGCCTGGGCGGTGGTCACCGAGATCATCAAGGTTCACCCCATCCACCACGAGGGCATCACCTGACTCCGGGATCACCTGCTTCAAGTGTCGGTGCAGTTCACGCTTGCAGGCGTAACAACGGTCCACAGGATTGGAGCTGTAACTGGGATCCTGCAACTCCTCAGTCCCGCATTCCCGATGGCGGATCCCGATCCAGCGGGCCTGGTGGCGGGCCTCCTCCAGCAGGTGAGGCGCCAGGGCGGGCGAGACACCCGTGACGGCCAATGCTCTTGCTCCCTGCTGCTCAAACGCGATGGCAGCAACAAGCGCACTGTCCACCCCACCGGAATAGGCAATACAGAGTCCTGAAGGTTTCGCCAACCAATGACGCAACGCCTCCAGCTGGTCGTTCTCCGCAGAAGGCAGTGATTCCTGCAGTCGGAACATCAGCGGGACATTCAGTTGGATGTCGTTAGGCTCCAACCGTAAGAGCTGCGTCCATGCCCCGGAGCATCGGCATTGTCACCGCTGCGGACAGCCGTGAACGAAGCCACGGACAGCTGCATGTCTACGACGGTGAAGGCAAGGGCAAGAGCCAGGCAGCGCTTGGTGTGGTGCTCCGGACCATTGGTCTCGGCATCTGTGAGCAGCGCCGCACCCGGGTTCTGCTGCTTCGTTTTCTGAAAGGCCCCGGGCGGGCTTACGACGAAGATGCAGCGATCGAAGCGCTTCAACAGGGATTCCCGCACCTGATCGATCACCTGCGGACAGGTCGGGCCGACCATTTCACGGCCGAGGAAGCCACCCGGTTCGATCGCGAAGAAGCGGAGCGGGGCTGGGTCATCGCCAAAGGAGCGATTGCCAGCGCCCTGTATTCGGTTGTGGTTCTCGATGAACTCAATCCCGTGCTGGATCTCGGTCTGCTCGACATCGATGATGTGGTTCGAACGCTGGCCAGCCGTCCTGAGGGGATGGAGATCATCGTGACCGGTCGCGCTGCTCCGATGGCTCTGGTGCGCGGCGCCGATCTTCACTCCGAAATGCGTGCCCACCGTCGGCCCGGACTGGACGAAGACCGCGTGATTCCAATGAACATGAGCAGCGGAATCGAGATTTACACCGGAGAGGGCAAGGGCAAGTCCACCAGCGCGCTCGGAAAGGCACTTCAGGCCATTGGCCGCGGGATCAGCCAGGACAAGAGCCACAGGGTGTTGATCCTGCAGTGGCTCAAGGGAGGCACCGGGTACACGGAAGACGCTGCAATAGCGGCTTTGCGGGAAAGCTATCCGCATCTCGTGGATCATCTGCGCTCCGGCCGTGACGCGATCGTCTGGCGCGGTCAGCAGGAACCAATCGACTATGTGGAAGCTGAACGGGCCTGGGAGATCGCTAGAGCAGCGATTTCAAGCGGTCTCTACAAAACCGTGATCCTCGACGAGCTCAACCCCACGGTTGATCTTGAACTGCTGCCTGTCGAGCCGATCGTGCAGACCCTGCTGCGCAAGCCAGCCGAGACCGAGGTGATCATTACGGGACGCTGCAAAAACCTTCCCGCCTACTTCGATCTGGCAAGCATTCACTCGGAGATGGTGTGCCACAAGCACTACGCCGAGCAGGGTGTGGACCTCAAGCGTGGTGTTGATTACTGAGCCCTTCAGTAGCGAGGCATCTCGGGATCAATCTGCTGGGCCCAGGCATCGATCCCTCCCGACACATTCACCGCAACGATGCCTTGCTCTGAAAGCGCCTCAACGGCCCGTGCCGAGCGACCGCCCAGTTTGCAGTGCACATACACCGTTCTCCCCTGCGCCAAGGTCCGCACCGTCTCGATCGCATCACCGCTCTCGATCGTGGAGAGGGGAACCAGATGACTGCCTTGGATCGTCGCCACCTCCGCTTCCGCTGGATTGCGGACATCAACGAGAACACAAGCTTCGGCATCGGCATCGAGCAGAGCCTTGAGCTCGTTGACACTGATGCTCTCCATCGGATCGCTCTCCTGGCTGCAAGAACCCCGATAGTCAACCAGGCTTTTGATCGGCGGACGGTGCGGATCCCGGTGCAAGGTGAGCTCCCGGAATCGCATCCTCAACCCATCCACCACCAGAAGACGACCATCGAGAGGCTCACCGATGCCAGTGATCAACTTGATCGTTTCCGTGGCCTGGATCAGGCCGATCAGGCCGGGCATCACACCAATCACACCAGCTTCTGCACAGGAGGGAACTTCACCGGGTGGGGGTGGGGTTGGCAGCAAATCGCGGTAGTTCGGGCTGTCCGATGTGCGGTTGAACACGCTGGCCTGTCCGTCAAACCGCTGCACCGAGCCATACACCAACGGTTTCTTGAGCAGCACGCAGGCATCATTGATCAGAAAGCGGCTGGGGAAGTTGTCCGTGCCGTCACAGACGAGGTCGTACGCCGAGATCAGCCGCAGAGCGTTCTCGAGAGAGAGCATCTCTTCATGCACCTCCACCGCACAATGAGGATTCAGGTCGTGCATGCGGGACGCAGCGGACTGCGCTTTGGAGCGGTTCAGCCACGCCGATCCATGAATCACCTGGCGCTGAAGATTCGAGCGATCCACGACATCTCCATCGACGATGCCGATCCGTCCGACCCCGGCAGCAGCCAGGTAAAGAAGCAACGGAGAGCCCAGACCACCGCTCCCGACGCAGAGCACGGATGCCTGTTTCAGGCGCATTTGGCCGGCTTGGCCGACCTCCGGAAGGATCAGATGCCTGGCGTAACGCTCACGCTCCTCTGGCGTCAGTCCCTCAAAAGCTGGGGTCGACGTCATGAACGCAGCAAACCTGGCGCATCCAGAGTGTCCCAGACCTTGATCGGCACGGGCAGCACACCACGGTCATCCCGCAGCCACCAGGCCTGATGGTCGCCAGCCGCGCTGCGAATCACCATCAAGCTGCGAGGAATGCCCCAGGTTCGATCGCGTGTTGAAGGGTTGGATCCTCGCTCTGGGTGACTGTGAGCGACACCCAAGACCCGCAATTGGTGCGCACGAGCCCAGCGCTGAGCTGACAATTGCTCCCTGGGGTCCAGGGCGAAGCAGGAGCGACGATCGCTGGCGGGGATCCAGACATTGCAGCAGGCCCAGATCAGGGAGACGGTCCAATGGCAGGAGGTGGGGACCGGCCCCAACAGCAGTCCGCAACCCTCTTCCGGAGAGGAGGCTGCAAGGGTGCGATCGAGAACCGTGAGGCATTGATGATTCAGGCGAAGAAGTGATGGCACGAACCGCACGCCACCGATACGCTCTGCAGACCTTGTCCTGCAACTCTTTCGTTCCATGAGTGACGCCACCACTGAAGTGAAGGATGCCGCTCCAACCGAGACTGCGGTGGGCACTGGCTCAACAGCTGTTCAGGACGAGGCGGCTTCGTTTTCCGAGCGTTACAGCGACGTGATCAGCAAGGTCAACGAAACCCTCGACAAGGTCGATTGGAGCCAGATGGGGCGCATCGGCAAGGTGGTGGGGATCTTCGCTGCCGTGATCGTTGCCCAGATCTTGATCAAGGGCATTCTTGACACCATCAATCTGCTTCCTGTGGTGCCCGGCCTGCTGGAGCTGCTGGGTGTCGTGGTGGTCGGACAGTGGAGTTGGAAGAATCTCACCACGAGCGAAAAGCGCAACGCCCTGGTTCAGAAGGTTCAGTCCCTGCGTCAGGAATACCTGGGTTGACGCTCACAACAGCTGCCGGGCCAGTCTCTTCAGACCGGCTCGGCACTGATCGATGTATCCACCGCCAAACAGATTGGCGTGGTTCAGCAAGTGATACAGGTTGTAGATCTCAGAGCGGTCCTGATGGCCGGACCGTGGAGGCAGCACAGCTGCGTAAGCCTCATGAAATGAGGAGCTGAAGCCACCGAACAAGCGGGTCATCGCAAGGTCCACCTCCCTATCAGCCCACCAGGCGGCAGGGTCATACACCGTTCCGCGGCCATCGCCCAGGCAGCCCGCGTTCCCCCCCCAAAGATCGCCATGCACAAGGGATGGCTGAGTTTGGTGATCGTTCAAGCGGCCAACGAGCGCTGTGAGGAGACGCTCCATCCGTTCCGTCGCGATGCCCCAATGCGAGGCCATCTCCAGCTGTGGTCGCAGACGCAGGTCCACAAAGCAACGTCCCCAGTCGTTGCACCACCCTCCGGGTTGCGGGCCTGCCCCGATGAAACCATCCCGATGCCAACCGAATTGGCCGTCTGATGCCTCCGCGCTGCTGCGATGCATCAGTGCCAGGCCGCGGCCAAGAGCCGCCTGATCCCCTCGCCTCAGATCAAGCCACGGCAGCAGAAGCACTGACCAGCCGTTCAGCTCCTGCACAGCCAAAGGCTGTGGAACAACCAGCACATCGGGATCTGCATACCGATGCAGAGCCTTCAATGCCTCCGCCTCAACATTGAGCAAGGCCAACGCCGAGGAGGCGCCCCCCTTGGCAAAGAGCGCCCGGCCGTCTTCGAGTTTCAGACGCCAGGCCTGATGGATGCAGCCACCCCCGACGGAATCCACGGCGACGATCGACTCCCCTGCGAGGGGACCATCAGAAGCAACCAAAGCATCCCGTAGATGCTCATTCATCCCCGGGGCTCCATTGCTGTTGCCAGCATGCCGCGGAGTGGAGAAGCCATTGACCGCCGGCAGTGTGATCGTGATCGGAGGGGGCATCGCCGGCCTGACAGCGGCGGCCCTGCTGGCCAGGCAAGGCGTCCGGGTTTGTCTGCTGGAAGCCCATCACCAGCCGGGTGGCTGCGCAGGCACCTTTCGGCGCGGACCGTGGACGTTTGATGTCGGCGCCACTCAGGTGGCAGGTCTTGAACCTGGCGGCAGCCATGCACGGTTGCTGAACCATCTCGGCATTGACCCACCCGCAGCGGAGCTGCTTGATCCGGGCTGCGTCGTTGATCTCGCTGATGGATCAGCACCGATTCCCCTCTGGCATGACCCGATCCGCTGGCAAGAGGAACGCGAGCGCCAGTTTCCCGGCAGCGCTCGGTTCTGGACGCTCTGTCAGACGATCCACGGGAGCAACTGGGCCTTCGCCGGCCGCGACCCCATCGTGACGCCGCGCAACGCCTGGGATCTGCGCCAACTTCTCGCGGCCCTGCGGCCGATCACCGTCGCCACCGGTGTTCTGGCCGGCCTGACCATCGCCGATCTGATGCAGCTCTGCGGCTGTGGATCAGATGCGCGACTGCGCCGCTTCCTGGATCTGCAACTGAAGCTGTATTCCCAGGAACCCGCCGATCGCACGGCAGCTCTCTACGGCGCGACCGTGCTGCAGATGGCTCAGGCGCCCTTGGGGCTGTGGCACCTGCATGGCTCCATGCAGGTGCTCAGCGACCAGTTGGTCCAGGCCATCGTGCGGGATGGCGGAGATCTGAAGCTGCGTCAGCGGGTGGTTGGGATGACGCAAAAGGGCCGGACCTGGCAGGTGACGACGGAAGGACCCAAGGGATCCCGATCTCATTTCCAAGCTGATGACGTGGTGTGCAGCCTGCCTCCCCAATGCCTGACCACCCTGATCGACGAGCCCTTGCCGGCAGGATTTCGCAGACGACTCGACAATCTTCCGGAGCCGAGCGGCGCCCTTGTGCTCTACGCGGCCGTGGATCGCCGTGCGCTGCCCGCGGACTGCCCTGGACATCTGCAGCGGGGCTGTCAGGAGCCTGGATCCCTGTTCGTCTCGATCAGCCGAGATGGTGATGGTCGGGCGCCCGCTGGACAAGCCACGCTGATCGCCAGTGTGTTCACCCCAACGGGGACGTGGTGCGACCTGGCGGAAGTTGTTTATCAACAACGCAAGCAAAACGTTCTGGAGGCCATCCGAGCGGAACTGGAATGTTGGCTTGGGATTCCAGCCTCGGCCTGGCTGCACCTGGAACTGGCCACACCAAGAGGGTTTGCCGGCTGGACCGGACGGCCTAGGGGCATGGTCGGTGGTCTGGGACAGCACCCGAGTCGATTCGGGCCCTTCGGACTGGCTGGCCGCACACCGATGTCAGGGCTATGGCTCTGCGGCGACAGCCTGCATCCAGGCGAAGGCACTGCAGGAGTGACGTTATCTGCCCTGAATGCTTGCCGTCAGCTGATGGCCAAGCGCGACCAGCCGTTCAGCCTGCGTTGCTGAGATCCGCCTTCGTGAGGAAGGAAGGTCGCAAAGCCTGGGTCCTCTCCAGCTCCTGCTGCAACTGCGCCCAGTTGCCGTTGAGGACCGCCTCCTCCAGTTGCTCCAGACTCCAGCGATAGGCCGCAAGCCCACGCAGCACGGCATCGGTGTTGCTGGAGGCCATCGCCACGCCGAGATCCGGATTTCCTCCACCCACCCGGCTGGTGTCGGCGAAGCCACTGGATGCAAGCGTCATCGCCAGCTGGCGAACAGCCGGATCACGCTCGTCACCCGCTGCGCGGAGCAGCGCTGCGCTGACGAGCACCGGGAGATGGGAGATCAGAGCCACAGCCTGATCGTGGTGATCCGCCGCAGCTGTCACCCAGTGGCTGCCGAGACTGGTTGCCAGGGAATGAACCAGCGACAGCGCCTGAGGATCGGTTGTTGCATCAGGCGTTGCAATCCATGGACGCTGCATGAACAGCCCGCGTTGGCCCGCGTCCACACCAGCTGCTGCTGTGCCTGCCATCGGATGGCTCGCCACGAAACGCGGATGGCGGTGTCGCCAAACTTCAAGGACAGGCTGCTTGACGGATCCCACATCCGTGATGACCGCTTCCGCTGGCAGAGCAGCCACCAGAGCGGGATCCGGATTCAGCAACAGGGGGATCGGCAGCGCCATGATCACCAGATCACAGGAGCTCAGGCAGGCTGGATCCGTGCTGACAGCGTGGGCCAGCCCCCGTTGCAGCGCCCGAGCGGCCGTCGTCTGACGGTGGACCAGCCCCTGAACGGTCCAGCCAAGATCCTGAAGGTCCAGCGCAAGCGATCCGCCGATCAGTCCGAGACCGACCACGCCCGCTTTGCCAGATGCCGACGGCTGTGCAGTCATGCATCCATGTTTAAGCCGGCGTGATGTTGCGCGATGGGTTGCGGTGCACGATTTCAGCCGTCGATCCTGCTTATGGTTCCCCGATGTTGGAAGCACAGGCCCACAACCGACTGAAGTCGCTGCTGCAGCAGGAATCCTGCCGCTGGCAGCACCATCTCACCCTGAGCCGGCTTGTTGGTCGCAGCCTGCGCAGACGGGACCGAACGCTGATCCATCTCGCCCCATGCAGCGAGGAACGCTGGTGGCTTGGCTTGCTGGTGCCTCTATGCCTGGGACCTCTCGATGCCGTGCTGGTGCTCAATCAGCGCCAACGGGATCGCTTGCTGACAGTTGAATTGCCGAGGCTGCGCGATCTGGGATTCCGGCTTCCCTGTTGGGAGGGAGATAAACCACCTGTGGGAGACACCCTCTGGCTTCTGGATCCTGCGGGCTTGATCGATGCCCATCGAAACGAACGCCTTGGAAATCGTCAGTTGTTGCTCCCTCAGGTGGATCAGCTGACCCGTCGTCTGCGCAGCAGCATGGGGATTCAGATCAACACCATGGACTGGGAACGACTGAGGCGGGCCCACCCCGAGGCGGATCTGGCCTTAATGCAATGGCATGACCGAATGACGCGTCGGCTGTTCGGGCAGGCCGCAAGGGTGGATGACAAGGTTCGTGTGGATGGCGCTGATCCCCAGGCTCTGCGAGATCTGCTTGGGGTGATCGGTCCGATTCCAGACCCGTGGCAAGCATTTCTGAGAACAGATCCAGCAGCCTGGGCAAGTTGGGCGGAGCTTGACCACAGATTGCTGCAGTGGACCTGGCATCTCGCGCCTCTGGAACCTCTGGATCAGCTGCCTGGACTGCTGTCAGAGCGACCGGTTCTGATGCTCAGCAACATCGGCGAGAGCAGCAATCTTGAAGCGGAACTCGAGACCGCAGGATTCGATCAAGACGTCCGTGCCTGCCTGCGAGAACCGGATCTGCAGGAACCCCTGCCTGTTTACGCTCCGCGACGCCAGCCTTCACCAAACACCGAGATCTACGCCGATCACCTGTTGGAACAGTGCCGCCGGCTCATTCTGGGTCGGCCTGGTCTGACGGTTTTGCTCCTTGATGATCGAGGCCTGAGGCGGCGGCTCACCAGTGAACTGGCTGGTGAATTCGGCAGTCGAGTTGTTGAAGAATCGACAGCCCCTGAGGTGAACGGCGTGATCAGTGCTCGCTGGGACTGGTGGCTCCAGCATCAAGAGCACCTGCCCTTGCCCGATCAGCTGATCATTGCGCTCCTGCCGATCGCAAGCCTGGAATGCCCCCTAACCGCCGCCAGGGTGGAGCAACTGAAACAGCAGGGGCGCGACTGGTTCCGCACCCTTCTGCTGCCTGAGGCCCTCAGCCGACTGCCGGCTGCCGTAGCACCGGTGCGGCGGAACAACGGACGTCTCGCCATCCTTGACGGTCGGGTCCGCAGCCGCGGCTGGGGCGAGCAAGTGTTGCGCCAGCTGGAGCCGTGGACGTCGCTGCAACGCCTCCTGCCGGACTGAGTGGATCGTTCAGCACCCACTTCCTAGGCTGATTTCAGAGATCAATCGCTCTGATGGGAGAAGCTCGACGTCGTGCAGCTCAGGGCTTGCCTCCTCGTCAGCCCAAGCAAAAGGGCGAACGCAAAGCAGACACGTCGCCCCGAGTCGTGTCCTGGCTTCCGCTGACCAGGAATCAGACCCAGCAGTTCATGACATGGACAACCCGCGGGGCATGGTTTGGCATTGCAGGGCTTGCGGTTTTCTGGATCACAGTCCGTTTCATTGGTCCGGCCGCGGGATGGTGGACCCTGGCGGACACCCCTTGATCCAAGCCAACTCCTGTCAGCTGTTCACAACACCGCATCACTGAGGCCACAAACCTGAAGACAACCTTTAAAATTGATTAACATTGTTTTCAGGGGATGTTTCCGCGTCTCGCCGAGCACTACCGATCGGTGGTCCAGGACTTGGTGATGAGCCTTCAGGCCCTCGCCGCCGGTCTTCAAAGCGAGGGAGTCACGGCAACCTGCTACGTCTGCGGTGATGGTCGTGATGGCCATGGAGCATCATTCGTGGCCGATCTCGGTGATGGTCATATCGTCAGATTCCTCGTCTCCGACTTTGGAATCAGCTGGGTGGAGTCCAGAAACGGGCGCGAACTGGTGAAGCTGGAGGGCGCGGAAGCCATTGAGGAACTCCAACGGGTTGCCAATGTTCTGCACAACGGCCAAACAAAGCGAGGGGCTTCCCCTCGCTGTTCAGCTGTTGCGGCCTGATCACACTGGCTGCCCTTAGGCAGCCGCACCGCCTTCCTTCTGCTTGACGGTTCCTGGTTTCTCCCCCTGGCTCTTGGCAGCCGCAGCCAAGGGTTTCATCGAATTTGAAGTGACTTCTGATCCTTCCTTCAGCTTCTGACGGACGAGACCTTCCATCGTCTCAGCCATGTCTTGGTTCTGCTCCAACCAGGTGATCGTGTTGTCGCGTCCTTGGCCGATGTTGTCGCCCTCGTAGCTGTACCAAGCGCCTTTGCGGACCACCACACCGGTCTCTTCAGCAAGATCGAGCAGGCAACCGAGAGTGCTGATGCCGCGGCCGAAAAGGATGTCGAACTCAGCGATGCGGAATGGCGGAGCCACTTTGTTCTTCGCCACTTTCACCTTGGCCCTGATTCCGAACTCTTCGGTTCCACGTTTCAGGGTCTGGATGCGTCGGATGTCCAGCCGCACCGATGCATAGAACTTGAGAGCGTTGCCACCGGTGGTGGTTTCCGGATTGCCGTACGTCACTCCAATCTTCAGGCGAAGCTGGTTGAGAAAGATCACCGTGCAGCCGGACTTTCCGATGTTGCCGGTGATCTTGCGCATCGCCTGACTCATCAGGCGGGCCTGACTGCCCACAGCCAGATCACCCATCTCTCCCTCGATTTCGGCCCGAGGGGTGAGGGCAGCGACGGAGTCGACCACCACGATGTCAACGGCCGCTGAGCGCACCAACTGATCGACGATCTCGAGCGCCATCTCACCGGTATCCGGCTGGGAGACCAGAAGGTTCTCCACATCAACCCCCAAAGAGGCGGCGTAAACCGGGTCGAGCGCATGCTCGGCATCGACGAAAGCCGCTACACCACCACGCTTCTGAACCTCAGCGATGGCATGCAGCGTCAGCGTTGTCTTACCCGAACTCTCCGGGCCATAGATCTCAACGACACGGCCCTTGGGGTAACCGCCACCGAGGGCAAGATCAAGCGTGAGGGCACCGGTGGAGATGGTTTCCACCCGCATGCGGGAAGCGTCACCAAGACGCATGATCGATCCCTTGCCGAAATTGCGCTCGATCTGACCGAGCACCAGATTCAGCGCCTTGTCACGCTCACCGGAACGCCCCTGGGAGGAGCGTGGATCGGAACCGGGAGCCGTGGATTTCATCTCTGCAGGCATGGACACGTTCTGAAGCTAAGGAACGAGAGATCCAATGCCACGGAAGCGCCGAATCGTCTCAAATAGTACAGACGTACCCTAGCGAATCAGGGCCACTCCGCCAGGGGTCTGGACAGATCTGCCGGCTTCATCAGATGCAGACCCTCAGGAAGCTCAAGACGATCAGCCGGTTTCAAGTACCCCCAACTCACCAAAAAGCAGGGCAGATGGTCGAGGCCAGGAGTCCTGAGCACGGTTTCCAACGTGGCGCGACGATCCTCAACAAAGGCTCTTAACGGTCGCTCCCTCTGCAGCTGGAGCAACACATCGGGTTTCGCACCGGACTCGCGCCCATCCAGGCGCCACGGATGGAGATTCATGGACTCCAGCAGCTCGGCGGTGAACGCCCTGCTCTTGGTGGTCAACACCGCCCAGTCGGCCTTCTCCCCTGCAAACGCGGCGAGTCGCTCCACGACGCCGGCATAGGGCTGATGCAGGGCCAGCCAGGCCTGCCGATCGCTGCTCACCGCATCACGACGTGCCCTGTCCAGCGCCTCTTGCAACTGCTCCGCTCGCCAGCCCCGTCGCAACATGGCCTGACGCTGCTGCTCCGGATAATCGAGCAACCAGAGATTCAGATCCAGGGTGGCGATCTCTGCTGCAAGCAGGACCATCTCCCATCCGTGATGCACCCATGGACGCAGCCTCCGGAAACGATCAGGAACCTCATCCGACGGCGGAACACCGTCCTCAGGAAGCAGCTGGCGACAGGCGGTGGCAGCGCTCCACCAATACTCCGCCATGCCATCAACGATGACGCCGTCGAAATCGAAGACGACCAGGGGACGTTCAGTCATGTCGAAAAACTGGGCCGCTAGGATTCGAACCTAGGAATGGCGAGACCAAAACCCGCTGCCTTACCGCTTGGCGACGGCCCAATGATCCGGGCGGCTCCTCAATCGGACGCGCTCCGGTTAGAGAATAGTTACCCACATCAGGCTCACCTTCGTCAATCCACAAAAGCGTGGTCAGGGCGGAAACACCCGCAATCGGCAACTATCGGCCTGACCGAAAACGTCGCTTCGGAGTCGATAGCGACTGACCAGATCCGCCTGCATCTGCCGCACCCGCTCGCTGCGAGGCAACAGCTCTACAGGTCGACCCTCCGGCATCACAACCTGTTCGACAGCCAGTCGACACTCCTCAAGCCCGGCCAGTTCATCATCAAAGGCATCGAGCTCCGCTGCCCCCTCCTCCTCGGGCTGCTCCCGTCGACTGAGCAGCCGTTCGAGGGCACGCTCCACCTGCGGCAGCGTGTCGGACTTGATCACAAGAATGGGGACATGTAATTCCCGTGCCTGACGCCGGAGGATCGGCTGACCGCTTAACCCCTGGCGGATACTCAGCACCACATCGGCCTCGCTGAGATCCTCAACGACCCGAACGGGTGAGCTGCGTCGACGGATGGCCTGTTCCACCAGCTGAGTCGAAACACCACAACAGAGCACCTGAAGGTCATCTGAGGCTGATTCCGGCTCCTGCTCCATCGGAATGAGCCGGTCTGGTTTGGCAGTCGCCAAACGAGGCCGATCAGGGGGCGGCAGCGGGACCGCTGCCAGGGCAGGTCGACGCAGCCTGCTCTCCTTTGGAGGATCCACCAACTGCACAGATCCTTCCGGCGTCAGTTCGCGTTCCTGCACCAGCGGCAGCTGGCCACGCAACAGCAGATCCACCGTGGCTGCGACATCTGTATGCACGGCCCAGCGATGGCGACTGTGCATTTCAACGGCAACGGGGAAGGTGGGATCGGCTGCGCGCTCGAGCACGGTTTTCTGACTGCGCCGGCGACGTGCTTCCTCGTCCCCCAGGGTCACGGATTGAATCCCGCCGACTAAATCGCTAAGCGTCGGATTCTTGATCAGGTTGGCCAGGGCGTTGCCATGGGCGGTGGCCACCAGCATCACGCCGCGTTCAGCAATCGTGCGGGCCGCCTGAGCCTCCAGTTCGGTGCCGATCTCATCAATCACGATGACCTCAGGCATGTGGTTTTCCACCGCCTCGATCATCACCTGATGCTGCTGTTCTGGACGGGCAACCTGCATGCGCCGCGCCCGACCGATCGCGGGATGCGGGATATCACCGTCTCCAGCAATTTCATTACTGGTGTCGATGACGACGACACGTCGCTGCAACTCATCCGCGAGAACCCTGGCAATTTCTCGCAAGGCCGTGGTTTTACCGACGCCTGGACGTCCCATCAGCAACAGCGACTGAGCGCTGTCCAGCAGATCGCGCACCATGGCCACCGTTCCGAAGACAGCGCGACCGACACGACAGGTGAGCCCCACCACGTCTCCTTTGCGGTTTCGAATGGCACTGATGCGATGCAGGGTTCGCTCGATGCCCGCCCGGTTGTCCGCTCCGAACTGGCCCAGCCTGGCGACGACCGCCAGCAGATCAGCACGGTTGATCGTGTCCTCCCCAAGGGCAAGAGCCCTTCCCGGGTAGCGAGCTTCCGGCACACGTCCGAGATCGAGGACCACCTCGAGCAGCTGATCGCGGCGCTCATCCGGTTTGAGAGCGGCCTGCACCGGCTCTGGCAGCAGGTCCAGAAGACGGTCGAGATCGTCGGTGATCCGATGTGTCGTCATCAATCGCACCCCTTCCCGCTTTTAGCAGGAGGCGTCGGTGGATGGTCGCCGTGACGTCCAGGGCAGCACAAGATCACTGGCCAGGGACAGCGCGCGCTCCCACCCCTCTGCCCAGTCCCGGAGACGTTGTCCGTGGCGCTCCGATTCCTGGAGGATTGGCTGAATCAGACGGCGCGCCTTGCCTCCGAAGGCGATGCCGGACGGCCATTCATCAACTGTCAGCTGCTTCAGGCTGTTGGCATTGGTTCCTCCAGCCAGCTGAAGCGGGCCAGGCGGAGCCAGTGGGCGCATCGACCGCCAGAGCTCGACAGCAACACGGGCGGTGCCGGAGCCGACGTCACCGCTCATCGGCCGACCATCCAGTTGCCATAGAGGACGGAACCGATGACGCCGCAGGCTTTGGTGGCGATGCCAAAGCTCCCGGCTGAGGTCAGCAGCGCACTGAGCGTGGCCCTCGAGCCCACAGCTCACGGCAAGTCGTTTGAGAGGCACCCCGGATGAAGCCAGATCGGCAACGAGTGCATCGAAAGCAGCAGCGCGCCCGGGGGCGGTGTGGATTTCCACGGCATCCGGTCGCAGATCACTGAGCAAGGAGGCCACGGCTGACATCTCCACCCTGTGATCCCGCTCTTCGATCAGTCCGTGGGGACAGGCAGGCAGACAACGACCGCAGCCGTAGCAACGTTCCTGGGCAATTCCCACGCCATGAGGGTGAATTGCGTCCGCGGGACAGATGCGCTCACAGGGACGGTGGCAAAGCGGTGGACAGAGCAGGGGATCGAACCAGGCCTTGCGAAAGTGAGCGTCAGCACCATCGCTCAGGCTCACCATCAACCAGGGTTGGGGGTATCCATGGGACGCAAGCCAGCTGAATCCCTCGCGCGCTGCGCTGACGACAGCGGGATCCGCGGCCACATCGATGCAATGCACACCGGCTGCACCGAAGACTGCACAAAGGTCGGCAATCGCAGGCAGATCCTGGTTGCTGGCCCCGCAGATCAGCTTGACCCAGCGCCCCTCCAGCAGAGCGGAATCGGGATTCAGCTGCTGAGCAGATCGCGCAACGGCTGCCATCGGAGACTCCGTGAACCACCCATCTCCACCACGATGCGCAGACGGGGTTCCCGACGGCACAGATCACTGAGAGCCAACAACTCTGAGCGGGAGAGCACCTGACCCTCGAGAAGCCAAAGAGCGACGGGTTCAGTGCCGACGAGCAGATCTCCCAGCTGTGGCACGACCTCCTGAACCTCTCCCACAGCAGCGCCACGTCCAACACTGTGATGGCCCAAATGAGGCGGGCGAATGCCGTGTTTGCGGGTGAGGAAGACTTCAGGATCGCCCAGCCCTCGAGCAGAACTGAGACGGGTGCGGTACCCAGCGCCTCGAAGCCGTCGCAGAAGACGGGTCTCTGCACCTCCCTCCAAGGGGGCATGAACAGCCAGACAGCCGTGAGCTTCAAGGTCCCGACGGAATCCTCGACCAGTGAGAAGCAGCGGCATGGCGAGACAACCTCTAACGAGAGTCTGGCAGCAGAACGATGGAGGCCCGGACCCAAAGAGGCTGTGGTGTATGGTTTTCCTTTGTTCTGCTGTTCTGTGCCCGTCCGCTAGCCGGGCCTCCAGACGACGGAACAGGTTCGGCGTTTGCGCCGGATCCCCAGGCCAGAGCACTCGCTCTCCTTTGAGCGAATGCCGGGAAACTGATTCACTCACCAAGTGTGTTGGTCAAGTCCCAGCCTCGCTGATTTGCTCGCTAGCCCCTGTTGAACCTTTTCTTCGTCCCGCGAAGACCAGCGTTCACATCGCGACTGCGTCATTTCAATCAGCACGCCTTGCACCATCCGGGACACCGGCTGGTGATTGTCCAGCTGGCGCTCTTCACCTCCCATGTCCATCGGCATTCTCGGGAAGAAGTTGGGTATGTCCCAATTCTTCGACGAGCAGGGCAGAGCCGTCCCCGTCACCTTGATCGAGGCCGGTCCCTGTCGCATCACCCAACTCAAAACAAACGACACCGACGGTTACGCCGCGGTTCAGATCGGCTTCGGCGAAACCCGCGAGAAGTTGATCAACAAGCCTGCCAAGGGGCATCTCTCCAAATCAGGCGACGATCTTCTGCGCCACTTGCGCGAATACCGCGTCGAGGCCACTGATGGCCTGGAACTTGGAAGCGCCATCACCGTTGGCGATTTCGAAACCGGTCAGAAGGTTGATGTCAGTGGCGACACCATGGGTCGTGGTTTCGCGGGATATCAGAAGCGCCACGGCTTCAGCCGCGGTCCGATGAGCCACGGTTCGAAGAACCACCGTGAACCTGGATCCACCGGCGCCGGAACCACCCCGGGCCGCATTTATCCGGGCAAACGGATGGCCGGCCGTTTCGGTGGCAAGAAGACCACCACGCGTGGACTGACGATTCTGAAGATCGACAGCGACCGCAATCTTCTTGTGGTGAAGGGTTCAGTCCCAGGCAAGCCGGGAGCCCTGCTCAACATCCGTCCCGCAAAGCGGGTGGGCGCCAAGCCCGCCATTGGAGGTAAGTGATGGCAAGTTGCACCATTCATGACTGGCAGGGGAAAGAAGCCGGCAAGGCGACTCTCGACCTGAAGGTGGCCAAAGAATCCACCGCCAATGAC
This sequence comes from Cyanobacteria bacterium TMED229, assembly GCA_002169615.1. Classification (GTDB taxonomy): domain Bacteria; phylum Cyanobacteriota; class Cyanobacteriia; order PCC-6307; family Cyanobiaceae; genus Parasynechococcus. The sequence goes on from NHKA01000001.1 coordinate 29,359, forward strand.
CTGATGCATCGTGCGGTTCTGCGTCAGCAGGCCCACAGCCGGCAGGGGACGGCCTCCACGCTGACTCGCTCCGAGGTGCGTGGCGGTGGCCGCAAGCCCTACAAGCAGAAAGGCACTGGACGGGCCCGTCAGGGATCGATCCGTACCCCCCTGCGTCCGGGCGGCGGCATCGTCTTCGGTCCAAAGCCCCGCACGTACAACCTTGCGATGAATCGCAAGGAACGCCGCCTTGCCCTGCGCACGGCACTGATGTCTCGCGTTGACGACATCAAGATCGTCAAGGGTTTCGCGGAGGGTCTCGAGGTTCCCAAGACCCGTGAGATCACCGATGCTCTCGGACGGCTTGGCATCAACGCTGACGCCAAGGTGCTGATTGTGCTCACAAACCCCGACGACGTTGTGCGCCGTTCCGTGCGCAACATCGAGAAGGTGAAGCTGATCGCTGCAGATCAGTTGAATGTCTTCGATCTGCTTCACGCCAACGCCCTGGTGCTGGGGGAGGAAGCTCTCGCAACAATTAAGGAGGTTTACGGCGATGACTGAGCGATTCCAGGGTCGTCTGGCGGATGTCATCCGCCGTCCACTCATCACCGAGAAAGCCACCCGGGCCCTCGAGTTCAACCAATACACCTTCGAGGTGGATCACCGCGCCGCCAAGCCGGACATCAAGGCCGCCATCGAGCAGCTTTTTGATGTGAAGGTGACAGGCATCAGCACCATGAACCCTCCTCGGCGCAGCCGACGGATGGGTCGCTTCGCCGGCAAGCGTGCCCAGGTGAAGAAAGCCGTGGTTCGCCTGGCGGAGGGCAACACGATCCAACTCTTCCCTGAGTCCTGAGGGTCTGATTCGTTATGGCAATCCGCAACTACCGCCCCTACACCCCCGGAACCCGCACCCGGGTGGTCACCGACTTCAGTGAGGTCACCGGCCGCAAGCCGGAGCGCACCCTTGTCGTGTCCAAGCACCGTCAAAAGGGTCGCAACAATCGCGGTGTGATCACCTGCCGCCACCGCGGTGGCGGTCACAAGCGCCTCTATCGCTTGGTGGACTTCCGCCGCAACAAGCCCGGCGTTCCCGCTAAGGTCGCCGCCATTCACTACGACCCCCATCGCAACGCCCGTCTAGCGCTGCTTTTCTACGCCGATGGAGAAAAGCGCTACATCCTGGCTCCTGCCGGGGTGCAGATCGGCCAGACCGTCATTTCGGGGCCAGAGGTCCCGATTGAAATCGGCAACGCCATGCCCTTATCGGCGGTGCCTCTCGGTTCGAGTGTCCACTGCGTTGAGCTCTACGCCGGCCGCGGTGGACAGATGGTACGCACCGCCGGCGCCAGTGCTCAGGTGATGGCGAAGGAGGGCGATTACGTCGCTCTGAAACTGCCTTCAACGGAGGTTCGTCTGATTCGCCGTGAGTGCTTCGCCACCCTCGGCGAGGTGGGCAACTCAGAGGTGCGGAACACCAGCCTGGGGAAAGCCGGTCGTCGCCGCTGGCTGGGACGCCGTCCTCAGGTCCGCGGCAGTGTGATGAACCCCTGCGACCACCCCCACGGTGGTGGTGAGGGGCGGGCACCGATCGGCCGTTCCGGCCCGGTGACCCCCTGGGGCAAACCCGCCCTCGGTCTCAAGACCCGCAAGCGGAACAAGCCCAGCAACCGATACGTG